>NZ_AP019649.1:0-740970 GCF_009938165.1 Vibrio taketomensis
GAACTGACCTCTGGTATTCAAGAAAAGTCGGACAGATAAAAGAGCGATATTCTACCCATTTTCTAGACGATAGAAAAATGCTTTTGTGCTTTTTAAGTTTAGGGGAGTAAGTAAATATATATAAGATTCATATATATGATCTCTTTATTAGATCTACTATTAGGATCGGTGCGATCTGTGGATAAGTGAAAAATGATCAACAAGATCATGGTTCTTCTTTGGATCATATCATGTGATCTTGTTTTGATCTGATCGAGGATTAGCTGGGATCAAAATGGCTAGTTATGCACAGGGTGGATCGAGCTTCAAAGTTATTCTTTGGATAACTATAGGTTAGTCACCGGATAAACGCTAAGTTATACACAGATGGTTTGCTGGTTTTTTGTGCAAACAGTTTTCACTTTGTTGGTTTTTTCTGTCCACAAGTCAAAAAATAGGCCAGCAATGCTGACCTAATCGACGTTAATCACTTATTTAAGATGAGTTGTTGGCGCTATTTTGGTATTAAAAACGCTCAATATTTGCCAGTAACCACTCTTCTGCGGCATCTTCTGGCACTGAATGGGCTAATACATCAACAGTCAAACAGTCACTGATTGGTGTGGCACCAATATCTTCTAGTAGCTCAAACGCATGTTTGCCTGCTGCACAGAAGGTGTCATAACTTGAGTCACCAATCGCAATGACAGCAAATTTTACTTCAGACATGCGCGGTGGCGTATCTTGCAGCGCTTGGATAAATGGCTTGATGTTATCTGGATAGTCACCCGCACCATGGGTCGATGTGATGATCAACCACGTACCTAAAGCGTCGATCTCATCGAGGCTTGGTTGGTTATAAATGGTGGTTTCAAAGCCTTTTTCGACCAGCAGATCGCTAAGATGATCGCCAACGTACTCCGCACCGCCTAACGTGCTGCCTGTAATGATATGAATCATACTGTTTTGATCCCTCGCTGATTCTATTACTGATTTTTAATCGATAAAAAACGCGCACCGATGGCGCGCGTTTGATAGTTATTTGCCGATACAGAAAGAAGAGAAGATTCGGCCGAGTAGGTCGTCAGAACTAAACTCGCCGGTAATTTCATTGAGGTGTTGCTGAGCAATGCGTAACTCTTCCGCTAAGATTTCACCCGCCATATAGCCTTCAAGTTGTTGCTGACCGATATCAAGGTGCTCTGATGCTCGTTCTAGTGCCTCTAGATGGCGTCTACGCGCCATAAAGCCGCCTTCATGACCACCAGCAAACCCCATACACTCTTTTAAGTGGCTGCGCAGAGCATCGACACCTGCGCCAGTCTTGGCTGACAGGCGGATCAGGGTTGGTGAGTTGACATGGCAAATGCCCAGCTCTTCACCGGTTTGATCGGCTTTATTGCGGATCACAGTCATGCCAATGCTGTCAGGCAGACGATCAACGAAGTCTGGCCAAATCTCTTTTGGATCGGTCGCTTCAGTGGTCGTGCCATCAACCATAAACAGCACGCGGTCAGCTTGAGCTATTTCATCCCACGCGCGCTCAATACCAATTTTTTCCACTTCATCTGATGCATCACGTAGACCTGCTGTGTCGATGATGTGCAGTGGCATGCCATCAATATGGATGTGTTCACGCAGCACGTCGCGCGTGGTACCGGCAATATCGGTTACGATGGCTGATTCTTTACCTGATAGGGCATTGAGTAAGCTTGATTTGCCTGCGTTCGGACGACCGGCAATCACCACTTTCATCCCTTCACGCATAATTGCGCCTTGGTTGGCTTCTTTGCGCACCGCATCGAGGTTGTCGATGATGGCTTGTAGATCGGCTGACACTTTGCCGTCGGCAAGGAAATCAATCTCTTCTTCTGGAAAATCAATCGCGGCTTCTACGTAGATGCGTAAATGAATTAGTGATTCCACCAGCGTATTGATGCGTTGTGAGAAGGCACCTTGTAGCGACTGCAGTGCTGATTTTGCCGCTTCTTCTGAGCTAGCATCAATCAGATCGGCAATGGCCTCTGCTTGGGCTAAATCGAGCTTGTCGTTTAAAAAGGCACGCTCTGAGAACTCACCAGGACGCGCTGTGCGAATGCCGTCGATTTTTAGAATACGCTTGATCAGCATATCCATCACAACAGGACCGCCATGACCTTGCAGCTCAAGCACGTCCTCACCCGTAAATGAGTGTGGGTTAGGGAAGTAAAGTGCGATGCCTTGGTCAAGTTGATTGCCCGCTTCATCACTAAATGGCAGATACTCTGCATAGCGAGGACGCAGTGTTTTGCCGGTCACCTCTAGCGCAACTTTTTCTGCTAGCGGACCTGAGACGCGGATAATACCGACACCGCCACGACCGGGTGCAGTAGCTTGGGCGACAATGGTATCTGTAGTCATAAAGAGTGTGCCTATGATTGATTGGCTCTATTGAGCTAAATAATGCGATTAGCTGAATTGTAATCAGCTCCAATAAAAAAGGCGACCTTTTGGTCGCCTTTGTGCTTTATTCGAACTTACTTAGTTTTCGTATGTAAGCCTTTTTTCTCCAGAGACTTGTAGATTAGCGTCTGCTGGATAAGCGTTACGATGTTCGATACCAACCAGTACAGTACTAGGCCTGATGGGAAGAACAGGAAGAAGAAAGTAAACATAACCGGCATAAAGGTCATGATCTTCTGCTGCATTGGGTCAGTAACCGTTGTTGGGCTCATCTTCTGAATCATGAACATCGACGCACCCATCAGTAGCGGCAAGATGTAGTATGGGTCTTGCGCTGATAGATCGTGAATCCAACCGAAGAATGGTGAGTGACGAAGCTCAACCGATTCCATTAGTGCCCAGTAAAGAGCAATGAAGATTGGCATTTGTAGAAGTAGAGGTAGACAGCCGCCTAGCGGGTTTACTTTCTCTTTCTTGTACAGTTCCATCATCTCTTGGCTCATGCGTTGACGGTCATCGCCGATACGCTCACGCATTGCTTGCAGTTTAGGTTGCAGCATGCGCATTTTCGCCATAGAGGTGTATTGCGCTTTCGTTAGTGGGTACATTGCACCACGAACAACGAATGTTAGCAGGATGATTGCTAGACCCCAGTTGCCGACAAAACCGTGAATGGTTGATAGCAACCAGTGTAGTGGTTTCGCGATAAACCATAGCCAGCCGTAATCCACAACTAGGTCTAGGTTTGGAGCTACTGCAGCCATTTGGTTTTGCAGTTTTGGACCAACCCATAGCGTTGCTTTCATTTCAGCAGTGTCGCCAGTCGCGATAGTTTGGTTTGGCATACGAACACCAATGTCCGCTAGGTTGCCAATGACGCGAGTGTATAGGTTTGTACCAGGTGCTTCACGTGGAACCCACGCACTTGCGAAGTAGTGTTGGATCATCGCCGCCCAACCTTGACCGTCAGTCAGGTTGATATTTAGGTTGCGATCTTCCATATCTTCGAAGCTGTATTTCTTGTACTTAACGTC
This sequence comes from Vibrio taketomensis, assembly GCF_009938165.1. Lineage (NCBI taxonomy): Bacteria > Pseudomonadati > Pseudomonadota > Gammaproteobacteria > Vibrionales > Vibrionaceae > Vibrio > Vibrio taketomensis. The sequence continues at coordinate 3,456 of NZ_AP019649.1, forward strand.
TTGCGTTGAGTATGCACCACCACGGTATGTTGGCATGGTGATGCTGCCGCCATCATCCATTACGTTTTGGCGTAGGTGTGCGTACATACCAAACGTTGCGTTGCTGCCAGAGTTGTTGACTACATTGTATTCAACATCGACTGCGTAGCTGCCACGTTTTAGAACGAACGTCTTGATGTACTCGATACCGTTTGCTGCGTAAGTCATTGGTACGCGTAGTTCATCTTGACCATCAGCGAGCGTAAAGCTGTCTGCGCTCACAGTGTAGTGAGGGCGGTTTGCACTGCTCAGATCGATGCCTTGCGGACCCACTAGGCCACTTTGAGCAATAAACTGGTGACCCGGTTCATTTTTCAAAAGCTCAAACAACGCTGGAGAATCAAGTTCTGCAGTGTATTTGTTTAGGTCAGCCTGAACGACGTCACCACCAACCGTATCAATAGACAGAGTTAATACATCCGTTGTTACAGTAATCGCTTTCGCTGTAGCTTGTTGAGTTGGCGCTGGGTCAAGCTCATCGGCTAAAGATGGTGCAGGTAGGGAGCTGCTTGATTGTGCCTGTTCAATCGCTTGCGGAGCTGGGTTCTTAGCTACATTCCATTGTTGGTAAAGTAGGAATGATACCAATGCCAAAGCGATTAACAGGATATTACGTTGAGAATCCATCGTTATTTATCTCTGTCTTGTTTTTGAACTGGTGGAACGGGGTCGTAGCCCCCTTCATTTAGAGGGTGGCATTTTAATAGACGTTTGCTAGATAACCAACATCCTTTTACAAAACCGTGAGCTTTCAGAGCTTCTACAGCATAAGTTGAGCATGTTGGTTGAAAACGACAACGTGGTCCGATAAGAGGACTAATAAGGCCTTGGTAAAGTCGGACTACACCGATTGCTAGCCACGCGAGGGGCGAGACAGTCGTTGCCATAGCTTGTCAAACAATTTGAACATTTCATCATTGCTTAAATCTTGAGCGCTTTTCTTAGCGATCACAACAAAATCTTTGTTTGGAAGGTTATGTTGTTGATTACGGAAACTCTCACGAGCAAGACGTTTAAAGCGGTTGCGACCAACGGCCGTTTTGATTTGCTTTTTAGGGACAGCTAAACCTAGTCGAGGATGAGTTAGGTTATTGTTGCGTGCAATGATGGTAAAATGGGGTGAGCCAGCTCGATGAGCTTGCTTGAAGACATTTTGATAATGCTCGGGAGTTAACAAGCGTAACTCCCGATTGAACGCGTACGTATTCAAAATAAACTAGTTATTATTTTGATAGGCGCGCACGGCCTTTAGCACGACGTGCATTAATTACTTTACGACCGTTCTTAGTTGCCATGCGAGCACGGAAGCCGTGAGTACGCTTGCGCTTTAGAACTGTAGGTTGAAAAGTGCGTTTCATGATAATTACCTTACTGATCAGTAGTTTTAGGTTCTTTCGTTAACCCGGCGTGGGCACAAAGTCTTCTTATATATAAAGAGGACAACCGACGCCTCTCAACAAAGAGGCGGAATTGTAATCACACTCACAAATTGTGTCAACGACTCATGTGTATGAAATTCCGCGTCGGGCGATTATACGTAGTGTGAGCAAAATCTCAAGGATCAAGCGATCCTTATGTTGGATCTTTAGTCAATTTTCACTCGACACCAACTTGATTGAGGAATTTTTTTAGTCTTGGATCTTGTGGATTTTCGAAAATTTCCGCTGGCGATCCTTGTTCGACGATATTTCCCTCTGCCATGAAGATCACTCGGTCAGCGACTTCTTTGGCAAATTGCATTTCATGAGTGACGACCAGCATGGTCTGGTGCTGGGTTGCTAATTGCTTCATTAGGTTCAGCACTTCGCCCACCCATTCTGGATCCAAGGCCGACGTCGGTTCATCAAATAACAATAATTCTGGCTGCAGTGCCATTGCGCGGCCAATGCCGACTCGCTGCTGCTGGCCACCGGACAGGGCCGCAGGGTAGCTGTCTCCTTTGTCGCCAAGGCCAATGTCATCTAAGATTTGTTGCGCTTTTGCTAGCGCCTCGGCTTTATTCCAACCACGAACGGTAATCAAGCCTTCAGCAATATTCTGACGAGCGGTCATATGGGCAAACAAAGCGTAGTTTTGAAATACAAAGCCAGTTTTACGTCGCAGAGCGAGAACTTCAGCTTTGGTGTGCTGCTGCGTATTAACGCTGACATCATCAATGGTAATGGTACCTTGGTTGGCTTGCTCTAAAAAATTGACGCAGCGCAGTAGGGTTGATTTACCAGTACCGCTAGAGCCAATAATGACAATGATCTCACCTTTTTTTATCTCAAGATCGATGCCTTTTAAGACTTCGCTGTCGCCAAAGCTTTTGTGAATGTTATCTAGTTTGATCATCGTACATATGCCTTATTGAGTTTGGCTTCAGCCCAAATTTGCATGCGTGTCAGTATGACCACCACACCCCAGTAAATAAGAGCTACTGCAAGGAATGCTTCAAAAAAGCGGAAACTCGAAGAGGCTTCCATTTGTGCTTTGGCCATTATCTCTGGCACACCAAGGGTAAATGCTAAGGAGGTAGATTTAATCATGTCGATGAAGTAATTCATCAATGAAGGCAGTGCAACTCGAGTTGCTTGCGGCAAAATAATGCGGCGCATGGCTTGGCTGGTCGTCATACCTACCGACAAACTCGCTTCCATTTGGCTGCGGTCAATACCGATAATTGCAGCGCGAATGCTTTCTGCCATGTAAGCAGCAAAGTGTAAGGTTAAGCCAATAATGGCGGCACTAAACGCATCAATGCCGACCATGATAGGGAATACTTGCGGTAGGCCGTAGTAGAGTAAGAACAGTTGAACCAGCAGCGGAGTGCCACGAAAAAAGCTGATGTAGAGTTGGCTAAGCTGATCCAATACTGGAATACGAAAACACGAATATTGGCAAGAACAAGCGCTAAAATCAGCGAAAAAACCAAACCTAGAAGTGCCATTTCCATGGTGGTGCCCAAATATTTGAGCAGAATTGGCATCAGTTCCAGCATGTAATTAAAATCAAAGCCCATAGTGCCTTCTTAGAAAAGAAAAGGTGGAAACAAATTCCACCTTGGTAAAATTGATTGGTTTAATTTTAGTTGGTGATATCAGCACCAAACCATTTTTCAGAGATGCGCTGTAGAGTGCCGTCAGCACGCATTGCTGCTAGCGCTTTATTTACTTCCGTTTGTAACTGTTTACCACGAGCGTTATCAACAAATGGCCACGCATTTTCAATCGTTTCAAATGGTTTGCCAGCTAGTTGTAGTGGTAATCCGGTCTTTTTAATCAGTTCCAGCGCAGAAAGACGGTCCATGATGAATGCATCTGCACGACCAAGAATCACATCTTGTTCGATGCCGGTATCGTAAGTTTTGATATTAATTTTGCCGTCTTTATCGTGTTTGCGCAGTAATTGTTCAAAGTTAGAACCTAAGTTAACCGCGACGGTTTTTCCTGCTAAATCTGTCACCGCTTGGATCGAGTCATTGCCCTTGCGTACGGTAATTTGCGCGCCATCGATAACGTAAGGATCAGCAAACAAAAACTTCGCTTTGCGTGCATCAGTGATGGTGATTTGGTTAGAAATCGTATCGATGCGACCTGTCTCTAATAGACCAAATAGGCCAGAAAAGTTCGCAGTCACATATTCGACCTGATAGTCATTGCGCTTGCCTATTTCATCCCAAAGGTCGACCTCAAAACCTTGCAGCTTGTCCTTTTCTACAAATGTGAATGGGAAGTAACGGCCAGACATTCCGACTTTTACTTGGTCAATTTTACTTTCAGCAGCTGCTTGTGTGGCAGACACCGATGCCGCAAGGGCAATTGTAGTAACGAAGGTTTTTATCCAGCTTTTCATATTACATCCTCATAAATTTATGGTTACAAATACTACATACTGGAAATTCGTTAGATAAATAACAAAGGGTGATAATTTATTCCCAAGTGACATCAAGAGGCTGAATTCAGCGCGTTTAGTCATCAGTTTATAACTTATGAGAGTGACTCGATTCATTTCATAAACTTGTGGATAAGCCATGCAAAAAGAGAATCATTCACAGAGTTATCACCAAATGCTGGATCTGTCGAAAAATGGTCATTTGTGGATCAATGTGTGGGTAATAGCGGGATTGAATGTGATGATCTATCGAATAATGACAAAAAAATTGTGAATAACTTAGATCTTATTCACTGGATCCTCGATCAATTGCTGGCGATCTCGGTTATCAACAGGTAAAATCTGTACTCTTTTCCGATCAATTATCTCGAGTGGGGTTTCCGTGTCATCTTCGCTTTGGTTGCAATGCTTGCAACAGCTTCAAGAAGAGTTACCAGCTACAGAATTCAGTATGTGGGTACGTCCGTTACAAGCGGAGCTTAATGACAATACACTCACCTTGTTTGCCCCAAACCGCTTCGTATTGGATTGGGTTCGCGATAAGTATCTAAATAGTATCAATCGTTTACTGCAAGAATACTGCGGTAATGATATCCCAAACCTTCGTTTTGAAGTGGGTAGCCGTCGTGTGGCTGCGCCAACACCTGCACCTAAGCGTACGCCAGCAGATGTGGCAGCGGAATCTTCAGCGCCCGCGCAACTGCAAGCGCGTAAACCAGTACATAAAACCTGGGATGACGATCCACAAGCGATGGCAGACATTAACCACCGCTCAAATGTGAACCCAAAACATAAGTTCAATAACTTTGTGGAAGGTAAGTCAAACCAACTTGGTTTAGCGGCAGCGCGCCAAGTAGCAGACAACCCTGGTGCGGCATATAACCCACTGTTCCTCTATGGTGGTACCGGTTTAGGTAAAACTCACTTGCTACACGCGGTAGGCAATGCGATCGTCGATAACAAACCAAATGCAAAAGTGGTGTACATGCACTCTGAGCGTTTCGTGCAAGACATGGTTAAAGCGCTGCAAAATAACGCAATTGAAGAATTCAAACGCTACTACCGCAGTGTGGATGCTCTGCTTATCGATGATATTCAGTTTTTCGCTAATAAAGAGCGTTCTCAAGAAGAATTTTTCCATACCTTCAATGCGTTGCTTGAGGGTAACCAACAGATCATTCTTACCTCTGACCGCTATCCAAAAGAGATCAGCGGGGTAGAAGATCGTCTAAAATCGCGCTTTGGTTGGGGTCTAACGGTTGCGATCGAGCCACCTGAATTAGAAACGCGCGTGGCGATTTTGATGAAGAAAGCTGAAGATCACCAAATTCACTTGGCCGATGAAGTGGCATTCTTTATCGCGAAGCGTCTACGTTCGAATGTTCGTGAGCTTGAAGGCGCACTGAACCGTGTTATCGCTAATGCGAACTTTACTGGTCGTCCGATCACGATTGATTTTGTACGTGAAGCACTGCGAGATTTGCTTGCTCTGCAAGAAAAGTTGGTGACGATTGATAATATTCAAAAGACAGTCGCAGAATACTACAAAATTAAAGTGGCGGATCTGCTTTCAAAACGTCGTTCGCGTTCAGTTGCTCGTCCACGCCAATTAGCTATGGCGCTAGCAAAAGAGCTTACTAACCACAGCTTACCTGAAATTGGTGATGCGTTTGGTGGTCGTGACCACACCACGGTATTGCATGCATGTCGTAAGATTGAGCAATTACGCGAGGAAAGCCACGATATTAAAGAAGACTACTCGAACTTGATTCGTACCCTTTCTTCTTAATTCACTGTATTCTTATCCGTTGCTAGTATTGGCGAATAACTATTACGCCATCCAGAATTCAAATAAGAGCGCACTATGAAATTTTCCATTGAACGCAGTCATCTACTGAAACCACTTCAACAAGTGTCGGGTGCATTAGGCGGCCGACCAACGTTACCTATTCTCGGTAACCTATTGATTAAGGTTGAAGATAATACCTTATCTATGACCGCTACCGATTTGGAAGTAGAACTGATTAGCCGCGTAACCCTAGAAGGTGACTTTGAAGCAGGCAGCATTACCGTGCCTTCGCGTAAGTTCCTTGATATCTGCCGTGGCTTGCCTGACGATTCAGTGATCACTTTCGTGTTAGAAGGTGATCGTGTTCAAGTGCGTTCGGGTCGCAGCCGTTTCTCATTGGCGACACTTCCGGCTAACGATTTTCCAAATATTGAAGATTGGCAAAGTGAAGTTGAAGTTTCACTGACTCAAGCCGAATTACGTGGTTTGATTGAGAAAACTCAATTCTCAATGGCTAACCAAGATGTTCGTTACTATCTCAATGGTATGTTGTTTGAAATTGATGGCACCACATTGCGTAGCGTAGCGACGGATGGTCACCGCATGGCGGTATCTTTGGTTGAGCTTGGTGCCGACTTTGCGACCAAACAAATCATTGTGCCACGTAAAGGGGTTCAAGAGTTAGTTAAGCTATTGGATGCGCCAGAGCAGCCAGTCGTACTACAAATTGGTAGCTCGAATGTGCGTGCTGAAGTGAATAACTTTGTGTTTACCTCTAAGCTGGTTGATGGTCGTTTCCCTGACTACCGCCGCGTTATGCCACAAAGCACGACCAAAACGTTGGAAGCGAACTGTGATGAACTGCGCCAAGCATTTTCACGTGCAGCGATTCTTTCTAATGAGAAGTTCCGTGGCGTGCGAGTGAATCTCGCAGATAACGAAATGCGCATTACAGCCAACAACCCTGAGCAAGAAGAAGCGGAAGAGATGTTGGATGTCAGCTTTGACGGTGATGCGATCGAAATCGGCTTCAACGTCAGCTATGTGTTAGATGTACTTAACACTCTACGCTGTGAAAAAGTGCGAGTGTCGATGTCAGATGCCAACGCCAGTGCGTTAATTGAAAACGCTGACGACGACAGTGCGCTTTACGTGGTTATGCCGATTCGATTGTAGAATGCCACTATCTCGCCTGATAATTAACCAGTTTCGCAACATTAAAGCCTGTGATATTCACCTATCAGCAGGCTTTAACTTTCTTATCGGCCCTAATGGCAGCGGTAAAACCAGTGTACTGGAAGCGATCTATTTACTCGGTCATGGACGCTCATTTAAGAGCAGTCTCACGGGACGAGTGATCCAAAACGAGTGTGACGAGCTGTTTGTACATGGCCGTTTTTTGAACTCGGATCAATTTGAGCTACCGATTGGGATTAATAAGCAGCGTGATGGGTCAACAGAGGTTAAAATAGGCGGTCAATCTGGGCAAAAGTTAGCACAACTGGCACAGGTATTACCGTTGCAACTGATTCACCCGGAAGGGTTTGATTTGTTGACTGATGGACCTAAACATCGCCGCGCATTTATCGATTGGGGTGTGTTTCATACCGAATCGGCATTTTATGATGCATGGGGGCGTTTTCGTCGACTGAATAAGCAGCGTAACGCGTTATTGAAAACGGCACGTGACTATCGAGAACTCAGTTACTGGGATCAAGAAATGGCACGGTTGGCAGAAAATATTAGCCAATGGCGAGCCACCTATGTTGAACAAATGAGTGCAAAGGCACAGCAGATCTGTGGCGTGTTTTTGCCCGAATTTGATATTCAATTGAAGTACTATCGAGGCTGGGATAAGGACACGCCTTATCAACAAATTCTCGAGAAGAACTTCGAGCGTGATCAGGCGTTAGGCTACACCTTTAGTGGGCCAAACAAAGCCGATTTGCGGATAAAAGTGAACGGTACACCAGTAGAAGATGTGCTTTCACGGGGTCAGTTAAAACTGATGGTGTGTGCGTTGCGCGTGGCGCAAGGGCAGCACTTAACCGAAATGACCGGAAAGCAATGCATTTACCTAATTGATGACTTTGCATCGGAATTAGATAGTCAACGTCGCAAGCGCCTAGCGGATTGCTTGAAAGAGACGGGGGCTCAAGTTTTTGTAAGCTCTATTACTGAGGGTCAAATTGCCGATATGTACGACGATAAAGGCAAGATGTTCCATGTGGAACATGGCACAATAGAGCAACTATAAATAGCGGAAGATAACTCATGTCTGAAAATTACGATTCATCGAGTATTAAAGTACTGAAGGGTCTGGACGCGGTTCGTAAGCGCCCAGGTATGTACATCGGCGACACGGACGACGGCACCGGTCTTCACCACATGGTCTTTGAGGTGGTGGATAACTCAATTGATGAAGCGTTAGCAGGTCACTGTAAAGACATCATTGTGACAATCCATGAGGATAACTCTGTTTCTGTTAGTGATGATGGCCGTGGTATTCCAACCGAGCTACACCCAGAAGAGAAAGTGTCAGCAGCCGAAGTTATCATGACGGTTCTACACGCAGGTGGTAAGTTCGATGACAACTCATACAAAGTATCGGGTGGTCTACACGGTGTAGGTGTTTCTGTAGTAAACGCACTGTCTGAGAAAGTGGAACTAACGATTTATCGTGGTGGTCACGTTCACAAGCAAACCTACCATCATGGTGAGCCTCAAGCACCACTAGCGGTTGTGGGTGATACTGACAAGACTGGTACCACCATCCGTTTCTGGCCGAGTGATCAAACCTTCACTAATGTGGAATTCCACTACGACATCCTAGCAAAACGTCTACGTGAGCTATCATTCCTAAACTCAGGTGTGTCTATCAAGCTTTCTGATGAGCGTGAAGAAGACAAGAGCGACCACTTCATGTACGAAGGTGGTATTCAAGCGTTTGTTGACCACCTAAATACCAACAAAACACCGATCCATGAGAAAGTGTTCCATTTCAATACTGAGCGTGACGATGGCATCTCGGTAGAAGTGGCCATGCAATGGAACGATGGTTTCCAAGAAAACATCTACTGTTTCACTAACAACATTCCACAACGCGATGGTGGTACGCACCTAGCAGGTTTCCGTGCGGCGTTAACTCGTACACTGAACACCTTTATGGATAAAGAAGGCTTCTCGAAAAAAGCCAAGACTGCGACATCGGGTGATGATGCGCGTGAAGGTCTAACTGCCGTTGTTTCGGTAAAAGTACCGGATCCAAAATTCTCAAGCCAAACCAAAGACAAGCTTGTTTCATCTGAAGTTAAATCTGCAGTTGAGTCGGCGATGGGCGAGAAACTGTCAGAGTTCCTAGCAGAGCATCCGTCAGAAGCGAAGATGGTTTGTTCGAAGATCATTGATGCAGCGCGTGCTCGTGAAGCGGCGCGTAAAGCGCGTGAAATGACTCGCCGTAAAGGTGCGTTAGATCTTGCAGGCCTTCCAGGTAAACTTGCTGACTGTCAGGAAAAAGATCCTGCACTGTCTGAACTATACATAGTGGAGGGTGACTCTGCGGGTGGTTCAGCGAAACAAGGTCGTAACCGTAAGAACCAAGCTATCCTGCCACTAAAAGGTAAGATCCTAAACGTTGAGAAAGCACGTTTTGATAAAATGCTTTCTTCACAAGAGGTTGCAACGCTAATTACCGCACTGGGTTGTGGTATCGGCCGTGACGAATACAACCCTGATAAGCTGCGTTACCACAACATCATCATCATGACCGATGCTGACGTCGACGGTTCGCACATTCGTACGCTACTGTTGACCTTCTTCTACCGCCAAATGCCTGAGCTGATTGAGCGTGGCTATGTATACATCGCTCAGCCACCACTATACAAAGTGAAAAAAGGCAAACAAGAGCAGTACATCAAAGACGAAGATGCGATGAACCAATACCAAGTGGCATTGGCGCTAGATAACGCTGCTCTGCACGTCAATGCACAAGCTCCAGCGCTAGGTGGCGAAGCGCTAGAGAAGCTTGTTCAACAATACAATGCAGGTATTAAGCTGGTGGATCGTATGAGCCGTCGCTACCCACGTGCATTGGTGCATGAATTTATCTATGTACCACGTCTAACGTCTGAGCAATGCCAAGATGCAGCAGCGGTCGAAGCGTGGACAAAACAGCTTGTTGAACAACTTAATGCTAAAGAAGTGGGCGCAAGCCAATACAGCTTTGAAGTCGAGCAGCACGCAGAGCTAGGTATTCATCTACCGAAAATCATCGTACGTACTCATGGTGTGACTTACGACTACGCACTAAGTGCCGATTTGCTTAACTCGAAAGAGTACAGCAAGCTGGCTGATCTATCTGAAGCTTTGGATGGTCTAGTGGAAGAGGGTGCTTACATTCAACGTGGTGAGCGTACTCAACCAGTATCAAGCTTTGTCGACGCACTAGAGTGGTTAATCAAAGAGTCACGTCGTGGTCTAAGCCTACAACGCTACAAAGGTCTAGGTGAGATGAACCCAGATCAGCTTTGGGAAACCACGATGGACCCAGAGACTCGCCGTATGATGCAAGTAACAATTGAAGATGCCGTAGGTGCAGACCAATTGTTTACTACATTGATGGGTGACCAAGTTGAGCCGCGTCGTAACTTCATTGAAGAGAACGCCCTCAAGGTAGCCAACCTAGACGTTTAATCACTGCGATGCGTCGTTATTTCGCATGATTTCTGCGTTAGGCGTACTCACATACACTTGTATGCTGCGTGCGCCTTGCTTGAACTAATGCGAACTAACTTAGCCTCGAGCCATTAAAATGTCATTGTAATTGGGTTATAAAAGCACTGCCTTCGGGTGGTGCTTTTTTATTGGCTGAGGGAATGATAAAGGGATCCGTCCTACGGATGTTGCTGCGCTTTTTTTCGACATGCGGAAGGTGTGTAAGGCATTGAAATGGCGTGGATCTAAAAAATTTTTCAGATGATCCCTTGAAAGGGGTTTGATCGGTCCATATATCTATCTGTGAAGAGGGATAGCTGTCTTGCTCAACAAGAGAAGAAACACAACCTCTGAAATCGCCAATAAAGTATCGCTCATGAGAGGATAGATTTAGCGGCATATTTAAACTTGGTTTTGTTTCAGTAAAGCAAAACCGACGATTCAAAACTATGTCCCCGAGTTGACCATCGAGGTAACCAGAGGAATGGCGATGAATCCCTTAGTCGGCAGCCTTTTATCAAAAGTTAAATGGTAAAGGCGATGCAAACTCACGACTAAGACTATTGCTTACTAAGAGGATAGCATTATGAGAACTGTAGATTTCACTCCTTTATACCGCAGCGCAATTGGCTTTGACCGTCTATTCAACATGATGGAAGCGTCATCAGCGAAAAACTCATCTGGCGGTTACCCTCCATACAATATTGAGCAAAAAGACGAGCACAATTTCCGTATTACTATGGCAGTTGCCGGTTTTGCTGAAGACCAACTCGATCTGACTCAAAAAGATAATATGCTAATCGTAAAAGGTGAGCGTAATGTTGAAGAGGGTAAAAACTACGTTTACCAAGGTATTGCCGAGCGTGACTTTGAACGTAAATTCCAACTTGCGGATTACGTGAAAGTGGTTGGTGCAAGCATGGAAAATGGTCTTCTACACATTGACCTAGAACGTGAAATTCCAGAGGCAATGCAACCACGCAAGATTGCGATTAATGGTAATAACCTGCTAGAAGGCTAATTAAATCGCCTTAATATAAAGAGTGAAAGAGCACCTGATGGTGCTCTTTTTTATTGTTTGGAAGTCTTGATTAGATGAGTGATTGAGAGCGGCTATTATGCTTGTTGGTACGCTTTCGCCACTTCTTCTGCGATCACTGCAATGCCTTTTTGCATCATGTCATCATTTTGTACGTAGTTCATACGCAAGCATTGATGAGCATGATCCCATTCATCTTCTTGGCCAATAAAGAAATATTCTCCTGGCACAATCAGTACCCCACGATCTTTGAGGCGCTTATAGAGTTCCATGGTGGTGATCGGTAATTCATCGAACCATAACCATAAGAATATAGCGCCTTCAGGTTTATGAATTCGAAAACGTGTGTCAGTAATCGCTTGTTGCAGCAGTTCCACCGCTCGCTGTGCTTTGTGCTTATAAAACGGTTTAATCACATTGCTGCTGAGTGCCAGCAGATCACCTTGCTCAATCATGTGTGCAGCGTAAGTTGGGCCGACGCCACTTGGCGCCAAGCTGATGATGCCATTCATATTGGTCATCGCTGCGGTAATCGCTTCGCTGGCAATCACAATGCCACAACGCACACCAGGCAGACCCAGTTTAGACAGGCTCATGCACAGAATGGTGTTTTCGTTCCAGAATGGCTCAACGTCTTCAAAAATGATATTTGGAAATGGTAGACCGTAAGCGTTATCCAGAATTAGCGGAATATTATGTTGGCGAGCCAGTTTATCTAACTTACGAATTTCTTCATCCGTTAGTACATTACCGGTTGGGTTCGTTGGGCGAGAGGCGCAAATTGCCGCAATTGAGTCATCCACCGTTAGTTGTTCAAAATCGACGTAGTATTTGAACAATCCGTTTTCGAGAATCTCAATCTCTGGGCGATAAGAGACAAAAATATCTTCATCAATCCCCGCATCACCATACCCAATATATTCTGGAGCCAGTGGTAGCAGTACTTTTTTATGTGAACCGTCAGGCTGCTGACCTGCAAATAGGTTAAACAAGCTAAAGAAACCACTTTGGCTGCCGTTGGTTAGGCTGATGTTCTTTTCACTGATGTCCCATCCGTAAGTCTGCTTGAGCAGTTTAGCCAATGCAGAGACAAAGCGGTCATTGCCTTGTGGGCCATCATAATTGGTTAATGCGGCTACCAGCTCTCCATTGGCGAGCATGGCCTCACTGGCTTGGCGAAAGTAATCAAGCATGGCTGGAATCGGGGCTGGGTTACCGCCACCGAGCATGATGGCACCAGGCGTGCGTAGACCATCATTTAAGTCATCCATTAACTGTGTAATACCGGAATACTGATTGAATTTTTCACCAAATCTTGAGAATTGCATGTGCTGTTAACCTAATACATTGTGTTTGCTTTCATGTGTCTGAAGTCAGTACGTTGCTGACAAATCGAATAATCCTTGAACATACCGTAATGGGATTGAGAGGCAAAGCACAAATTGGAAAATGGTTAAAAATAAAGCCCAACTTTTTCGAGTTGGGCTTCGTTATTGCGCATTACCATCTAGGGATAGATGGTAAGAAGATTATTTCTGCAGTAGAGAAATATCTGCGATCTGTAGGAACAGGTTACGTAGGTTGTTTAGTAGCGTTAGACGGTTAGTCTTCAGTGCTTCATCATCAGCCATAACCATTACGTTGTCGAAGAACGCATCTACAGGCTCGCGTAGGTCAGCCAGTTTGCTTAGTGCTTCTTGGTAGTTACCTGTTGCAAATGCTGGTTCAAGCGCTTCCGTCATCACTTCCACGTTTTCAGCCAGTACTTTCTCGGCATCTTCTTGTAGAAGGGCAAGATCGATTTCAGCAGCCAGTTCACCGTCGAATTTCGCTAGGATGTTACCGACACGTTTGTTCGCCGCTGCCAGTGCTTCTGCTGCTTCCAGTTCACGGAAGTGAGAAACCGCTTTAACACGTTGGTCAAAGTCCGCAGGTTTTGTTGGACGACGTGCCAGTACTGCTTGAATGATGTCTACGCTGAAGCCTTCATCTTGGTACCATGCACGGAAACGACCCAGCATAAACTCAATCACTTCTTGCTCAACGTTGTCGTTAGTCAAACGATCGCCAAACAGTGATTTCGCTTTCGCTACTAGGTCAACAAGGTCTAGGTTGTAGCCGTATTCAACGATGATACGCAGTACACCTAATGATGCACGGCGTAGTGCAAATGGGTCGCTGCCTTTAGGTGCTTGACCGATACCGAAGATACCTACGATAGTGTCTAGCTTGTCTGCCATCGCAACTGCAGCAGATACACCGTTTGATGGAAGGTCATCACCAGCGAAACGAGGCATGTATTGCTCGTTTAGTGCGACTGCCACTTCTTCTGCTTCACCGTCGTGGCGAGCGTAGTGCATGCCCATAACACCTTGAGTATCAGTAAATTCAAATACCATTGATGTCATTAGGTCACATTTTGCTAGTAGACCAGCGCGTTTTGACTTCTCAACGTCCGCACCGATTTGCTTAGCAATGTAGCCAGCCAATTCAGTGATGCGATCGGTTTTGTCTTTAATCGTACCCAGTTGCTGTTGGAAAATCGCATTTTCTAGCATTGGTAGACGATCGATCAGCTTGCTCTTACGGTCGGTGTTGAAGAAGAACTCAGCGTCAGCAAGACGTGGACGAACCACTTTCTCGTTACCTTCAATCACGTAACGAGGCTCTTTTGATTCGATGTTTGATACGAAGATGAAGTTCGGTAGTAGCTTCTTGTTCTCGTCGTACACTGGGAAGTACTTTTGGTCACCTTTCATGGTGTAAACCAAAGCTTCAGCTGGCACTTTTAGGAACTCTTCTTCAAACTTCGCGGTCAGTACCACTGGCCATTCAACCAGAGACGTTACTTCTTCAACTAGGTCATCTTCTAGATCAGCGATACCGCCGATTGCTGCTGCCGCTTTTTGTGCATCAGCAAGAATGATGGCTTTACGTGCTTCATAATCTGCCATCACTTTACCGCGCTCTTCTAGGATCGCTGGGTATTGCTCTGCAGAATCGATAGTGAACTCACGCTCACCCATAAAGCGGTGACCACGGATAACGCGATCAGAGGCTACGCCTAGGATTTCACCTTGGATAAGGTCAGAGCCCATTAGCATAGTCAGCGTTTTTACTGGGCGAATAAACTGAGTCGTTTTGTTGCCCCAACGCATAGGTTTTGCAATTGGCAGACCTGCTAGCGCTTTTGCTGCTAGTTCAACTACGATATCCGAAGTTGGTTGGCCTTTTACTTCTTGTTTGAACAGTAGCCATTCGCCTTTGTCTGTTACCATGCGTTCTGCTTGGTCAACAGTGATACCACAACCACGCGCCCAACCTTGAGCCGCTTTAGTTGCGTTGCCTTCAGCATCAAACGCTGCTGATACCGCAGGGCCACGTTTTTCAACGATTTTGTCTGCTTGGTTTTCTGCTAGTGCTGCCACTTTCAGTGCTAGACGGCGAGGTGCAGCGAACCATTTTACGCCTTCGTGCGTTAGCTCAGCATTTTTCAGTTCAGCTTCAAAGTTTGCTGCGAATGCTTCAGCCAGAGTACGAAGTTGCGTTGGTGGTAGCTCTTCTGTACCTAGCTCGATTAGAAATTCTTTTGCCATGATTACTCTACCTCTTACGCTTGTTCTTTCTTACACATTGGGAAGCCTAGTGCTTCACGCGATGCGTAGTATGCTTCTGCAACTGCTTTAGTTAGGTTACGGATGCGCAAGATGTAGCGTTGACGTTCCGTTACTGAGATCGCTTTGCGAGCATCCAGTAGGTTAAACGCGTGTGCTGCTTTTAGAATGCGCTCGTACGCTGGAAGCGGAAGTGGCGTTTCAAGAGCAAGTAGGTTTTGGCACTCTTTCTCACACTGTTCGAAGAAACCAAATAGGAATTCAACGTCAGCGTGTTCAAAGTTGTAAGTTGATTGCTCAACTTCGTTTTGGTGGAAGATGTCACCATAGGTTACTTTGCTGCCATCTGGTGCAATGTTCCAAGTCAGATCGTAAACCGAGTCTACTTCTTGGATGTACATTGCTAGGCGCTCGATACCGTAAGTGATTTCACCGGTAACTGGTTTACATTCAAGACCGCCAACTTGTTGGAAGTAAGTAAACTGAGTTACTTCCATGCCGTTTAGCCATACTTCCCAGCCTAGACCCCATGCGCCTAGTGTTGGGTTTTCCCAGTTGTCTTCTACGAAACGAATATCGTGAACAAGTGGGTCAATACCAAGTACTTCTAGAGAACCGAGGTACAACTCTTGGATATTGTCTGGTGATGGTTTTAGCGCTACTTGGAATTGGTAGTAGTGCTGTAGACGGTTAGGGTTTTCACCGTAACGACCATCTGTAGGACGACGAGAAGGTTGTACGTAAGCTGTAGACATTGGCTCTGGGCCAAGCGCTCGTAGACAGGTCATTGGGTGAGAGGTACCCGCACCTACTTCCATATCTAGCGGTTGAACAATGGTGCAACCATTTTGAGCCCAATAATCCTGCAGCGCGAGGATCATTCCCTGGAAGGTTTTGATATCGTATTTTTGCATAAGTCGGTTCGCGCGATTCTCTAATTACTTCTTGGCGTTTGAGCGAGGAATTCATGCCTCAAAGCTCACGTCGGGGAAGTAATGACGGTTGAATAAAATAACAATCAAGTATACCCAGATATTGGGCATGGGAGTAGCGCTAATCTTGTTTATTTCATAGCCAGAATAGCTAAGTTTGCCCAATTATTGGCATATTTAGCTATTAGAAGTTGAAATTGCACTTTTTGGCGGATTTTTGCTTACAAAACCGGACTTGAGCTGGCTGGTGGATATGGTTAGAATTGCGCCGTCTTCGGGGAGTAGCTTACTTGATTCACATCCCAGTGAATGAGTTTGTTCGTCAACATAATTGGTGCAACATCACCATGGCGTCCAAGACTTACCACCTCTGGTAAGTTTAGCAAGACCTTAGACAAATCATCACGAACCGGGGTGGGGCGTGAGGTTTGTCTATGGTTATAAAATAATAACCCCCGCCTCATATTGAGCATGTTGTGAGTGTATTAGCACTATCTTTAACCACGGTTGCGATCGCTGAGATCGGCGACAAGACTCAGTTATTGTCTTTGGTTCTCGCCAGCCGTTATCGCAAACCGATTCCCATCATTCTCGCGATTTTATTCGCAACTTTAGCCAATCACGCTCTAGCCGCTTGGCTTGGTGTTGTCATTGCCGATTACCTTTCACCAGAAATTCTGCGTTGGGTGGTGACGATCAGTTTCTTGTTAATGGCGGGCTGGGTGTTAATTCCCGATAAATTGGATGATGAGTACACTGTTTGCGGACGCAGTGCCTTTGTCACCAGTTTTATGGCATTTTTTGTCGCTGAAATTGGAGATAAAACTCAAATCGCCACCTCTATCTTAGGCGCGCAATACGCAGATGCATTGTTGTGGGTGGTGATCGGCACCACGCTTGGCATGATGGTCGCCAACGTACCTGTGGTGTTGATGGGTAAAATCTCCGCCGATAAATTACCTTTGGCGTTAATTCGTAAGATTAGTGCGGTGTTATTCTTAGGATTGGCGATAGCTTCGGCGCTGTTTTAATCCAATTTTGGTTATTGCGAGCAAAGGAAATTTTAATTTGCTCGCAAAAATCGAATGTGTCGCATATGTGTAATCAACCCATCAAGTGTTGTAATTTTTCGTCATTAACTGATGGATTTTCGACTCGTGTCGAGATTCTGTGTCGTGATTGATCATTTCGCTGGTTGTATAAATATCAAACGAACCGAGGCTGATAACAAAAGATTAACTTACTGTTTTTCTGTGTTTTTTATTGCCGTTGATGCTTTTTTAACAACTGGTTATTTTGTGTGCGTGTCCATTGATAAGGAAACGTCATGAAAACGACTTTACTGTCTGCAGCCATTGCTGCGACTCTCACTATTTCTACTCAAACTGTCGCTGCGGATTTGGATAAAATGTCACAAGTGACCATTATTCCAAACCATAACCCAACCTTAATTCGCAACTTTAACCCTTATGCGGTTTCTCGTTTGCATACTGCTCGTGACTTCATTTATGAGCCATTAGTGGTGTTTAACGAGCTGAAAGGTAACGTGCCTGAGTTTCGTTTGGCGACTGGCTATGAAATGAGTAAGGACCTATTGAGCATCACGTTTGATTTACGTGAAGGTGTGAAGTGGTCAGATGGTGAAACATTTGATGCTGATGACGTAGTGTTTACTTTCGATATGGTGAAAAAGCACCCGAACATCGACGATCGTGGTATCAACAGCAAGATTAAATCGGTAGAAAAATTGGGTCAGTACCAAGTTCGCTTCCACCTAAACGAAGTGAATACCAATATTAGTTATGAGATTACTTTGGTGCCAGTCGTTGCTGAACATCAATGGAAATCTGTTGAAGACCCAGCATCATTTATGAACCCAAATCCAGTGGGTACCGGGCCATTCACCGAGCTACCTCAGTTTACCTCAACGCTATTCTTGCAATGTCGTAACCCACACTATTGGGATAATGCTAACTTAGAAGTGGATTGTTTACGTGTACCGCAAATGAACCACAATGACCAAGTATTGGGTGAGTTAATTAATGCTCGTGTTGACTGGGCGGGTTCATTTATTCCGGATATTGATGAAACCTTCTTAAAAGCATCGGCAGATCATGGTTACTGGTTCCCACCAGCAGGCACACAAGCATTCGTGTTTAACTATGAATCGAAAGACAAAGTTAAGCATGAAGTGATGAATGACATTAACTTCCGTCGTGCTTTCTCAATGGCGATTGATCGTCAAACTCTGATTGATATTGCAAACTACGGTAACGCCGTACTCAACGACTTTGCTTCAGGCTTGGGTTATGCATTTGAAACTTGGTCAAATGAAGAAACTCACAATAAATACAAACCATTTATGACCTACTCGCCAGAAAAAGCCAAAGCTCTGCTAGCAGAAGCCGGCTTTGAAGATACCAATGGCGACGGTTTTGTTGAGTCTCCATCTGGCGCAGAGTTTGAGCTTGCGATTCAGTCACCACAAGGTTGGACTGACTTCAACAACACGGTCATGTTGGCGGTTGAACAATTGCATGAAGTGGGTATTAACGCCAAAGCTCGTACGCCAGACTTCTCGGTTTATAACAACTCGATGATTGCTGCTGACTACGATATTGCATACACCAACTATTTCCATGGTCCAACGCCACACACCTACTGGAATAGTGGTTACCACTCTCGTATGCAGCAACCAGAAGGTATGCCACGCTTTGCGATGCACCACTGGCAAAATGCTGAACTAGATAAACTGCTAGATAGCTTCTACAAAACCGCTGATAGCAAAGAGCAGCTAAAAATTGCGCATAGCATTCAAGAGATTATTGCGTCAAACCAAGTCACGGTACCGGTATTGTCTGGTCCTAACTTCTATCAATACAGCACTAAGAACTTCACTGGTTGGTGGACAAAAGACAATCCAAAAGGTCGTCCAATGATTTGGGAAGGCACACCAGAGCGTTTACTACACGTACTGGATCTAAAACCTCGTAGCTAATTTTACCCTTAACGATTTTGGCTCTAATCTTGTGGTTAGAGCCTTTTTTGTGTTTGCGAGAAATGTCATCAATGGGTTGTGAATCGAATCAAATATCGACGGTAAAATTGGTGGAATGCGTGACCGTTGACATATAAGTGTCACGATTGTCATGCTAATTTAACCTTAACAATGAGTGGCGGAGGGCAAGAGTATGCTGACACGTTACATGGGCATGAGCCCAAAGAGTCAAAGTTATTTGTTTACCTTTGGGTTGGCGTTAACTTTGTTGGGAATGGTGTTAACCGACATGTGGCTGCCAATGGTTGCTGGGGCTATCGTTTTAGCCGGCCTCACTGTAGAGGCATGGATTCGCGTTGCGCATATTATTCCAATGCATGAAGAAATGCGCTCGATGCAAAAACAGATTCGCAAACTGCAATCTGAAATACGCACACTCGAATACGACGAATAAACAAAACGGCAGCCTCAGGCTGCCGTTTTCCATTCTGCTTAAAAGCTTTCAGCTGCGTACGAGCAACAGCCCTACCTTAGCTTAACCCTTTCTTGATCAAGTACAGATACGGTACTGATTCTGTTTGCGCGCCAATCAACTGGTGATCCATAAAGCGGCAAAAGCTTGGAATATCGCGGGTAGTTGATGGATCATCTGCTTTAACAAGTAATACATCCCCATCTTGCATGTTTCGAATTGTCTTCCTGACCATCATTACTGGCTCTGGGCAGCGTAGTCCTTCTGCCTCTAATGTATGCGTAGCCTGGTCTAGATTGATTGTCATGGTCATCACTTCATTGCCTTTTCAGGCGGTAGATAATACTAGTGAAGAAAAAATATTCAATAATCGCTTGGCAAAATGATCATTTTGTTTTAATTTAATTAACAAGTTGGTAACAAATAAATCTATCGGGAAGGAGAAGACACCGATTAAGACAACTTTTCTCGAGAACAGGTTTGTTAACGCGCTTGTTTTCTGTTCTGGTTGCACAACGTAGGGCGATAGTTGAAAGACGATTGTAGGGATTGTATTTCATTATTGCCACAGGTAAACGGGTTTAACGTTGTGGAACAAGCTCTCGCAGACAAGGGCATCTCCATTCAACACATTCCGACACTATCCCCAGTTTTCTTGGGCTTCCCCGCCGAAAGGCGGGATTTTTTTGTCTAGCGTTTGTGGCCAATTTCCATTAGAGACTAAGCACAGTGTTGAACTTGTGATGAGTCGGGTATAGTACACTTAGCATGTCATCTTATTACCGAGAGTGTTGATGGAATTAGAAGAGATCTACCGACGCGATTTAAATCTGCTTGTGGCTCTGAGGGTGCTCATTGAAGAGTGCAGTGTCAGTAAAGCGGCAACCCGATTAAACCTCAGCCAATCGGCGATGAGTCGCGTATTGGGACGCTTACGCAGCCTATTGGGTGACCCTTTATTTACTCGCCAAGGGCAGCAACTGATCCCGACTGAAAAAGCGTTAGAGATTGATGCTCAGCTTGGGGTTCCGTTGGAATCATTGCGCCAAGTATTGGCTCCCGCTGAATTTGACCCTAAACGGTGCGAACAAACTTTTACTATCGCCACGACCGATTATGCGATGCAAACCATTTTACCATTTGCGATTCCTCGTGTTTATCAAGAGGCGCCTTTGGTGTCGCTCAATTTTATTCCGTTGCATCATGATCGCTTAGCCGATCAGCTTACCTATGAAGGTGCTGACATTGCGATTTGTCGCCCGATTGGTCCTGTAGAGCCGCTTCGCAGTGAAGTTATTGGTCGAGTTGGGGTATTTTGTCTCTTGTCGCAACATCACCCTTTGGCAGACAAAGAGATGAGTCTTGATGACTATCTTGCGTATCCGCATGCAATGATTGCGGTCAGTGATGGGGTAAAAGCACTCATCGAACAAGCACTGGTTGATTTTCCACAACGTAAAATGGTGTTACGAGCTTATCATCTGGAAGCGGCGTTAGCGATTGTGGATACCATGCCGCTAATTATTACCGTGCCTGCAGATTTAGCTTATCTGGTCGCTGAGCGTTACGATTTGGTGGTAAAACCATTGCCGTTTCATTTTACGCCATTTGATTACTCACTGATTTGGCATCCACGTTGTGAGCATTCTCCTGCTCAAGAGTGGTTGCGAGGAATTGTGCGTGAAGAGTGTAGTCGTCTGATTGCTAAGCGGATTGAAGATATGGGGCTCGATTAATTGCCAGCTTCTTGTTAGTCGTTCCGTGGTTACTGAATCGATACGAAAAGAGCCAGCAATGCTGGCTCTTTGTTATTCTTACTAAGCGATTATAGCTTGATCACAACGCGGCCAGTTACTTGACCGTTAGTGATGTCTTCTGCGTATTTTGGTGCTTCTTGTAGGGTTGCTTCTGTACACGCTTGCTCGAAGTAGCTGTCTGGTAGTAGCTCAACCAGTTTTTCCCACGCTGCGATACGTTTTTCTGTTGGGCAACTAACTGAGTCCACACCTTGTAGGCGCACGTTACGTAGGATAAATGGCATGACTGTGGTTGGTAGGTCGAAACCGCCCGCTAGGCCACATGCTGCAACTGCGCTGTTGTAATCCATCTGTGCTAATACTTTCGCCAGTACTTTGCTGCCTACCGTATCAACAGCACCTGCCCAAACTTGTTTCTCAAGCGGACGAGCTGGCTCTTCAAACTCAACGCGGTCGATGATGCGGCTAGCACCAAGTTTTTCTAGTAGTGGACCGTTTTGCTCTACACGACCAGTCACAGCCGCTACTTTGTAACCTAGCTGAGCCAGTAGCGTAACAGCAACAGAACCTACGCCGCCGCTTGCACCAGTTACTAGGATTTCGCCCGCTTCTGGTTTGATATCAGCATCCAGCAGTGCTTGCACACATAGCATCGCCGTAAAGCCTGCTGTGCCGACCATCATTGCTTTCTTGCTGTCTAAGCCTTTTGGTAGTGGTACTAACCAATCTGCATTTAGACGAGCACGCTGCGCCATGCCACCCCAATGGTTTTCGCCAACGCCCCAACCAGTCAGAACCACTTCATCACCTGCTTGGTAACGAGCGTCTTCAGAGCTAACTACTTTACCTGCTAGATCGATACCCGGAACCATAGGAAAGTTACGAATGATTTTGCCTTTACCAGTGATCGCTAAACCATCTTTGTAGTTAAGTGATGAGTAATCCACTTCAATCAATACATTGCCTTCAGGCAGTTGTGCTTCGTCGATCTGTTCGATTGACGCGATAGTACGTTTGTCTTCTTGATTTAGAATTAGAGCGTTAAACATAAGGGTCTCCGCATAAGTGCAGCAATTAACTGCACTTATTGTAGTATTGATAGCACTATGAAAAATGAAACTTTAGCATTTAATTTATGCAATAAACGCATAAATTACTAAAAATCAATGTATTAAGAATAGAACAAAGCCAGCAGAATCGCTGGCTTTCGTGGTGTTATTTGACTAATTATTGCGGTGGAGAAGAGAGGAAAAACTGATAAGACGGGTTACCAGTCTCATCTTTCCACTGATAGCCTAGCTCTCTTAAATGCGCTGAAAAGCGCATTAGATCGCTGTCTTCCAATTCAAATCCACACAGTACGCGCCCATAATCAGCACCATGATTGCGATAGTTGAATAGACTAATATTCCAGTGGGTACCAAGAGTGCTCAAGAATTTCAGTAGTGCTCCTGGGTACTCTGGAAATTCAAAGCTATATAAACGCTCTTTGAGTGGTTTGGATGGTTTACCACCGACCATATAGCGAATGTGGAGCTTAGCCATTTCATCATCAGATAGGTCGACCACCGGATAGCCGCCTGATCGTAAATCTTGAATGATTTGGTCGAGTTCTTCTTGGCCGCCATTGATGCGGACACCAACAAAAATATTAGCCAGTGAGTCATCGTTATAACGGTAGTTAAACTCGGTTACGGCACGACCACCAATTAAGTGGCAAAAATCAAAGAAAGCCCCTTGCCGTTCTGGAATTGTCACCGCCAACAAACCTTCACGTTTTTCACCTAATTCACAGCGCTCGGAGACATAACGTAAACCATGAAAGTTGGTGTTAGCGCCCGATAACACGGTACCCAGTTGTTTGCCGCTTAACTGATGTTTGTCAGCAAATTTCTTAAGCCCCGCTAAAGCTAGTGCTCCAGAAGGCTCGGCAATGGCACGGGTGTCTTCAAAGATATCTTTAACCGCCGCGCAGATTTCATCACTAGAGACCGTAATATGACCATCAAGGTATTTCTGACATAAACGAAAAGTCTCATCACCAATGCGTTTGACTGCCACACCATCAGCAAACATGCTGACTTGGTCGATCACTACTGGTTCACCCGCATCGAGTGCTGCTTTAAGGCAGGCTGAATCTTCAGGCTCAACCGCAATCACTTTAATTTCTGGCATCAGTTGTTTGACTAGCACTGCTACGCCAGCGGCCAGACCACCGCCACCAACTGGCACAAAGATATAATCTAAGTGACCATTTTGCTGCAGCATCTCCATCGCAATGGTGCCTTGACCTGCAATCACCAGTGGATGGTCAAATGGCGGTACAAAGGTGTAGCCACATTTAAGTGCTAGGCGCTCCGCTTCCGCTTTGGCTTCATCAAAGTTATTGCCATGCAGCACCACTTGACCACCAAAGCCACGTACCGCTTCAACTTTGATGTCAGGGGTGGTTTTTGGCATCACAATTGTGGTTTTTATTCCCAGCTTAGTGCCAGATAACGCCATACCTTGGGCATGATTACCCGCTGATGCGGCGATTACACCAGCGGCTTTTTGTTCTTCGCTGAGGCTCGATACCATGTTGTAAGCACCGCGCAATTTAAACGAGTGTACTGGCTGGCGATCCTCACGCTTGAGTTGCACTTTATTGCCAATGCGAGCCGATAGCCTCGGCATCGCTTGCAATGGGCTGATGATGGCGACTTCATACACTGGAGCACGCAGCACTTGGCGCAGATAATCTGCGCCAGATTGGGGTTGTTCAACGTCGCAAAGGGCTTCACTCATGGCTTAACCCTCGAGTTTACTTTTATCGCGCACCGCACCTTTGTCGGCACTAGTTGCCATGCTGGCATACGCTTTAAGTGCGAAAGAGACTTCACGTTGGCGATCGACTGGTTTCCAACCCAACTTGTCTTGCTCAGTGCGACGATCAGCCAACTCTTGTTCAGAGATTTCGAGTGAAATAGTGCGGTTAGGAATATCAATCGCAATCGTGTCGCCATTGCGCACCAGACCAATCGCACCGCCATTTGCGGCTTCTGGCGAAGCATGACCAATAGAGAGGCCAGAAGTGCCACCAGAAAAACGGCCGTCAGTCAGTAGCGCACACTCTTTACCTAGTCCCATTGATTTGAGGTAAGTGGTTGGATACAGCATCTCTTGCATACCCGGGCCGCCTTTTGGTCCTTCATAGCGAATGACCACCACATCGCCCGCTTTAACTTTGCCTCCTAAAATACCATCGACCGCATCTTCTTGGCTTTCAAACACCACCGCAGGGCCGGTGAATTTGAGAATGCTTGCATCGACGCCCGCAGTTTTAACGATACAGCCATCAAGGGCGATATTACCTTTGAGTACGGCAAGGCCACCATCTTGGCTAAAGGCATTGGCTTTGGTGCGAATACAACCTTCAGCGCGGTCATTATCAAGCGTGTCCCAGCGGCAATCTTGTGAGAATGCTTTGGTAGTTCGAATTCCAGCTGGACCAGCACGATAGAAGGTTTGTACCTCTGCTGAATCGGTCAGCATGATATCGTATTGTGCTAACTGTTCTTCCCAAGTGAGGCCGAGTACGGTTTTGGATTGATTGTGCAGAAGACCAGCACGATCAAGCTCACCCAAAATACCAACCACACCACCAGCGCGGTGGACATCTTCCATGTGATATTTCTGCGTTGATGGCGCCACTTTACATAAGTGTGGAACTTGGCGAGACATGCGGTCGATATCGGTCATATCGAAATCAACTTCACCTTCTTGTGCCGCTGCCAATAAGTGCAATACGGTGTTGGTTGAGCCTCCCATTGCAATATCCAGCGCCATGGCATTTTCAAACGCTTGTTTGGTTGCGATATTGCGTGGTAATGCGCTGACATCATTTTGTTCGTAGTAGCGCTTAGTCAGTTCGACGATGCGTTGACCGGCACTGATAAATAGCTGTTTACGATCGGCGTGGGTTGCCAGTAGTGAACCATTACCAGGCTGTGATAAACCGAGCGCTTCGGTTAAGCAGTTCATTGAGTTAGCGGTAAACATCCCTGAACAAGAGCCACAGGTTGGGCAAGCTGAACGCTCGATTTGCTCACTTTGTTCATCAGACACTTTTGGGTCAGCGCCTTGGATCATCGCATCCACCAAGTCGAGCTTGATGATCTGATCAGAAAGCTTGGTTTTACCCGCCTCCATTGGGCCGCCAGAGACAAAAATGACGGGAATATTAAGGCGCATGGAGGCCATTAACATTCCCGGGGTGATTTTGTCACAGTTAGAGATACACACCATCGCATCTGCGCAGTGGGCGTTAACCATGTATTCAACTGAATCGGCAATCAATTCACGTGATGGCAACGAGTAGAGCATGCCGCCGTGACCCATAGCGATACCATCATCGACCGCAATGGTGTTGAATTCTTTGGCGATACCGCCTGCTTTTTCAATTTCTGCCGCCACCAATTGACCGAGATCTTTTAGGTGTACGTGGCCTGGTACAAATTGGGTGAATGAGTTTACTACGGCAATTATCGGCTTACCGAAATCTTCGTCTTTAACGCCAGTGGCACGCCATAATGCGCGTGCGCCTGCCATGTTACGTCCGTGGGTGGTGGTGGCCGATCTATATTTAGGCATTTCCTTGTCCTCTACTACTTTGCTGCATCTTGTGGGTAAACGTAATCTAACCAACCCCACTTATCTTCGGTGGTGCCATTAAATAGACCAAAGTATGCATCTTGAATTTGTTTAGTGATTGGCCCGCGTTTGCCGCTACCAATGTCAATTTGATCGACGGTACTTACTGGAACCACCTCAGCGGCGGTGCCCGTCATAAAGATTTCATCTGCTAGGTATAACGCCTCTCGAGCGATGTTGGCTTCACGGACTTCTAGTCCCATATCGCGTGCTAATGTCATGATTGAATCACGAGTGATGCCCGGCAGAATTGCACTGGTTGCTGGCGGTGTAGAAAGGACGCCATTCTTCACGACAAAGATGTTTTCACCCGCTCCTTCAGATAGGTAGCCATCAACGCTAAGCGCAATGCCTTCGGCATAACCGTGGCGGCGAGCTTCGCCACCAACGAGTAGTGATGATAGGTAGTTACCGCCAGCTTTAGCTGCGGTTGGTATGGTATTCGGTGCAGCGCGATTCCAACTGGAAACCATGGCAGCGACACCATTTTCTAGCGCTTCTTCGCCTAGGTATGAACCCCAAGGGAACGCGGCGATGATTAAATCCAGTTCAGTATCGCTTGGCGGGCATACGCCAAGGCCCACATTACCGACAAACGCCAGTGGGCGAATATACGCATCATTGAGTTGGTTTTGACGCAGAGTTTCACGCGTTGCTTCCATGATTTGCTCAACAGAGTAAGGAATAGGGAAGCGGTAAATCTTGGCAGAATCTTTTAGGCGCTGAGCGTGCTCGCGATGGCGAAACACAATCGGCCCTTTTGGTGTGTTGTAACAACGTATCCCTTCAAAGACAGATGTGCCGTAATGCAAAGCGTGAGACAGAACGTGCACGTTCGCTTCCGCCCACGGCACCATTTCACCATTGAACCAAATGTATTCTGCTGTTTTTGTTGCCATTTGTTGCCGTCCTTATGCACAAATCTTCTGTTGTAAGTTGTTGTTCGGTAGCTGATCGCGAGCGATTTTAGTTACTTCAACCGTTCGTACGTCCCAAAGCTTTTCAATTTGATTGGTGATGAATGAAATTGGACGATCGCTATCAACAATGATTTCAACGCTTGCCACATGACTTTCATGATTTTGCGTCGCTGCTACTTGCTTAATGATGAAGCCACGATGGCGAATCACACGCAGAACACGCTCAAGTAATACCGGTTTATCGTCGGCTTTAATATCGAGTAAGTATCTTTCCATGTTATGTGTTCTCCAGCATGTCACTGTTTGACGCACCGGGTGGAACCAGTGGCCATACGTTTTCTTCTTCATCAATTAATACGTGCAGTAGATAAGCGGTTTTGCTGGCAAGCATCTCTTTGAGTGCTGGCTCGACTTCTTCTTTGCGTGTGATGGTTTTACCCGGAATATCAAATGCTTTAGCCAGCATGATGAAATCTGGGTTGTCATCAAGAATGGTTTCGCTATGGCGGCCATCAAAAAACAGTGATTGCCATTGGCGCACCATGCCTAACCGTTGATTGTTGAGTAACACCATTTTGACCGGAATTTGGCGACGTTTAAGGGTACCAAGCTCCTGAATATTCATCATAAATGAGCCATCACCAGTGATAAGGATTGATTGGTCATCTGGGCGTGCAACCGCCGCACCCATCGCTGCGGGTAAACCAAACCCCATCGTGCCTAGGCCTGCTGAAGTGATGAAGTTTTGTGGCTCACGCGGCTGAATATGTTGTGCTGCCCACATTTGATGCTGGCCAACATCTGTTGAGACAATCGATGAATTTGGCATCATATCAGACAGTTGTTTTAGCAGTTTTGGCGCGAAAATGAGTTCACCCGGATGGTCGTAACGCCATTTGAACCCACTGCGTAGACTCTCACTATGTTTGAGCCATGGCGTGATGTCTTGTGACAGTTCAAGTTGTGGCAGAATCACGGGGATTTCACCGCGCAGTGGCGCATTCGCTTGGCGCAGTTTGTGGATTTCAGCGGCATCAATATCGATATGAATCACTTTGGCATTGGGAGCGAAAGTATCAAGTTTGCCGGTAACTCGGTCATCAAAACGCGCACCTACTGCAATCAATAAATCACATTCTTGAACGATCAGGTTAGCCGCTTTAGTACCATGCATACCTAGCATGCCAAGGTAATGCGGATCGTGGCGCTCGATGGTGCCTAAGCCTTTAAGAGTACTTACCGTCGGCATTGGGTTAAGGCGCAAAAACTCTCGCACTGCTTCGGTAGCATGGCCCAACTGAACGCCACCGCCGACATAAAGCACTGGGCGTGAGCTGGCAGAAAGTAGCGTTTGTGCGTTAGTTATTGCGTCTTGGTTAGCCACTGGCATCGCTGGTGGGGCGAATTTAGGCAGCACAGTGACGGGTGCTGGTGCCAATTGCACATCTTTGGCGATATCGACAATTACCGGACCAGGACGACCCGTTTTCGCCACTTCAAATGCTTCCGCTAAAGTTGGGGCAAGCTCATTGATATCTGTAACGAGATAGCTGTGTTTGGTACATGAGAGTGACATACCAATGACGTCCATTTCTTGGAACGCATCGGTGCCGATGTGAGAGCTGGCGACCTGCCCTGTGATAGCGACAACAGGGATGGAGTCCATAAAGGCATCAGCCAAACCAGTGACTAAGTTGGTGGCACCAGGGCCAGAAGTAGCAAGACAAACGGCGACTTGTTGAGTTGAACGCGCCATACCGATGGCGGCCATTGCAGCACCTTGTTCGTGGCGACAGAGGATATGCTCGACACCACCATCGTAGAGGGCATCATAGATTGGCATGATGGCACCGCCTGGGTAACCAAACACGGTTTTTATCCCTTGTTGCTGCAATGCGGCAACGACCAATTGGGCTCCTGTCATTGTCCGCCTCCTTTGCTACACGTGTAGCATTCCTTGTCTTGTTTGCACTTCATGTGCGCTCCCATACTTCCAGTAACGACTTGCTTGAGATCCGTAAGCGAGTTGTTGTGATATAAAAAATTTTTGCTACATACTAAACATTCAAAAAGGTTGTAAAAAAACCCCCGAACTTTTCAGCGCGGGGGTTTATCTAATTCTTGGCTATCTTTCGCCCACTAGACCCCGCGCGCTCTAATAATGACCACGATAATCAGGGTAATCAGTGAATGGGCGTTCAAGTTCATAGTTAATTCTTAAATGTTGTGTTTGCGTAATATGATACGTCTAAGTTTTCACCACTAGTGGTATCACAGATTTCCGTTAATTGACAAGCAAAAACTCATTCTTTTTTCACATTATCTCAGCATGTCTCCAAGCTATATAACAAAGGCGAGTAAATATTCAGCGCGTTTACGCAGCCGATCAGTTGGGGAAAATATGGGATTAGCAGTAGTTTATAGCCGAGCATCAGTGGGTGTCGAAGCGCCGTTAGTGACGGTGGAAGTACATATCAGTAATGGTATGCCGGGTTTTGCTTTAGTTGGGTTACCTGAGACAACGGTGAAAGAGTCACGTGACCGAGTGCGCAGTGCGATTATTAATTCTGGGTTTGAGTTTCCGGCTAAACGTATTACGGTCAATTTGGCTCCTGCTGATCTACCCAAAGAAGGTGGGCGCTTCGATTTGCCTATCGCGCTTGGCATTTTGGCCGCGGCGCAACAGTTGCCACTACAAGCGTTGAGTCAGCGTGAATTTGTCGGCGAGCTCGCACTATCGGGTGAGCTGCGCAGTGTCAAAGGAGTATTACCTGCCGCGCTTACAGTGCAACAGCAAGGACGCAGTTTGGTGGTGCCTCATTGCAATGGCGATCAAGCAGCGCTGGTGGGCAAAGAGTGCCATTATTCCGCCCAGAGTTTGTTAGAAGTGTGTGCTGATCTCTGCGGTCAGCAAAGATTAAGTTTGCATCAAACTCAGCAACAGCAGACGGCCCCTGAAAGCGAACGAGACTTACAAGATATTATTGGTCAGCAGCAAGGTAAGCGTGCGTTGGAAATAGCGGCAGCCGGTCATCATAATTTACTTTTTCTCGGCCCCCCGGGGACTGGGAAAACCATGCTAGCGTCGAGGTTACGTGATTTGTTGCCTGAAATGTCCGATCAAGAGGCATTGAGTTCTGCTGCAGTCGCCTCTTTGACTCAACAAGAAATCAATCAATTTAATTGGAAGCAACGACCATTTCGCGCTCCTCACCACTCGAGCTCAATGGCGGCATTAGTCGGCGGCGGTTCAGTACCGAGACCAGGTGAAATTTCATTGGCTCATAATGGTCTATTGTTTCTTGACGAGATGCCCGAATTTGAGCGCAAGGTGCTTGATGCGCTGCGTGAGCCGCTTGAGTCAGGTGAAATTATTATCTCTCGAGCACAGGGGAAGACACGTTTTCCGGCTAGGTTTCAATTGATTGGAGCACTTAACCCTAGCCCGAGTGGGCATTATGATGACAAACAGCTTGGTGGTAATCCTCAGGCAGCGCTGCGTTATTTGAGTCGCTTATCGGGTCCGCTTTTGGATAGATTTGATATGTCTTTGGAAATCCCAGCCTTGCCGAAAGGTACCCTAGCTGAAGGTGGTGATAGAGGTGAGACAACCACCATTGTCAAACAACGTGTCGCTCAGGCTCGAGAATTAATGCTTTGTCGCAGTGGTAAAGCGAATGCATTACTCGAAAGTCGCGAAGTAGAACGTTATTGCCAGTTAGAAAAAGCAGATGCGCAGTTTTTAGAACAAGCGTTGCATCGACTTGGCTTATCGATTCGCGCTTATCATCGCATTATTAAAGTGGCGCGTACCATTGCAGATTTAGCTGGTGAAGAGAAGATTCATCGCACTCATCTAGCTGAGGCTCTGGGATATCGCGCAATGGATAGACTGCTGAAACATTTGCATGCTCAAGCGGTGTAAAAAAGCCCATCGAATGATGGGCTTTGATTAAAGAGGTGAGGTTAGAACTGGTAGTTCATACCCACTGACATAATGAGTTCGTTTTTATCGTAGAAATCGATGTTTGAATCGGTGCTACCAAAACCTGCAAACGAGATAAATGACCAATCTTGCCAATCCATAAAGTTCTCGTATTCGTATGCTGCGAATAGACTCATTTCATCATCTTCACGCGTGGTGTTATTGAAACGGATGTTTCCAGCGTCGTAATCGCGGGTATCAAAACCTGCAGTTAGTGCTAATTGATGACGACCTAGGAACTTAAAGTAGCTGAGTTCAACACCGTAGCCTTTGAATGAGTTCGCATCGCCATCTGCGTCTGAACTGACGTAAGATAGACGTGGTTTTAGCATTGTGGTTTGATCGACCATGTATTTGTAGTCGGTCTTGAAATAGAACGCTTTAGCATCGCGGCGCAGTGAGTTTCTCTCTGCTAGGTTTTGGGTGAATTCAAAACCTGACTGTTCTTTTTCTACATCTTTGGTTGCGTATGCCATGTCTACAGAGAATTTAGAACCGGCGATGTTTTCAATTTTCAGACGGTACGCATTACCTTCTTCGTCTGTTGTTGAGCGTTTGCCTTGCGTTTGGTATGGGTCTTTCCAAACTTCACCAGACATAATGGTTGGCAAAATCGAAGCATCGATAATAGTGCCTGAAGCTAGTTGGTATTTGTAGCCCATTTCGAATGCGAGAGTACCCGTCGCGATATCTTCGCGTGATGTACCGACATAAAATTGCTGGTTAAGGTCACTGCCAAAAGTGTATTTCAGATTGCCCAGTGGGAGTAGCAGACCACCGCTAACCGCATCGTTGGTACCATTGATGTCATCAAGTTGTTTGTTGTCATCGTTGGTGTTTAGGTTTGACTCTACCGAGTAAAAACCAGTGCTCAGAGAGATTTCACCAGAAAAACCGGCAGTGTCAGCTAGTTGAGCATACGCTGAGCCACTCATTAGTGCTAACGCCACTAGAGAATATTTAACTTTCATGATTCCTCGATTATGTTTGCAATTGCCCACATCAACGCGAAGGTAAGTTGTGAAAAACATCTTAAGTCGTCAAAACAACATATCTGACCAATTGACTAAATGTTTCAAACTTTGGTTGTGTTTGTATAATTGCATATCGTTTTTTATTCGGTGCGAATTTTAACCTGATTTATTATGTTGGCGTATCTATTATTTTTCATCAATGTATCGCTAGTCATTATCAATTCTGCCGTGATGTCGTTAGTGATTTGTGTGCTCGCGATATTTAAGTTGATAGTGCCAATGAAAATGTTCAGACACTGGATAACCTATAGTGCAAATCGAGTGATGTGGTTATGGGCGACCGTCAATGGTGTGATCTTGCGAGCAACAAATGATGTTGAGTGGGATATCAAAGGCGTACAGGGTTTGAGCCAAGATGCTTGGTATTTGATGTTTTCTAACCATCGCAGTTGGACTGATATTGTGGTGCTTTGCTGCGTGTTTAAAGATCGCATTCCGATGCCCAAGTTTTTCCTCAAACAGCAGTTACTGTATGTACCTTTTATCGGTATGGCTTGTTGGGCATTAGATATGCCGTTTATGCGTCGTTATTCGAGAGAATTTTTGTTGCGTCATCCTGAAAAACGAGGCCAAGACTTAGCGACAACTCGTCGTTCTTGCGCCAAGTTTAAACGCGTACCGACCACTGTGGTGAATTTTGTTGAAGGTACCCGTTTTACTCCAGATAAACAGCGTAACAGTGCCAAGCATTATCAACATTTGTTGACGCCAAAATCGGGTGGCATTGCCTACACATTGGCCGCTATGGGTGAACAGTTTGATGGCATTATCGATGTGACGTTGGCGTACCCAGCAAACCCTGACTCTCCATTTAAAGATTTGTTGATGGGCAGAATGCAGCGGATTGTGGTGGAGGTCAGACTTTTGCCAGTGGATGAGCAAGTGAGAGGCGACTACTTCAATGACAAGAAGTTTAAACGTCAATTTCAATTGTGGTTGGCGAATGTTTGGCAAAATAAAGATGCGCAATTGGCAGCGGTTTATACCTCGAGACAGCCTGATGAAGCATTGGAAAAAGAAGTGTCGTAAATAACAAAAAAAGAAGCCGAAGCTTCTTTTTTTGTTGATGTTGAGTGCTTATTTGAGCGTCAGTAGGTAGTTGACCAATGCATAATACTCATCAGTGCTAGTAATGAGCTTCGCATCAACAAGGTATTTGTTGTTCACGATAACAGCCGGTACGCCAGTTAAGCCACTGTCATTAAATTGCTTGTCGAAACGACGTACCATTGAATCAACCGCAAAGCCATTGAATGTCGCGTCAAATTTCTTCGCATCTACACCTTCATCGATAAAGATTTGGCGCAGTTCTGCATCATTTTTCGGTGCTTTGCGCATGGTTTGAATACGGTTAAATAGCACTGGCGCCATTTGGTCTTCAATTTTTAGCATAATCATGGTGGCGTAAGCTTTGCTTAGCGATTCGCCCATTGGACCACCCATGAAAGAAACGTGGTTTTTTTGTAGTTTTACACCTTCAGGTAGCTTGGTTTTAAGCTGACGAATAATAGGTTCAAAGCTGCGACAATGTGGGCAGAAGAAAGAGAAGTACTCATTAACTACTGGTTTAGTAGATAGCGGCAAATCTAGAACTTTATAGTAATCGCCTTCGGTAAACTTCGCAGCATGAGCGGCAAAGCTCAGTGATACAGTAATAAATAGGGCAAACAGCTTTTTCATTATTTTCTCCATGTAATCATTATTGCTGACATTACCATTGTGGCATCAGTGATAGTGGCGGTTCATTGAGCACCGCAATTTGTTCTTTAAACGCCAAAACCTGACCTTCCCAATATTTGGGATCATCAAACCAAGGGAAAGCGGCTGGGAATGCCGGATCTTGCCACCTTTTTGCTAACCACGCCATATAATGCACCATACGTAGACCGCGCAAAGGTTCAATTAGTTTCAACTCGCTCATATTGAAGTCGTTAAATTCCTGATAAGCTTCAAGAATGATGTCGAGTTGCATCAGTTTATCGGCGCGTTCGCCATTGAGTAACATCCATAAGTCTTGGACAGCCGGACCATTGCGTGAGTCATCGAGATCGACAAACATTGGACCGTCACGCCATAAAATATTGCCCGGGTGGCAATCACCATGAAGACGCAAAATCTGGTTTGGTTGTTGCCAGTGTTGTTCTAACTGACCAATCAACATATCCAAATCATTAAAGAAAGCATTCTCTAAATGCATCGGAATAAAAGTGGATTGTTGCAAGATTTGGCGTGGTTGGTAGAGATACTCATCTAAGCTGATCGTTGGGCGATGAGTAAATGGCTGACGAGCACCAACTTTATGTATGCGACCAAGAAAGCGACCCACTCCTTCAAGTTGTTCTAAGTTGTCGACTTCGAACTGACGTCCACCCACACTGCTAAAGAGCGCAAACAAGTAACCTTGATACTCATGGAGTGTTTGCCCATTGATTTTGCATGGAGGAGCGACCGGGATTTCTGATTCGATCAGTTCAAGGGTAAAATCATGCTCTTCTTGAATTTGCTCTCGAGTCCAACGTCCTGGGCGATAAAACTTCACCACATAACGTTGTCGCTCTTCATCGCTGAATTGATAGACACGGTTTTCATAGCTATTAAGGGCTAAAAAACCGGATTCAGCACGTACACCAATGCTTTCTAGGGCATACCACATAAAGTCTGGCGTTAACGCATCGAAATTAAATGCTGTTTCTGACATAGAAATAAAAGGGCTCATTACTGAGCCCTTTTCCGTATTCATAATGGTTAGATCAGGCTATAACTTTTTGATAAACCTGCTTTCTACCGTGACGGTAAATTGTTCACTGTCTGAGAGTATAAACTGAATTGTTGAAACCGCAGAGTCGAGATTGTCAGGTTGTACACCCAAACTCAGCGGTAAGTTGAGAACTTCCCCTGGTTTGACTTGGACGCTTTGCTTGCCATACCAAGAGACATCATCTAAACCACTTACACTCAATTGATAAGTTTGTGGTTGTTGGGTTTTATTGATGATTTTTAGGGTGTAGGTGTTTTCAATTTCGCCGGAACTGTTTTCTCGAGAGAGTTGATTACGGTCACGCAGTACATTCATACCAACGGGGTCGACAGTGGCAATTTGCGCGAAAAACAGGGCGATAATCACCAGTAAAACCGCACCATAACCGAGCAGTTTTGGCCGCAGTACTTTGGTTGTATGTCCTGACAATCGATGTTCGGTGGTGTAATTGATTAGACCTTTTTGATAACCCATGCGATCCATCGTTTGGTCACAGGCATCGATACAGGCTCCACAGTTAATACATTC
Source organism: Vibrio taketomensis (assembly GCF_009938165.1). Lineage (NCBI taxonomy): Bacteria > Pseudomonadati > Pseudomonadota > Gammaproteobacteria > Vibrionales > Vibrionaceae > Vibrio > Vibrio taketomensis. Next base: position 38,599 of record NZ_AP019649.1, read on the forward strand.
ATATTGCAAACCATCTCGAATATCGATGCCAGTAGGGCAGACTTGCACACACAAATTACAGTCGATGCAGTCACCTAATCCCAGCGTTTTTGGATCGGCTTTGCGTGAGCGGGCGCCACGAGCTTCACCACGTTTTGTATCGTAACCGACAATAAACGTATCTTTATCGAACATCGCGGATTGAAAACGCGCGTATGGACACATGTGAATACACACGATAGAACGCATCCACCCTGCGTTTCCGTAAGTACAAGCGGTAAAAAAGAGCACCCAGAATACCGGCCAGAAATTGGCATTAAACGTGAAAAAGTCGATAACTAGTTGGCGAATAGGAACAAAGTAGCCGACAAAAGTAAAACCAGTGAGCAGTGCGATTACAATCCAAGCGGTGTGTTTTAGGCCTTTCCGCCACATCAATGCAGGGGTTAGCTTACCTGTGTCTTGTTTACGCCGTTTGTTAGCGCTCCTTCTAATTTTTCTTCAAACCAAATGTAAATAAAGGTCCAAACGGTTTGCGGACATAGATAACCACACCATACTCGACCAAGAAAGGTGGTAATAAAAAACAGACCAAATGCCGCGATGACAAAGAGCGTCGCCAATAGCGTTAGATCTTGTGGGTAGAGCGTCGTTCCAAAGAAGTTGAATTGTTGCTGGCCAATATCGAGCAAAATGGCTTGGCGTTCTCCAAACGGAATCCAAGGTATTAACCCGAACAGTAATAATAAAAACCAGCCACCATATCGGCGTAGTTTTTGGAACTTTCCCTTACTCTCGCGAACATAGATGCGATTACTGGGATTAAAGCGGTCACCTTGTCCTTTATGCGTTTTGGGGTTAAAGGTTTTGGGCGTCACATCCTTTACGTCAATTTTGTCCTGACTCATATCGCTTCCTTTAGGCGTTCATGGCGCATTTTCTATCGTAGCGCTCAGTGAGTTTGACGAAGTGCTGATTGTTGTTCAAACAATGGTCGTGATGAGGGGGTAGCAATCAATAACTTCGAATATTACTTTTTGTATTGGAGGAGAAATTATACAGTCAATAACAATTGCGTTTCTTTATCGTTATCAACCTTTAACAAGATTTTTCGCTATATCAAGTTAGTGTTAGCCATAGATTGGTTATAATCAGATAATAAAAAGCAGCCATTGGCTGCTTTTTTACTGTTTAAATCGATTATTTGATGATGCCGCGCGCTCTTAGAATCGCCGTTTTGAAATCATCTTCTTGGTCTTTTTTCAGACCAGGGATCATTTCATCTTTTGCGCTGTTACGCATTTTAAGATGGTAGATCAGTACATCGTCAGTAAGCTCAGCAAGGTTGCCTTGATAACCGGCTTCACCCGCTAGTTTTACAATAAACTCTAGTAAGTTAAGCTCTTGATCTTTTTGCCATTCAGGGCCAATAAGCTCAAGTAGCTCTTCAATTCGATGACAGTTCATCTGCTTTCTCCGTAATAATTATAATGTTTTATCGCCAAAGGTAACAAATAGGCATAGTGAATGGCAATCAGTAAGCGATGGCTGATGAATCGTCGGTAAGAAAAAAGCGCAGTAAGTACTGCGCTTTTTGATTATGCCGCTTTGATTTCTTCGGTAGGAGCTGTAACCAAAATGGTGTTTTTCTCAACCAAAGAAATGGTCGGCGCAAGTTTTGGTGCGACGAACGCTTTGGTAAAACCACTGCGGCGACGCATTGCACTACGGTTTGTGTGCGAAAACCTGACGGTTGTTGGGCGCATCAATTTACCTAACTGTCAGGCACATCCATTGCCAAAATAATGGCCTTATCAATCATGAGTTGAGCTTCATTACTGAAGTTTGGCTCTTCTGGCTCTCGCCAATCCAAATGATTGAAAAGGGATCGTGATATGAACAACATATCAACGTTAGGTTAGCATTACGGACATAATTGGTCGATATATAATCATGATATTAGTTGAATAAATCACTACAAAAACTAGGGGTATATCAAGAGTTGTGGTGATTTTGTGAACAAACACCAAGCTTTGTTGGTACAAAAAACGATCGGGTCTAGTCGCAATAGCGAATATATGAGAAGGTCAGTGGAGATAATTCAAACGCGACAACTAAAATAATAAGGTTGGAGAGCGTTTCCTCAATCGTGTTTCAAGGAGGATTATGATGTCGTTTTTTAAGAAGACCCTAGCCAGTTTTGGTATTGGATCAGCACAAGTTGATTCCGTCTTGCAACAAGAGGTGGTTTATCCTGGCCAAAAAGTGAATGTCACTATTCATGTCTATGGTGGAGCAAGCGAGCAGGCGATCGATAATATCGAGTTGAAGCTGCGCTGTCGTTACATCAAAGAAGTGCCAATGAATAACAATAACCCACACGACAACGGTCCCAAGCGAAGAGCCCCACAGAGTTATGTCTTGGCTGAGTGGAATCTACCCTATGCGTTTACGATCAATCCCGGCGAAACCAGAGATTTTGAGGTAGAGCTTGATGTGCCGTGGAACACGCCAATTACTATTGGTGATTCAAAAGTGTGGCTGGATACGGGATTAGATATTGCGCTAGCGAAAGACCCTACTGATAAAGATATTCTCACCGTACGCCCAGATCCGTTGATGGATGGCATTTTATCTGCGCTTGAGTCACAAGGGATGCGAATTCGCCAAGTCGAATGTGAAGCCGTTGATGGCTTTGCCTTACCTTTTGTTCAAGAGTTCGAGTTCGTACCGACTACCGGGCCTTATCACGGCCGCTGGCGTGAGCTGGAGTTGGTGGCTTATCGTCAAGCGGACGAACTACAACTGTGGTTTGAAGTTGATCGTCATCGAGAAGGGGCCAAAGGCATGCTCGCCAGTTTGCTTGGCGTTGGTCAGTTGAAGCGTCAATTAACGCTACCGATTAAGCTGGCACCGAAAGATGCTGGGCAGCAAGTGCTAGAGTACCTCGAAAATAGTTGTTAACAGAAGTGATATTAATTTTAGCTTACACGTGTAAGCTAAATGTGCCATACTCGAGAACGAAATAACTTTCTTTGCCGAGTAAGGATTCATGTCAGCTGATAGCTCTACCTCTAGTTATAGCGTTAAAGAAGAAATTGCTAACACCATTACTCATGCAGTAGGAATGGTGTTAGGGATTGTTGGTTTGGTCTTATTGTTGATTAAGGCGACCAATCACCATGCTGATGCGCTCACCATCACCAGTATGAGCATCTATGGCGGCAGCATTATCATTCTGTTTCTTGCTTCTACTCTATATCACGCAATCCCATACAAGCGTGCCAAACGAGCCCTCAAAACTTTTGATCACTGTGCAATCTATCTGTTGATAGCTGGCAGCTATACGCCATTTTTGCTGGTGAGTCTGCGGACACCATTAGCGATTGGTTTGATGATCGTGATTTGGGCGATAGCCTTGGTTGGTATCATCATGAAATTGGTGTTTGTCTACCGCTTTAAGAAACTCTCACTGGTGACCTATTTGATGATGGGCTGGTTGTCGCTGATCGTGATTTATCAGTTAGCGATGAATCTCGCTTGGGAAGGGCTGACCTTATTGGCCGTAGGTGGGTTGATTTACTCGCTCGGGGTCATTTTCTATGTGGCGAAACGCATCCCATACAATCATGCGATTTGGCATGGCTTTGTGTTGGCGGGATGCGCCTGTCATTTCTTTGCCATCTACTATTTTGTGCAGCCAGTGTGACCACTGGCTGTCACGCTAACGTTTCCAGAATGCTGGGAAGAACAGCACTAAAATTGTCAGAATTTCCAAGCGTCCCATTAACATACCAAAACTTAATAACCACTTGGCCGCATCTGGTAACGATGCAAAGTTACCGGTTGGGCCAATGTAGTCACCCATTCCAGGTCCAACGTTTGCCACGGCAGTAATTGAGCCGGAAATGCTGGTGACCGGGTCAAGCCCTAAACCACTTAATCCCGCCGCTATCACAATGATAGTAATAAAGTAAGTTAGGCAGAAGGCTACTACTGAACGCACGATATCATCATTCACTGGGCGCTGATTATAGCGCTGAATAAACACCCCAGATGGGTGAATGAGTTTCATGATTTGCTTGTTTAGTAGCGTCATCGCAATCTGAAAACGGAAGATTTTCATCCCGCCAGAGGTAGAGCCTGAACACGCTCCCACCATTAGCAAGAAGGCAAACAGCGTTGCGGGTAATGCGCCCCAAGCGGTAAAGTCTTCGAGACCGAAACCCGTTGTTGTCACTACTGAGATGATGTTGAACAGCGATACTCGCACAGCATCTAATATGGTGTAGTCATTGTGCAGCACCAACCAACTACTGATGATGATACAGCTGACCAAGACCAAATAAGTAAAGCCTCTTACCTGAGCATCATTGAGTAGGATTGCCAATTTGCGTTTGGTGAGTGCTGAAACAAACAGCAAGAAGGGCAAGCCACCAAGGAACATAAATAGAGTTGCGTTCCAGTGAGCCCCATGAGAGAAGTGGTTCATTGAGCCATCAGAGGTGGAATAACCACCGGTCGATAGCGTCGTAAACGAATGGTTTATGGCCTCAAACAAGTTCATGCCTGAGAGCAAAAAGCCAATCATGCAAAGTAGGGTAAGGGTCAGATATACCAATACGATGTTTTTCGCGACGGTTTTTGCGCGTGGGCTGCTTTTATCTGACCAGTCGGAAGACTCGGTTTGGAATAGCTTCATACCACCGACGTTAAGCATCGGCAGTACCGCTACCGCCATTACGATAAAGCCAATACCACCTAACCATTGCAGAATCGAGCGCCACAGCAGAATACTTGGTGCCATATTATCGAGACCACTTAACACCGTCGAACCCGTGGTGGTAATGCCGGACATGGTCTCAAAGTAGGCGTCAGTAAAGCTAATGTGGTTGATAAATACAAACGGCAATGCGGCAAACGCACTGGCGATAGTCCACACCAGGCTAGTGATCAAAAACATGTCACGCACACTGAGCTTAAAGTTCTCAGTGCGGCCTACGGTTAAGCAGGCAAACGCCGCAGCGTGAGTGATAAGTACTGATTGACCAAATTCAATAAAGCCAGAAGTACCGGAGAAAAATGCGACTAATGTAGGTACGTACATAAATAGGGCGAGTTTAGACAGTACTAACCCTATGACGAACAGTACAGGACGAAAGTTAACCATGTAAAACCATGCCTTATAGGAAGAACGGGCTCGGTTGGAATAGCGCCTCAACATCAGGCACGTATTTTTTATCCACCAAGAACATCACCACGTGGTCGTCTTGCTCGATAACCGTACGGTCATGAGCAATCAAGACTTCTTCACCACGCACAATTGCACCGATAGTCGTACCTGGCGGTAGGCGGATCTCACCAATCGCTCGGCCAACGACTTTGGATGTGCTTTCGTCGCCGTGAGCAATCGCCTCGATTGCTTCTGCAGCGCCACGGCGCAGCGATGACACGTTAACAATATCGGCACGACGCACGTGAGTCAGCAGTGCTGAAATCGTGGCTTGTTGTGGTGAAATCGCTACATCAATCACGCCACCTTGCACTAAGTCTACGTAAGCGCCACGTTGAATGAGCACCATCACTTTCTTGGCACCCATACGTTTTGCGAGCATCGCAGACATGATGTTGGTTTCGTCTTCGTTAGTCAGGGCGATAAACACATCAACTTGGTCGATGTTCTCTTCGGTAAGCAATTCTTGGTCGGCGGCATCACCACAGAAAACGATCGTGTTCTCTAGTTCTTCCGATAGGCGCTCTGCCCGTTGATAATTACGCTCAATCAACTTTAGGCTATAGTTTTGTTCTAGACGTTTTGCCAGACTTGCGCCGATATTACCCCCGCCCACAATCATGATGCGGCGATAAGGTTTTTCTAAGCGTTGTAGTTCACTCATCACTGAGCGAATGTGGTTACTGGCGGCAACGAAAAACACTTCATCATCGGCCTCGATGATGGTTGTGCCTTGCGGACGAATCGGTCTGCCTTGACGGAAAATTGCCGCAACACGAGTATCGATATGTGGCATATGTTCACGCAGCGCAGAAAGAGCATTGCCCACCAAAGGGCCACCATAGTAGGCCTTAACGGCTACTAAACTGACTTTTTGCTCGGCAAAGCTAACAACTTGGAGTGCGCCTGGGTATTGAATTAAGCGCTCAATATAGCTTGTCACCAATTCTTCTGGAGCGATGAGGTGGTCGACAGGCACGGCACCTGATTGGAACAGGGCTTCTTTTTCAGCGAGGTATTGAGGGGAGCGAATACGGGCAATGCGGTTTGGTGTATTAAATAGTGAAAACGCAACTTGGCAAGCAGCCATATTGGTTTCATCCGTGTTGGTTACCGCAACCAACATATCGGCATCTTGTGCGCCAGCTTCACGTAGTACGTTAGGATGGCTTGCATAGCCATTTACAACACGTAAATCATATTTATCTTGTAGTTCGCGCAAGCGGTCGCTGTCTCTATCGACGATGGTGATGTCGTTGTTTTCACCGACGAGGTTTTCTGCCAACGTACCGCCAACCTGACCTGCGCCAAGAATGATGATTTTCATATTCTTATCTCATTTTGTGGCTGATATACCCTGCAAGGATGATTGAACGCAGTCGATAAAAATTGCGTTTGCAGTGGTATAGAGCCTTTTCCAATGCACTGAAAATAATAGCGAAATTTACAAAGAGCAAGTTTCGCTTAATTACTATGCGCGATATGCCACTATGCTTGTTTCGTGATCACCGCGTAGTAGAAGCCATCCATATCTTCTTCACCAGGTAGGATTTGACGGCCAGGATTATTGATATCAGAGCCTTGTAGCGTTGCATTCGCTGTACGCTCAAGGAAGGCTTTTACCTGTAATTTGTTTTCTTGTGGCGTGATTGAGCAAGTGGCGTAAACCATGGTGCCACCCGGTTTTAGTTGCTGCCACATCGCATCGATAATTTCGCTTTGGAGTTCAGCCAGCGCAGCAATATCGTCGGCGCGGCGTAGCCATTTAATATCTGGGTGACGACGAATAACGCCAGTAGCAGAACATGGCGCATCTAAAAGAATGCGGTCAAACTGTTCGCCTTGCCACCAATCTGTTGGTTTACGTGCATCACCACAGATAACTTGCGCTTGCAGGTTTAGGCGTTGCAAGTTGTCATGGACACGTTTGAGACGCGTGTCATCACAATCGATTGCGACCACTTGTGCGTCTTTGGTGCGCTCAAGAATATGCGCCGTTTTACCACCAGGTGCGGCGCAGCAATCAAGGATGAGCTCACCGTCTTTTGGCGTTAAATAATTAATCGACAGTTGTGCGGCGGCATCTTGTACCGATACCCAACCTTGCTCAAAGCCCGGTAGTTTAGTGACATCACATGGCGCGCTCAGTTTGAGTGCATCCATGGCTTCGCTGTGTGCAATGCTCTCGATACCTTCGTTAATCAACAACGCTTGGTATTGATCGCGACTATGGTGCTGATGATTCACACGCAACCACATTGGTGCTTTGCTATTATTTGCTTCAACAATCGCTTGCCACTGTTGTGGATAAGCGTCTTGTAGCAACTTCAGTAACCAGCTTGGGTGCGTATATTTACCAGCATTATGGCTAACTGCCATTTGATCCAGTTGTTCTTGGTTACGTTGGTAATTACGTAAAACGGCATTGATTAAGCCACGCAGACGTGGACCTTTTAGATCTTTGGTACCTTCCACGGTTTCACCAACAGCAGCGTGAGCAGGAATGCGCATAAAGCTTAGCTGGTAAATGCCCACCAAAATTAAGTGGTGAAAAACGCGCTGTTTCCCTTTTAGGGGCTTGTCCATCAACTCATTCGCGATTGATTCAAGACGAGGTAGGTAACGTAGAGCGCCGTAGCAAATCTCTTGTAGCAGTGCGTGGTCACGCGGACGAATCTGTTGTTGGGCTGCCGGTAGGGCATTAGAGAGAGACTGACCTTGGTCAACCACTTGGAAAAGGACGTTAGCGGCGGCTGCGCGAACATTCATGATCAATACCTTAAAATAACGAGGGCGTCTCTGCCCTCAAAAAGTTCTTATGTTGTCCTCTCAACCTCAGGCTGAGAGGGGAGCTTGAGCTAAGCCAGTTGGCTACCAACTTCAAACCAAGCAGCGCGAGAGTTAAGAATATCTTGCACTGCCATCGCTTTTTTACCTGGCACTTGTAGTTGCTCTAGTACCAGTACGCCATTACCTGTTGCAACATAAATACCTGATTTATCCGCTTGGATAATGGTACCCGCAGGTTTATTGCTGGTTTGCTCTGCAACACGGCTTTGCCAAACTTTGATGCTGTTTTCAGCCACTTCAAAATGGCTCATCGGCCATGGATTGAAAGCGCGAACGCAGCGTTCAATATGCGCCGCGTCGTTATTCCAATCGATACGTGCTTCTTCTTTGCTGAGCTTTTTCGCGTAGTTTGCTAGCTCATCATCTTGCTTAACAGGTACGGCAGTACCTTGTGCGATGTCCGCTAAGCAATCAACCAGCGCCACAGGCCCAAGTTCTGCAAGTTTCTCGTACATAGAAGTGCTGGTGTCAGTCGCTTCGATTGGTAGCGTAGCAATCTTCAGCATGTCGCCAGTATCAAGACCAATATCCATCTGCATGATAGTGACGCCAGTTTCTGCATCACCGGCCCAAATTGAGCGTTGAATCGGCGCGGCACCACGCCAGCGTGGCAGAATTGAACCGTGAACGTTAATACAGCCAAGTTTTGGTGTATCAAGCACGACTTGTGGTAGCAGAAGTCCGTAAGCAACCACAACCATAATGTCAGCATTTAGAGCGGCTAACTCTTGTTTAGCTCCATCAGACTTAAAGTTTTCTGGTTGATAAACCGGGATGTTGTGCTCAAGTGCGATTTGTTTTACCGCACTCGCGGTCAATTTTTTACCGCGACCCGCCGGACGATCTGGCTGAGTGTAAACGGCAATAACTTCATGCTCCGAAGACAACAACGCCGCCAAGTGACGGGCGGCGAAGTCCGGAGTACCAGCAAATACAATACGTAATGGTTTGCTCAAGGTACGTTCCTTATTTGTTCTTTTCAGCGCAAAAATTAGCGCTGTTTTTCATTAAAGCGTTTGATCTTCGCTAATTTTTCTTGAATACGCTTACGCTTTAGTGGCGACAAGTAATCAACAAATAGCTTGCCTTCTAGGTGATCAAGTTCGTGCTGAACACAGATTGCTAGTAGGTCATCCGCTTCAAAGGTGTACTCTTCACCTTCGCGGTTTAATGCTTTAACGGTTACTTCTGCTGCGCGTGGCACAAGAGCGCGAGCACCAGGAACTGACAGACAGCCTTCTTCAATACCGTCTTCGCCACGTTTTTCTAGAATCTCTGGATTGATCAGCACCATAGGCTCATCACGAGTTTCAGAAACGTCAATTACCACGATACGTTGGTGAATATCGACTTGTGTTGCCGCTAGGCCTACGCCTTCTTCGTCGTACATGGTTTCAATCATGTCGTCGACGATTTTTTGAATCTCTGGAGTCACAGCTTCCACTGGTTTAGCAACCGTGCGAAGGCGATCATCTGGGAATGTTAATACTTGTAATACAGACATATACACTCGAAATTTTGAATTGTGCCGAATCGAGACTAACCTCGTTGGCTCAATTCTAGACATTTTAGGCGTCAAATGACAGCATCAATGTACTTTTAGCATTGTTTTTCTGTCGAGAAAGTAAGCATCTTTTCTATCTATTTTCCGATATATGAACATAAGGATTCCGTTATGAATCGGATTATTACTAGGTCATTACTTGTTTTTGTTAGCACAATCTTACCTTCGCTTTCTTTTGCCGAGTCGACTCTGGCAATTAAAGCGGATGCCCCCAAAACATACACGGTAGTTAAAGGGGATACGCTTTGGGATATCTCTGCGATGTATCTTGATAGTCCATGGTTGTGGCCAAGATTGTGGCAAGCGAATGACTATATTGAGAACCCACACCTTATCTATCCGGGTGATAAACTAAATTTGATTTGGCTCGATGGTAAGCCTGTCTTAACTCTTAAACCTATGGTGCGCTTAGGTCCTAAAGTGCGCGTGCAAAATAAAGAAGCCGTGACGGCGATGGCTGATTCATTATTGCTACCCTATTTAGAATTTAACCGCTTAGTCAGTGATGATGACCTAAAGCATGCGATTCGAGTTCTAGGTTCTAGCAATGGCAACAAATACCTTTCTGCGGATGCGTTGCTTTATATCAGTGGTCAGCATAAACAAACTGACTGGGGTATCTTCCACCCAGAGCAAAGTTTTACCCGCGACAATCGTAAAGTAACGGTGCTTAAACAAGTCGCATGGGCAGAGTTGAAGTCTACTGGAACGGATACGACCGGGTTACAGGTGACTAAGCAGTTGCAGGAAATTATGGTAGATGACATTGCATTGCCACTCGCAGATAAAAATGTCACAGAATCCAGTTTGATTTTCTATCCTCAGCCAGCCCCAAGCGATATGGAAGTGAAGATCCTGGGCTCGATTGAAGGTACTCAATACGTTGCTGAGAATCAGGTGTTGGTTATCGACCGAGGTGCTAGCGATGGTTTAGTGCAGGGCAGTACCTTCTCGTTATTTGAGCAAGGCAATGCAGTGCGCTCTATCGATGGTCAATCAAGTCAGGTTAAACAAGCGGCTGAAAGTAAAATACAATTGCCTGATTACCAAATTGGTAGTTTGATGGTGATTCGTGATTACGACTTTTTCAGTTTAGCGATTATCACCGAGAGCCTACAACCAATAGGCCAGAAAACGTTAGTAAGAGCGCCAGTGGCGGTTAATGAGTAATGCAGCATTAGTCGCTTGGCTAACCTTATATTCCGTTCCTCGTTTAGGAATTAAGGGCTTACAAAAGTTATTGGCAAAAGCGTCTCCTGAGCAAATCGTTGCTTGGGAGACGATGCAGTTGCAGGCATCCGGCCTGACAGCTGCACAAGTGAAGGCGATAACCCATCCGAACCAACGTTATTTAGAGAGTTGCCTACAATGGCAAGCTCAATCCCCTCACCATCATATTTTGACGCTAGACGATTCGAGATACCCATTTCGTTTAAAACAGATTCCTGATCCGCCACCGTTACTTTTTGTACAAGGAGATCCGAGCAAGTTAAGTCTGCCGCAAGTTGCAATGGTGGGTAGTCGTCATGCATCAATTGATGGGCTAAATAGCGCTCAATATTTTGCCGCTGCGATTGCAGAGCAAGGGTTGGTGGTGACTAGCGGTTTAGCGCTGGGTGTTGATGGACATGCTCATGATGGTGCGCTTAAGGCCGGCGGCGATACTTTAGCTGTTTTAGGCTGCGGTCTTAATACGATTTATCCGGCTCGACATCGACAACTTGCCACGCGCATTGAGCAGCAAGGCGCACTTATTTCTGAGTTTCCGCCTGATATCCTTCCGAAAGCCGCCAATTTTCCACGCCGTAATCGTATTATTAGCGGCCTCTCTTTAGCCGTATTAGTCGTGGAGGCGACCGAAAAAAGTGGCTCGTTGATTACCGCCCGTTTTGCAGCGGAACACGGCCGAGATGTCTTTGCATTACCTGGCTCGATTCATACGCCTCAAGCCAGAGGTTGTAATCAGTTGATCAAGCAAGGCGCCTGTTTGGTACAAACCCCGCAGGATATATTTGATGAAATAGATAGCCTAATTCGCTGGTCTGATTCGTATATAGCTTCAGAGCAAAATCAAAATTTGCTGACAAAAGAAACGAAAGAACAATTGCCATTTGCCGAGCTTCTAGCTAATTTAGGCACAAAAGTGACACCTGTTGATATTCTTGCTCAAAGGACCAATATTCCTGTGCAAGAAGTCATGATGCAGCTTTTAGAGCTTGAGCTCTCTGGGCATGTTGTTGCGGTTTCCGGTGGCTATATTCGTAATGGGAGGGGCTAGCTATGATGATGGATATCCTTATGTATCTATTTGAAACTTACATCCATAGCGATGCTGAGTTACAGGTCAATCAAGATGAGTTAGAAGATGAATTGCTTCGTGCTGGTTTTGATCAAAAAGACATTTACAAAGCCCTTGTCTGGTTAGAAGAGCTGGCGAATCTACAACAAGGTGAGCTTGATTCTGCGATCTCAGTCAGTGGTATGGCTTCTACTCGAATCTACACCGATCAAGAGATGAATCGTCTTGATATTGAGTGTCGTGGTTTCCTGATGTTCTTAGAACAAGTCAGCGTACTAACCACTGAAACGCGTGAAATGGTGATTGACCGTGTGATGGGGTTAGAAACGGATGAGTTTGAACTCGACGATTTAAAATGGATCGTCTTAATGGTGCTATTTAATGTGCCGGGCAATGAAAATGCCTACACGCTTATGGAAGAGCTATTGTACACCAAAGAGCAAGGTATTCTTCACTAAGCGTTTTTCAAGCTATGAGTCATAAAATCGACCCTCAATTATTTTCAGCTCAAGGTCATGCGCTTGAGCATCAAGCGTGCCCACAATGTGCCAAAGCTCAGCGTGATGGTGAATTACAGTTGCGTCATGGTAAGCATGGTCCGTTTCTCGGTTGCAGTTTGTACCCTGAATGCGATTACATTAAGCCACTGCACCAAAATGATGGCCATATCATCAAAGAACTCGGTGTGCCTTGCCCCGAATGCGGCAATGAATTGGTATTGCGCCAAGGTCGCTACGGTATGTTTATTGGTTGTAGTGATTATCCACAATGCCACCATATCGAGTCTCTTGAGCAAACTGAGCCAGAAGCATGTGAACATGTGGCGTGTCCGGAATGTGCAAAAGGTCATTTAGTTGAGCGTAAAACCCGCTTCGGTAAGCTGTTCTATGCCTGCGATAACTATCCTAAATGTAAGTTCGCCGTCAATCAGGTGCCAGTTATCGGTAAGTGCCAACAGTGTGGCTATCCATTATTGGTGGAGAAAAAGTTAGCCAGCGGTGTGAAGTTGCAATGCGCTGATCGCAAATGTCATCATACTCAAGATGATGAATAATCAAAAAAGCGGCTTCCATCAGCCGCTTTTGTTTTATTACTTGAGTCTATTGCTATTACTGTGCGTACTTTTTGGCAAATTCATGAATGGCTGGAAATGCTTCGGCATCTAATACTGACGCGAGCGCACAAAGTCTACGTTGTAGTTCACCACTATAGCCGCCGCAAACATTGATGTGACCCATCTTACGTCCCGCACGTTTTTCCTTGCCGTACCAATGAATATGACATCCCGGCATGGAAAGAATCGCATCGGGTAGCGTGTCTTCACCAAGAATGTTGACCATTGCGGTTTCACGGACTAATTGCGTTCCACCCAGTGGTAGACCACATACAGCACGTAAATGGTTTTCAAATTGACAGGTTTCTGCGCCTTGCTGCGTCCAATGTCCGGAGTTGTGCACGCGTGGTGCAATCTCGTTGACCAGCAGTTGACCATCAAGATCAAAAAATTCGAGAGCCAATACACCCACATAGTTAAGGCTTTCTGCCACGGCGCTGAACATTTGCTGTGCTTGTTCTTGTAACGCAGGATCGGCAATGGCTGTTGATAAGCTCAGTACGCCATTGGTGTGAACGTTTTCCGCAAGTGGATACACTGCAATTGCGCCATCTTTGCCACGAGCACCGACAAGCGAGACTTCACGTTGAAATGGAATAAACTCTTCCGCCACAATCGCTTGGTTATCGCTATCTGCAATGCATTGCGCCATTTGCTGCCAGATTTCATCGATTTGGCTTGACTCTTTGAGTCGCCATTGGCCCTTTCCATCGTATCCGCCAAGGGCACTTTTCAGCACCATTGGCATACCCACGTACTCAATGGCTTGAGTAAAATCTTCACGGGTCGTGACCACTGCGTATTTGGCGTTGCGTACCCCAGCGTTGTCCAACAAAGCTTTTTCTAGACGACGGTCACCACCTGCCTTGATTGCCTGAGTCGATGGAAGGAACTTGCCACTTTTTTCACACACCTCAAGGATAGGGTGGGGAATGTGTTCGAACTCTGCAGTAATAACGTCAGCGTGCTCAATCGCATTTTCTAATCCGTGCCCAATCACCGCTTGAGTAAGTGGGTGAACAATATTGCCACTGGTAACATCGTAGGCCGAAATTTCAATATTCAGTGGTGCTCCCGCCAAGGACATCATACGTGCTAATTGTCCGGCACCTAGAACCAATACATGCATCATTTACTCCTCGGCTGGATCTGAGTTCTCAAGTACGGTTTCGGTTTGTTGAGCACGGAACGCTTCCACTTTCGCCATCACTTGTTGATCGTGAATGCCGATGATTTGCGCCGCTAAAATACCGGCATTTGCTGCACCGGCTTCACCAATAGCTAGCGTGCCAACTGCAATCCCTTTTGGCATCTGCACGATAGAAAGTAACGAGTCCATACCTTTGAGCGCACGTGACTGCACGGGTACCCCAAGCACCGGCAAGCTAGTGAAAGCGGCTGCCATACCTGGCAAGTGCGCTGCACCACCGGCTCCAGCGATAATCACACTCAGGCCACGCTCTTTCGCACTGGTGGCGTATTCAGCAAGAAGTTGAGGAGTGCGGTGAGCCGAAACCACTTTGGTTTCATAGCTAACCCCAAATGTGTCGAGCATTTCTGCTGCGAGTTTCATGGTAGGCCAATCTGATTTAGAACCCATGATAATACCGACTTTCATCTCAAACTCCTTGAACTTGCTTGTTGGGTGAGCAACTGAATTTGAGCGCATTATACGAGTATTTTTACCTCAAGCAAACGTTTGCGTGGGTAAAAGGTAAATGAAATACTTTATAAATAAATTGCTTTAGTCACCAAGGCGGAATGTTAGTACACTGAACAAAAATGTTAATGAAAAAGCGAAAGGAAATTGGAGTGAATAACTTCGAGCAAGCTCTAAGCGCATTACAGCAAGGAGAAGTGATTGCATACCCAACAGAAGGTGTCTTTGGTGTGGGGTGCGATCCTGATAATGCCCAAGCGATTCAGAAATTACTGGAACTCAAACAGCGTCCGGTAGAAAAAGGTCTCATACTTATTGCAGCTAGCTATGAGCAATTACTGCCTTACATTGATGAATCGCAGTTAACCATTGAACAACTAGAGACAGTGAAAGCCACCTGGCCGGGTCCTTACACTTGGATTATGCCAGCCAGCAATAAAGTCTCTAATTGGGTTTCTGGTCAATTTGATTCGATAGCGGTACGAGTGACCGATCACCCATTGGTACAGCAAATGTGCCAAGCCTTTGGCAAACCGTTGACGTCGACCAGTGCCAATTTAACCGGCTTACCACCATGTATGACCACCGAAGAAGTCGAAGCACAACTGGGCGATCAGTTAGTGGCGATTTTACGTGGTGAAACCAGTGGCCGTGACAAACCAAGCGAAATTCGTGACGCCAAAACCCTAGCAGTATTAAGACAAGGATAATAAAGGAAGCGAACATGCCAACATCAGTAGATAAACAAGCGGTAAAACAATTTTTAATGACGTTGCAAGATGAGATCTGTAGCCAATTAGAAAAAGTTGATGGCAAAGCGAGTTTTGAAGAAGATGCGTGGCAGCGTCAAAGAAGTGGGCGTCTTGCTGGTGGTGGTCGAACTCGCGTGATGACCAATGGTGCGGCGTTTGAACAAGGTGGGGTTAATTTCTCCCATGTAACCGGTGAAGAGATGCCTGCTTCAGCCACGGCGCATCGCCCGGAATTGGCTGGCCGTCGCTTTGAAGCGATGGGCGTATCACTAGTGATGCATCCGCATAACCCTTATGTACCTACCTCTCATGCTAATGTTCGTTTCTTTATTGCCGAAAAAGAAGGCGAAGAGCCGATTTGGTGGTTTGGTGGCGGCTTTGACCTCACGCCTTTCTATCCGTTTGAACAAGATTGTGTTGATTGGCACCAGAGCGCAAAAACATTGTGTGCGCCATTTGGTGATCAAGTGTATGCAGAGCATAAAGCATGGTGCGACAAATATTTCTATCTACCACACCGCAATGAGACACGGGGTGTCGGTGGTCTGTTCTTTGATGATCTCAATCAATGGGGGTTTGAACAGAGCTTTGCTTATATGCAAGCTGTCGGTCGAGGTTTTACCGAGGCCTATTTGCCTATTGTTGAGCGTCGCAAAACCACGGCTTATGGCATGCGTGAGCGCCAATTCCAGCTTTACCGCCGTGGGCGTTATGTTGAATTCAATCTTGTCTTTGACCGAGGCACCTTATTCGGTTTGCAAAGCGGTGGGCGTACTGAATCAATTTTGATGTCGATGCCACCGATGGCTCGTTGGGAATATGGTTATCAACCTGAGCCTGGTTCTGCGGAAGCAGAGTTGTACGAGCATTACCTCAAACCAAGAGAGTGGTAACACTTTCTTCACCATGTAGATAGTGATAGGGTCATTATATGACCCTATTTTGTTTCTGGTAATAAGGATATGACTCAGCACATCGACCGCTATGCGGTATTCGGTAACCCCATTGGTCACAGTAAATCGCCCTTTATACATACTTTGTTTGCTCGCCAAACCGGTCAAGCCTTAACTTACGCAGCAGAGCTTGCGCCAGTCGATGGGTTTACCCAAGCGGCAGAAGCGTTTTTCGCTCAAGGTGGGCGAGGCTGTAATATTACTGTGCCGTTTAAAGAAGAGGCGTTTCGTTTTGCCGACAAACTGACAGAGCGAGCAGAACTAGCGGGTGCGGTGAATACCCTGAAAAAGCTTGATGATGGCATTATTATTGGTGATAACACCGATGGTGCCGGCTTAGTCCTTGACTTGCTCAACTATCAAGTGCCTTTAGAAAGTGCTCGCATCCTGATTATTGGGGCTGGTGGTGCAACGCGCGGTGTGATTAAGCCTTTATTGGATCAAAAACCTCAGCAACTGGTGATTGCCAACCGTACTCAAAGCAAAGCACAACAATTGGCAGAGATGTTTGCATCATTTGGTCCGGTTCAAGCTTGCGAGATGGAGCAAGTGTCGGAAAGCTTTGATGTGGTGATCAACGCCACGTCGGCAAGCTTAAGTGGTGAGTTACCCGCTATCTCTTCCACTATATTTACGCCAAGCACCATTGTCTATGACATGATGTATGGCAAAGGGCGTACCGCTTTCAATCAATGGGCGCTCGAGCAAGGTGTGGCTCAAGCTTATGATGGATTGGGTATG
Source organism: Vibrio taketomensis (assembly GCF_009938165.1). NCBI lineage: Bacteria > Pseudomonadati > Pseudomonadota > Gammaproteobacteria > Vibrionales > Vibrionaceae > Vibrio > Vibrio taketomensis. The sequence continues at coordinate 55,744 of NZ_AP019649.1, forward strand.
CTGGTGAGCCAAGCGGCAGAGAGCTTTATGTTGTGGCGTGGCCTTAGACCGGGCACAAAACAGATTTTGCGTGAATTAAGAAAGAACCTAGAAGGTATGTAATGAATCAATCGATTCTATTTCCCGATATCCAGTCTTGGGACGAAGAGTTATCGGCAGTGAAGTTTCCCGCACAGCAATCGGGCGCTTTGATTGAATGTGTAGCGCCGCTCAGTTACTTGAGTCAGTTTGGTGAGCAAGTGACAAACGCAGAACAGGCACTGGCAGTATTTAATGCCAATCGATTTGAAATTGAAGAACTGGCTGAACAACTCATTGAAGATGAAGAATACAACCAGCTCGGAATGATTGAACTTAACAGTTAATGTCTTTTACCTGTTCTAGGTAGTCATTTTTGTTTTGCACATAATTATTGGCTGACTTTAAGAGAAAGGCGCGTTCTTGCTCACTGAGCGGGCGCGCTTGTTTCACCGGACTGCCCACGTAAAGATAACCACTCTCTAATATTTTACCTGGCGGTACTAAACTACCTGCACCGATCATCACTTCTTCTTCTATTACTGCACCATCAAGCACAATGGTACCCATCCCAACTAATACCCGATCTTTAATCATGCAGCCATGCAGCATGACTTTGTGTCCGATAGTGACATTATTACCAATAATCAATGGATAGCCATTTGGGTTCGCTTCATTTTTATGCGTGACGTGCAATACGCTGCCATCTTGAATGTTGGTGCGAGCCCCGATGTGAATATGGTTTACATCGCCGCGAGCAGCAACCAACGGCCAAATACTCGAATCTTCACCAATTTTTATATCACCGACTAAAACTGAGCTACTATCTATATAGACGCCGTGACCAATAATAGGAGAGATACCTTTATAACTGCGTAAACAACTCATTTTTGTCCCTCGATACATATCTAACCCTGAATATAGCTGCATTTTCCTATAGAAAAGTGGAAAAAATAGGCGTTTGTGATTATAAAGTGCGCAAGTGACAAAAAAATCAAAAAAAATGGCAAAAAGGGCTTGCCAATGTGACGGTGATCTCTATAATGCGCCCTCGTTGACACGGCAAAGCTTCGAAAGAAACGAGAGCCGAGTTAGCAAGGTTACTTAGCCAAGCCAAGCGCTTGAAAGAAAGTTTGAAAAAAGTGGTTGACACTAAACTTTATCTCGCTAAAATGACCGCCTCTTCCGAAGTGATGTGAGTCACAAAGAAGAACGCTCTTTAACAATATAAACCTATCAATCTGTGTGGGCACTCGTTGATGATAATCCAATTAGAAGCTTAGGCTTCAAATTGATTTCAATGAACTGAGTGACCAATTCGATACTTAGTATCGGCACAGTCAATTCAACATTACTATGTAATGTAATCAGTATTCATTGAGTCACAAAATCTTAAATTGAAGAGTTTGATCATGGCTCAGATTGAACGCTGGCGGCAGGCCTAACACATGCAAGTCGAGCGGCAGCGACAACATTGAACCTTCGGGGGATTTGTTGGGCGGCGAGCGGCGGACGGGTGAGTAATGCCTAGGAAATTGCCCTGATGTGGGGGATAACCATTGGAAACGATGGCTAATACCGCATGATGCCTACGGGCCAAAGAGGGGGACCTTCGGGCCTCTCGCGTCAGGATATGCCTAGGTGGGATTAGCTAGTTGGTGAGGTGGGCTCACCAAGGCGACGATCCTAGCTGGTCTGAGAGGATGATCAGCCACACTGGAACTGAGACACGGTCCAGACTCCTACGGGAGGCAGCAGTGGGAATATTGCACAATGGGCGCAAGCCTGATGCAGCCATGCCGCGTGTATGAAGAAGGCCTTCGGGTTGTAAAGTACTTTCAGTCGTGAGGAAGGTTCATGCGTTAATAGCGTATGGATTTGACGTTAGCGACAGAAGAAGCACCGGCTAACTCCGTGCCAGCAGCCGCGGTAATACGGAGGTGCGAGCGTTAATCGGAATTACTGGGCGTAAAGCGCATGCAGGTGGTTAGTTAAGTCAGATGTGAAAGCCCGGGGCTCAACCTCGGAATTGCATTTGAAACTGGCTGACTAGAGTACTGTAGAGGGGGGTAGAATTTCAGGTGTAGCGGTGAAATGCGTAGAGATCTGAAGGAATACCGGTGGCGAAGGCGGCCCCCTGGACAGATACTGACACTCAGATGCGAAAGCGTGGGGAGCAAACAGGATTAGATACCCTGGTAGTCCACGCCGTAAACGATGTCTACTTGAGGTTGTGGCCTTGAGCCGTGGCTTTCGGAGCTAACGCGTTAAGTAGACCGCCTGGGGAGTACGGTCGCAAGATTAAAACTCAAATGAATTGACGGGGGCCCGCACAAGCGGTGGAGCATGTGGTTTAATTCGATGCAACGCGAAGAACCTTACCTACTCTTGACATCCATAGAACTTAGCAGAGATGCTTTGGTGCCTTCGGGAACTATGAGACAGGTGCTGCATGGCTGTCGTCAGCTCGTGTTGTGAAATGTTGGGTTAAGTCCCGCAACGAGCGCAACCCTTATCCTTGTTTGCCAGCGAGTAATGTCGGGAACCCAGGGAGACTGCCGGTGATAAACCGGAGGAAGGTGGGGACGACGTCAAGTCATCATGGCCCTTACGAGTAGGGCTACACGTGCTACAATGGCGTATACAGAGGGCTGCCAACTCGCGAGTGAGCGAATCCCAAAAGTACGTCGTAGTCCGGATTGAGTCTGCAACTCGACTCCATGAAGTCGGAATCGCTAGTAATCGTGGATCAGAATGCCACGGTGAATACGTTCCTGGCCTTGTACACACCGCCCGTCACACCATGGGAGTGGGCTGCAAAGAAGTGGGTAGTTTAACCTTCGGAGGACGCTCACCACTTTGTGGTTCATGACTGGGGTGAAGTCGTAACAAGGTAGCGCTAGGGGAACCTGGCGCTGGATCACCTCCTTATACGATGATTATCGTGATGAGTGTCCACAGATTGATGGTTTATAAAGTAGAGAAGATTTCCAAAATCTTCAAATCCAGTTCCCGGTTCGTCTAGAGGCAGGACACCGCCCTTTCACGGCGGTAACAGGGTTCAACTCTACAGGATACCATTGGGTCTTAGCTCAGTTGGTAGAGCAGTTGACTTTTAATCAATTGGTCAGGTTCGAATCCTGCACGACCCACCATTCTTCTCACAAGAATTAAAACCATGGGCGATTAGCTCATTGGAGCACCTGCCTTGCAAGGGTCACTGGAGCCTGTATCGCCCACCATTTCTAAGAATTTTTGATAGAATCAAAACCACTGAAATGTACGTGGTTAGATTTTGCCCCAGTCTTTAAAAAGTACTTCCTAGTGAAGAAACTAGCCTTCAATTTGGAAAGCTGACAAAACAATAATTTATTGTTGTTTCAAAGTTCTCAAAGTACATTTATGAATACAACGTAAAAACACATTCAAGGGAACTGAATTTAAGTCCCTGAAACAGAAATCGAACCGAGAAACCGAAAGTTAAGTGAAAGAATGGACATCAACCGAAAGCTTTACAAAGCGTTAGACGAAGGTCTGGAAAGTCCGCGTGGGGTGAAAGTCCCGTAGATACGATGTGACGTTCAGTGAAGTTCAAGTAGGGCAGAAACGTGTTATCCTGTCTGAATATGGGGGACCATCCTCCAAGGCTAAACCTACTGACTGACCGATAGTGAACCAGTACCGTGAGGGAAAGGCGAAAAGAACCCTGTGAGGTGAAATAGAACCTGAAACCGTGTACGTACAAGCAGTAGGAGCAGGCTTTGTCCTGTGACTGCGTACCTTTGTATAATGGGTCAGCGACTTATATTCAGTGGCAAGGTTAACCATCTAGGGAGCCGTAGGGAAACCGAGTCTTAACTGGGCGTTCAGTCTCTGGATATAGACCCGAAACCAGGATCTAGCCATGGGCAGGTTGAAGGTTGAGTAACATCAACTGGAGGACCGAACCGACTAATGTTGAAAAATTAGCGGATGACTTGTGGCTAGGTGAAAGGCCAATCAAACCTGGAGATAGCTGGTTCTCCCGAAAGCTATTTAGGTAGCGCCTCGGACGAATACTACTGGGGTAGAGCACTGTTAAGGCTAGGGTCATCCCGACTTACCAACCCTTTGCAAACCCGAATACCAGTAAGTACTATCCGGGAGACACACGGCGGGTGCTCCGTCGTGGAGGGGAAACAACCCAGACCGCCAGCTAAGGTCCCAAATTATAGCTAAGTGGGAAACGATGTGGGAAGGCTTAGACAGCTAGGATGTTGGCTTAGAAGCAGCCATCATTTAAAGAAAGCGTAATAGCTCACTAGTCGAGTCGGCCTGCGCGGAAGATGTAACGGGCTAAGCTATAAACCGAAGCTGCGGCAATAACTTTTAGTTATTGGGTAGGGAGCGTTCTGTAAGCCGTTGAAGGTGTGTTGTAAAGCATGCTGGAGGTATCAGAAGTGCGAATGCTGACATGAGTAACGATAAAGGGGTGAAAACCTCCTCGCCGGAAGACCAAGGGTTCCTGTCCAACGTTAATCGGGGCAGGTAAGTCGACCCTAAGGCGAGGCCGAAAGGCGTAGTCGATGGGAAACGGGTTAATATTCCCGTACTTCTTACAATTGCGATGGGGACGGAGAAGGCTAGGTGGGCCTGGCGACGGTTGTCCAGGTTCAAGTGCGTAGGCTTAAGAGTTAGGTAAATCCGGCTCTTTTAAGGCTGAGACACGACGTCGAGCTACTACGGTAGTGAAGTCATTGATGCCATGCTTCCAGGAAAAGCCTCTAAGCTTCAGATTGTAAGGAATCACCCCAAACCGACACAGGTGGTCGGGTAGAGAATACCAAGGCGCTTGAGAGAACTCGGGTGAAGGAACTAGGCAAAATGGTACCGTAACTTCGGGAGAAGGTACGCTCTTGACGGTGAAGTCCCTCGCGGATGGAGCTATTGAGAGTCGCAGATACCAGGTGGCTGCAACTGTTTATTAAAAACACAGCACTGTGCAAAATCGTAAGATGACGTATACGGTGTGACGCCTGCCCGGTGCCGGAAGGTTAATTGATGGGGTTAGACTTCGGTCGAAGCTCTTGATCGAAGCCCCGGTAAACGGCGGCCGTAACTATAACGGTCCTAAGGTAGCGAAATTCCTTGTCGGGTAAGTTCCGACCTGCACGAATGGCGTAATGATGGCCACGCTGTCTCCACCCGAGACTCAGTGAAATTGAAATCGCTGTGAAGATGCAGTGTACCCGCGGCTAGACGGAAAGACCCCGTGAACCTTTACTGCAGCTTGGCACTGAACATTGACCCTACATGTGGGATAGGTGGGAGGCTTTGAAGCAAGTACGCCAGTATTTGTGGAGCCGTCCTTGAAATACCACCCTTGTAGTGTTGATGTTCTAACGTCGACCCCTAATCGGGGTTACGGACAGTGCCTGGTGGGTAGTTTGACTGGGGCGGTCTCCCCAAAGAGTAACGGAGGAGCACGAAGGTGGGCTAATCACGGTTGGACATCGTGAGGTTAGTGCAATGGCATAAGCCCGCTTAACTGCGAGAATGACGGTTCGAGCAGGAAAGCAGGTCATAGTGATCCGGTGGTTCTGAATGGAAGGGCCATCGCTCAACGGATAAAGGTACCCGGGGATAACAGGCTGATACCGCCCAAGAGTTCATATCGACGGCGGTGTTTGGCACCTCGATGTCGGCTCATCACATCCTGGGGCTGAAGTCGGTCCCAAGGGTATGGCTGTTCGCCATTTAAAGTGGTACGCGAGCTGGGTTTAGAACGTCGTGAGACAGTTCGGTCCCTATCTGCCGTGGGCGTTGGAGAATTGAAAGGGCTGCTCCTAGTACGAGAGGACCGTGGACGAACCTCTGGTGTTCGGGTTGTGTCGCCAGACGCATTGCCCGGTAGCTAAGTTCGGAATCGATAACCGCTGAAAGCATCTAAGCGGGAAGCGAGCCTTGAGATGAGTTCTCCCTGATACTTTAAGTATCCTAAAGGGTTGTCGGAGACTACGACGTTGATAGGTCAGGTGTGTAAGTGCTGTGAGGCATTGAGCTAACTGATACTAATTGCCCGTGAGGCTTAACCATACAACACCCAAGGGGTTTTGATGGACTCAAACTAGAACATTGAATGTGTAAGAACTGAAAACAGCTTTCCGAATTAAAGAATTCGCTTGGCGACCATAGCGATTTGGACCCACCTGATTCCATGCCGAACTCAGAAGTGAAACGAATTAGCGCCGATGGTAGTGTGGGGCTTCCCCATGTGAGAGTAGGACATCGCCAGGCTTTATTTCGCACTTGCTTATTTAACAAGCAAGTCACCATAAAGTTTTAAGAAAACTTAGAATTTTATGTTGACTTTCAAAGTGGGAAGCGTATTATACGCACCTCGCTGAGATGCTAAGGCATTGAAAGCAAAGCTCTTTAACAATATAAACCTATCAATCTGTGGGCACTCGTTGATGATAATCCAATTAGAAGCTTAGGCTTCAAATTGATTTCAATGAACTGAGTGACCAATTCGATACTAGTATCGGCACAGTCAATTCAACATTACTATGTAATGTAATCAGTATTCATTGAGTCACAAAATCTTAAATTGAAGAGTTTGATCATGGCTCAGATTGAACGCTGGCGGCAGGCCTAACACATGCAAGTCGAGCGGCAGCGACAACATTGAACCTTCGGGGGATTTGTTGGGCGGCGAGCGGCGGACGGGTGAGTAATGCCTAGGAAATTGCCCTGATGTGGGGATAACCATTGGAAACGATGGCTAATACCGCATGATGCCTACGGGCCAAAGGGGGACCTTCGGGCCTCGCGTCAGGATATGCCTAGGTGGGATTAGCTAGTTGGTGAGGTAAGGGCTCACCAAGGCGACGATCCCTAGCTGGTCTGAGAGGATGATCAGCCACACTGGAACTGAGACACGGTCCAGACTCCTACGGGAGGCAGCAGTGGGGAATATTGCACAATGGGCGCAAGCCTGATGCAGCCATGCCGCGTGTATGAAGAAGGCCTTCGGGTTGTAAAGTACTTTCAGTCGTGAGGAAGGTTCATGCGTTAATAGCGTATGGATTTGACGTTAGCGACAGAAGAAGCACCGGCTAACTCCGTGCCAGCAGCCGCGGTAATACGGAGGGTGCGAGCGTTAATCGGAATTACTGGGCGTAAAGCGCATGCAGGTGGTTAGTTAAGTCAGATGTGAAAGCCGGGGCTCAACCTCGGAATTGCATTTGAAACTGGCTGACTAGAGTACTGTAGGGGGTAGAATTTCAGGTGTAGCGGTGAAATGCGTAGAGATCTGAAGGAATACCGGTGGCGAAGGCGGCCCCCTGGACAGATACTGACACTCAGATGCGAAAGCGTGGGGAGCAAACAGGATTAGATACCCTGGTAGTCCACGCCGTAAACGATGTCTACTTGGAGGTTGTGGCCTTGAGCCGTGGCTTTCGGAGCTAACGCGTTAAGTAGACCGCCTGGGGAGTACGGTCGCAAGATTAAAACTCAAATGAATTGACGGGGGCCCGCACAAGCGGTGGAGCATGTGGTTTAATTCGATGCAACGCGAAGAACCTTACCTACTCTTGACATCCATAGAACTTAGCAGAGATGCTTTGGTGCCTTCGGGAACTATGAGACAGGTGCTGCATGGCTGTCGTCAGCTCGTGTTGTGAAATGTTGGGTTAAGTCCCGCAACGAGCGCAACCCTTATCCTTGTTTGCCAGCGAGTAATGTCGGGAACCCAGGGAGACTGCCGGTGATAAACCGGAGGAAGGTGGGGACGACGTCAAGTCATCATGGCCCTTACGAGTAGGGCTACACGTGCTACAATGGCGTATACAGAGGGCTGCCAACTCGCGAGAGTGAGCGAATCCCAAAAAGTACGTCGTAGTCCGGATTGGAGTCTGCAACTCGACTCCATGAAGTCGGAATCGCTAGTAATCGTGGATCAGAATGCCACGGTGAATACGTTCCCGGGCCTTGTACACACCGCCCGTCACACCATGGGAGTGGGCTGCAAAAGAAGTGGGTAGTTTAACCTTCGAGGACGCTCACCACTTTGTGGTTCATGACTGGGGTGAAGTCGTAACAAGGTAGCGCTAGGGGAACCTGGCGCTGGATCACCCTTATACGATGATTATCGTGATGAGTGTCCACACAGATTGATGGTTTATAAAGTAAGAGAATGAAGATTTCCCAAAATCTTCAAATCAGTCCGTTCGTCTAGAGGTTGACAGCCCTTTCAGCGGTAACAGTTCGACCTACGGGATACCATTGGGTCGAGCTCAGTTGGTGAGCAGTTGACTAATCAATTGGTCAGGTTCGAATCCTGCACGACCCACCATTCTTCACAAGATTAAACTATGGGGCTTAGCTCAGTTGGGAGAGCACCTGCCTTACAAGCAGGGGGTCACTGGTTCGAGCCCGGTATCGCCCACCATTCTCTAAGAATTTTTGGATAGGAATTCCAAACCATAGAAATGTACTGGTTAGGTTTTGAAAGTCTTTAAAAATGTTTCGAAGAAACAAGCTCTTTAACAATTTGAAAGCTGACAAAACAACAATTTATTGTTGTTTGTAAAGTTCTCAAAGTATTCATTTATGAATACAACTAAAACACATTCAAGTGTTCTTGGAATTTGAGTCCGGCAAAATCGAGTCTGCATCATGTATAAAATTGCAGACAACTTTGGTGATTTGATTATCAACTCGAAACTCCTTCGGGTTGTATGGTTAAGTGACTAAGCGTACACGGTGGATGCCTTGGCAGTCAGAGGCGATGAAGGACGTATTAACTTGCGATAAGCCCAGATTAGGCAGTAAAGCCACTTGAGTCTGGGATTTCCGAATGGGGAAACCCACATAAGTATCGTTACGTGAATACATAGCGTAACGAGGCGAACCGGGGGAACTGAAACATCTAAGTACCCCGAGGAAAAGAAATCAACCGAGATTCCGAAAGTAGCGGCGAGCGAAATTGGACTAGCCCTTAAGCTTTACACGCGTTAGACGAACGGTCTGGAAAGTCCGACGATACAGGGTGATAGTCCCGTAGTTGACGATGTGTGTTCAGTGAAATCGAGTAGGGCGGGACACGTGTTATCCTGTCTGAATATGGGGGGACCATCCTCCAAGGCTAAATACTACTGACTGACCGATAGTGAACCAGTACCGTGAGGGAAAGGCGAAAAGAACCCCTGTGAGGGGAGTGAAATAGAACCTGAAACCGTGTACGTACAAGCAGTAGGAGCAGGCTTTGTCCTGTGACTGCGTACCTTTTGTATAATGGGTCAGCGACTTATATTCAGTGGCAAGGTTAACCATCTAGGGGAGCCGTAGGGAAACCGAGTCTTAACTGGGCGTTCAGTCTCTGGATATAGACCCGAAACCAGGTGATCTAGCCATGGGCAGGTTGAAGGTTGAGTAACATCAACTGGAGGACCGAACCGACTAATGTTGAAAAGATAGCTCTCCCTGGCCTATTTAGGTAGCGCCTCGGACGAATACTACTGGGGTAGAGCACTGTTAAGGCTAGGGGTCATCCCGACTTACCAACCCTTGCAAACCCGAATACCAGTAAGTACTATCCGGGAGACACACGGGTGCTAACGTCCGTCGGAGAGGGAAACAACCCAGACCGCCAGCTAAGGTCCCAAATTATAGCTAAGTGGGAAACGATGTGGGAAGGCTTAGACAGCTAGGATGTTGGCTTAGAAGCAGCCATCATTTAAAGAAAGCGTAATAGCTCACTAGTCGAGTCGGCCTGCGCGGAAGATGTAACGGGGCTAAGCTATAAACCGAAGCTGCGGCAATAACTTTTAGTTATTGGGTAGGGGAGCGTTCTGTAAGCCGTTGAAGGTGTGTTGTAAAGCATGCTGGAGGTATCAGAAGTGCGAATGCTGACATGAGTAACGATAAAGGGGTGAAAACCTCGCCGGAAGACCAAGGGTTCCTGTCCAACGTTAATCGGGCAGGGTAAGTCGACCCTGGCGAGGCCGAAAGGCGTAGTCGATGGGAAACGGGTTAATATTCCCGTACTTCTTACAATTGCGATGGGGGGACGGAGAAGGCTAGGTGGGCCTGGCGACGGTTGTCCAGGTTCAAGTGCGTAGGCTTAAGAGTTAGGTAAATCCGGCTCTTTTTAAGGCTGAGACACGACGTCGAGCTACTACGGTAGTGAAGTCATTGATGCCATGCTTCCAGGAAAAGCCTCTAAGCTTCAGATTGTAAGGAATCGTACCCCAAACCGACACAGGTGGTCGGGTAGAGAATACCAAGGCGCTTGAGAGAACTCGGGTGAAGGAACTAGGCAAAATGGTACCGTAACTTCGGGAGAAGGTACGCTCTTGACGGTGAAGTCCCTCGCGGATGGAGCTATTGAGAGTCGCAGATACCAGGTGGCTGCAACTGTTTATTAAAACACAGCACTGTGCAAAATCGTAAGATGACGTATACGGTGTGACGCCTGCCCGGTGCCGGAAGGTTAATTGATGGGGTTAGACTTCGGTCGAAGCTCTTGATCGAAGCCCGGTAAACGGCGGCCGTAACTATAACGGTCCTAAGGTAGCGAAATTCCTTGTCGGGTAAGTTCCGACCTGCACGAATGGCGTAATGATGGCCACGCTGTCTCCACCCGAGACTCAGTGAAATTGAAATCGCTGTGAAGATGCAGTGTACCCGCGGCTAGACGGAAAGACCCCGTGAACCTTTACTACAGCTTGGCACTGAACATTGACCCTACATGTGTAGGATAGGTGGAGGCTTTGAAGCAAGTACGCCAGTATTTGTGGAGCCGTCCTTGAAATACCACCCTGTAGTGTTGATGTTCTAACGTCGACCCCTAATCGGGGTTACGGACAGTGCCTGGTGGTAGTTTGACTGGGGCGGTCTCCTCCCAAAGAGTAACGGAGGAGCACGAAGGTGGGCTAATCACGGTTGGACATCGTGAGGTTAGTGCAATGGCATAAGCCCGCTTAACTGCGAGAATGACGGTTCGAGCAGGTGCGAAAGCAGGTCATAGTGATCCGGTGGTTCTGAATGGAAGGGCCATCGCTCAACGGATAAAAGGTACTCCGGGGATAACAGGCTGATACCGCCCAAGAGTTCATATCGACGGCGGTGTTTGGCACCTCGATGTCGGCTCATCACATCCTGGGGCTGAAGTCGGTCCCAAGGGTATGGCTGTTCGCCATTTAAAGTGGTACGCGAGCTGGGTTTAGAACGTCGTGAGACAGTTCGGTCCCTATCTGCCGTGGGCGTTGGAGAATTGAAAGGGGCTGCTCCTAGTACGAGAGGACCGGAGTGGACGAACCTCTGGTGTTCGGGTTGTGTCGCCAGACGCATTGCCCGGTAGCTAAGTTCGGAATCGATAACCGCTGAAAGCATCTAAGCGGGAAGCGAGCCTTGAGATGAGTTCTCCTGATACTTTAAGTATCCTAAAGGGTTGTCGGAGACTACGACGTTGATAGGTCAGGTGTGTAAGTGCTGTGAGGCATTGAGCTAACTGATACTAATTGCCCGTGAGGCTTAACCATACAACACCCAAGGGGTTTTGATGGACTCAAACTAGAACATTGAATGTGTAAGAACTGAAAACAGCTTTCCGAATTAAAGAATTTGCTTGGCGACCATAGCGATTTGGACCCACCTGATTCCATGCCGAACTCAGAAGTGAAACGAATTAGCGCCGATGGTAGTGTGGGCTTCCCAGAGTAGGACATCGCCAGGCTTTAATTAAACTTTTAGATGTAATCTAAGAGTAAAACTAGAATCTAGCATCATTAGTGTAAGACTATATTTTAGTAACAATTTGTGGAGAGATGGCTGAGTGGTTGAAAGCACCGGTCTTGAAAACCGGCATACGTTAATAGCGTATCTAGGGTTCAAATCCCTATCTCTCCGCCACTATTAAAAAAGCCCGCTACTTAGTAGCGGGCTTTTTGCTATATGCCCAATATAAACTTTGAGTTTTGTATCTTTTCTCGATGTATCTAATCATGTGACTATTGAACTCCGTTCTCGTAGAAGCGTTTTGTAGGTGCATTAATGAGTGCGTTAGGATTGCGTAACAAGACATCCGCGTTAAAACTCAAATATATGTATTAAATGGATTGTTAGACTGCTTGTTGGCAGTGTTTTTATATAAGAGGTTGTGTATGCGCGGTGTGATTTCGGTTCAAAGCCACGTAGTGTATGGTCATGCAGGCAACAGTTCTGCTGTTTTTCCAATGCAACGTATGGGATTTGAAGTGTTTCCTATCCATACGGTTCAATTTTCTAATCATACTCAGTATGCAGAAGGCTGGACTGGTCATGCTTTCCCTGCTTCAGATATTGAGCAGTTGACGCAAGGCCTTGCTAACATTGGTGCGCTTGCACAATGTGATGCTGTCGTTTCTGGTTACCAAGGCAGTGTTGAGCAGTGCCACGCAATTGTCGATCTCGTTAAACAGTTAAAACAACACAACCCTGCAGCTCTGTATGTTTGCGACCCAGTAATGGGTGCACCAGATAAAGGCTGTATTGTTAGCGACGGTATTGCAGAGCAACTGCTGAACACCTTAATGCCAATGGCGGACGTGATTGTGCCAAACCAGTTTGAATTGAGCCAATTCGCAGGTATGGAAATTAACTGTATGGAAGACGCAGTTAAAGCATGTAAAAAAGCACTCACCATGGGACCAAAGATTGTCTTGGTTAAGCACCTTTACTCGGTATCAGATAAGTTCACTATGATGCTGGCGTTTGAAGACCAATGCTATATTGCTCAACGCCCACAGCTGGATTTTGCTAAATCGTTGGTGGGTGTTGGTGATTTGATTTCGTCTCTGTTTACTGCCGGCTTAATGAAACAGTGGCCAGTGACTGAGGCTTTCAAACATTGTAATGAAGCGGCCTATGCGGTGGTTAAGAAGACTTTTGAGCTAGGTGAGTGGGAGTTGCAAACTATTGCTGCTCAAGATGAGATTGTGGCGCCACAAGAGCGATTTGACCTACAGCCTGTCGCTTAAACTTTGCAGCTATAAGCTGAACAAAGGAAGCACAATAAAAAAGCCGATACTCAGTATCGGCTTTTGTGTATTGAAGGCTGACTTTATTTGCCATTAACGATTGGCGACTTTGTCTTTTAACGCTTGTTTTTCACCTTCTGAGATGAAAGCTAGGTCCAAACCATTGATCTGCGCCTGGCGAATCTGCGCTGGCGTCAAACCCGCTAGAGGTGCTGCGACTTCGTATTCGTGTGGCAGTTCAATACCTTCTACTGCTGGGTCATCAGTATTGATGCACGCCATTACACCATGCTCTAAGAACTGTTTTAGCGGATGATTGGCTAACGAGTCGACAGTGCTAGTTTGTACATTCGATGTTAAGCATGACTCAATGCCGATCTGGTTTTCAGCAAGGTAATCCATCAGTTTTGGATCGTGAATGGCTTTTACCCCATGGCCGATACGAGTAGCGCCTAGTTGTTGAATCGCCTGCCACATACTTTGTGCACCTGCAGCTTCACCCGCATGCACAGTGACGTTCAGGCCCGCATCCTTTACTTGCGCAAAGTGTTTTACAAATAGTTCGCCTGGTTGGCCTAATTCATCACCTGCTAGGTCTACAGCAACGATGCGGTCTTTCTGGCTCAGAATTGCATCGAGTTCTTTTTGGCAAGCATCAGTGCCAAACGTGCGGCTCATAATTCCGATCAGATTGGCTTTAATACCAAAATCACGCACACCGGCTGTAACGCCATCGACAACTGCTTCTACAACACCAGCGACAGGTAAGTTATGTTTCATTGCCATGTAGTAAGGAGAGAAGCGTAATTCCGCGTAGTCGATTTGTGCGCGAAGCGCATCTTCAACGTTTTCGTAAGCGACACGACGACAAGCATCGAGGTCACCTAGTACAGCGACGCCCCAATCAAGTTTTGACAGGAAGGCGACTAATGACGGCTCGGCTTCAACAATTTGTACGTGAGGGGTTAAGCCTGAAATATCATTGGCAGGTAAAGCGATGCCAAATTTTTGGCCTAATTCTAGAATGGTCTGGGTGCGAATGTTCCCATCTAGGTGGCGGTGTAGATCGGTGAGGGGCAAATTTTTAGTTATCATTATACTTAGCTCAATTTTGTGACTTGAGCTAAGTATATGAAGCAAATCATCGAGTGTCAGCTCAAGATCGGTGCTTATCATCGAGATATTGTTGCTTTAAGCTACATGTTAACCAAAAGTGTTGAGGAATTACTCAGGTCGAATATAAAGCTAATACAACTCTTTCAATTTACGGGTTAACGTATTTCGCCCCCATCCTAATACTTTCGCCGCATCTTGTTTATGGCCGTTCGTGTGCTCTAGCGCCACCTCTAGCAAAATGCGTTCAAACTCAGGCAACGCCTGGTTTAACAGCTCAGTATTGCCGTTATTTAATGCCTGCTTGGCCCAAGTGGTCAACTGCTCTTGCCATGTCGACTCCCCTAACAACTTCTGGTGAGTTTTCGTTTCAAGCAATTCGTGTGGTAGATCATTTGGTAACACTTCGCTACCACTTGCCATAACGGTAAGCCAGCGACAGATATTTTCCAATTGACGAACGTTTCCGGGCCACTCTAACTTTGATAGCGTTTCTATGGTGCTCGGATGCAAGGTTTTAACATCCACCGCTAGCTCTTCTGAGGCTAACTGTAAGAAATGCAGTGCCAGTTTTTCGATGTCTTGTCGTCTTTCTCGCAGCGCTGGAATATGAATACGAATTACATTAAGGCGATGGAATAAATCTTCACGAAAATCACCTTTATGCACTAGTTTCTCGAGATCTTGATGGGTAGCAGCAACGATTCGTACATCAACTCGAATTGGAGAATGTCCTCCGACTCGATAGAACTGGCCATCGGCAAGAACTCGTAATAAACGAGTTTGAATGTCTAAAGGCATGTCGCCAATTTCATCTAGAAACAATGTGCCACCATTGGCTTGTTCAAAGCGACCTTGGCGTACACTGTTGGCTCCGGTGAATGCGCCTTTTTCATGACCGAATAATTCCGATTCGATTAAATCTTTAGGTATCGCTGCCATATTCAGTGCAATAAAGGGATTTTTGGCACGAGGACTGTGGCGATGGAGAGCGTGAGCTACCAGTTCTTTACCGGTACCCGATTCGCCATTGATTAGAACCGAGATGGATGAACGAGACAGCCGCCCTATAGCGCGAAAGACTTCTTGCATCGCCGGTGCTTCACCAATGATTTCTGGCGTAGGCTCTAGGTGGTGTTCGTTTTTCGCCTGCTGTTGACGTTGCTCTTGATTGTGAGCGATGGCTCGCTCGACTAACGTTAATGTCTCATCTACATCAAATGGTTTCGGTAAATATTCAAAGGCACCTTGTTGGTAAGCGTTAACGGCAGCATCGAGATCGGAGTGTGCCGTCATAATAATCACTGGCAGTTCCGGCGCAAGTTGTGTCACTTGAGCGAGCAATTCAATCCCGTTCATACCTGGCATACGAATATCTGAAATTAAGACGTCTGGCGTTTCACGCTCCAGTGCCAATAGCACGCTTTCTGCATCAGTAAAGGTATCGCATTTTATGTTGGCAGAGGAAAGTGTCTTTTCCATTACCCAGCGAATGGAACTATCGTCATCTACGACCCAAACGTTGCCTTTACTCATACATAACTCCTCGTAGCCTTCATTTTTTTATTTTATTGGTAGATAGATGGTGAAGCAGGTATGACCCGGCCAGCTTTCTACATCGATTTTGCCATGGTGTTGATCGATTAAGTTTTGTGAAATCGACAGTCCTAGACCGGTACCACCTTCGCGCCCACTGACCATTGGATAAAACAGTGTATCTTGTAATTCGCTTGGAATACCCGGGCCATTGTCGATAACTTCAATGCGCGCAGCCAGCTTATGTCGTTGTCCATGGATATTGGCTTGATGCACTGTTCTGGTGCGGATGGTGATTTGCCCGTGCTCTTGCTTAGAAAGAATTTGCCCAGCGTTACTAATGATATTGAGCAGTGCTTGTTGTATCTGTTCTGCATCCATCATGATATCGGGCAGACTCGGATCATAATCTCGTTCAATGATGATCTGGTTGCCTACATCGAGTTCAACCAACTGACGGACCTTTTCAAGGATTAAGTGCAAATTCTCGCAGTTCTTAATGCCCGGTTTTTGTGGCCCGAGTAAGCGATCTACTAGCGAACGAAGTCGGTCTGCTTGCTCAATAATGATTTGCGTATATTCGGTCAGGGATTGATCCGGTAGCATGCGCTCGAGGAGCTGCGCTGCTCCGCGCAGACCACCAAGTGGATTTTTAATTTCATGGGCTAGTCCGCGCACCAGTAATTTGGCGGCTTGCTGTTGGGCATGCTGATTGAGCTCTTGTGATAAACGACGTTGTTGGTCAATTTTGCGCATTTCGATCAGCAGCAGTAATTCTTTTTGCCATGTAATTGGACTGACCGTTACTTCGAGCATTAGAGGGCGTCCATCGACAACAAAGGTGACGTCACTATCAGTGATGCTTTGACCGCTTTGTAGAGGCTGAGACAATAGCGCTAAATCGAGCGAAGCGTGTTGAATATGTTGGCTCAGTGGAGAGTCGATTAAGCGCTTGGCACTTTGCGAGAACAACTGTTCTGCGGAGGGATTAGCATAGCGAATCTGCAGCGATTCATTCATGATCAGAATCGCTGTGACTTGATGGTTTAAAATTGCTGTGTTTAGCTCGTTACTCACCCCAGATCTCCATTCCTACTTCGCCAAATAGATGTGGCGCACCATCTTGGTGCATTATGGCGAAGGAATGATGATTTCTCCATTCGAGAAATCAAATTTGGCGCATGAAACGAGCTATTTCACTAGTTGAGTACCGAAGCTCGCTTCAAATGCACGATAATACTGAGGGATGATGCAATTTGCTTGCCGCTTTCAGTTGCTCGAACCTGAATTCGATGGGTGCCTCGGTCTATATTCTTAAGCTCCCATTCAGTGTCAAGTTGAGGTGCATGGTAGGGCTTTTCATTGAGCCATAATTGCATTTGCTCACCGACGGTAAGATCTCGATTGAGATCAACTCGGACGATGAAGTTACCATTGTTGCTGCGAATGACTTCATCGTTTTTTGGCTCAACTAAACGGATTTCCAAAGGCTCTATGGCCTCTGAGAAAAAAGGTTCGTCAGCAATGTCGAGTGCCTCATCTTTCAGTTCAGTTTGCTCTTCGACTGATGGCTCTGGTTGTTGCGGCTCAGCTATCACTTCTGGTGCTGGTGAGGTTGCAACGTCAGGCAGTTCTAATGCCGTTGAGTTGTTATCAATTGGGGTATCGCTAAAATGTACTACACCATGTTTGTCGACCCAAGTGTAGATAGTTTGGGCGCTGCTCGACATGGTGACCAAAAAACACAACATTAGTAGTAGAATTAGTTTACTCATACCACCTCCAGGATAGTTCAGAAACTATTGTTTAATATAAAACTATCTTGGTTTCATGCATAAAAAGGCCACCTGCGAGGTGAGCCTGATTCTGATGTAACTTATTACACTGAGTAGTAAAGTTCAAACTCAAGTGGGTGAACAGCCATGTTCACTCGTTCTACATCTTGAGATTTCAGTGCGATGTATGAATCGATGAAATCATCAGAGAATACGCCGCCTGCAGTTAAGAACTCACGATCTTCGTCTAGTGCTTTTAGAGCCACTTCTAGAGACTCAGCCACTTTTGGAATCTCTGCTGCTTCTTCTGCTGGTAGGTCGTACAAGTCTTTATCCATTGCTTCGCCTGGATGGATCTTGTTCTTAATACCGTCAAGACCAGCCATTAGTAGAGAAGCAAACGCTAGGTATGGGTTTGCTGCTGGATCTGGGAAGCGAGCTTCGATACGACGTGCTTTCGGGCTTGGTACCACTGGGATACGGATAGACGCAGAACGGTTACGCGCTGAGTAAGCTAGCATTACTGGCGCTTCAAACCCTGGAACTAGACGCTTGTAAGAGTTAGTTGATGGGTTTGCAAATGCGTTGATAGCACGAGCGTGCTTGATGATACCGCCAATGTAGTAAAGCGCAGTTTCAGATAGACCGCCGTACTTGTCGCCAGCAAATAGGTTAACACCGTCTTTTGCTAGAGATTGGTGAACGTGCATGCCGCTGCCGTTATCGCCTACAAGTGGTTTAGGCATGAAGGTCGCTGTTTTGCCAAATGCGTGTGCAACGTTGTGTACCACGTATTTGTAGATTTGGATTTCGTCCGCTTTAGTGGTTAGCGTGTTGAAGCGAGTTGCGATTTCGTTTTGACCCGCCGTTGCCACTTCATGGTGGTGCGCTTCTACTACGAGGCCCATTTCTTCCATGATCAAACACATCGCTGAACGGATATCTTGAGATGAGTCAACCGGAGCAACTGGGAAGTAACCACCTTTAACACCTGGGCGGTGACCTTTGTTACCACCTTCAATTTCTGCGCCTGTGTTCCATGCTGCTTCTACGTCGTCAATCTTGAAGAAAGAACCAGACATATCGTTAGAGAACTTCACATCATCAAATAGGAAGAATTCTGGCTCTGGACCAACAAGAACAGTGTCTGCGATACCAGTCGCACGCATGTAGTCTTCTGCACGTTTAGCGATAGAGCGAGGGTCACGGTCGTAACCTTGCATTGTTGCAGGCTCAAGAATGTCACAACGAATATTGAGTGTTGCGTCTTCTGTAAATGGGTCAAGAACAGCTGAAGATGCGTCAGGCATCATCACCATATCTGATTCGTTGATACCTTTCCAGCCAGCCACTGAAGAACCGTCAAACATCTTACCTTCTTCGAAGAAGTCTGCGTCGATTTGGTGCGCAGGGATAGAGATGTGTTGCTCTTTACCTTTTGTATCAGTAAAGCGTAGGTCGACAAACTTAACTTCGTTTTCTTGGATCAGCGATAAAACGTTTTCTACTGACATCTTGGATAACCTCCAGTGTTATTAAAGCGGTTCTTAGCTCTACCTATTTAACGTCAACTTGCGTAATCGAAAAATTGAGCTACTAAAGTGTTGTTCTTCCTAAAGCTAAATCCGTGCCAACAAAAATAAACTTTTATTTTCATTGGTTTGCGTTATTTGCTTTCAAATAGGGTTATACATTTGCACCACATTGATCCTTTGTTGCACAAATTTGGTGCAAATTGGCATTAATGCACAATGTTGGAGCAAAAGTAGACTCCTCATTCAGCCGCTAATTGGCGAATAAGTCAACGATGACGATCGGTAAATAATGAGATCTATGGATTCTTCTTTGCTGAAAAATGCAGCAAATGATTAACAAATTTAGCTATGCTTAATAAAGAAGTGAGTTGTACAACACGAAAAACGCAAGCCAATGTCACCAGAATGGATGAAAAGCTCAGGGATAGATCACATATTTCTAGGTTTTTTGCCAAAATCTGGTACATTATGGCCGTTTTTTTAATCAGAAAATGTCGCTAGGGAGCACCCGTTCCCAATTAGGGGCATTTCATTTAATTAAGTGAATCATATCCATGGCTACTCCACAGATTGATAAATTAAGAAATATCGCGATCATCGCGCACGTTGACCACGGTAAAACCACACTGGTTGATAAGCTACTTCAACAATCAGGTACGCTAGAGTCTCGCGGTGAAGCTGAAGAGCGAGTCATGGACTCGAACGACATCGAGAAAGAGCGTGGCATTACCATCCTTGCTAAAAACACAGCAATCAACTGGAATGACTACCGCATCAACATCGTAGATACTCCGGGACACGCGGACTTCGGTGGTGAAGTAGAACGTATCATGTCGATGGTAGACTCTGTACTACTTATCGTTGACGCAGTTGACGGCCCAATGCCTCAAACTCGTTTCGTTACGCAAAAAGCATTTGCTCACGGTCTAAAACCGATCGTTGTAATCAACAAGATTGACCGTCCTGGCGCTCGTCCTGATTGGGTTATGGACCAAGTGTTCGACCTATTCGACAACCTAGGTGCAACTGACGAACAGCTAGACTTTAAAGTAGTTTACGCATCAGCACTAAACGGTTGGGCTTCGCTAGAAGAAGGCGAAACTGGCGAGAACATGGAACCACTATTCCAAACTATCGTTGACCAAGTTGAAGCGCCTCAAGTTGACCTAGACGGTCCACTACAAATGCAAATCTCTCAGCTAGATTACAGCTCATACGTAGGTGTTATCGGTGTTGCGCGTGTAACTCGCGGTACTGTACGTCCAAACCAACAAGTCACTATCGTAAGTGCTGATGGTAAGAAACGTAACGGTAAAGTAGGTACTGTAATGGGTTACCTAGGTCTTGAGCGTCACGATATCGAACAAGCAAATGCTGGTGATATCATTGCGATCACAGGTCTTGGTGAACTTAAGATCTCTGACACTATCTGTGATGTAAACTGCGTTGAAGCAATGACTCCGCTATCTGTTGATGAACCAACAGTAACGATGACATTCCAAGTAAACACGTCTCCATTTGCAGGTAAAGAAGGTAAGTTCGTAACTTCACGTAACATCCTTGAGCGTCTACAAAAAGAGCTAGTACACAACGTTGCACTACGTGTTGAAGAAACTGATAACCCAGACCGTTTCCGCGTTTCAGGCCGTGGTGAGCTTCACCTATCTATCCTGATCGAAAACATGCGTCGTGAAGGTTTTGAGCTAGCAGTATCTCGTCCAGAAGTAATCATCAAGCGTGATGAAAACGGCAACCTTGAAGAACCGTTTGAAACTGTAACTATCGACGTTATGGAAGAAAACCAAGGCGGTATCATGGAAGCTATCGGTCTGCGTAAAGGCGAACTGACTGACATGTCTCCAGATGGTAAAGGCCGTGTACGTATGGACTTTATGATGCCTTCTCGTGGTCTAATTGGTTTCCAAACTGAGTTCATGACACTGACTTCTGGTTCTGGTCTTCTTTACCATACATTTGATCACTACGGTCCACACAAAGGCGGTACTATCGGTCAACGTAACAACGGTGTTCTAATTTCGAACGCAACTGGTAAAGCACTGACTTACGCACTGTTCAACCTACAAGAGCGCGGTCGTCTATTTACAGAGCACGCTGACGAAGTATACGAAGGTCAAGTAATCGGTATTCACAACCGTTCTAACGACCTAACAGTAAACTGTCTAAAAGGTAAACAGCTAACGAACGTACGTGCATCTGGTACAGATGAAGCGCAAGTACTAACTCCAGCAATCAAATACACGCTAGAGCAAGCACTTGAGTTCATCGACGATGACGAACTAGTAGAAGTAACACCAGCAAGCATCCGTATCCGTAAGAAACACCTTACTGAGAACGATCGTAAGCGCGCTTCTCGCGAAGCAAAATAATTAGTCGCTAGTCGATTATGGAAAGGCTCTGATTCTTATCAGGGCCTTTTTTATATCTGCGTCATCGCGGTATTTGGAAGGAAAATAGATGTTACCGATCATTATTACAGGTGGGCCAGGTGCGGGCAAAACCAGTTTAATTAACCAATTAGCTGGGCAGGAGTATCAGACTTTTGATGAAGTTTCTCGTCGATTGATTGAGCAACAAGCAAGTATAGAAAACGGTATTTTGCCATGGAATGATTTACCGGGTTTTGCTGATTTATGTTTGACCCATATGAGCGAGCAAAAGCAACAAGCATCGCTGCATAATGTGGCGTTTTTAGATCGCGCAATCCCTGATATTTGCGGTTATTTAGCTCAAGCAGAATTGGATATTGATGCGCGGTTTACTGAGGCGAGTTCTGGTTATCACTCTCAGGTCTTTTTCTGTCGCCCTCATCAAGCTATTTATGTGCAAGATGACGTTCGTCCTTATCCATTTGATGGGGCGTTAGCGATTCATGAGGCGTTGGTGGCGATTTACCAGCAGTTGGGTTATCAAGTGGTGGAAGTGCCTTGGGGGACGCTTGAAGAACGGGCTGCGTTTATTGAGAGCGCGATTGCGCCCTCAATAGAAAGGTGATTACTTGGCTTGCAACTGATTGAGGAACTTATCTGACTCGTTAATGGCTTGGTTCATTTGCTTGATCGCCTGTTCAATTTCGTTCTCTAAGCTAACAAACTCACCTTGAAGCGAGCCAATCGCGCTGGCGTTAAGGTTGTGTTTTAAGAACAGAGTATTGTCACGCAGAGCATTAAGCACAGGTGTCATGCGCTGTTCTGCACGCTTCATTGCTTTGATCATGGTGTTGTAAGAAGCACGAGTCTCACGTAACTTTTGCTCACTTGAACGACGTAGCGACGCATTGGTATAGAGATCGAGCTCGTCTTGCCACTCAGCAAATAGCGCTTCAGAGACATCTTCAATCGAGTCAATACGATCACTTACTTCTTGCGCTGCGCTTTCACTCGCTTCATATTTATCATTGATTTGCTCGTACATGGTTTCAAGTTCGCCGCCGTCAAAGTTGGTTAGGGCTGACAGCGCTTCTAGTGCACTGGTAAACTCTTGTTGTGCCTCTTGTTGTGACTCTTTGGCTTCTTCAACTCGGTCAACCATGATTTCACGTTTATGTACGCCGACTTTTTCCATCGCTGCATAGTAAGTGGATTCACAGCCAGTTAAGCTGGTAAGGGCGATCAATATCGCGATGATATAAGGCATTTTTTCAGTCCCAGTGACAATCAATAATAGTAATTAGGATGAATCAGATGGTAGAGAGATACAAGTTGAAAATAGTGACGGTGGTGAAGCCCGTGACTCAATTTGCGCGCTATCTCTTAACGCGTACATCTCATGACAGAATTAACGTCAATGCGGGTTATCTTGCCTACATTACTTTGCTGTCGATAGTGCCAATGCTGACCGTGTTGTTGTCAGTGCTTTCTTCGTTTTCAGTGTTTGCTGATGTTGGCACTGTTATCCAAGACTTCGTGATCACGCATTTTGTGCCAACTGCGGGTGATGCCGTCAAATCTGCACTGCTCGAATTTATTAGTAATACCGGCAAAATGACGGCCGTGGGCGGCGCATTTTTGTTCGTCGCGGCGTTGATGCTGATCTCTAACATCGATAAAAACCTCAACTACATTTGGCGAGTGAAGAAGAAACGCCGCGCGGTGTTTTCTTTTTCAATGTATTGGATGATTTTGACGCTCGGACCGATTTTGGTTGGGGCAAGTATTGCCGTCTCGTCTTATGTTACCTCGTTAAAGGTGATGGATAACCAGGTGCTATCGACGGCTTATGATTTGGTGTTACGTTGGTTACCATTAATTTTGTCGTTTTTGGCTTTTGTCGGCTTGTATATGCTGGTTCCCAACAAAAAAGTGCAACTTAGCCATGCAATGATAGGTGCGATAGTTGCGGCAGTATTGTTTGAGCTGAGTAAAAAAGGCTTTGCTATGTACATTACTCAGTTTCCATCTTACCAGCTGATTTATGGTGCTTTGGCCACGATTCCGATTCTGTTTATCTGGGTCTACTTATGCTGGCTGATTGTGCTGGTGGGTGCTGAAGTAACGGCTGCGTTGGGTGAACAAGAGCAATGGAGCGGACAAGCAGAAGTGGTACACTCGGTAGCAGAATATCGAGTGAGTAATCAAGAAGGAAGTCAAAGTGATAGCTCTGATCCAAAGAGTGAGTGAAGCCGCCGTTCGAGTTGATGGTGAGATTGTGGGTGAAATTGAGCATGGTCTTTTGGTGCTCTTGGGCGTCGAAAAAGACGATGATGAAGCCAAAGCCAAACGTTTAATGGAGCGTGTCACGACATATCGAGTATTCTCTGACCATGAGGGAAAAATGAACCTCAATGTCAAAGAGGTCGAAGGTAAAGTTCTGGTCGTTTCGCAATTCACTCTCCCTGCAGATACCAAAAAGGGCACTCGTGCCGGCTTTTCCCGTGGCGCGCATCCGACAGATGCCGAGCGACTTTACGATTATTTTGCCGACCAATGTCAGCAAGTACTGCCGACAGAGCGTGGCCGTTTTGCCGCCGATATGAAAGTATCGTTAGTCAATGACGGACCGGTGACTTTTTGGTTGCAAGTCTAGTCATGGTGCTGTGAGCCAGGCGATAAAATAGGAACTTGTGCAGTATGGCGCTGCCAAACCCAAAGATGGGTGTAAATAAAAAAGGATTTTTATGTTCAAGCTGATCACGCCGAAACAGAAAACCAGCTCAACAAATATTATCAGTTTCGTTGGCAAATGCTGCGTGAGCCATGGCGAATGCCACTAGGCTCTGAGCGTGATGAGTTTGACAGCATGAGCTTTCATCGCATGATTGTCGATGGTCGAGGACGACCCATGGCGATTGGGCGACTCTATGTGACCCCAGATCACGAAGGCCAAATTCGCTTTATGGCGGTAAAAAGTAATCGCCGTAGCAAAGGCATGGGATCGTTGATTTTAGTGGCTCTAGAGTCATTAGCACGCCAAGAAGGGGTGAAGCGTCTGGTGTGTAACGCCCGTGAAGAAGCAATTGCTTTTTATCAAAAAAATGGGTTTGAACGTCGCGGTGAACTGACCGATCAGCGTGGCCCGACCCGCCACCAACAAATGGTGAAGCCACTCGACCCCCTCGCCAATGTGCTGCGTAAACCCGATTGGTGTACCGAGCTACAACAGCGTTGGGAAGCGCAAATTCCGATTGCCGACAAAATGGGCATCAAAATTAACCAATATACAGGTTATCAGTTTGAGTGCAGTGCGCAGCTCAACCCCAACCTCAATCCTCACAATACTATGTTTGCGGGTTCTGCTTTTACCCTTGCAACGTTAACCGGCTGGGGCATGACTTGGCTGCTGCTTAAAGAACGCGGTTTAGAGGCCGACATTGTATTGGCAGATAGTCGTATTCGTTATCGCCACCCTGTGATGCAAAACCCCGTCGCGCAAAGCTCTCTCGATGGCATTAGTGGTGATCTTGACCGTCTCGCCAATGGCCGTAAAGCCCGTATCGTCATCCATGTCACCATCTATAGTGGCAGCCGCGCAGCTGTCGAGTTTATTGGCACCTATATGTTGTTACCGAACTATAATCAGTTACTAGGCTCGACAGTCGAGTCTTGATTCACCACCACTTCAGGGGCTACCGTCTTCGATTCAGTTTGCTGTGGTTCAGGTGTCGGCGATTTAGGTAATGGCGAGCAGATGTCGCTGAGTTGGTATACTTTTGCACTTAAATCGGTTTGTAACTGCTGACAGTTATGCTGAGTTTGCAGTAACAACGTCGTCAATGCTCTGTTGGCCAAATCGATCTTACCGGCCAGTTGCGTTGGCGCTGAATTCTCCGATGAATCAATGGTAATTCGACCACGGTCAGCATTTAGCGTGACATCATCAATCGAAAATGGTTGTTCGAACGATGGTTTGTGTTGTGTATCTCCTAAGCTGAGGTAGCCTTCCCGCAAGGTCAGTTCAGCTTGGCCGCTCAGAGAATGTGACAACATCGAAAAATCCCCCGCCAAACCCGATAACTGAGCATGTATATCACTCACCCATTTCATTTGCAGTGGTTGAGGTTGGGTGTCTATTTCAGTCTGTAATGGCAAGCCATCAATCGTCACGTCCAGTTTCCATGGTGCACTGAGCGGTTTTTTATCCCATTGTCCTGACGCTTCGATATAACCACTTTCTAGCGGTAAAAACAGTCGATCTAATTGCCACACTTGTTTTTGATTACTCATTTCTATAATCGCCTGAGTAGTCAGATAGTTATTATAGCTGGCGCTGTTGGCAGTGAGTTGAACTTTGCCGTGCCATAAGCCCCAGCGGCCATCGTGTTTTAAGCTCAAATCATTACCTTGGGCGTTGAGTCCAGAAATTTGCCAAAATGGTTTTTGAGCCAGCTGAATCGCTTGTGCGTTATTAATGTCTAGCTGTGCAATATCCACTTGCTGAAGGCTTTGCCCCCAATCTTCCAGCTGTGTGAGTTGTGAAGTACTGATATCGAGCCACTTTATCCCAGATAGAGAGACATTTTTTAGCTCAACTTGATGTGGTGAATAACGCCCTTGCAGTTGAATACGACCTTGTTGCCAGTCACTATCAAGTTCGGCAATGCCGATTTGATTTGGTTTGAAATAGAGCGTCGCGGAAGGCTCGACAAATTTTTGTTGCTGATAATCGATGCTATCAGCATCAAATGAGAGATAGCTATTCGATTGCTGCCATAAGCCTTGAGTGAGTTGCCAGTTTTCTAAAGAGAGGTCGAGATTTTGTAACTCGAGATCTTGATAGTTGATATTGCAGTTGAGTAAATCAAGGCTGTTGATGTCACGAATCCAAGCAGAGGGATTGAGTTCGGTAAGCCAATCGAGTGGCTGGTCAGCGTCTGAGAAATTCAATTGTTTGATGGTGACATTAATTAATGACCATCCTTGGGGGTAGTGCTCTGCCTGACCGGAAATCTGCGCGCCATTCCAGTTAAACGATGCGCCGTAAACGGTACTGTTAGTTGGTTTGTAATCGATATCAAATAGCACGTTGTCGAGTGCTTGGCCGTGTAAGTACACTTGTTCAGAGGAAAACTGAATATCACCAAAAGGTATCGCTTGCTTGGTTTGCCATTGCGGATGAGTAATTTGCAGCTTCACTTGGCGGGCAGAGATTTCTCCCCAACTAAGATCGCTGTAATTGAGAGCGAGTTGTTTTGTTTCCAGTGGTAGCTGACTCAATAGGCTGGTGTCGCTTAAATTGAGATTCGCCTCTTCGATAACCAATGCATCGAGTTGAAGCTTGTTATTGCTAGGTAAGCGAGAGCTCAACCACACATTAACTTTCGGTAGATAGATTTCGGATTCTTGACCAATCGTCACCCCTTGCAGAGATAGCTCTAAAGGAGCGTGATAAGTGGCTTGTTCAACCTTGATTTTTTGTCCTGTAGAGGCCAGTAGTTGATTGACGATAGGCGTTGCGTAATGAGTATGCATCGCGGCAAACAAAGCAACGATTGCCACTAGCGCAATTACCACGATGCTAACCAATAGATAGCCGATTCGTTTAATCAAAGTTGTTACCTCAGAGGATGCAATAGAATTGATTTTGTAAGCAATTTAACTTAGCTGCAATAAAAAAGCCCCTCTTTCGAGGGGCTAATATTCAGAATCAAGCCACTGTCACTAATCTAGTTGAGGACCAGCTGCAATCAGTGATTTGCCTTCGGCGTTATCAGTGTACTTGTCAAAGTTGTTGATAAAGCGCTGCGCTAGGTCTTGCGCTTTGCTTTCCCACTGTAGTGGATCAACATAAGTATCACGAGGATCTAAGATTGAAGCATCAACACCTGGTAGTGAAGTTGGTACTTCTAGGTTAAAGATCGGAATGTGTTTAGTTGGTGCTTTTTCGATAGAACCATCAAGGATTGCATCGATGATACCGCGAGTATCTTGGATAGAGATACGTTTGCCGCTGCCGTTCCAACCCGTGTTCACTAGGTAAGCTTCAGCGCCTGCTGCTTCCATACGTTTCACTAAAACTTCTGCGTACTTAGTAGGGTGTAGCGTTAGGAACGCTGCGCCGAAACATGAAGAGAAGGTTGGTGTTGGCTCTGTAATGCCACGCTCAGTACCCGCTAACTTAGCAGTGAAGCCAGATAGGAAGTGGTACTTAGTTTGCTCTGGAGTCAGTTTCGATACTGGAGGTAGAACACCGAATGCGTCAGCAGATAGGAAGATGACTTTATTCGCATGACCGCCTTTAGAAACTGGCTTAACGATGTTTTCAATGTGATGGATTGGGTAAGAAACACGCGTGTTTTCTGTTTTTGAACCATCATCAAAGTCGATAGAACCATCACGACGTACCGTCACGTTTTCTAACAGTGCATCACGGCGGATTGCATTGAAGATATCAGGCTCAGCTTCTTTTGATAGTTTGATGGTTTTCGCGTAACAACCACCTTCAAAGTTGAATACACCGTCGTCGTCCCAGCCGTGCTCGTCGTCACCGATTAGAGCGCGCTTTGGATCGGTAGATAGCGTTGTTTTACCCGTGCCTGATAGACCGAAGAATACCGCAACATCACCTTCTTGACCCATGTTTGCACTACAGTGCATTGATGCGATGCCTTTAAGAGGAAGGAAGTAGTTCATCATTGCGAACATACCTTTCTTCATCTCACCGCCGTACCAAGTACCGCCAATAAGTTGCGTGCGCTCAGTTAGGTTGAAAACAGTAAAGTTTTCAGAGTTCAGACCATGCTCTTGCCATTTTTCGTTTACGCATTTTGCGCCATTCATTACTACGAAATCTGGTTCAAACGTAGCTAGTTCTTCTTCGCTTGGGCGAATGAACATGTTTTTCACAAAGTGAGCCTGCCATGCAACCTCTGTGATAACACGAATGCTTAGGCGTGTATCAGGGTTAGCACCACAGTAACCGTCAATAACAAATAGGCGTTTGCCTGAAAGCTGAGAAGTCACTAATTGTTTTAGGTCATTCCATACTTCTTGATTGATTGGTTTGTTATCGTTTTTAACCGCGTCAGAAGTCCACCACATGTGTTCTTCAGTAGTCGCGTCTTTCACGATGTATTTATCTTTAGGTGAACGACCCGTAAAGATACCAGTGTCAACAGCAACAGCGCCAAGCTCGGTAACGATACCGCGCTCATAGCCTTCTAGGTCAGCACGAGTTTCTTCTTCGAACAACATTTCGTAGCTAGGGTTGCGAACAACCTCCTTTACGTTGTGAAGTCCGTGTTTTGTTAGATCAATTACTGCAGCCTTTGTATGTTCCATAACGGTCATAGGTGCTCCTTGTGATAAGTTTTGTAGGGATTTTGTAAGAATGTTTTAATTTTTTATCTGCTTCCATGCTAGCAACGGACCTAAGATAAAACAGGGATATAGTTCAAAAAATATCCACGATTTTTCAGGGGTTTTAGGTGATTCGTCACATATTGGTTTGACTATTTTATCGCGGCAGTAAAGTGGTGCGCCAGATCAATATTATTATTAATGCTTAGAAATTAAGTATAGCGTGCGGCCTTGTGGATACAGGGTTTTGTGGGATTTGACTCGAAAAAAAAGCCAGCGAGAGGCTGGCTTCTTTAACAAATTGCCAACTTGCTTGTTGGCGAAAAATAATACAATTAATGCATGGTGTTATTGCTGTTGTTAGCCTGCAGATAAAGCTCAGAGACTTGGGCAGAATCAAATGAATATGTTGTGCCGCAGTAATCACAATGTAAAGAAATCAAGCCTTCTTCGGCTAAGATCTCATTTACCTCTGCTTGGTCGATAGTAATGATTGCAGCCGCGCTACGTTCACGTGAGCAGCCACAATGAAACTCTACTGGTTGTGGGTCAAACAGACGTACTTTTTCTTGGTTGTATAAACGGTAAAGCAGTTCTGACGCTTCTAGGCCGAACAGCTCTTCGTTCTTAACCGTATTGGTCAGTTGCTCTAGGTGCTCAAAGTCATCCGCAGAACCAGTACCATCAGGCATAACCTGAATTAGCATACCTGCTGCATGTGCTTTGCCTTCAAACTCGCCAGTACGAATCCATAGACGCGTTTTTAGCTGTTCCGAGTTGGCAAAGTAGTTCTCAATGATTTGCGTTAGGTTGTCGCCTTCAAGGCCTACAACGCCTTGGTAGCGCTCGCCTTTTTTAGGTTCGATGGTGATCACTAGGTAACCTTTACCCATCATATCGTGCACGCTTGCATCATCAGCGATGTCGCCTTCCCAACGAGCGACACCACGGATTTTTTGGTCATGATCGCCGTTGATTACTGCTAGCGATACTGGGCCATCACCTTGTAGCTGCATGGTAATTGAGCCTTCAAACTTCAGTGTTGCTGTCAGTAGAGAGGTAGAAACCAATAGCTCGCCAAGTAGCTTTTGTAGCGCTACAGGGTATTCTTTGCTGGCAATAATGCGTTGATAGGCTTCATCCAGTTGCACCATTTCGCCACGTACTGATAGTTCTTCAAATAGGTAGCGGTTTAAAACATTGTTCTTGATTACAGTATCAGTCATTTTGGATAGTCCAACTCATTGGTTTTTAAACTTAATTAGATCGCGGCGCTGTTTCTTGTCTGGGCGGCGTTCTGGGCTTGGGTTGTGTGCGTTGAGTTTGCGTTGTAGAGCGTGTTGTTCGCGTTTAACAATGCTTTCTACCGTTTCGCTGTAGAGGGTTTGGGCTTCTGGCGCACCTCGACGTTGATCGGATACTTTCTCAATGGTCACCGTCTTTTCTTCATTACCTTGTCTTAAGGTAATAACAGCACCGAGCTCGACAATTTTGCTTGGTTTGCTTCTTTGACCATTATAATGAACTTTACCGCCATCAACCATATTTCGTGCGATCGATCGCGTTTTGTAGAAACGCGCGGCCCATAGCCATTTATCCAATCTAACTGCTTCTGTTGGGGAACTCATTGCGTTCTCTGCCCTCTAAACTCGCTTGAATATCGCTCTTAAAATGGTGATACGGTGCTCAATTTTCAAGTTTGTGGTTAAAAAATAATTAACTTGAGGTTGTGTGGGAATCTTTTACCTGTAGCACCTATATATACTTTGTTAGAATAGTGGGTTATTGGTCGAGTGTTGGGTAGCATGGTTATCTAGCCTATTCGGCCCAATTGGATTTATAAATTTCAAGGAATTACCGTGAAGTCGCTTCATTCAAGCTCTTTAATCCTTCAAAAGCTGATGACTCACCAAACTCGTTTAAGTGCGCTGGTGACATGTATTCTTTTATTGCTTACGGCTTGGGTTTTGGGGCGATTTATTTGGTTTCCCTATCAAACCTCTGCGGTTGCGCCGTGGCAGCCTAATACCACATCAAATACCGCGAGCGCAGAGCCGCAACTTGATTTGGCCGGGCTATATAACAGCCATCTATTCGGTGAATATAAAGCGCCTGTGACCGTTGTTGAGCAACCAAAATTACAAGACGCACCCAAGAGTCGGTTGAACATCGTGCTGGTGGGGGTGGTCACCAGTTCTGACCCGCAAAAGAGTTTGGCGGTTATTTCTCAAAGTGGCAAACAAGCGACTTATGGGGTTAATGAAACGTTTGAGGGTTCACGAGTCAAACTGGTTCAAGTACAAGCCGATCGCATTATTGTTGATAATGCAGGGCGCAATGAAACCGTCATGCTCGAAGGTCTAAAGTACACCAGTCCCAAACCTAGCCAATCCGTTACCACGCGTGATGTTAGCCCAGCGCAGCTTGAGCAAATTCGTAATGAAATTGCTGCCGAGCCAAGCAAGATTTTCCAATATGTCCAAATGTCTAAGTATGAAGTTGACGGCAAGATCGAAGGTTATCGTCTTCGCCCTGGCAAAAGTCGTGTGTTGTACGACTCGGTGGGTTTAAAAGATGGCGATCTTGCTACGCATCTTAATGGGCAAGATTTACGAGACCCTGCGGCTATGACCCAATTGATGGCAATACTGCAAGATCTGACAGAACTAAATTTAACCGTAGAGCGTGATGGACAACCCTACGATATCTATATCGCATTGTAATACGCACCACGAATTATCCTGTTGAGGAGCAAAAAAATTGAAACATTGGCTTAAAAAAAGCGCATGGATTTTGGCTGCATCGTTAGCCGCATCGCCAATGGCAAACGCCAGCGATTATAGCGCCAGCTTTAAAGGCACGGATATTCAAGAGTTTATTAATATCGTTGGTCGTAACCTTGAAAAAACCATCATTGTTGAGCCTTCAGTGCGCGGCAAAATTGATGTGCGCAGCTACGATACGCTGAATGAAGAGCAGTACTACAGCTTCTTCTTAAATGTGCTGGAAGTGTATGGCTACGCCGTGGTTGAAATGGATAACGGCGTTTTAAAAGTCATTAAAGCCAAAGACGCGAAAACATCGGCGGTTCCGGTTGTGGGTGATGGCCACGTGAAAGGCGATGAAGTTGTCACGCGTGTTGTTGCGGTGCGTAATGTTTCGGTACGTGAATTGGCGCCATTGCTGCGCCAGCTCAACGACAATGCGGGTGCAGGTAACGTCGTTCATTATGACCCAGCCAATATCATTCTGATCACTGGCCGTGCTGCGGTGGTGAACCGTCTTGCTGACATCATTAAGCGTGTTGACCAAGCGGGTGATAAATCCATTGAAGTGGTTGATTTAAAAAATGCTTCTGCAGCAGAAATGGTGCGTATTGTTGATGCGCTGAATAAGAGTAGTGACAATAAAAACACCCCAGAGTTTTTACAACCTAAGCTGGTGGCGGATGATCGTACCAACGCCGTATTAATCTCTGGTGATCCACAAGTTCGTTCGCGTCTGCGCAAGCTGATTCAGCAGTTAGATGTGGAAATGGCAACTCGTGGTAATAACCAAGTGGTCTACCTCAAATACGCCAAAGCGGAAGAATTAGTTGATGTGCTGAAAGGCGTATCAGACAACTTGCAAGCAGAACAAGCCGCAGGTGCAGGCAAGCCGAAATCATCGGGTAATGAGGTCGTGATTGCCGCTCACCCGGCAACGAATGCACTTGTGCTGACCGCGCCACCGTCAATTATGACGGCATTACAAAATGTCATTGCTCAGTTGGATATTCGCCGCGCACAAGTATTGATTGAAGCGTTGATCGTTGAAATGGCCGAGGGTGATGGTATCAATCTTGGTGTGCAGTGGGGCTCTCTAGAGACTGGCGCAACTATTCAATACAGCAATACAGGCGCGCCAATTGGTCAAGTTCTCGTTGGTTTGGAAGAAGCTGAAGATCAAACTACGACAGAATATTACTTTGATAGTAATGGTAATCGAGTTCCTACTACGGTGACTGAATCTGGTGATTACAGCACCCTAGCGTCTGCTCTGTCAGGGGTAAACGGTGCGGCAGTCAGCTTGGTAATGGGTGATTGGACAGCGTTGTTAACGGCAGTGTCTAGCGACTCTAACTCCAATATTTTGTCTTCACCAAGTATCACCGTAATGGATAACGGCGAAGCGTCATTTATTGTGGGTGAAGAAGTGCCCGTTTTGACAGGCTCGACGGCGGGTTCGAACAACGACAATCCATTCCAAACCGTGGATCGTAAAGAAGTGGGTATCAAGCTAAAAGTGGTACCACAAATTAACGAAGGTAACTCAGTACAACTGAACATCGAGCAAGAAGTATCGAACGTGTTGGGTGCCAACGGTGCGGTAGATGTGCGTTTTGCTAAGCGTCAATTGAATACTTCCGTGATTGTTGAAGATGGCCAAATGATCGTGTTGGGTGGTCTGATTGATGAGCGTGCGCTTGAGAGTGAATCGAAAGTGCCAATTTTGGGTGATATTCCAGTATTGGGTCACCTGTTCAAATCAACCAGCACACAAGTTGAGAAGAAAAACCTGATGGTGTTTATCAAGCCTACGATTATTCGTGATGGCGTGACAGCGGATGGTATTACGCAGCGCAAGTACAACTTTATTCGTGCGGAACAGCTGTACAAATCTGAGCAAGGTTTGAAGTTGATGGATGATAGCCATATTCCTGTATTGCCAGAGTTTGGTAAGGATCGCCAACATCCAGCCGAAATTCAGGCGTTTATCGATCAAATGGAAAGCAAATAATCATGGTAGTTGAGCCGATGAGTGCCTATCGACGTTTGCCATTTAGCTTTGCCAATCGTTTTAACTTAGTGTTGGAGCAAGGAGAGGCAGGGCTTGTCCTCAATTATGTGGCGCCTTTGTCACTTGAAGCTCTGCTGGAAGTTCGTCGAGTGTTGGCCGCAAGCTTTGTAACTCAAGCGGTAAGCAAAGACGAGTTCGAACGCAAGCTAACTCAAGTGTACCAACGTGACTCATCGGAAGCGCGTCAATTAATGGAAGACATTGGCGCAGATGAGGACTTTTTCTCCTTGGCAGAAGACTTGCCACACGATGAAGATTTGCTGGAATCGGAAGATGATGCGCCGATCATCAAATTGATTAACGCCATGCTTGGCGAAGCGATCAAAGAAGGTGCATCGGATATCCATATCGAGACGTTTGAGAAAAGTTTGTCGATTCGCTTCCGTGTTGATGGCATTTTGCGTGATGTATTGTCACCAAGTCGTAAACTCGCACCGCTGCTGGTTTCGCGCGTTAAAGTTATGGCGAAGCTCGATATTGCCGAAAAACGAGTACCACAAGATGGCCGTATTTCATTACGTATCGGTGGGCGAGCGGTGGATGTGCGTGTTTCGACGATGCCTTCATCGCATGGCGAGCGAGTGGTGATGCGTCTGCTCGATAAAAACGCGACACGTCTTGATCTGCATAGTTTGGGTATGAAACCTGAGATTCATCAGCAGTTCCGCAAAATGATCGAGCGCCCACATGGCATTATTCTGGTTACTGGCCCAACGGGTTCCGGTAAATCGACCACCCTGTATGCGGGTTTGCAAGAGCTTAATAGCAATGAGCGCAATATCCTGACGGTGGAAGACCCAATTGAGTTTGATATCGACGGCATCGGTCAAACCCAAGTGAACCCGCGTGTTGATATGACTTTTGCGCGCGGTTTACGCGCTATTCTTCGTCAAGATCCAGATGTGGTGATGGTCGGTGAGATCCGCGACTTAGAGACTGCACAAATTGCGGTACAAGCCTCGCTGACGGGCCACTTGGTCATGTCGACATTGCACACCAATACCGCTATTGGTGCGATCACGCGTTTGCGTGATATGGGTATCGAACCATTTCTGATTTCTTCTTCGCTGCTTGGTGTCTTGGCACAACGCTTGGTGCGTACCTTGTGTTCCTGTAAACAAGCTTATTCGGCCGATAACGCGCAAAAAGCTTGGTTTGGTTTGGCGGCGGATCAAGAGCTGACACTGTATAAACCGCATGGTTGTGATAAGTGCGCTGGTAAAGGCTATCGTGGCCGAACAGGTATTCATGAATTGTTGGTGATTGATGAGCAAGTGCAAGAGCTGATCCATCAAGAAGCGGGTGAACAAGCGATTGAACGCGCGATTCGCCATACCATCCCTGCGATTCGTCAAGATGGTTTAGACAAAGTACGTCAGGGCATTACTTCCCTTGAAGAAGTGCTGCGAGTTACGAAGGAAAGCTAATGGCGGCGTTTGAATACAAGGCGCTCAATGCCCAAGGTAAAGCTCAGAAAGGGGTGATGGAAGGTGACAATGCGCGCCAAGTCCGCAGCCGTTTGAAAGAGCAAGGTTTAGTCCCGGTTGATGTGATTCCAACTCGCAGCAAAGCCAACACTAAATCGGAGCCTTCGGTGCTTACCTTTAAGCGTGGTATCAGCACGCCAGACTTAGCGCTGATCACACGTCAATTGTCGACGCTTGTGCAATCAGGCATGCCCTTGGAAGAGTGCTTACGTGCCGTTGCCGAACAATCGGAAAAAGCACGCATTCGTACCATGATGGTGGCGGTGCGTGCGAAGGTGCTTGAAGGTCATACATTAGCTGACGGTTTTGCTGATTACCCGCATATCTTTGATGAACTGTTTCGCTCGATGGTGGCGGCCGGTGAGAAGTCGGGCCATTTAGATACGGTATTAGAACGCTTAGCCGAGTATGTGGAAAATCGCCAAAAGATGCGCAGTAAACTGCAGCAAACCTTGATATATCCGGTGGTCTTGGTGGTGTTTGCGATTGGTATTGTGGCGTTTTTGCTTGCCTCTGTGGTGCCAAAAATTGTTGGTCAGTTTATTCAAATGGGCCAAGAGTTGCCATTTTCGACTCAAGTGTTATTAGCGGCGAGTGACTTTGTTGGGCACTGGTGGCTACATATCTTTATTGCGATTCTTGCATTGGTTTACTTGTCCCGAGTGGCGTTGTCGAAAGCGAGTGTGCGATTGAGTTGGGATCGCAAAGTCATACATATGCCGGTGATTGGCAAAATTGCTCGCGGTCTGAATACGGCGCGCTTTGCTCGCACGCTGTCTATCTGTACTTCAAGCTCGATTCCTATTTTGGAAGGGATGCGGGTTGCGGTCGATGTGATGTCAAATCAGTTCGTAAAACAGCAAGTGTTGCAAGCGGCTGATCGTGTCCGTGAGGGCAGCAGTCTGCGCAAAGCTCTTGACCAAACCAAGCTGTTTCCACCAATGATGCTGCATATGATTGCTTCCGGTGAACAAAGTGGTGAACTAGAAAGTATGTTGACGCGAGCGGCGGATAACCAAGACAGTAACTTTGAATCTTTGGTGAATATTTCACTGGGCATTTTTACCCCGTTGATGATCGCACTAATGGCTGGCCTGGTGTTGTTTATCGTCATGGCAACCATGATGCCGATTTTAGAAATGAATAACTTAATTAGTGGTTAATACACTAAGTGCTGTAGTGCTATTGGAGAAAAATAATGAAACACTCACGCAGTAAAAAACAATCTGGCTTTACTCTATTAGAACTGATGGTGGTCGTTGCCATTCTTGCGATTCTTGCCAGTGTGGTTGCCCCTAACTTACTCGGTAGCAAAGATACTGCGGCGCAGAAGAAAGCAGCAGTAGATATTAAAGCGTTAGAGACGGCGCTCGATACTTATCGTTTAAATCACAATGTTTACCCTACAACAGACCAAGGTTTAGAGGCATTGGTTACTGAGCCTAGCAATCCAACGCCAAAGAACTACCCGCAAGATGGTTACATCAAGCGTCTACCACAAGACCCATGGGGCAACGATTATCAATACCTAAGCCCTGGTGACAAAGGAACGATTGATGTCTTTACCTTTGGTGCCGATGGTCAAGAAGGTGGTGAAGGCGTGAATGCCGATATTGGCAACTGGAACCTACAAGATTTCCAATAACGACTAGCAATATTATCAGTGGCGGCTTTGGCCGCCACTTCTAGCTCAGTGATTACGATGTCAAAAAATGCCGGCTTTACGCTTTTAGAACTACTGCTTGTTATCACCATTATTGCCTTTAGTGCGTCAATGGTGGTGTTTATGCTTCCAACCAATCAAAGCGATGAGGCCAAACAACAAGCGAATGTGCTTTGGCATCGCATGCAACTTTTAAGTGAAGAAGCATTGCTTAGCGGGCGTGATTATGGCTTGCGAGTGGATACAGAAAAAAAACGTTATTACTTGCAGCAGCTCGATTCCCAAGGCTGGCAACCCCTGCAATTAGAACGCATGCCTTACGAAAATGACATCAGCCAAGATTTAACTTTAGAGTTCCAACTTGGCGGATCGGTTTGGCAAGATCAGCAGCGTTTGTTTGAACCCACATCGCTCTTTGATGAGGAGATGTTTGCGGAATTTGAGGATAAAAAAGTTCTTCCTTTGCCACAAGTTTTCTTGATGTCGAGCGGAGAAGTCACACCATTTTCTATTGCCATTTATCCTAAAGGAGAAAAGCCAGAGCAATCAGCTTGGCACCTAGTGGCAAAAGAAAATGGAGAGTTGCTATTACTGGCGCCTGGAGAGACGGATGAACAGCAGTAAGCGTGGGTTTACCTTACTCGAAGTGTTAGCGGCAGTGGCTATTTTTGCCCTTTCCGCGATGGCACTGATTCGCTCCGTGGGGCAGCATGTGAATACGCTGACCTTAATGGAGGAAAAAGCGTTTGCAGCGATGGTGGTGGATAACCAGATGGCCAAAGTGATGTTAGACCCGCAAGGGCTAAAAACTCAAAGTGGTAAAGAGACGTTGGCGGAGCGCGAGTGGTTTTGGCGAGTCAAAACCGTAGCGACGCCTGGTGGGTTAATTCAGGCTTTTGATGTTGAGGTTGCACGCTCGGTCAATGGCAAAGCGATTGCGTCGGTGAGAAGTTATGTACCGAAATAAGCGTAGCCTAGTGATAAAACCGATGTACAAAAAAACGCTGGGCTTCACCTTACTGGAAGTGCTGGTCTCGATGGCTATTTTTGCATTTTTGGCCATTGGTGCGCAGCAGGTATTGAGTCAGATCTATCGTAGTGACCAAGTCTCTTTGCAGCGAGGTGAGCGACTAAAAACGTTGCAGCGTGCCATGGTATACATGGATAACGACTTTCGCCAGATGGCTCTTCGTCAGATGCGTACCAATGGTGAAGAACCCAGTGAGCAATTGTTGCTTTGGGGTGATGGTGTTCTGGATTCTGATCTAAAGGGCGTAATGTTTGCTCGTCGTGGTTGGCTTAATCCGGCGCAGCAGTTTCCTCGAGGAGAGGTAACTAAAGTTGGTTATCGCGTTAAGGACCAAGTGCTGGAGCGCGTGTGGTGGCATTACGCTGATACGCCGGTTGGTCAAGAGGGCATGGTAATGCCACTGATGGACCAAGTGGAACAATTTGATATGCGCTTTTGGGATGGTGAAGCATGGCTTCGTTCTTGGGATAAACCATTGGCCTTGCCTAAAGCGGTGGAAGTGCGTTTGATGCTGACTGACTACGGTGAAATATCGCGAATTTATTTAACTGGTGGCGGCTCTTTAGCCGCAGGAAGTCGTGATGATAGTTAAACAACGCGGTGTCGCATTACTAGTTATTTTGATGTTGTTGGCGATGATGACGGCTGTCGCGGCGACTATGTCTGAGCGCTTGTTCGGGCAATTTAAACGTTCAACGAATCAAATTAATTATCAGCAAGCTTATTGGTATGCAATTGGTGCAGAAGCTCTTGCTATTAAAGGCCTGGAGGAGAGTTATCGTGATAGTGACACGATTAACCTATCCCAACCTTGGGCATTGGAAGAGCAAAGCTACCCGCTTGATTATGGCACCTTGAGTGGCAAACTGATTGATCGCCAAGCGTGTTTTAATCTGAATGGTTTAATTGAGGCTAATGCTGCAAATAATAGCCAAGCGGTGCCCTATTTAGTCACCGCGTTGCAGTCGTTATTGAAAGAAATCGGAGTGGATAGCTATGAGGCAGAGATTGTGGCGCATTCCGCTTGGGAATTTGTTGACCGCAACAATGTCGTGGATTCAGTGACTGGTGTGGAAGATAGCCAGTATGAGTCAATGTCACCAGCTTATATGGCGCCCAATAGCGCCTTAGCCGATGAAAGTGAGTTTCGCGCTATCAATCAAGTATCTGGTGAGGTTATGCAGTTGGCTCAACCTTATTTGTGTGCGCTGCCCACCACGGAGTTCCGTCTCAATGTGAATACTATTTCGGTTGATCATGCGGTGTTGCTATCTGCATTGTTTAGTGAGCAACTGAGCGTCGAAAACGCGAGAAAAATTTTAGAAGACCGCCCTTTTGATGGCTGGAATAGTGTCGATGACTTTTTAGCTGAGCCTCAGCTATCGAGCTTAAATGATGCGATAAAGAATCAAGTAAAAGCCTATCTCACCGTGGATAGCGCATATTTTGAATTGGACGCGCAAATAGTAGTGCAACAATCGCAAGTGCGAATTCGTAGTTTACTGTTTAGCGAAAATAGGAAAACTGCAACGGTGATCAGCCGTCGCTTTGGAGGAATCGGTGAGCGAGAGCTTAATCGTTCGACTGAGTAATAATCGCCAGGCCAGCACACAGTGGTTAGTTTGGTCTGATAGCCTGCAACAAGTTATCGCTAGCGGTGAGTTGAGTGCGGAGCAGAGTTTATCTGAACTTGAGCAATATGCAGAGCAGCGTAAAACGTATGTGTTGCTGAATTGCGCCGATGTACTGCTAAAACAGGTGAGTATTCCAGCTGGTGGTGTGCGTCAGTTTGATTCGATGTTGCCGTATTTAATTGAAGATGACGTCGCACAAGACGTTGAGGCATTACATTTCACCGTACTGGCAAAACAGGGTGACCAAGCGTTTGTTGCTGCCGTTGATAAAGCTTGGCTGAAAAATCAATTAGAACAGCTGACTCTGGCAGGTTGCCAAGTGGTCAAAGTGATGCCAGATGCCCTCGCATTACCTCAAATTGACGGTATTAGTGCGGTTGAAATTGCAGGCTATTGGTTGCTGAAAAAATCAAGTTACCAAGCGCTTGCAGTGGAGTCTGATTGGTTGGCGATGGTTGCGCAGTCTGATTGGGTGAAGCAGGATAGCCAGTGGTTATCACTCGAGGCGTATTCTACTCTACCTGAGCTTGCATTGGCGTCAGAACAGCACTGGCAACAAGTGCAACCGCATCTAGTGATGCAATTGCTTGCCGAAGGTGCCTTGAGCAGCAAAATTAATTTGTTGACGGGTGAGTTTAAGTCGAAATCTTCATTAATTAAGCACCTAAAGGTATGGCGCAATGCGGCTATTGCTGCTGGAGTGTTGCTGGTGGTGCTATTTGCGCAATATTTTGTTCAAGCCCAGCAGGCCGAACAACAAGCCGATGTCTATCGCGCTGAAAGTGAACGTATTTTCCGTAGTGTGATGGCTAAAAGTAAAATCCCCACGACCAGTTACCTCAAACGTGAGATGGACAATGAAGTGAAGCGTCTATCCAATGGCGTTGGTGAAGATTCTGTATTGACGTGGTTGGTGGCGTTGCCTGTTGCCGTGAAAAACGTGGCCAATTTTGAGATCACTGCGCTGACGTTTGATAGTCAACGCAAAGAAATTAAGCTCGAAGCACGCAGTAAAGACTTTCAGGCATTTGAGCAAGCGCGTAGCCAATTAGAGCAACAGTTTGTTGTCGAGCAAGGCCAGCTGAATAAATCGAAGGGCTTTGTGACTGGCAGCTTTGTCTTGAAGCAGCAGTGAGGATGAAATCATGAATAAAGTAATAAATTCACTGCAGATCTGGTGGTCAAAAATTTCGCGACGTGAGCAACACTTAGTGTCAGTCGGTGGTGCCGTACTGTTATTGGGCGTGCTGTACTGGGCGATTTATCAGCCGATGATTGCTCGAGCAGAACAAGCACAATTACGTTTAAACAGTGAAAAGCAGCTATTAACGTGGGTGAAAGACAAAGCTGACCGTATCGTGGCGTTGCGAGGTAGCGGTGCTAAAGCGCTGTCACCATTGCCATTTAACCAAGCTCTTTCATCATCTGCACGCCGTTTTAATGTGGAGCTGGTGCGCATGCAGCCTCGTGGTAATGAGATGCAAGTATGGGTGCAGCCATTACCGTTCAACCAATTGGTGAATTGGATTGAATACATGCAATCTAACCATGGTATTGATGTGTTGTTTATTGATGTCGACAAGAATGCACTGACTGGCGTGGTGGATGTGAAGAGACTGCAGCTAGTGAAAGGGTAATTGAGAATGAAGAAGTTGATACTGGCCGTTTTGCTGGTGGTTACTTTTCTGATTAGTGCGCTGGTGCATTTGCCAGTGCAAGTGGTGTTAAATTATCTGCCGTTGCCACCACAACTCAGTCTGACGGCCGCGAGTGGTACGCTGTGGCAAGGGCAAGTGCAACAACTGAAATGGCAACGTTACAACTTTGGTCAGGTCTCTTGGCAACTTCAACCGAGCAAGTTATTCAGCGGTAAGGTTCAAGCTAGCGTACGTTTAGGTCGTGGTAACCCGTGGCAGTTACGCGCTCGTGGTGTGGTGGGGTATGGCTTTTCAGGCGCTTACGCCCAGACGGTAATCGCCTCGATGCCTGCCAAAGAAGTATTGAAATTTGCGCCACGTTTACCAGTGCCAATTGATATTTCAGGGCAGTTAGAGTTAAGCATTGCATCAGTACAATACGCCGCACCATATTGCCAATCAGGACAGGGTAATTTGGTGTGGAACACGGACAAGATCGGTACCCCATTAGCTGAGCTTGAAGTTGGTCCAGTGGTGGCGGATTTCACGTGTGATAACAGCCAAATTAAAGTGGTGGGTAAGCAGCAAAGCGAGCAAGTA
The DNA here is from genome assembly GCF_009938165.1 of Vibrio taketomensis. Classification (NCBI taxonomy): domain Bacteria; kingdom Pseudomonadati; phylum Pseudomonadota; class Gammaproteobacteria; order Vibrionales; family Vibrionaceae; genus Vibrio; species Vibrio taketomensis. Next base: position 97,367 of record NZ_AP019649.1, read on the forward strand.
CAAAGTGGTTTTAATCTCGATTTGATGTCTAATCGTAGTTACACCACAACGGCTTGGTTTAAGCCGCAGGCTGAGATGCCAAGCGAATTCACGCAGCAGCTCAAGTGGCTCTCACAGCCTGATAATCAAGGTCGCTATCAGTTCACCTATCGAGGTCGAATTTAGGTAATCGGCAATGAAATGAAAAAGCCCCCTGAGCGTAATGCTTCAGGGGGCTTTTATTATTTACGTCAGTTACTTTCGAGAATGGGTCGGTGCGACCGGAAAACTCACTTGAACTTTCAAGCCACCTTCGCTGCGGTTATTAACCACAACTGAACCATGATGTTGGCTCACAATACGTTTGACGATCGCCAAACCGAGTCCGGTGCCTTCACTACCTCGCGCAGTATCACCTCGGGTGAATGGTTCAAACAGTTTTGCGACTTGGTTCTTCTCGATACCCGGGCCATTGTCTTCAATGCAGATCCAACATAACTTGTTGTCAGCGGTCATACCGGTTGAGATTTTTATCCAGCCATTGCCGTAGCGAATGGCATTCACCACCAGGTTACTGATGGCGCGCTTAATGGATATTTGGTTACCAAACGCCGGTTTTAAATCTTGTAAATCGGCGACAATTTCAATGTGTTCCCCGTTGCCTTCCGACAGCGAGATATCTTGAGCAATTTCATTGAGACTGACTTGAGTGAAGGACTGTCTATCGACCGGTTTTAGGTAGTCCATAAACTGACTGATGATTTCATTACACTCTTCCGTGTCACTGATGATGCCTTCGGCTAAATAACTGTCCTCGGGTGACATCATTTCCGTCGCTAAGCGAATTCGGGTTAGCGGGGTGCGTAAATCATGGCTGATGCCTGCCATCAAAAGTGCGCGGTCTTCTTCTAGTGCCTGAATGCCTTTCGACATCTGGTTAAAGGCACGGGTTACCGAGCGAATTTCGGTGGAGCCCTTCTCTGGCAATGGCGGTGGTATTTCACCTCGTCCGACTCCTTTCGCAGCCTTCTCTAGAGCCAGTAGTGGGCGATTTTGCAAGCGCATAAACAGCCAGCCACCGGCGATGATCAAGAGTGCCATCAATAAACTGTTTCTGAACAGCGGGGCGAAATCTTCTTCTTGCAGTTCGGAAAGTGGAATACGGATCAGAGAGTCAGGCATTGCTTTAATATTGAGCCACAAAATATAGCTCTCTTTGCCTAACGCCATGCGCACATCAGTTGGTGTACCGAGTTTGTGCGTCATTTCCTCACTCATTAAATCGATACTGATCGCGTGATTGTATTGTTCAGCCTCAGGACTACTTTTGGCATGAATGGTGACGCCGAGTTGCTCGAGAATCTTTTGTCGCAGAGGCGCATCCATCACCAATTGATTGTTCTCAAGGCTCGAGTTATCCAACATCAAATTGATTTCGTAGCTAAGAATTTTGTTGAACTGTTGCAAACTTGGCAGCAAAGCGTAATTGAATACGGCGTAGTAAGAGTAGGCTTGGCTGGCAATCAGCAAAGTGATAAAGATGAGAATCGATTGAGTAAAGGAGCTGCGAAAACGCATAAGGTTACCCTATTAATCGGTGTGAAGATGGAATTTGACCCATGGAACAAAAAGTGCGAGACATTCGCTCGCACTTTAAGGCATACGGTGAGTTAAGCTTCTTTGCCATCCGGCACAAAGACATAACCCAATCCCCACACGGTTTGAATGTAGCGAGGTTTGCTTGGATCAATTTCAAGCATGCGGCGTAAGCGTGAAATTTGTACGTCGATAGATCGCTCCATCGCAGAGTATTCACGGCCACGCGCCATGTTCATTAGCTTGTCGCGCGATAGTGGTTCACGAGCGTTGGTTACCAAGGCTTTGAGTACTGCAAACTCACCTGAGGTGAGTGGCATCGGTTCATCACCACGGTACATTTCACGTGTGCCAAGGTTGAGGCGAAATTCACCAAATTCAACAATCGACTCTTCCGCACTTGGCGCACCTGGCAGTTCCGTAGTTTGACGGCGCAATACCGCCTTAATACGCGCCAGCAGTTCACGCGGGTTAAACGGCTTAGGTAGATAATCATCAGCGCCAACTTCTAGGCCAACGATGCGATCAATTTCATCGCCTTTGGCGGTGAGCATCAAAATTGGTAGCTCGTTGTTGGCATTACGTAGACGACGACAAATTGAAAGACCATCTTCACCTGGTAGCATCAAATCAAGCACCATCAGGTGGAAGTTTTCACGCGTGAGTAAGCGATCCATTTGTTCGCCATTGGCTACGCTGCGCACTTGAAAGCCTTGCTCTGATAGGTAGCGCTCTAATAGCGCACGCAATCGAGCATCGTCATCTACTACCAGTATTTTATGATTTTCTTGCATTGAAACACCTTATTCAAAAGCAAAGCTAAGATAGCCAAGCGATTTGGTCACTAGAGCGCAGATAATCTGCCAAAGGCCTTTCGCTGGGATAAACACTAAAAATGTATCACCGTTTGTAAAAGCGTGCTTGCTCAAATTGTTACTCTTTTTATCTTAATCGGATAAATGAGGTGTAAAGGGGCGGATTTTCGCAAGGATCGATAGAAGAAAGCTTGGATTTGTAAGTTTTGTATCAACTCAGAGTTCACTTACTTTCACGGGCAGGCTTTTTATGTCAATGTGTCGCCATTGCGAATTGGGTAACTACAATTACATCTGTTATGAAAACCAACCTAATTACACGTGAAGGCTACGATCGCCTTAAAAAAGAACTCGATTTCTTGTGGAGAGAAGAGCGCCCTGAAGTGACTAAGAAAGTGACTTGGGCTGCGAGTCTTGGTGATCGCAGTGAAAACGCGGATTATCAATACAATAAAAAACGTCTGCGCGAGATAGACCGTCGAGTGCGCTATCTGCGCAAGCGCCTTGAACAAGTGACCGTGGTCGATTACTCACCGCAACAAGAAGGCAAAGTCTTTTTTGGTGCGTGGGTGGAAATCGAGAATGAACAAGGTGATATCAAATCATTTCGTATCGTTGGTCCGGATGAAATTTATGGAGATGCCAAAAACTACATCTCGATTGATTCGCCAATGGCACGTGCGCTGCTGAAAAAAGAAGTCGATGATGAATTTTCGGTAAAAACTCCGGAAGGTTATAAAGAGTGGTTTGTGAATCATATCCGCTATCAAGATTAACTTTTTCTTGCGCACATTAAGGGTGGAAATCATCGTTTTCACCCTGACATAAAAACTAATTTCCAAAAAGAGATCGCACGGATGAGCCAAGCTATCTGCAAACTAATCGCTCAGGAACTCAATGTTCGTCCTGAGCAAGTGACTGCTGCTGTAAACCTGATTGATGACGGTAACACAGTGCCATTTATCGCTCGTTACCGTAAAGAGGTAACGGGCGGTCTAGACGATACCCAACTGCGTAATTTAGACAGCCGTTTGGCGTACTTGCGTGAATTGGATGACCGTCGTCAAACCATTCTTAAATCGATTCAAGAGCAAGGCAAGCTAACGGCAGAGCTTGAACAAGAGATCAATCAAGCTGACAGTAAGACGCGCCTAGAAGATTTGTATCTGCCATACAAGCCGAAGCGTCGTACTAAAGGGCAAATTGCAATTGAAGCTGGGCTTGAACCACTCGCAGATATGCTCTGGAATCAGCCACAAACTGAGCCTGAAAGTGAAGCGGCGAAATACCACAATGCAGAGCATGGCATCACGGATAACAAAGCCGCACTCGATGGTGCGCGTGCCATTATCATGGAGCGCATTGCAGAAGATGCTAACTTGCTCGAGAAGATCCGTAATCACCTTAATCGCAATGCTGAGCTTGTGGCTCGGGTGGTGGCAGGACAAGAGCACGCGGGCGAGAAGTTTAAAGATTACTTTGAGCACAATGAAGCGCTAAATAAAGTACCATCACATCGCGCATTAGCGATGCTGCGCGGTCGTAATGAGGGCTTCTTAACGCTTGCAATGAATGCCGATCCTGAGCAAGAAGAAGGCGTGCGTCAGTCTTACTGTGAAACGCTGATTGCGGATCATTACGGTATTTCATTGAGCCAAGCTCCAGCAGATGCGTGGCGTAAACAGGTGATCAGTTGGGCATGGCGCATCAAAGTGTCGATGCACATGGAAACTGAGCTGATGGGTGCGATGAAAGAGCGTGCGGAAATCGAAGCGATTGAAGTATTTGCCACCAACCTAAAAGACCTATTAATGGCCGCGCCAGCAGGCCCACGTGCGACCTTAGGTTTGGACCCTGGTCTGCGTACTGGTTCGAAAATCGCGATTGTGGACGCAACGGGTAAGTTGTTAGCCACTGAAACGATCTACCCACATCCGCCACAAAACCAATATGACAAATCAGCGCAAGTCGTTGAGCAGTTAGTGCGTAAATACAATGTTGACCTGATTGCGATTGGTAATGGTACTGCTTCACGTGAGACCGACAGCTTTGTTGCCGATGTCATTAAACGCGGCAACCTTAAAGCGCAGAAAATCATGGTGAGTGAAGCGGGCGCTTCGGTGTATTCAGCATCAGAATTGGCGGCGAATGAGTTCCCAAATCTTGATGTATCACTGCGTGGTGCGGTTTCTATTGCACGTCGCTTGCAGGACCCGCTGGCTGAGCTGGTGAAAATCGATCCGAAATCGATCGGTGTGGGCCAATATCAGCACGATGTAAGCCAATCTATGCTGGCAAAACGCCTTGATGCGGTGGTGGAAGACTGTGTAAACGCGGTCGGCGTGGATGTGAATACGGCTTCAGCAGCACTGCTTAACCGTGTTGCGGGTTTGTCGACCACATTGGCACAAAACATTGTCGATTACCGTGATGAGAATGGTCGCTTTGAGAGCCGTACGACTTTGAAGAAAGTCGCGCGCCTTGGGCCTAAAGCGTTCGAGCAGTGTGCGGGCTTCCTGCGTATTATGGATGGCAAAAACCCGCTGGATGCATCATCAGTGCACCCTGAAGCTTACCCGGTAGTAAAAGCGATTGCTGAGAAAAGCGGTAAACAAGTCAAAGCATTGATCGGTGACTCAACCTTCCTTAAAGGCTTGCATGCGGTGGATTATACCGATGAAAACTTCGGTCTACCAACGGTGACAGACATCATTAAAGAGTTGGATAAACCGGGTCGTGACCCGCGTCCTGAGTTCAAAACCGCTACATTTGCTGATGGTGTGAATTCGGTGTCTGATCTGGAAGTGGGCATGGTATTGGAAGGTGTTGTGTCTAACGTGGCGAACTTTGGTGCGTTTGTGGATATCGGTGTACACCAAGATGGTCTTGTACACATTTCTGCTCTAACGGATCGCTTTGTCTCTGATCCTCGCGAAGTGGTGAAAGCGGGTGATATCGTTAAAGTCAAAGTAATGGAAGTGGATGTGCAGCGTAAGCGCATCGCGCTGTCTATGCGTTTAAACGATGAGCCAGGCCAAGATAACCGTACTCAGCGTAGTTCTGAGCCTCGCGGTGGTAATCACCAGCGCAATCAAGGACAGCGTCGTCGTGAAGAACCTGCGAGCAACGGTGCAATGGGCGGCGCATTTGCAGCAGCCTTTGCTAAAGCCAAACGCTAAATCTTATTGATTGAAATAAAAAGCCCCACTCATGAGTGGGGCTTTTGTTTTTGGGTATTCACCTTGAATGAGGTGACTACAATACCGCAATGACCTCTGAAGGCGTGTGTGGCGCAACCGCATGGCCGTAACGAAACTTAATCACGACCCGACGCTTTGCCATTCGACCTTCGGTTATCGCTGCATCGATAACGCGCTTGGGTAAACGAAACCGCATCGCGTAGCCTTTACCTTGCTGATCGCTATAACTCGACAGTGCGAGTAATTCAAACAAACGATCCAACGCATTTCGTGGCGGATCATGTTGATAAGCATCAATTACTTGCTCGTCATCGGCGCCATAGGTTGGATGTTCGGCTGGGTCCCACGCAGACTCACGTCGGCGTTTATCTTCCCCGCTGATTTTGCGTTCAGCATTACTTTTGGCTAGTGCAACCGTTGGGACAATGGGCTGACGTATGCGATTATCGCGCGCCGTTTGTTCCGTGTGCACATTAACCGATGGGGCGATAAGTGGCACACTCACATTGGTGGGTGACACGATCATAACCGAGACCTCCTCAGTTTCGCCCACTGACAGGGGATTAACGTCTGTCAGTTGCTATTCATATCGGCGGTAATGGTCAAAAATTTAGCGTTAGGCGCAAAATTTTGTCACCTTTCATCATTTGTCTCGTTTTACACCGAGTGTAAGCGTGCAAACTGCGTCACTTGTTGGCAAAACTCATCAGGCTCAGTCATAAAAGGTGCATGTGATGACTGGCTAAAGACATAGCTTTGGCTGTTTGGCATCAATGCTGCCATATCGCGCTCAACTTGAATTGGCACAAGCCCGTCTAAGCGGCCATATAAACGCAGTGTCGGGGCTTGAATCGTTGTTAGGCATTCCCGATAGTCCAAGTCCGCGAGTAGAGTTAGTCCCGCCAGCAGCGCTTGGGGATTAGGGCTTGGGCGCGAGAGAACGGCTTGTTTGAGCGTTTTGAGATCTTGACGAGCTGAAGGGCTCCCCATCGCTTGCAGTGCGATAAAGCGTTCAATCGTAAGATGGAAATCATCCATTAGTTGCGTGGTAAAAGCGCTTAGCACTTTGGGTTGGATACCACGCCATGGTTTTTGTTCGGCAAAGCAAGGTGAGCTTGCGACCGTAATGAGGCCATTGATTCGTTCGGGTGCGTGTAAGGCGACGTGTGTCGCGACTAGACCACCCAGAGACCATCCCAACCAGATCGCTTGTTGAGGCGCTTCATCGAGCAGTGGCTGCACCAGTTCATCCATCGAACTAAAACCAGCTTGATGGCTAAAGCCAAACCCTGGTAAGTCGACAATATGCACACAAAAGTGATGACTTAACCATTCTGCGGTTTGTTGCCAAACGGCACCATTCATTCCCCAACCATGGAGAAGAATGAGATTTGGCCCGCTGCCGATTTTCTGCCAGTTAAGTTTTGTCTCGCTCGTCTCATTTTGTCGCACTTAAATCATCCTCTATCGCGTGATTCTATTTGCACTATGAAGAAAAATTGCTGGGTAGGTAGGGCTATGTTAACTCAATGGTGGCAGAAAAACAGGCAGCGTTTCATTGCACACTACTGCCAGAGCTGCGGCTTGGCGATTGAGGCGCGGAATGCATCAAATGGGTTGCCGTGGTTACTCTGTTTGCGTTGTGTCACTGCACTGCAGCGCCCACGATGTCTAAGTTGTGGACTTGAATATCAGCAGAGCATCGATTACTGCGGTCGCTGCCTCACACGGCCGCCGAATTGGCGGCGCTTATATTGTGTGGGTGATTATGCTCCACCGCTTTCTAGTTATGTCCAGCAATTCAAGTTTTCTCGTCAATTGCATCAAGCAGAGCTACTTGCAGAGTTGTTACTGCTCAATGTTGAACCCAACGTTGAGGTCATTACTTTCGTCCCCTTGCATTGGTGGCGTCAGTTTAGGCGGGGGTTTAATCAAAGTGAATGGATAGCACGCGCCTTAGCAAAAAGGTTAGGCATTCCGTGTATGGCATTATTTAAACGTGCACGAGCCACTCAACCGCAGCTGGGTATGACGCGCAGCCAACGACATAAAAATCTCAACAACGCCTTTGTTATCAATACGTACATCGATTTTAACTCGGTGGCGATTGTCGATGATGTGGTGACCACAGGTAGTACTGTGAATAGCTTATGCAAATTACTGCTTGATGCAGGGGTTAAAAGCGTTGATATTTATACTATATGCCGTACTCCTGAACCAAATGGTGATCGATAAATGCTCGATTTCCATGCAAAGGACTAGATCTGAAAATTTTCAGGAGTAAAATGGTGATTAAATATCTTACAATTTTACTCGGGTATTCGTCGTGTCAAATCCAATTACTATTAGTCAGAGCGCTCAAGAACACTTTGCTAAGCTGCTTGCTCAGCAGCCTGAAGGTACAAACATTCGCGTGTTTGTTGTAAACCCAGGTACACAAAACGCAGAGTGCGGCGTTTCTTACTGCCCACCAGAGGCGGTTGAAGCTACCGATACAGAGTTAAAATTCGAAGTGCTATCAGCATACGTAGATGAGTTAAGTCTGCCATTCCTAGAAGATGCAGAAATTGACTATGTGACGGATAAGATGGGCTCACAACTTACTTTGAAAGCGCCAAACGCAAAAATGCGTAAGGTTGCTGACGATGCACCTTTAGTTGAGCGTGTTGAGTATGTAATTCAAACTCAAGTAAACCCACAACTTGCCGGTCATGGTGGTCATGTAAGCCTCGTAGAAATCACTGATGAAGGCGTTGCTATCGTTGCGTTTGGTGGCGGTTGTAACGGTTGTTCAATGGTGGATGTCACGCTAAAAGAAGGCATCGAGAAAGAACTTCTACAACAGTTTGAAGGTGAATTGACTGCGGTACGTGATGCAACAGAACACGATCGCGGTGAGCACTCTTACTACTAATTGCTTCGATGAAAAAAGGCGCTGTTTAGCGCCTTTTTTGTATCTATACCCAAGTAACTTGAGGTTGCTGGGTATATAAAACTGGTCTAACTCTTGGCATTTTCTTATATTAAGAATCAAGCACTAGAGAAGGAGAAATCTTGTGAGCAGAAAGACGCTACCAGAAATATTGGCTAAGCAGACTGTCGCTCAATCCCGCTTGTTTGCGATTGAAGCGCTAGATTTACGCTTTAGTAACGGTGAACAGCGTACTTATGAGCGTATGCGCCCAAGTGGTCGTCATGCTGTTATGGTGGTCCCAGTAACTGCACAAGGTGATTTACTCCTGGTGCGTGAATACGCGGCTGGCACTGAGCGTTATGAACTTGGCTTTCCCAAAGGTCTGATTGACCAAGGTGAAAGTGCGTTAGAAGCAGCTAATCGGGAGTTAAAAGAAGAAATTGGTTTTGGTGCTAATCAACTCACTCCACTAAAAGAAGTTGTGCTCGCGCCTTCGTATTTTTCCAGCAAGATGACGTTATTTGTTGCCCAAGACTTATATCCAGAACAGCTCGTTGGGGATGAGCCAGAACCGTTAGAGCTGGTTCGATGGCCATTATCCCAAGCAGAAGAGCTACTGACGCATCTCGACTTTTGTGAGGCACGCAGTATCACTGCATTGATGCTTGCTCTACGACACTTAAAAGTAAAATAGAGGCGAGTGAAGGAAATTTTATGCCTATAGCCCAAGATTTGTCGCACCATTTACCTGCCGTAATTGAAGTGGCGCGATCGGCTGGTCAGCTCATCTTAGATATCTATCAGAAAAAGCAGTACGAAGAATTCGTCAAAGACGATGACACACCGGTAACCAGTGCTGACCTAGCTGCGCACAAGTTTATTGTAGAAAAGCTTTCAGAGTTGACCCCTGATATTCCTGTTCTGTCAGAAGAGGCGGCCGATATCAGTTTAGAGCAACGCTCACAATGGGGCCGTTACTGGCTGGTGGACCCCCTTGATGGTACCCAAGAATTTATTGCTCGTAGCGGTGATTTCGCGACGATTATTGCTTTGATTGAAAACCATCAACCAGTGATGGGTGTAGTGTATGCACCGGTTTCAGGTGTGACTTACTACGCGTATAAAGGCAAAGGCGCGTGGAAAATTCCGGATATGAACGAGAGTGTGCGTATTACCTCTCACCAACATCAAGGTAAGCAGCATCCGATCGCGATCGCGATCAGTCGTCGTCAAGATATCAACCGCATTACCAGCCGAATGTGCAGTGGTTGGAATTATGATTTAGTACCGCTTGGCTCTGCGGCATTAAAAGCATGTTTGGTTGCTGAGGGTGCTGTAGATTGCTATTTACGTTTAGGTCCGACGGGCGAATGGGATACCGCCGCAACACAATGTATCGTTGAAGAAGCTGGTGGACGCATTCTTAGCACTCAACTTGAGCCGTTGTCATACAACGAGCGTGATACGCTCGAAAATCCCAATTTCATCGTGCTCGGCGATGAAAGTTTGCCTTGGCACAAGATATTACTCGTCAAAGATTAAGTATTAGCTTGGTTTAAAAACCCGCATTCAGCGGGTTTTTGTTTGTCTGCAGATGGTTGTCTGTTGAACTTAATTTCTCTCGAGTCAATTCACAGACTTATTCCTAGTCGCGAAAAAATCGTCAAAACATCCATCTCCCCCTCACTTTACTGAACGAAAAATGAGATCAATTCCACAATTGTTACGCATTGTTTTAACGATTAAGCCAATAAGCTGATTAAAAAGTAGCAATATTAGCTGTTAAGTTATTGATTTGTGAATTTTAGTTGTGATCTTGATCGCAGTAAAACCGTCAAAATGTTTAAGCTGATTTTGACGGAAATCACTAAATATATGAAATTTATAGATTTATATTTTTGTGTTTCAGTGCTGATTTGAACTGGATCACTGATTTTGCATGATTAATTTTACGCTAAAAATAACTACTTATATTTGCCGCTATTGGATTTTCTTTTTGGTAAAGTCTGTTTGGGCTGTTAGTTAAGTGTTCTTAAGGTAAGTAAGATGTTGAAACCAACTTTGATCGCGGCTTCAGTGCTAGCAACCTTGGCCGGTTGCTCTTCACTACAAAATTCACAACATGTGGTTGATGCGTTAGCAGACAATTTAGATATTCATTATCAAGTGATGACCAACCATGGCGCAAATGATGGTCTAGCTTGTGAAAGCTTGGGTGCAGAATGGGCGTCATGTAATCAAGTGGTGATGACGCTAGAGAATCATGGCGAAGCAGTTGATACTAAAGACTGGGCGATCTATTTCCACAGCATTCGTTTGATTCTTGATGTAGATAGTGACCAATTCAAAATCACACGTATTACTGGTGACCTACATAAACTAGAGCCAACGGAAAAGTTTGATGGCTTTGCTGCGGGTGAAAAAGTTGAGCTTGGCTTGATTGGTGAATACTGGCAGTTGTTTGCAACTGACTTTATGCCTGGCGCCTTTGTGACAGCACCAGATGCAGAACCAAAACTGATCGCCTCGCTCAATACTGAAGATGTTGCGAGCTTTGTTTCGGGTTTGGAAGGTGACAATCTAAAGCGTACACCTGACGATAATAATATTTTTGCTACCGCAATCTCTCGTTTTGAAAAAAATGCCGATCTTGCCGAGCAAGACGTTTCGACGACACTATTGCCAACCCCGCTGATTGTCGAGCAAGGCCATGGCATCGTTGATATCGCACAAGGTATCCAATTGCCAAGTGAGTTGTTTACCGCAGAGCAGTTTGCTGCGTTGCAATCACGTGCAGCACTGCTAGGTGTGAATCTAGCGGGTGAGTTAGCAGTAGACACGGCAATTGTACCGAGCGAGTTTCCTGATAACCTTGCAAAATCGGGTGCTTACGAGCTAGTGATTAGCCAAGATGGCATCAAGATCATTGGTTTTGACCAAACGGGTCTATTCTACGGCGTACAATCAATCTTTGGTTTAGTCGGCGACAATAGCCAACTTCCTGTGCTGCGCATTATCGATGCGCCACGTTTTGATTACCGTGGTGTGATGGTGGATGTAGCGCGTAACTTCCATAGCAAAGCCGCAATCCTAGCGACGCTTGACCAAATGGCAGCGTACAAAATGAATAAACTGCACCTTCATCTCACGGATGATGAGGGTTGGCGTCTAGAAATTCCAGGCCTACCTGAGTTAACTGATATCGGCGGCCAGCGTTGTTTTGATTTAGATGAACAACAATGTCTGTTACCGCAGTTAGGTTCTGGTCCTTCATCGGACAATTTCGGCTCTGGTTATTTTAGCAAAGCCGATTACATTGAAATCCTAAAATACGCACAAGCACGTAATATCGAAGTGATTCCAGAAATTGATATGCCAGCGCATGCTCGCTCAGCAGTGGTTTCGATGGAAGCACGTTACGATCGCTTAATGGCGGAAGGTAAAGCGGAACAAGCGAATGAATATCGCTTGATGGATCCGCAAGATAGCTCAAACGTGACTACGGTTCAGTTCTACGATAAGCATAGTTTTATCAACCCATGTCTAAACTCTTCAACTCGCTTTGTTGATAAAGTGATCTCTGAAGTGGCAGCAATGCACCAGGAAGCGGGCACGCCATTAACCACTTGGCATTTTGGCGGTGACGAAGCGAAGAACATTAAGCTAGGTGCGGGTTTCCAAGACGTTAACGCTCAAGACAAAGTGAACTGGAAAGGCACGATTGATCTTTCTCAGCAAGATAAGCCATTTGCTAAATCGCCACAATGTCAGGCGCTGATTGAAGATGGCACAGTCAGTGACTTTGCTCACCTACCAAGTTACTTCGCTGAAGAAGTCTCAAAGATTGTTGCCGAGAAGGGCATTCCAAATTTCCAAGCTTGGCAAGATGGTTTGAAATACAGCGAGGGTGGTGAACAAGACTTTGCTACTGAAAATACCCGCGTAAACTTCTGGGATGTATTGTACTGGGGCGGCACGTCATCAGTGTACGAATGGTCGAAGAAAGGTTATGACGTAGTCGTTTCAAACCCAGACTATGTCTACATGGATATGCCATACGAAGTGGACCCGCAAGAACGCGGCTACTACTGGGCAACTCGTGCTACTGATACTCGTAAGATGTTTGGTTTTGCGCCAGAAAACATGCCACAAAACGCTGAAACGTCGGTTGACCGTGACGGTAATGGCTTTACCGGTAAAGGGACGGTAGAAGCGAAACCATTCTACGGTTTGTCGGCTCAGTTGTGGTCGGAGACAGTACGTAATGATGAACAATACGAATACATGGTGTTCCCACGAGTGCTTGCTGCGGCAGAGCGTGCATGGCACAAAGCCGATTGGGAAAACGACTACCAAGTTGGTGTGGAGTACTCACAAAATACTAACTTAGTCGACAAACAAGCTCGCACCGAGGATTACAACCGCTTTGCAAACGTTATTGGCCAACGTGAGCTAGCGAAACTGGAAAAAGCAGGGATTGATTACCGTTTGCCAGTACCGGGTGCAAAAATTGAGAACGGCAAGTTAGCAATGAACAGTGCTTTCCCTGGTGTTGAGTTGCAGTACTCAATCGATGGTGAAAACTGGCTAACGTACACCGACGCACAACGCCCAAGCGCAACTGGTGAAGTTTGGATTCGCTCAGTTTCAGCTAGCGGTGAGAAAGCAAGTCGAGTGACGTCAGTAAAATAACTGCCGAAAAGTACTAAATGGAATTAAGTTGTTGGTAAGCCAAAGCGCCCTGCGAATGCAGGGCCTTTTTTTTGATATTGCTGATCTACGCTTTAGCGTAAATATCTCGCTCACCTAACCATCGGTCAATGATCGCTTGAGCATTCTGAGGGTATTGTTGGTGAATGTGACGAGCTATGCGCTGAACTTCTGGGATCAAGCGCTGATCTCGCACTAAGTCGGCAATCTTAAAGTCCGCCATACCGGTCTGTTTGGTACCAAGTAGTTCACCTGGGCCTCGAATTTCCAAATCACGCTGGGCGATAACAAAACCATCGTTACTTTCACGCAGTACGCCTAAACGCTTTTGTGCGGTTTTCGATAGCGGTGCGTGATAAAGCAGCACACAGTGGCTGGCGACAGAACCTCGGCCAACGCGTCCACGTAACTGGTGTAACTGAGCTAAGCCAAGACGCTCTGGGTTTTCAATGATCATCAAGCTTGAGTTTGGTACATCCACACCAACTTCAATCACTGTGGTTGCCACCAATAAATGCAGATTGTTGTCTTTGAAATCCTTCATCACTGCCTGCTTTTCCGCCGGTTTCATCCGTCCGTGCACCAGGCCAATTTTGACATCTGGCAGCAGACGTTGCAGCTCTTCAGCGGTATCGGCGGCAGCTTGCGCTTCAAGTACTTCCGATTCATCAATCAGAGTACATACCCAGTAAGCTTGTTTGCCCTCATTGAGACAGGCGTGTCGCACTCGCTCAATAATGTCGTTGCGCTTAGTATCCGGAATAGCCACTGTTTGAATTGGCGTACGCCCCGGTGGTAGTTCATCAATGACTGAGGTTTCCAAATCCGCATAAGCGGTCATAGCCAGCGTGCGCGGAATTGGTGTGGCGGTCATAATTAACTGATGTGGGAAGGTGCCTTGTTTTTCACCTTTAGCCCGCAGTTCTAAACGCTGATGAACACCAAATCGATGTTGTTCATCAATAATAACTAACGCTAGATTGTGGAAGTTTACATGCTCTTGAAATAGGGCATGTGTGCCTACCACCATCTGCGCTTCACCACTGGCGATACGGGCTAACTCTGTCTCTTTGGCTTTGCCTTTGAGTTTGCCCGCTAACCAGCCCACTTGAATGCCCATGCTCTCAAACCAATTAGCAAAGTTAATCGCATGCTGCTCAGCCAGTAGCTCGGTTGGTGCCATCAAAGCAACTTGATAACCGTGTTCAATGGCTCGCAGTGCCGCTAATGCGGCGACTAAGGTTTTACCTGAACCAACATCGCCTTGAACCAAACGCATCATTGGGTGCGGTTGTGCTAAGTCTTGCTCAATCTCACCCACTACTCGAGATTGTGCATTGGTGGGTGAGAATGGTAATTGCGCCAGCAATTGCTGCTTTAGTTTGTCGACCGTTGGTAATGGGATGGCGTTATCTTGCTGACCTTTGCTACGCACCGCCAGCATAGAGAGATTCTGTGCCAGTAGCTCTTCTAAAATTAACCGCACTTGCGCCGGATGTTTACCTTCGTCAAATTGTGACAAATCGATATTTGGTGGCGGACGATGAATGGTATGCAGCGCCTCGGCTAAGGTGATTTGGCTAGGGTAAAGCCCATTGGGTAGTAACTCTTGCACCGCCGATTTATCCAACAGTTCTAGCGCTTGGTCAGTAAGGTTGCGCAGGGTAATTTGACGCAGTCCATCTGTGGTTGGGTAAACAGGAGTTAAGCTTGCTTCGGTTTCTGCCGCATGATTTGGCGCATAGAATTTATAGTCAGGATGGACGATTTCTAGACCGTAATTACCCCGTTTGATTTCGCCGTAAGCATGAACGGTTTGCCTTCACTGAAATTGTTTTTCATTCCGGCGGTAAAGTTAAAAAAGCGTAGGGTTAGCGTGCCATTACCATCGCTAATTTTTACCGTCAGCATTTTGCGTTTGCCAAACAGGGTATCCACGGCCATGACTTTGCCTTGCACTGCCGCCCACAAACCTGCATGCAGTTTTACCATTGGGTAAATCCGTGTGCGGTCTTCGTAACGTAGCGGCAAATGAAACAGTAGATCCTGCACGCTGTATAGACCGACTTTATCCAGTTTCTCAGCCACTTTGGCGCCAACACCACTTAGCGATGTTAGAGGAATAGCAGAAAGAAGTTGGGACATAAAACAAGGCTCGCTAATTGGAATAACGATAGTTAATCATTTGGCTGTGTTTTTGTACAGGAATAACTAAGCTACTTCTTCTGCATCTCTGCCCACCATGCTTCGTCAGCTACAATCTGGCCTTCACCATCAAGTGGTGGATAAGGCAGTTTTTTGCGCTGAGCCACTTTCGCTAGTACTGGGTGGCCACGCTCAAACAGAATGCGGTGAATGACATCTTCTGGCAGAGAGCTTTGCTCCTTGTCGTACATACCCGCTTCTTGGCGTTGGCGCTGCGCTTCATAAAGAATAATAGCGCTGGCTACCGACACATTGAGCGACTGCACCATCCCCATCATTGGAATGATGATGTCTTGGTCGGCCAGTTTTTTAGCTTGTGCTGATGCACCGACTTTCTCGCTACCAAGAATGATGGCGGTCGGTTTGGTGTAATCAATCTGGCGAAAATCGACAGCGCTATCAGACAGATTGGTGACCAGAATTTGCATGCCTTGCGCTTTGAATTCAGCTACGGCTTCTTCAATCGAGCGGTGGTTGTCCACTTCTACCCAGTTACGTGCGCCAGCAGACGTATGGGTGAGAGTGCGCATTTTATCTGGCCAGATGGCATGGATTTTATGCAGACCTGTTGCATCGGCAGTGCGGACGACTGCCGAAACATTGTTGGGTTTGTGCACTTCTTCCATACACACGGTGAGATCGGTTTGGCGTGCTTTAAGTACTTGTTGGATTCGTTGGTAGCGTTCTAGATTCATAGCAGTCACGATAAAATAAGGCCCTTGAGAGCGAAGCTTCAAGGGCCAGAAGAGAGATTAATTAGTGTTTGCGGCGACGGACACGCAGGGTATGTGGCATCGCTTTAATACGGCGCATAATACCCGCCAAATGCACACGGTCTTTGGTGGTGAGTAGTACCGTAACGGTATACAAACGACCATCTCGCTCTTTGGTCGAGAGACCATGAATATTCGAGCCAGTTTTTGAAATCACGTTCGTCAGCTCTGCCAATGCACCTTGACGGTTTTGTACGTCAACACGTAGCTCAGCAGTAAATTCTTGATCGTATTCATCTGACCATGCCACTGCCATGTACTTATCGGGTTCACGCTGGTAACCACGTACGTTTGGACAGGTTTCACGGTGCACTACCAGACCACGACCAGGTGATACGTGCGCAATAATGTGATCATCTGGAATTGGATGACAACAGTTAGCAAACGTCAGCAGAATGCCCTCAGCCCCACGGATTGGTAGCTTCTTAGAGCTATCACTTGGAATTGAGCTTGTGGTCGTCAGTTCGTCAGTGTCACCGAGTAGTCGGCGCGCAATAACGATACTCATCAATTCACCCAAACCGATGGCAGCCAACAGATCTTCAATTGAGTCTAAGCGTAGATCCGTCAATACTTCCTGAATGTTTTCAGGATAGATGGAATCAATGCTATGGCGACCCAGCGCATGATTGAGCAGACGGCGACCTAGGGTGATCGATTCTTCTCGACGCATGGTTTTCAACACTTGACGGATCTTAGTGCGAGCTCGTGAAGTCACCACATAGTTTAGCCATGCCGCATTCGGACGAGCGCCAGGAGCGCTGATGATTTCAATAGTTTGACCGTTTTTCAACGATTTGCTTAGCGGGTAAGGGTTGCGATCAACACGCGCACCCACACAGGCATTACCGACGTCGGTATGCACGGCATAAGCAAAATCCACCGCTGTTGCGCCAAGTGGCAATTCAACGATACGACCTTTTGGTGTGAAGACGTAAATCTCATCTGGGAATAGGTCAGATTTTACGTTTTCGATAAATTCAAATGAGTTACCGGCACTTTGCTGAAGCTCAAGTAGGCTTTGCATCCAACGCTGCGCTTTAATTTGCGCCGTGGTGCCAGTGCGTTCGCCATTGCCTTTGTAAGACCAATGCGCCGCAACACCTTTATCCGCCATTTGATCCATATCTTCAGTACGGATCTGCACTTCAACCGGTACGCCATGAGGGCCAACCATCGAAGTGTGAATCGATTGATAGCCGTTGGCTTTTGGTACCGCAATGTAATCTTTAACACGACCAGGACGTGGTTTGTACAGGCTATGTACTTGACCCAGTACGCGGTAGCAAGTGTCTGCGGTATCGACAATGACGCGAAAAGCGTAAATGTCCATAATGGTGTGAAAGCGCTGCTCTTTGGTTTTCATCTTGTTGTAGATGGAGAACAGGTTCTTTTCACGGCCGACAACACGAGCTTTAAGACCGACATCTTCTAAACGACCCTCAAGTTCACCGTGGATGCGTTGAATCATCTCTTTACGGTTGCCACGAGCCGCTTTAACTACTTCTTTTAATACACGATAACGGTTTGGATACAGGGCTTCAAAGCCAAGCTCTTCCAATTCAGTTTTGATATTGTGGATGCCGAGGCGGTGTGCCAGTGGCGAGTAGATTTCTAACGTTTCACGGGCTATACGACGCTTTTTATCGGGGCGCAAAGCACCAAGCGTTCGCATGTTGTGAGTACGGTCGGCAAGTTTGATCAGAATAACGCGAATGTCTTGCACCATGGCAAGCACCATTTTGCGGAAGTTTTCCGCTTGCGCTTCTTTACGGTCACGAAATTTCAGCTTGTCGAGCTTAGATACACCATCCACCAATTCAGCCACAGCATGACCAAATTGTTGCTCCAGATCTTCTTTGCTGACATCGCAATCTTCGATTACGTCATGCAAAAGAGCGGCTTGTAGAGTTTCGAGGTCGAGGCGCATTTCCGCCAAAATACGAGAAACGGCTACAGGATGGATAATATAAGGTTCCCCGCTAGAGCGGGTCTGCCCTTCGTGGGCATTTTTCGCTACCACATAAGATTGACGCAGAGCCTCTATTTGAGGCTCTGTAAGGTACTCTTGGGCAACGTCTTTGAGGCTGTCGAATAGATACAAACTTAACGCCTAGAAGATGGTTGTAGAGAAAGTCTGATTAGCGACCGTGAGCGATGCTGCTAACTGCTGCCAGTTCAGCTGCTTCTTGCTCTTGTTGCTCTTGACGCTCACGTGCATCAAGGATTTCTTTCGTGATCAGACCTTCTTCGATTTCGCGTAGAGCGATAACCGTTGGTTTATCGTTCTCTTCTGGCACTAGTGAATCTTTACCGCCAGTTTGCATTTGACGAGCGCGGCGAGCCGCAATCAGTACTAGGTCGAAACGGTTGCCAACTTTTTCAACAGCGTCTTGAACAGTTACGCGTGCCATGAGGACTCCAAATAGTTAACTAAATTTTTGAATGACGAGAAATTATACAGGCTTCAGCGCTTTTATTCTAGCCAAAGCGTTTTCTCATCGGTGAATGGCTTTTGGGAGATCCTTACTCAGCCAATAGAGCATCAAGCATGCCTTTATATTTAGCAGCTTGTTTATCTTGCTTCAATCTTTCTGCACGAATGATGGCTTTAAAGTCCATCAGTGCATTGTCAAATTCATCATTGACGATTACATAGTCGTATTCGTCATAATGAGAAATCTCTGATTTCGCTTCCGCCATGCGTTTTGCAATCACGGCTTCGCTATCTTGACCACGCGTGTTTAGGCGGCGTTCTAGCTCACCATTTGATGGTGGTAGAATAAAGATGCTTTTTGCTTGTGGCATTTGTTCACGGATTTGACGCGCACCTTGCCAATCGATATCAAGAAATACGTCGATACCTTTGTCTAGATTTTCTTCAATCCATACTCGAGAAGTGCCGTAGTAGTTACCAAATACTTCTGCGTATTCTAGGAACTGGCCTTTTTCGATTAGCTCTTCAAACAGCTCTTTTTGCACAAAGTGGTAGTGCACACCATCTTGCTCACCCGGGCGCATGCCGCGCGTAGTGTGAGACACAGATACTTTCATCGCGTATGTTGGATTGGTTTCCAGCATCGCTGAGATCAAGCTAGATTTACCAGCGCCGCTCGGTGCCGAGACGATATATAGAGTACCTTTGCCCATATGTAACGTTCCACATTTGGTTGGATGGTGTCGAGAAAAGTCGACAGTTTAAAGATAGCACTGACCGAGAACTATCACGCGATTGGTGAAAAATAGGTCAGAAAAATGGAGGCGAAGAGTAGCACGATCACAAGGATCATCACAAGGAAAACAACGCTCACACCATGGGAATTACGATCTTACAATCTTTCCGCGCGCTATCCCGTTAATTTAGTGGAAATATCTTAATGTCGATAAGCAATAAGTTGATTATTGCTAGTTGACTATGCCTCGCGCTTTAGGCAAACGTTTGCTTTTTATCGTCAATATTGTTGAAAAAGGATTGAACTTTTACTCTAGATGCATACAATGCGCGCAAACGTTTACGTGCTGTATATTCTCAGTGAATTGGACTGAGTGTTTCTACCACCGAGCCTATCTTGGTGACTACAGTAAGTTCTTGCTTTCGTGACTAAAATTTTAAGTTCGTAGCGAGAATTTTCTTTATTTCAGCATGTGTGCCTATTCACGAAAATTTAAGTTGTAAAGGTTACATAGTGAGTCTCGAAACAACCCTTAAGCAAAGTAAGACGACCAGCTTGCTGGACTCTACTTTTAAACTCTCTGAGCGCAAAACCACCATTAGCACTGAGCTATATGCCGGTTTTATTACTTTCCTAGCGATGACTTATATTCTGGCGGTCAACCCAGCGATTTTGGGTGGTATTCCGGGAATGGATAAAGGTGCAGTTTTTACCGCTACCGCACTATCTGCAGCGATTGCGACACTGATTATGGGCATTTGGGGTAACTACCCAGTCATGCTTGCGCCAGGCATGAGTATGAATGGCTTCTTTAAAGGTTTGCTATTAAGTGGCTCTGTCGCACTGGTTTGGAATGAAGCGCTATTTGGTATCTTCCTATCGGGCGTGGTGTATTTGATTCTGTCGCTAAGCAATATTCGTAAAACGCTGATTGAATCGATTCCTGAAGATCTTAAATTGGCGATCACCGTTTCGCTCGGGATGTTTATTGCATTCTTAGGCCTAAAAAATGCTGGCATCATCGTTTCCAATCCCATCATTTTGGTCAGCATGGGTGATATTTCTAATCCTCAAGTTCTGATTGCTTACATCAGTATCTTTATCGCGCTAGGTTGTATGATTCGTGATATCAAACTGGCGACGTTTATCTCGTTTATTTCTGCGATCATTCTGACCATTCTTGCTGACATGCTGATGGGTACCAATAATGCCCCAATTCCAGAACAGCTATTCTCGATGCCACCAAGCTTGGAAGGCAGCTTTGGCGCAGTGTTTGAAATATCGAATTTAACCGCAGACAAATGGTTTGATTTGCTATTTATCGTAGTGATTTTCTTGATTGTCGACTTTTTCGATGGTTTAAGCACTATTGTCGGCGTAGGCCGTGATGCGGGTATTATCGATGACGACGGTAAAGTGCCAAACGCACGTTCTGCGTTGGTGGCAGATGCGGGTGGTACAGTGATCGGTGCGGTTCTTGGTTCGACCTCTATTACCGCGTTCTCGGAATCGGGCATTGCCTCTTCGCAAGGGGCTAAGACTGGTCTTGCTGCGGTAATGGTAGCGATTCTATTTGCTCTATCACTATTCTTGTACCCATTGTTCTCAGTTTTCTCTGCGGCGATGGTGGCGCCGGCAATGGTAGTGGTTGGTATCTACATGATTGGTCGCCTAGGTAAAATTAACTGGGAGCATAAAGAATCACGTATTGCCGCGTTCTTTACCATTATGTTCACGGTACTGAGCTTCTCACCAGCGAACGGTATGGCGATGGGCTTTATTAGCTATTGCTTCTCAATGGTAGTGGCAGGACGTGCGAAAGAAGTGCACCCAGTCATTTACGGCCTATCATTGGTGTTCTTAACTTACTTAGTGTTGCTGTAAGTATTCGTTCAATTCAATGCTCCTACTGACGTGGGGGCATTGAATCCACCTATTCCATGGTACTATTATTAAAATCAATAATAAGAAAGTGGAATAGTAACCATGCCTTCTCATTTACCTCCTTCGTTTAGTCGACCTTTTCTCCGCCTTTTCCATCTTCTTGAAGCCGTACTGTTGGTTGCGATCACACTAGCGACCGTGTGGGCGATGGTAGAAGAATTTGTACATATCTATGTGCAAAAGAGAGTAATGCTGGAAGATATTCTCCTGATGTTCATTTATCTTGAAGTGCTCGCCATGGTGGGGCAGTTTGTGATGAACGGTAAGATCCCAGTGCGTTATCCAATCTATATCGCGATGATGGCGATTGCTCGTTACATCACATTGGGGATGAAAGAGCTCGATTCGGTGATGATCGTGTGGCTCTCGTTGGCGGCGTTTATTCTTGCTGCTGCGACTTTGTTGATTCGCGTTGGCCACCATTATTGGCCATATATTGATGGCAAAACATCGGAAAAAGATGAGTAATGAATAACATAAAAAAATCCCCGCAATGCGGGGATTTTTACGTTTATAGAGAGTAAATGCTTACTCGATATTCTGGATCTGTTCGCGCATTTGCTCGATCAGTACTTTTAGTTCAACACCCGATGCGGTGATATCTGTACTGATTGATTTTGATGCAAGCGTATTTGATTCACGGTTAAACTCTTGCATCATGAAATCAAGCTTACGGCCGCATGCGCCACCTTTTTTCATTACGGCCAACGCTTCTTTTACGTGAGAATCTAGGCGGTCGAGTTCTTCAGCAACATCAGATTTTTGCGCTAGAAGAATCAGCTCTTGCTCTACACGTGAAGCATCAAGCTCAATTTTTGCTTCTTCAAATTTATTCAGTAGGCGCTCACGTTGCCAAGTAAGAATTTCTGGCATGCGGGCACGCACTTTTACCACTTCATCCGTAATGGCTGTTAGGCGCTGCTCAATCAATGCCTTCATGTTGTCACCTTCACGGCCACGTGCATCGATGAACTCAGAAAGTGCCTCATCAAAACCTGCTAATAGGTCTTTGTTGATGGCATCCATATCTTGTTCTGGCGTTTCCATCACGCCAGGCCACTGCATGACTTGGAATGGATTAATGCGGCTTAATTCACCCGTCATGTGCATCACTTGCTCAGCCGCTTTGATTACCTGACTAGCAAGAGTTTCATTGATGGTTAGCTCGCCTTTTGCTGAGGGATTCGCCTCAAAGCGTAAGTGACATTCCACTTTACCGCGTGCTAGACGTTGGCGAAAACGCTCGCGCAGTACTGGTTCTAAACCACGGAATTGTTCCGGTAGGCGGAAGTAAGTTTCTAGGTAGCGTTGGTTTACGCTGCGGATTTCCCATACGGCTGTACCCCAAGTGCCTTTAAGCTCTTTGCGCGCATAGGCCGTCATACTGTAGATCATCGAATTTTCCTGTCTATATCTGCTGAAAATTAACCCTGAGATAGTAGCACAGTCGCAGCTATAGTCCCGATATTAGTGCTAAGCAATTGAATTGTTATTGTCGCCATACTCGCCAGCGCAAACCTTTTCGGTTATAATCTTGCCCCAACCAAAACGTCTCCCCCTAAACCTAAAGGTAGATGCCCATGCGTCCAAACGATCGCAAGGCGGATCAAGTTCGCCCAATAAAAATTACACGTAACTACACTGCTTACGCAGAAGGCTCCGTTCTTGTTGAGTTTGGTAACACCAAAGTTCTTTGCAACGCTTCAATTGAAGAAAATGTTCCTCGTTGGTTAAAAGGCCAAGGTAAAGGCTGGGTGACGGCTGAATATGGCATGCTGCCACGTGCAACGCATTCACGTACTCGTCGTGAAGCGACTAATGGCCAGCAAGGTGGTCGTACGATGGAGATTCAACGTCTTATCGCGCGTAGCCTACGCGCAGTGGTGGATCTAAAAGCGATGGGCGAGTTTATGATCACGGTTGACTGTGACGTAATTCAAGCCGATGGTGGTACGCGTACTGCGTCTATCTCAGGTGCAAGTGTGGCGCTAGCGGATGCATTCCAACACCTAATCGATAGCGGTAAGCTAAAGACTAACCCAATGAAAGGCCATGTAGCGGCTGTTTCAGTGGGTCTGCTTGGCGAAGACGTATTGTGTGATTTGGAATACGTAGAAGACTCAGCGGCGGATACCGATATGAACGTGGTGATGACTGAAGATGGTCGCATGATCGAAGTGCAAGGCACTGCAGAAGGCGAACCGTTCACGCATACCCAGTTGTTGGCGCTGTTGGAATCGGCGAGCAAAGGTATTGCGGAAATCGTCGCAGCGCAGAAGACGGCGTTAGCCAATTAGTTTTGAGAATAGCTTCCTTTATCGGAGGCTATTTTTTTATTTTCGTCATAGGAAACTTCAATGCGTTGTTAGCTTCGCTTGCTCCCCCTAATCACATACCTGTGTATGCTCATAGGGATGAGAAAGCTTGCTGCCTAGCCTTGAAGCCACCTATATAGAAAATTGAAGTTGTTAGTTTTATTGAAGCATTGTCTAAACAAAGTAGACATTTTAATTGAGAGTGGAAAATGAAAGCATACCAGCGTGAATTTATTGAGTTTGCATTAGAAAAGGAAGTTTTGAAGTTTGGTGAGTTTACTTTGAAATCAGGCCGTAAGAGCCCTTATTTCTTTAACGCTGGCTTATTCAATACTGGTCGTGATTTGGCACGTCTAGGTCGCTTCTATGCTGCGGCACTGGCGGATTCTGGTATTGAGTTTGATGTACTGTTTGGCCCTGCGTACAAGGGTATTCCAATTGCAACGACCACTGCCGTTGCTCTAGCGGATCACCACGATATCGATACGCCATACTGCTTTAACCGTAAAGAAGCCAAAGATCACGGTGAAGGTGGTAACTTGGTTGGTAGCGCACTTGAAGGTCGTATTATGCTGGTGGATGATGTGATCACTGCTGGTACAGCGATCCGTGAATCGATGGAAATCATTCAAGCTAATGGCGCAGACCTTGCCGGTGTATTAGTGGCGATTGACCGTCAAGAAAAAGGCAAAGGTGAGCTATCAGCAATTCAAGAAGTGGAACGTGATTTTGGTTGTGCAGTGATTTCTATTGTGAGTCTGGGTGACCTTATTACTTTTCTAGAAGAAAAAGGTGATAACGCAGAGCAACTAGAAGCAGTCAAAGCATACCGTGCTGAATACGGCATCTAATCGGTACTTGAAAATAAAATAGAAAAAGGGCTGATAAATGATCAGCCCTTTTTACTTTCGATATCGCTACTTGTAGCGAATGCTCTTTGGCACGCTCTCATCTTGCATGGTCTTGTAGCGTTTGTGCAGCCACATCCATTGCGATGGCGCACGTAGAATCACCATTTCGACAAATTTGTTTGTGTAAGCGGCTGCCGCAACCAAGTCTTCCCTTGGGTAGTTTTCTTCTATCGCGGTATCGGCCATGATCTCGTATTTGTGAGCGTCGTTTCTGAAACCTGAACCCATCACAATCGCACAATGCGAGGTATTGGCAAGAATGCTGGTTCCGGTCGTGGTACAAGCATCTTCAACCGCAAAGAAAGGTACAAACGCAGACTTATTACGGCCGTAATCGTGGTCTGGAAGATAGAATAGACGCTCACCATCACGCAGTACGCGAATCATCTGTTTGAGGTCTTTACGATCAATCAGTTTGTTGCCGTTGTGAGTACGTCCCCAATACTGAATGAAGTTGTAGGCAGGGTTGTTATGTGGGCGAAATGCGCCATAGCCGCCGACGCCCAATACCGCAAAAGCACGCGCTGTGATTTCTAAGTTTAGAGCGTGCACGCAGCATAGCAATACACCTTTGTTTTCCTGCTTGTACTTCCAAAGTAAATCAATGTCTTTCGCGATGATAAGACGTTTAAAACGCCACGTTGGCCAAAACCAAGTAATACCGGTTTCAATCAGAGCTAAGCCAGTATTTTTGAAGTTATCTTCAACAATCGCTTGTCGCTCTTGTTCTGATTTTTCAGGGAAGGCGAGCTCAAGGTTGCGCTGAGTAACATGAACGCGTTTTTTGCCATATTTCATGCCGAGCGAACCAAGTGCTCGGCCAAGGCGGAATAAAACAGCGTATGGGAGAATATTAACGATGATCGCCAACAACCCGAAGCCAATCCATACGCCCCAGTTTTTGGGGTGTAGTAAAGCAAGAGAAAAGGTTGGCTTAGTGTATTTGTTATTATCCATAATGGTGACTTTTGCCAATTAACTGAATTTGAGTATTACTCAATTTGATTTTTTAACAGAGCCCAGTACTCATCAAAGTTTGCTGTAGGCTGATATTTAAAATCAGAGCGTACGAAGCGGTTTAAACTACCTTCAACTTGACCAAGCAGTTGTGCGGCAAGAATGCTTTCATCAACTGGGAAAGATTTACCTTCACGCAGTTTACGTTCGCGTAAAATTTGGCGCAGTGAGGTTTCAATGCGTTCAAACAATTGGTTGATACGATCGCGTAAGCGTTCATTTTCAAACATCAACGCGTGACCAGAGAGAATTCGGGTTAAACCTGGGTTGCGTTCTGCGAATGCCAGAATTAATTGTAGCACTAAGCGAATTCGAGTCAGGGTGTCTTTTTCTTCATCAAGAATGCGATTGATGCGCGACATCAATGATTCTTCGATAAATTCGATCAGCCCTTCAAACATGCGAGCTTTGCTTGGGAAATGGCGGTATAACGCCGCTTCAGAAACACCCACTTGTTTAGCGAGTTTGGCTGTTGTAATACGCGATGCACCTTCGTTGGATTCCAACATTTGTGCTAACGCTTGTAAGATTTCTTCTCGGCGATTGGTTTTTCTTGTCCCAGCCATGAACGCTTCCTTTAATGACCACTTTTAGCAAAAAGTAATTCGCCCTGCCGTCAAAGTGAGGCAGGGAGATTAGCTCATAAATTTAGAACTTTCGATTACATCTTATCGGCGATAAGTTGCAGAATCTGAAGTGCAATCTGTTGTTTTGATGCAAGAGTGAGTGGTTGCTCACCATCTTGCCAGTATACGGTAATCGCATTGTCGTTACTATTGAAGCCTTGGCCTGCAACCGAGACATCATTCGCACAGATCATATCTAGGTTCTTACGTGTCAGTTTGCTTAACGCGTACTGTTTTACGTTCTGGGTTTCTGCGGCAAAGCCAACAGTAAATGGTCGATGTTCATCCATTGCCGCAACCGAAGCGACAATATCTGGGTTTTTAACCATTTTGACGGTCATTGAATCGCTGTCATCGGTCTTTTTCAGTTTGTTGTCAGCAATCGTTTCTGGGCGGTAATCCGCCACTGCAGCGCAGCTAATAAAGACATCGTGATTGATGGCGTTGTTCATTATTGCTTGATGCATATCGAGTGCACTTTCAACATCAATACGTGTGCAACCGTGTGGTGTAGCAAGAGATACAGGGCCGCTGACTAAGGTCACCGTTGCGCCCAACATTTGCGCAGCTTGTGCTAACGCAAAGCCCATCTTGCCAGAGCTGTGGTTGCTGATGTAACGCACCGGATCAATCGCTTCACGGGTTGGTCCAGCACTAATGAGGATGGACTTGCCTTGTAGCAGTTTATCGCCAAAGAACGCTTCGCAGCGCTCGACCAATTGCATTGGCTCTAACATGCGGCCCGGGCCAACATCGCCACACGCTTGTTCACCGGCTGCAGGGCCCCAAATGTGCATACCGCGACGCGCTAAGGTAGCGATGTTTTCCTGAGTCGCTTGGTTACGATACATCTGTTGGTTCATGGCAGGAGAAACCACAATCGGAGCGTCACTCGCCAGCACCAGCGTCGTCAGTAAGTCATTACCCATACCAGCAGCCATTCGGGCAATGAGATCGGCGGTTGCAGGCGCAAGCAGCACTAAATCTGCCCATTTTGCCAACTCAATATGGCCCATGGATGCTTCTGCAGCTGGATCTAGCAAGCTGTCAGAAACTGGTCGTCCTGATACGGCTTGCATGGTTAGAGGAGTAATAAATTCTTTTGCCGCTTTGGTCATCACCACTTGCACTTGAGCACCACGCTCAATTAAGCGACGAGTCAGCTCAGCACATTTGTATGCGGCAATCCCACCGCTAATGCCCAGTAGGATTTTTTTACCTGCGAGTGTTTGCATTGTTGTATCTCCAAAATATTGCAGCAGATAATATCACAACCTTGAAGTAGAGATTAACTTGGCACGAGCGGGAGATAGCCAAAATTGAGATATCACAATTCGCAGTATGCTCAGTCGTAAGCTGAGAGCTAAGATTTTGCTCGAAGTTGGTTTATTGGGGTGAGAGGAGCAGGCTGCCATACTTGAGTTAGTAAATGGTTACATAGAAATGTTGGGCTTAAACAGAAATGAGAAACTCGATTTCGATTTTTTCCGTGGTTCGATTCCAATAACCCAATGGCTTTATATCTATATAAGGATAGGTTATTGAGTATTAAGTCCCTCCCGGCTGGTCTTTTACCAAGAGAAAAACTGTTAGCGTTAGGTGCGAGTTCGCTCAGTGATGTTGAATTGCTAGCGATATTTCTGCGTACGGGCACTCAAGGCATGAATGTATTGCAATTGGCTGAGCAGTTAATTAATGAATTCGGTTCATTGAGAAAGCTATTTGCTGCAACTCCGCAGGAGTTTTGTGCTCATAAAGGGCTGGGTAATGCAAAGTATGTGCAGTTGCAGGCTTGTTTAGAGATGTCGCAACGCTACTTAAGTGAGACTTTACAGCGAGGAGATGCTTTAACAAGCCCGCAATTAACGAAGTTATATTTATCTAGCGTATTGCGTGATCGCCAGCGTGAAGCCTTCTATATATTGTTTCTAGATAACCAACATCGCGTGATTAGCTCTGAAGTGATGTTTGAAGGGACGATAGATTCTGCCTCTGTATATCCACGCGAAGTCGTGAAACGTTCCTTAGAACACAATGCTGCCGCTTTAATCATCGCGCATAACCATCCATCGGGGATTGCAGAGCCAAGCCAAGCTGATCGCCGTATTACTAGGCGTTTAATTGATGCTTTGGCCTTGGTTGAGATAAGAATTCGCGACCATTTTGTGGTCGGAGATGGGGAAGTTATCTCCTTTGCGGAGCGTGGCTGGATATGAATCACAATTTTAAGTTGTTAGTTTGAAGAAATCTGAGTACAATCCTCCGACATTTTTTGAACGTAAATTCAGCTCTGCTCAAAAAAAGATCACGAAAACCTGTAAAAAGGATCTGTTCGGGACTTGAGCAATGCTGGTCAAGTTAGTATAATGCGCGACCTTTGATAGCCTTGTATAGACTTTCTATAGCGGCTCTTAACCTCTAACCTTCTGTTTAGAAATAGAAGAGGTTCGGCCACCAAGGTTGATATCGAGCTGAAACGATTTTGGAGAAGACATTCATGTCACGAGTATGCCAAGTAACTGGTAAGCGTCCAGTAACGGGTAACAACCGTTCACACGCACGAAATGCTACTAAGCGTCGTTTTCTGCCGAACCTACAAACTCATCGTTTCTGGGTAGAGAGCGAAAAACGTTTTGTTAAACTACGTCTATCTGCTAAAGGTATGCGCATTATCGACAAGAAAGGCATCGATGCTGTTCTTGCTGATATCCGTACACGTGGCGAAAACGTTTAAGAGGAAATAGGCAATGGCAAAGAAAGGCGTTCGTGAGAAAATCCGTCTAGTATCTACTGCTGAGACAGGTCACTTCTACACAACTGACAAGAACAAACGTAACATGCCTGGCAAATTCGAGATCAAGAAATTTGATCCTGTAGTTCGCAAGCACGTTGTGTACAAAGAAGCTAAAATCAAGTAATTGATTTTTCTTTGTAGCTTCTTAACAGAAGTCTGTATTAGAAAACCCAACTTTCGAGTTGGGTTTTTCTTTTTGGATCAAATAATAACCGTTAAAATTGCTCTAGCGTTGTTTTGATATTTTAGGTGTTATCAAATGCTATTAGTTAATAGAGTAATAAAGTTCATCGCTTTGTTAGCGCTTGCGTATGTAATGACGTTTGCGTTGGGCTATGAAGTGAAAGTCGATAGTTTGATTATGTTAATGATCACTGTCGCGTTTTTGAAAACCAGCCATTTTGGTAAGCGTGCATTCCTTGTTTGGATTGCCCTCACAACACTCTATATTCCAGTTGCGTGGAACTACGGCGCCCCTAATTTAACTATCATTTCTTCTTTGATTGAAACCAACCCTTCAGAAGCGATGGAATTTACTCAAGATTTAGAATTGGTCACAGTTTTTGCTGCTGTTGGTTTTTTTCTACTGAGCTGTATTCTATTTCGAATCGTTCCTGCTATTCCCTTACAGAAAAGCTCACTGCTCTATCTGGCGGCATTCACTTTTTTGATTTTTGATAAACCCGTTAGAACGATTATTGAACGTGATATAGACCAACACTACAGCCATGCAATGCTGGATCATATGCGCTATACCCCTATTCGCTTTGCCTTCGATTGGTATGACGCCTACGACAAATATTACCGATATCATCAGCAGCTAGCAGAACAACAAAAAATAGCACCAACTTGGAAGGTGTTGTCGCATCGAGATTTACCGACCAATACGATTTTAGTCATTGGCGAGAGTGTGCGAAAAGATTATATGCATGCTTATGGTTTTTCTATGGAAAACACTCAGTTTATGTCGCATGCCAACGGGCAACTTTGGACCAACTTTATCTCTCCGGGACCGAACACGCTAACTTCTGTGATGAGATACATCACTCTTAATCACGGATTAGGCATAGAGGCTCATAATAATATCAATACGTTGGCTGAGGCTGCTGGCATTGAAACATTCTGGATTTCTAATCAAGGCCGAATCGGTGAGTTTGATACCAGTATTAGCTCTGTTGCTGGTTATGCTAATTCAGTGTTTTTTACACGCACTGGTAGTTATGCCGACTCGAAAATTTATGATAGTGAATTATTGCCATCGATAAAGAATGCTCTTTCCAGCAGCAATAAAGCAAAACTGATTGTTGTGCATTTAATGGGTTCGCATTCCGCATTTTGTGACCGTGTGGAAGAGGAGCCTTCGTTCCAATTTAATGGTGATAAGATCTCGTGTTATGTTGAATCCATCGGGCAAACTGATGCTTTTATTGAAAAAATCAATCAATTTGCTCAAGCGCAAGCTTTGCCGTACAACTTGGTTTATGTTGCTGACCATGGACTAGCGCATCGAAATGGTGGGCGCAATCTGCGTCACGATCCATCTAAGAAGCAATCGTATCAAGTACCGCTATTTATTACAGGTACAGCATTTACAGCGCGAGAAGTTATTGATTATCCGCGTAATGGTTTCGCTTTGCTTCGAGCTATGTCAGAGTTGATGGGGATCTCTACTGAACAATTTAAGCAATCTCCGTCATTCTTCTCGCCGTACAAGGATGAGGCAACGGTGAACAATGGTGAGGGACAGCTTGTTCCATTGTCTAGCTTAAAGGATGATCCTATCGTTTCATGACGTGGTCGTTGGTGACGGCTAAGGAGTCGTTACCACTTATTATAGATTCACCGAGAAGCTGTTTAATTAAGGAAGGATTATGCGTAAAACGATTAAGCAACGCCGCCGTTGGAACTACTTACTGATGTTTGTAGTAGTGGTGTTTATGGTTCTGCTTAACCTTCCCACTTTGATAAAACAATATCTTATTCCAGCACCAGATGAGCAAATTATTGCTCATCCATACCTAATAAATCCTGATGCAGAGTTGCGTGCATTGCACTCAAGTCAGTGGTCGCTTACTCACCAAGAAGGTGTATGGGCTTTGAATGTGTCGAGTAAGGTTGAACCGCAACAATTGGCGCAACGTTGGCGCTCGCTAGTAGGAACTGAGCTCTCTCCACAACAGTTTCAATCACTCAAGCCATCATTGAATTCACCAAGCTCAATTGAAGTCTGGTACGTTGGTCAGGATGAGCCACAAAGAATCACTTACTATCAATTGCCGCAGTTTTGGCTGTTGAAAAACTGGCAAGATAAATGGATTGCCGTTACGGTAGAGCCTAGCTATTTGCTGCTTAGCCTGAACTAAGTTGGAGTGATTTATGCCAGAGTTACCTGAAGTTGAAGTGAGCCGCATGGGAATCTCCCCTCATTTAATTGGCCAACAAATTAAATCTCTTACCTTTCGTACTCCGAAATTGCGTTGGCATATCCCAAAAGAACTCAAGCAATTAGAAGGTCACATCGTGCGTGATATTCGCCGTCGGGCGAAGTATCTCATTATAGAAACTGATGTGGGTAGTGCGATTGTGCATTTGGGGATGTCTGGCTCGTTGCGTGTACTTGATGCGGAACTTCCTGCCGGTAAGCACGATCATGTCGATCTTACCTTGGCGAATGGCAAAGTGCTGCGTTATAACGATCCGCGTCGCTTTGGCGCGTGGTTATTTAGTGAAAATGGTGAGCATGACGTCTTAGAGCATATGGGACCAGAGCCACTAACCGAAGAGTTCAGTGCAGAATATATGTGGGAGAAGGCGTGTAATAAACGCGTAGCCGTAAAACAGTTCATCATGGACAATAAAGTGGTGGTTGGCGTTGGGAATATCTACGCTAGCGAGTCACTATTTAGTGCATGCATTCTTCCAACTCGTGCGGCCAATTCAATTAAATTTAAAGAGTGGCGCCTATTAGTACCTGAGATAAAAAAAGTACTTGAGACTTCGATTCAGCAAGGCGGAACAACATTAAAAGATTTTTCTCAAGTAGACGGTAAACCTGGTTACTTTGCTCAAGAATTACGTGTGTATGGCAAAGCAGGGCAACCCTGCCCACGTTGTGGCGAACCAATACATGAACAAAAAATAGGGCAACGTAATACGTTTTTTTGCCCTCATTGTCAGAAATGATAAACATAAGATTGAATATCCACGGTATAGTGTAGTGTTGACGAAAACGCTACAATCAAGTGGTATCATCTATTTTAGAGATTAAGAAAATGAAATATTTAGTGACAGGCGCAGCAGGCTTTATTGGCTCTGCAGTATCGGAAAGACTTTGTGCGATGGGGCATCAAGTGGTCGGTATCGACAATCTAAACGATTATTACGATGTGTCACTAAAGCATGCTCGTCTTGAGCGAGCCGCTCATCCTGAATTCCAGTTTATTGAATTGGATTTAGCCGATCGTGAAGGTATTGCGGCGCTATTTGCTGAGCAAAAATTTGACCGTGTTATTCATCTTGCCGCTCAAGCAGGTGTACGTTACTCGATTGATAACCCAATGGCTTATGCCGATAGTAACTTAGTGGGTCATTTAACCATCTTGGAAGGCTGTCGCCATCATAAGATTCAGCACTTAGTCTATGCATCATCAAGTTCTGTGTATGGATTGAACCAAAAAATGCCATTTGATACTGCAGATTCTGTCGATCATCCGATTTCTTTGTACGCGGCAACCAAAAAGTCGAACGAATTGATGGCGCATACATACTCACATCTCTACGGACTTCCAACTACAGGTCTGCGTTTTTTCACGGTTTATGGCCCGTGGGGACGTCCGGATATGGCGTTGTTTAAGTTCACCAATGCGATTGTTAAAGGTGAAACTATCGATGTCTACAACAATGGCGATATGCGTCGTGACTTCACTTACATCGATGATATTGTCGAAGGAATTATCCGTATTCAAGATGTGATCCCACAGAAAAATGTCGACTGGACGGTAGAACAAGGTTCACCAGCAAGCAGTTCAGCACCATATAAGGTCTATAACATTGGTCATGGCAGTCCAGTTAAGCTGATGGATTACATTGAATCTCTGGAGACATCATTGGGTATGGAAGCGAAGAAAAACTTTATGCCGATGCAGCCGGGTGATGTCTACGCGACTTATGCGGATACTGAAGATTTGTTTAAAGCAACAGGATACGTGCCGCAGGTAAAAGTAAAGGAAGGTGTCCAAGCTTTTGTTGATTGGTATAAGCAGTACTACCAAATTTAATAAAAAAGCGAGCTGAATAGCTCGCTTTTTTGTATCTGTTAAGTGCGTTTTTTCTCTTCAAGAGCCTTGGCGACGATCTCAGGAACAAAATTTGAAACATCACCCCCATGGATGGCAACTTCTCTTACAATCGTCGACGAGAGAAATGCAAACTCTTCAGATGGCGTTAAGAAAATGCTTTCTAATCCGGGCAGCAGTTTGCGATACATACTGGTCAAGCCGAATTCGTACTCAAAGTCCATAGTAGTTCTTAAACCACGAATTAGCACGTTACCGTTTTGTTGCTCGACAAAATCCACGAGTAATCCTGAAAAACCTTGCACAGATACATTAGGAAGATCTGCTACCGCAGCTTTTAACAGTTCGACGCGCTCTTCTAAGCTAAACATGGTGTTTTTGCTTGGACTAGCGGCAACGCCGATAGTGAGGTGGTCAAACATTTTAGCTGCACGGGCAATGATGTCGATATGACCATTGGTAACAGGGTCAAAGGTACCAGGATAAATGACATGGTTAGACATATTATTGTTCCTTACTCCAAAGGTTATTGAGCTGCTCTTTGACCATATCAACGCTAATATCACGCATTAAGTCATCTCCTTTTGCACGAGTACCCCAAGGTAATGCATCAACAGGTTTGTGGTATTGCGCCTCGACATGCTGTTTATAGACACTAACTACGCTATCGAGATTGTTATACGGGCCAGTACGTAGTGGATTGCTGTGGGCATATAGCCCAATCACTAGTGTTGACTGAGTCGTTGCTAAGTGTGCCGGGCCGGTATCTGGAGCTAATACGATGGTGGCATGCTTCAATACCGCCGTTAATTGCTTCAGTGAGGTTTGTCCGACGATATTTTTGAGCGGCGTATGGCTCAACGCTTCGATCTCTTTGGCTAGTTTCACTTCACGCTCTGCAGGAGAGCCACAAAGTACGACTTGCAGACCTTGAGTCGCGGCATAGTCGGCGATTTCTGCATAGCGCTCGGTGAGCCAGTTGCGTGAATCTTTACTCGCAGCTGGTGCAATCACCAATGTTGGTTTGTTATCCATTACCTGCAGAGCGAAGGCTTCATCGGCTTCACTCAATGGAATATTCCAGCTTGGCTTGTCAAACGTCACACCAATATAGCGAGCAAATTCGGCAAAGTTATCCAGCACATGGAATTGTTCTGAATTTGGCAAGTGGCGGTTAGTAAACAGATATTGCCCTTCACGGGTGCGGTTTTTGCTAAAACCAATTTTATATTTCGCTTTAATACCAATCGAAAGTACGCTTGCACGCAAAGCTGCCTGCATGTGGAGTAGGGCATCAAAGCGCTGTGAAGACAGCTGTTTCCATAGGGCTTTCATGCCTTTAAAGCCTTGTTTTTTGTCAAACACAACGACTTCAATGTTTGGTAAATCTTGGATCAACATGGCCTCAATTTTACCCGTAATCCAAGTGATTTTAGTTTCTGGCCATTGCTTTTGAATCGCTTGAACGACCGAAATAGCATGACAAACATCGCCTATCGCAGAGAGGCGCAAGATGCAAAGCGAGCTTGGAGCTGAAGTAAATAGCGGCATAAATATCGTCTTAAAATTAGCAACCTAAGAATTATGCAGATACTCGCATTGGATGTAAAATATTGAGCGAGTATTCGCCGAATAAGAAAGGTTTGTCCATGCAGCAACTTAGTTTTAACGATCAGGTGATTTGGTTTGAGCCTAGTCTACTAACCAATATAGATCATTCGCAGCTTGCGCAGATTTTTGAACCAGAATTTTGGCAACAGCGAGAGGCTATTGTGGGCAGTGCTCGTGGTCGTGGAACCACTTGGTTTGTGCAACTTGAACAGATGCAGGCGGCGCTGCGTCATTACCGCCGTGGTGGTTTGTTTGGTAAATTGGTCAAGGATAGCTATTACTTCACCAACTGGGATCATACTCGTGGTGCGCGAGAAATCGAGGTATTAGAGGCACTGACTCAACACAAAGTGCATGTACCTCGCGCCATTGCTGCTCGCGCGGTGAAACATGGCTTTTTCTATCGAGCCGATATACTTTCTGAGCGTATCCCTAACGCCAAAGACTTGGTCGATATATTGGTTGAAAGCCCACTTGCACATCAAGTGTATTACGACATTGGTGCAGAGATAAAAAAAATGCACCAAGCAGGCGTCAATCATACCGATCTGAATATTCACAATATCTTGCTCGATGAGCAGCAGAAGGTATGGCTAATTGATTTTGATAAATGTGGCGTACAAGCAGGTGATGCTTGGAAAGCGGGCAATTTGGCACGTCTTCAGCGCTCTTTTATTAAAGAACTGAAAAAGTGCCAAATTCATTGGCAAAAGGCCGACTGGCAAGCATTGCTAGATGGTTACAATGCTTAGTGACGAATGAGCGTGAGCGTTTTACTGAGCGCGCCGCGGTTGCTTTCGACGACTTGTAGCGCGGCTTGTCCCATTTGAAGTCTGCGCTCGCAATGATTAAATAGTTCGGTCAGCTTAGCACTAATCTCTGGCGCATTATCACAGACGCTCAGCGCTTGTTTCTCCATTAGCAAATGGGCAATTTCAGCAAAATTATAGAAGCTCGGGCCGGTGAGCGTGGCCATCGATAGCGCTGCTGGTTCAAGGAAATTGTGCCCACCAACTTTATCGCCAATTAAACTGCCGCCCATAAAACAGATATCAGCACTGGCTAAAATGGTCAGCATCTCACCCATGGTATCGGCAATGTAAACGTTAGTATTATTCGTTATGGTTGCGCTGCTCGAGCGCTTTACCGTTTCAAAGCCAAAACTGTTAGCTAAATTAAAAACTTGCTCGAACCGCTCGGGATGGCGCGGGACGATGATAAGCAGTGCATTAGGAAGGCTTTGTTGTAGCTGTGTGTGCGCGGCGAGTACGATTTCATCCTCACCTTGATGTGTACTTGATGCAACCCAAACTGGGCGATGTTTGCCAATTTGAGCGCGCAGTGCTTGGCCTTGCTCTAGTGCTGAAGAGGGGACGCTAATATCAAACTTTACTGAGCCGGTGACATGTACTTGTTGTTGGATTAAGCCCAAAGCAATAAAGCGCTCTGCAT
Organism: Vibrio taketomensis; assembly: GCF_009938165.1. Taxonomy (NCBI): domain Bacteria; kingdom Pseudomonadati; phylum Pseudomonadota; class Gammaproteobacteria; order Vibrionales; family Vibrionaceae; genus Vibrio; species Vibrio taketomensis. The sequence goes on from NZ_AP019649.1 coordinate 133,697, forward strand.
CGCTTGAATACTGACACAGCACTTGAGACAGATTTTGAGCCAATTGATTAAAGATAAATTGGAATTTGGCGTAACGTTTCGCTGAGCGTTCAGATAAGCGCGCATTTAGCACTGAAATAGGGATGCCTGCTTTTGCTACACAATGCAGGGTATTTGGCCAAAGTTCGGTTTCTATGATTAATAATTGTGCGGGTTTAACTTGGCGCAGGAAGCCTTTTACACACCAAGCAAAATCGATTGGCATGTAGCGATGTTCAATTAATTCTCCGAGCTTACTCAGTTGAGCGGCACCTGTGCTTGTGGTTGTAGTCACCACAATAGCTTGTTCAGGGCACTGCTGTTTTATACCTTGGATGATCGGAATTGCCGCGATCACTTCGCCTACTGATACCGCATGAATCCAAATCGGTTGATCGGCGTTGGTTTTGGGTGTGAAGCCGAAATGCTCTTTCCAACGCGGGCCAAACGATGGTTTTCCGGCCTTTTTCTTGTATAAAGAATAGAGCAGTACAGGTGATAAAAATGCGAGAAGTAAGCTGTATAGGAGTCGAATGAGCATCTTTGTTGGGCATCTTGTTTGATAGAGAAAGCAACGAACTCTATCTTAAGTTAGAATAGGTTAATTAACTAGTTTATACCGAATTAAGCTCATAAAGGGAGCATGCTGTGGCTACTAAGCATCGTCGCTATTTAATGTATATCGCTCAAAATTACTCTTACGCTATTTTACGTCCACTGCAAAAGGTGATCTTAGAGCAACAAGGTGAAGTGCGTTGGTTTTTAGAAGGTGATGAAGTCGATGGAAAATTTCTAGCGAATGATGAAATTCGCTTGGCGACGATTGATGAAGTGAATGCGTGGCAACCTGATGCGGTATTTGTGCCAGGAAACGTTGTGCCTGATTTTATTCCTGGGGTAAAAATCGGTGTCTTTCATGGTTTCAATTCCGGCAAGTTAAATCGCCGCGGTCGAGAAGACCATTTTGAAATTCGCGGCTGCTTCGATATGTACTGTACGCAAGGTCCGCAAACGACAGCTCCTTTTTTGGAATTAGAGAAACAACATGGTTTCTTTAAGGTCAAAGAAACGGGATGGCCAATGCTTGATCCTTTATTTAATGCGCTCGAAGTTAATCCTTACGTTGATGTTAATGACACTCGCCCGACAGTGCTGATGTGTTCGACGTTTTCGCGTAACTTGACGTGTGCACCACTCTTGTATGAGCAAATTAAGCGCATGTCACAAAGTGGGAAATGGCGCTGGCTGGTACAATTTCATCCGAAAATGTCACCAGAGATCGTTGATATGTACAAGGCTCTGCAAGGGGACCATCTAACATTTGTTGAAACGGACAATGTTATTCCGCTGCTGCAAGCTGCAGATGTAATGTTATGTGACACCTCATCTGTACTGTTGATGTTTTTGCTACAGCGAAAACCTGTGGTGACATTTAGAAATCAAGCGCCAATGCCACATTTAATGGATCTGGATGATAAAGAAAAGGTTGAGGATGCTCTTGAGATTGCGTTATCTCGACCTGAAGCGTTAATGACAGCCATTGAAGAGTATTGCCAATTTATTCATCCGTACCAAGATGGCTATTCCAGTGAGCGCGTGTTAGCGGCGGCGAATGAATTGATCGACCAAGGGTTAGGTGGCTTAAAGCGCAAACCGATGAATCTAGTGCGTAAGTTCAAAATGCGTAAAAAACTAGGCTATTGGAAATTAGGCCGTTTTTAATATTTAGGTACAACAGATGAAAAAACACACACTGTCTGTCATTGTGATTACTAAAAATGAACAGGATCGTATTGAAACCTGCCTCCAATCGGTGGTGGATGTTGCTGATGAAATTATCGTTCTAGATAGTGGCTCAACTGATGAAACAGTAAATATTTGTCGTCGATATACAGACAACGTTGAAATTACAGATTGGCCGGGTTTCGGTGTTCAAAAGCAACGAGCGTTAGCAAAAGTGACGAAGGATTGGGTTTTATCGATCGATGCGGATGAAGCGCTCGATGAGGAGATGAAAGCGGCGTTAATCGTGTTGCTTTCTCAAGATGAGATTTCGCATACCGCATACAAATTGCCTTGGGGTGTCACTCTTTATGGCAAAACACTCAATTACGGGCGCAGTGCGCGTGCAGTGCTACGTTTGTTCCAACGTGAAGGTGCGGTTTATACCGCAGATGAAGTGCATGAAACGGTGATTCCAGCGACTGGTTCTACTGGGGTACTCAAAGGACGTTTGCTGCATTATACCCATCGTGACTATGGACATGGTTTGGATAAAGCAGCGCAATATGCTTGGCTTGGTGCGCAGAAATATCATCGTAAGGGTAAAAAGAGCTCTGGGCTTTTTGTCGCACTACTGCGCTCGATCTGGACGTTCTTCTTAATTTATTTTATCCGCCGCGGCTTTTTAGATGGCAGTGTCGGCTTTATTGTTGCAATGACGTATGCCCAAGTGAATTTTAACAAACACGTTGGTTTGTGGTTGCTAGAAAAAGGAAGGAGTTAATCGGTGGCTTATCGAACAAGGAAGGGTTCAATCGGTGGCTTTTAAATTAGAGTACTGCTTATCAGATACTTACAATGTAGGGGACGACCTGAACCCTTGGTTATGGCCGCAGCTATTAGGTGATTTGGTTGTAGAAGATAGTTCTCGATATTTTTAGGTATCGGAACTATTTTGACGGAAAAACGGTTAAATAAAGAATTACTCGGCGCGAAAGAGATTATTATATTCTCGTCAGGCGCTTGGGAGTGGAATGTCCCTACGTTGGGTGGTAATTGTACTGTATGGAGTACGAGGCCCGAGAACGGCTAAAAGCTAGACCTAAACCCAGAATCAGTGGTTGGTGATGGTGCTTACCTTATTCGTGAAGTGGAATTTCCAAAGGCGGAAATGCAAAAGGGAAGGTGGGATTTATTCCTCACCACCGCAGTGAAGACTATATTGATTGGGATAAGGTCTGCCAAGAAATAGGTTTGACATACATTACCGCGAAACAACCAGTTGAGCAGTTTTATTAGCTCTTCAAGAGTGTGAATATGTTGTCACTGAGGCAATGCACGGTGCCATTATCGCTGACGCACTGCGTATCCCTTGGAAAGGCGTTCGATTCTCTCCAGCATTTGATGACGAAAAGTGGTATGACTTTGCTGAGTCTATGGATGTGAAATTAATGCTACACGATTTACCTTTTATGAGCATGAATAAGATGTCATATGGTAAGTTATTAGAGAATTCATATAAAGAATAATCGCCAAGCTGATCTCTTCGTCGCCAAGAAAATGGTTGTCACTCGTCATGGTGTACAAACTAGCTTCTAATGACGATATGACTCGTTTGAAAGTCAGGCTTAAAACTTTGGCTGATGAAATGAATAGTTATCAGTTGAGCTCTACTGAGCGATTGAGTGCCATCGTCGCTATGCAAAGAGGCGATAAATAGAATTATTCAAGACAACAAATAGAAATTTTGGGCAGGTAAATAGACTTACCTGCCCATCGTCTCTGTTACTGATTGATGATTTTTTCGAAAAGCTAATGTGTTGTTTTACAGTTTCAGATGATGAGAAGTAGCGTTGAAGTCGAATTTTGCTTTATCTCCCATTTGCGCACATTGTTCTTTACTATTCGCCATATTGTTTATAGCTTCGCCGAGTAACTGGGCATTTTCACTGGAACAATAAGGCCGGTTTCGTTTTGTTCGATAAGCTCTGGAGAACCACCGGTTGTTGTAACGATGGATGGTGTACCATTTGCCATTGCTTCAATAATCGTTCGTGGTAAACCTTCTCCGCTGATTGATGGCTGAATTTGAAAATCAGCCATTGCCATAATCGAAGGTACGTCTTTCGGTGGCCAATGAAGTGAATTCTCTCTGACATAGGGCTTTTTGGCCATATCAAAGTAGGGTTCATAACCACTACCAATGAGCAGTAGATGGAAATTTGGGTTATCAACAAAGTGCGTTGCTTCGATTAGAACATCAATTCCTTTACTTGGTCTAACATGAGCAGCACATACCGCGATCACGTTACTTGAACTTAAACCAAATTCTTCAGGCTTATTGGCCTCAACAGTGTACCAATCTAATTCATGGCCTTTGTAGATGGTAACGACGTTATTTTATTACACCAAACTCTCTTTTACGTCATCTGCTACGGCTTTTGATACACAAACAATACCACTCACCTTGGGATGCAGATGAGTAAGGTAGGCAGAAGGGTCATGACGATATAAACCACCAGTTGTGCCACGATATGTAATTAATGTAGTTTTCGTGCCAATACAAGCAAAGGCTGCGTTTGGGATTGTTTTGGAATTAAAGGCATAAAGATGTCATAGGCCTTGCTGTTCAGTTCTGCTCGATAAGCTTTAATGGTTTTTAAACAAATTTTCTTCTCAGGGTAAGCATCAATAACTTTTACGCCACATTCTCTAAAGCGTTGCGTGTATTCTGCATCCTTGCGTCATTACCGTTACTTCATGGCCTTGCTTTACCATTTCAATAAACATTTCTGCTTCTGGGCGTACACTATTTTTAGCGTGATAGTAAGAACTAGCGACAAAATTTTCATTGAGTTACCGATTAAATTGTTAATTTTATGTGCGTGGCATTGAACGTTTAGCTGAAGTCAATCGATTGAGGGTTGTGTATATTATTGATTTATTTGCTAATTTCGTCCTTCTGTGAGAGAGCTCAATTATAAGGATTGGCATTACTATCTGGACGAGTCTTAAGCAGTCTTAATATCCACATATACTGCTCAGGTTTCGCTGTTACGTAACTCTCGATACACTCATTCATCATCCTAGCATCCATATGTTCATCGCCAGTTGGAAATGGCAGAGCAGGATAAAAATCTAACTCATATTGACCAGATTGACTGTTAAACATGGCAAAGAGCGGAACAATTTTCGCTTTACTTAACGAAGATAGTTTACCAAGTCCTGAAATGGTCGCTTTTTGTGTCGCAAAGAAATCGACAAAAACACTATGCTCTCTTCCTAAGTCTTCATCAGGTAAGTAATAGCCGAGATAGTTGTCAGAGCGAATCGATTTGATAAATGGTTTGATGCCAACGCTGCGATCGTAAACTCTGCCACCATATTGAACCCTTTGTCTGTGCATTAACCAGTCAGAAAGCTTGTTTTTCTGTGCTTTCGCCATCGCAGATACAGGTAATCCTCTCGATGCAAGTAACACTGCCGGAATATCGATCGCCCATGTATGTGGAACGAGTAGGATGACTTTTTGACCGTTGTTTGTCAGTTCAGTAAGGTTAGCAAAACCACGAATAACGGTATTTTTTTCAAGCCATTGTCTGCTTTTAAGGCTTAAAGAAGCAAAGCTAAGAAGATAGCTAATTGAGGTTATGTAAGAGTTTCTTAAGATGAGCTCTCTTTCTTCATTAGACTTTTGAGGGAAACACATTTCGAGGTTAACTCGAGCTCTGCGATTTGCTTTGTTATTTATCTTGGTAGCAATCAATGATAGCGCTTTGGCAAAAGTTAAGCGGAATGAATTGGGAAAAAAACAGAGTAGTGAGGCAAACAAAACAGCTAACCAGGTTCCCCAGTATTTAGGAGCAAGAAAAGCGAACTCAAACTTTGGGTCATAAGCTTTTGGGTCAAAATCATTGCGCTCTGCTATCACAACGGTATGGTCTCTATTAAGTATTTAATTAAATGTTCAAAGCGCACTCAGGGGTACGCTTTAATGAGATTGTTTTTTGCTTAGTAGTGGTTAATCACTGCCAAATAGGTCTCGAGTATATACTTTGTCTGCGACATCTGCCAAACACTCTGCCATTCGATTTGATACGATCACATCAGAACGAACTTTAAACTCCTCGAGGTTTTCTATTATTTCGGAATGGAAGAAATGTGATTCTTTCAATACTGGTTCATAAACAACAACTTCAATCCCTTTTGCTTTTAAGCGTTTCATGATGCCTTGAATTGAAGATGCTCTGAAGTTATCCGATCCCGATTTCATGATTAGACGGTAGATACCAACCACCTTTGGTTTGCGCTTTAAGATACTATCTGCAATGAAGTCTTTACGCGTTCTATTGGCATCAACAATGGCACCAATAATGTTGTTGGGTACGTTTTGGTAGTTGGCGAGCAATTGTTTGGTATCTTTTGGTAAGCAGTAGCCACCATAACCAAAAGATGGATTGTTGTAATGGTTACCAATACGCGGGTCAAGGCCAACACCTTCAATGATTTGGCGAGAATCCAATTTATGTGCTTCTGCATATGAATCCAGTTCATTGAAGTAAGCAACACGCATAGCTAGGTAAGTGTTGGAAAAAAGTTTAACGGCTTCCGCTTCCGTTGAGTTGGTGAATAGCACGGGGATATCTAGTTTTTCGGCACCTTGAATCAGCAGTTTTGCAAATGCTTCTGCTCGCTCGCTTTGCTCACCTACGATGATACGTGATGGGTAGAGATTGTCATACAACGCCTTGCCTTCGCGTAAGAATTCTGGTGAGAATATGATATTTTCACAGTTAAACTCGTGCTTGATTCGCTCGGTATAACCCACGGGTACGGTTGATTTGATGATCATTACCGCGGATGGATTGATAGCATTTACATCTTTAATAACCGCTTCCACAGAAGTGGTATTAAAGTAGTTAGTTTGTGGGTCATAATCTGTCGGCGTGGCAATGACGACAAAATCAGCGTTGTTATATGCGGTATGCTTATCGGTTGTAGCAACAAAATTGAGGCTTTTGATGATAGAAGTGCTCAATTTCAGTGTCGACGATCGGTGACTGCTTACGATTCAGCATCGCCACCTTATCTTCGATAATATCTAGTGCGACAACTTGGTTATGTTGAGCTAATAGCATTGCATTAGATAAGCCCACATAACCCGTTCCTGCGACTGCAATTTTCACGGCTAAGTCCTTACTTTAAAAATAAAAGCGATTTTACGCTTTGTGATTCAAAATCGCCATGTATTCAGCCACACCCTCAGCTACCGTCTTAAATGTAAGATCGCAGCCGGTGCTTCTAAAGTTAGTCAAATCAGCTTGAGTAAACTCTTGATACACGCCAATTAGATGTTGTGGGAATGGAATGGTTTCAATCTCACCCTTGCCATGATGTTTGATGACTGCTTTTGCAACCTCTTCAAACGACTCGGCGCGACCAGTACCGACATTGAAAATACCTGACACGCCGTTTTGTAAGAACCATAGATTTACTGCCGCCACATCGCCCACATAGACAAAATCGCGTTTGAATTGTTCGCTACCAGCAAACAATTTAGGATTCTCCCCAGCATTCATTTGATTGTTCAGGTGAAATGCAACGGAAGCCATAGAGGCTTTATGCTGCTCACGTGGACCATAAACATTGAAGTAGCGGAATCCCGTGATTTGTGACAATTTTTCACCGTGTTCTTTAGCATCTTTCCATAGTCTACGGACATAATTATCAAACAGTTGTTTGGAATAACCGTATACGTTTAAAGCACCTTCGTATTGGGGATCTTCTTTGAAAACGTCAGTTTCACCGTATGTGGCAGCAGATGAAGCATACAAGAATGGAATTTCACGCTCTAGGCAGTAATGAAGAAGCTCTTTGGAATATTCATAGTTATTGAGCATCATGTACTTGCCGTCCCACTCGGTAGTGGATGAGCATGCACCTTCATGAAAAATGGCCTCAATAGGGCTAAAGTTTTCTCCGGACATGATTTGCATCAGAAAGTCATCACGATCCATGTAATCTGCAATTTTCAAATCCACAAGGTTTTGAAACTTTCGACCATTTTTAAGGTTATCGACCACAAGAATGTCGCTAATGCCCTGATCGTTAAGAGCTTTGATGATGTTGCTGCCAATCATGCCAGCACCGCCAGTTACGATGATCATAGTGTTACCCAAGATGGTTTATTACCGAACATAAATTGTATCATTCAAATGCTAATGCACAAAGGTTGAGGAATCTCCGATATGATCTATGAATCAGTCGCATAACACAGGCTGTTTTAGTAATATTAGAAAAATATTAGAAGATACACCAAATTGACCATATTACCATGTTACTTAGTTCCATTTTATTTGGGCTCTAGTTTATGGTTTAGCTAAGGTTAGGAACTTTTAAATGAACCCATTCTCCCTCTCATCGGTCGCACCGATGCTCTGTTTACGCAAGACATAGCCCAGCACGAAGCTGAGCTTTCCAACGTCGTTTCTCAGTCTCGCTTTTGGTTCTTGGAGGTGCTGGCTCAATTGGCCAAGCGGTGACTAAAGAGATCTTTAAGCGTCATCCGAAAAGCTTCATGTTGTCGATATCAGCGAGAACAACATGGTGGAATTGGTGCGTGATATTCGCAGCTCGTTTGGTTACATCGACGGTGATTTCCAAACCTTCGCACTCGACATTGGCTCGATTGAGTATGATGCATTCATCAAGGCCGATGGTCAGTACGATTACGTGCTGAACTTGTCGGCACTTAAGCACGTTCGAAGCGAAAAGACTCATTTACCCTGATGCGTATGATTGATGTCAACGTGTTCAACACCGACAAAACCATTCAACAATCGATTGATGCAGGCGTGAAGAAATACTTCTGCGTATCAACCGACAAAGCGGCGAACCCAGTCAATATGATGGGCGCTTCTAAGCGTATCATGGAAATGTTCTTGATGCGCAAGAGCGAGCAAATTGCGATTTCTACTGCGCGTTTCGCCAACGTGGCATTCTCAGATGGCTCTTTGCTGCATGGCTTTAACCAGCGTTTACAAAAGAACCAGCCGATCGTAGCACCCAACGACATTAAGCGTTACTTCGTGACGCCACAAGAATCAGGCGAATTGTGTCTGATGTCGTGCATTTTGGTGAAAATCGAGACATTTTCTTCCCGAAATTGAACGAAGCATTGCACCTCATCACGTTTGCCGACATTGCGGTGAAATACCTCAAGCAGCGCGGCTATGAACCTCATTTGTGTACCAGTGAAGACGAAGCGCGCGAACTGGTGCACACGCTGCCTGCGCAAGGTAAGTGGCCATGCTTGTTCACTGAAAGTGACACTACCGGTGAAAAGACTTCGAAGAATTCTTTACCGACAACGAAACCCTCGACATGGCGCGTTTTGACAACCTAGGCGTGATCAAAACGAACCACTGTATGAGCCTGAAAATTGGCGCTGTTTGAATCGACCATTGCGCAGATGAAAACGGACCGTGCTGGACCAAAGAGCAAATCGTTGATCTGTTTTTGCCATGATCCCAGATTTTGGTCACAAAGAGACCGGCAAATACCTCGACAGCAAGATGTAAGGAATGAGCATGAAACCGTCATCGATTGTCGAGTTTGTTCGCGACACCTACCAAACCAACGATTTCATTCCGCTGCATGCGCCGACCTTTGACGGCAACGAAAAGCGTATGTGATGGAAACCATTGACAGCACCTTCGTCTCGAGCGTGGGTAAGTTTGTTGATGAATTTGAACATAAAATGGAAGTCTTTACTGGCACGGCAAAGCAGTGGCCACCGTCAACGGTACGGCGGCCTTGCATGCGGCGCTTTACATGGCGGGCGTAGAGCGTGGCGATTTTGTGATAACCAAGCGCTGACGTTTGTTGCGACTTGTAACGCGCTATACCACATGGGTGCGGAGCCAATCTTTGTCGATGTATCACCGATGAGTCTCGGCTTGTGCCCCAAAGCGCTTGAGCATTACCTTGAAGAGCATGCTGAAATTACCGAACAAGGCTGTTTCCACAAAGGGCGCAAACAACGCATTAAAGCGGTGGTGCCAATGCACGTTCGGCCACCTGTGGAACTGGATGAGCTGATCGCGGTGTGTCACAAGTGGAAACTTGTCCTGGTAGAAGACGCGGCTGAAAGCTTAGGCTCTTTTACAAAGGCCAGCACACGGGTACACTGGGTGAGTTTGGCGCGGTGAGTTTTAACGGCAACAAGATCATCACCACCGGTGGTGGTGGCATGGTACTGTGTCGCGATCTGGAAGATGGTAAGCGCACCAAGCATGTTACCACCACGGCAAAAGTGCCGCATCCATTTGAGTTTATCACGATCAAGCGGGCTTTAACTACCGCATGCCAAACTTAAATGCAGCTCTAGGGTGCGCGCAGATGGAAGTGATGCGTAGTTACTTGGCGCAAAACGCGTGCTTGCTGCGCACTATGAGCAGTTCTTTGCAGGTAGTGATGTTCGTTTTGTCACTGAACCAAGCTACGCGCAGTCAATTACTGGCTTAATGCCGTGGTTTGTCCAGACAGCGAAATGCGCGATGCGTTGTTGTCAGGTACCAATGAAGCGGGAGTAATGACTCGACCAATATGGAAGCTAATGCATAGATTGCCAATGTTTGAGAATGCAATACGTGGCGATTTAACTCACTCTGAGTTTTGAGGCACATTTAATCAACCTTCCGAGCACGCCAATAGAGATCAAATGATATGAAAAAAGTTGCAGTTTTCACGGGTACTCGCGCAGAATATGGCCTTCTATATTGGTTGCTAAAGATATTCAAGTTGATCCAAACTTAGAGTTACAGTTATTGGTTTCAGGGATGCATTTGTCACCAGAATTTGGAAATACATATCAGCAGATAGAGAGCGATGGTTTTCATATCGATGAGAGAATAGAAATACTACTTTCTTCTGACTCATCTGTGGGAACAGCCAAAAGTATCGGCTTAGGTGTTCTAGGTTTTCAGATGCTTTATACCGTCTCAACCCGGACGTTCTTGTTATCTTAGGTGATCGATTCGAAGCTTTGCTGCTGCTCAAACAGCAATGATACTACAAATCCCAGTGGTTCATTTACATGGCGGAGAAATTACGGAAGGGGCGTATGATGATGCGATTCGCCATGCTATAACGAAGCTTAGTTACCTCCATGGGACCTCGACAGATGAATATAGGGATAGAGTTATTCAATTAGGTGAGTCTCCGGAACGTGTTAAGAATATAGGGCAATTGGTTTAGAATCATTTAAATCGAGGCTCTTTCATGGGGTGGTCGAATTGGGGAGTCCTTAAATTTTGCAATTCGAGACCTTACTTTGTCGTCACGTATCACCCTGTAACCCTAGGCGACGAAGCTCCTGAGCAAGTTTTCAAGCTTTACTTGATGCTTTAGATTGTTACCCTGAATATCAGATTATATTAACTTACCCCAATGCAGATGAAGGTGGGCGACGCATTATTCCTCTGCTTGAAGCTTACGCAACGTCAAACCCAGATAGAGTATTAGCGATCGCATCTCTAGGACAGATCCGTTATCTAAGTGCAATAAAAATGCAACCGCAGTTATTGGAAACTCATCAAGTGGAATTATTGAGGTACCTTCATTTAATGTACCAACAGTTAATATCGGTGTTCGGCAGAAAGGTCGGTTAGCCGCCAAAAGTGTTATTGATGCGGAGCCAACTAAAACAAGTATTTGCTCTGCAATTGATTATGCTATAGCAAGGGAATATATGGTTGACGGAAAAATTGTAATCAACCCTTATGGTCTGGAAATGCTAGTGGGCAAGTAATACAAATGATTAAAGATATGAAGTTTAATCCGTGCAAACAATTTTTCGATATTAAGTAGGTTTTATGACGGTAATAATTGCTGAGGCAGGAGTGAACCATAACGGTTGTCGGAAACTCGCATTTCAGTTGATAGATGCAGCTAAAGCTGCTGGTGCTGATATTGTTAAGTTTCAGACTTTTAAGGCTAAAACTTGGCTTCCAAGCTTGCACATCAAGCTGAATATCAAATTGAAAATACGAAGAAAGAAGAGTCTCAACTGGCAATGTTAGAAAGGTTAGAGCTGCCCTATGAATTACACTATGAGTTGATTGACTACTGTGAAAATATTGGTATCGAGTTCCTTTCAACAGCTTTTGATTCAGAAAGCTTAAATTTCTTAGTAAATGATTTAGGTCTAAAAAACTCAAGCTTCCGTCAGGTGAAATCCTAAATGCTCCTCTTATTTTAGAGCATGCCAGAACTGGTTGCGACATTATTTTGTCTACAGGTATGGCAACGCTTGCAGAGGTTGAAAATGCGTTGGGAGTGATCGCTTTTGGGCTTACTCAAGATAAATTAGCTCAACCTCAATTTTTCATTTAAGAAGCCTACGCTTCTATTGAAGGGCAGAAAGCGTTAAGAGAAAAAGTTACAGTTCTTCATTGTACAACAGAGTATCCAGCTCCTGTGAGTGAAATAAACTTGAAGGCTATGGATACTCTTGCTTCATCTTTGGATTACCGGCTGGGTACTCAGATCATAGTGAAGGTATTACAATTCCGATTGCTGCTGCTGCTAGGGGGCGGTGCTAATTGAAAGCATTTTACATTAGATAAGACTATGGAAGGACCTGATCATAAAGCGTCATTAGAACCACATGAATTAGCTTTGATGGTGAAGGCTATTAGAGATATAGAAACTGCTCTAGGCTCAGGCGTTAAGTTTCCAACAAATTCTGAGGTCAAGAATAAAGCCGTAGCTAGAAAGAGCCTTGTTGCAAAGTTAGATATTACTAAGGGGATCTTTTACTGTAGATAACTTAACGGTAAAAGACCAGGTTCAGGTATCAGTCCATTTCAATATTGGGATTTGCTTGGAAAGCAAGCGTCCAAGTCATATAAACAGGATGAAGAAATTTCATGAAAATTGGTTATTTTGCAGATGGTCCTTGGTCACACAAAGCGATAGAGTTGATTTCTGAAACAAAAGGTTTAGATATCGTATTTATTGTACCTAGATTTGATACCCAAGATCCTGTTTTGAAAGAATGGGCGGACAAACTAGGTATTCCCTATATCCCAGTAAGAGACGTGAATACACAAGATTTTCTATCGATAATGGATGAGTTTGAACCTGAACTTTTAGTATCAATGTCATTTAATCAAATATTAAGGAAAGATATTATTGATTATGCACCTCTAGGTTTTATTAATTGTCACGCTGGAGCTTTACCTTTTATCGAGGGCGTAATCCACTTAACTGGGCTCTAATTAATGGAGAGTCTAAGTTTGGTATAACAGTTCATTATGTGGATGAAGGTATTGATACGGGAGATATTGTTGAACAAAGGTTATATTCAATAACGCAAGAAGATAATTACCAAACGCTCTTAGATAAGGCTATCAATGAGTGTGCTAACGTATTGTTTTCTGCTATATTAAAATTTCACAAGGTGATATTGAAATTATTAAGCAAAAGATATTCACCCTGTTGGAACTTATTTTGGAATAAGAACCATTGGTGATGAAGTCGTTGATTTTAATTGGGGTAGTGAGCGTTTCTTTAATTTCGTAAGAGCGATATCTACGCCAGGACCTTGTGCTCGATTCTATTTTAATGGCAGTGAATTTGCGATAGAAAAGCTGAATTAATAATTGATGCGCCTAATTATATCGCAACAATAGGTGAGGTGGTTGGAAGAAACTCTGATGGTGTTGTTATAAAAGTTGGTGATAATACGATTAAGGTAACTAGTGTTCGGAATGTAATAAATAATAAGTTATCTGAACCCTATACACCTTCTTTTAGAATTGGTACAAGATTAGTTAATAAGGCTTATAATGAATAAATTGTGGGAAAAAGTCATTATAAAGCCTGGGACATCAATAAAAGATGCTCTTCAAGTTATAGATGATAATGCTATACGAATAGCTCTAGTTGCTAATGATGATTATCAACTTCTAGGAATTGTATCTGATGGTGACATTCGAAGAGAATATTAAAGGGATTTCTTTAGATTCACCCGTAAATAATGTAATGAATGAAAATCCATTTACTTGCATGTTTGATACAGATAAAGAACAGCTTGTTCAAGAAATGAATCGGAGAAATATTTTATCTATCCCTCTTATTAAGGATGGGAAAATTGTGGGTTTATCATTGTTGCATGATGAGCTTATTGAGCAACCTGCATACCAAAACCAGTGTTCATTATGGCTGGTGGTTTTGGTACACGTTTACGTCCCCTCACTGATTCATGCCCTAAACCTATGCTTGAAATAGGAAATAAGCCGATTTTAGAAACTGTACTTCGAAGTTTTATTAAAGCTGGCTTTATGAATTTCTATATTTCTACTCATTATATGCCAGAACAAATTGAACAGCACTTTGGTGATGGTTCAGAGTTTGGAGTCAATATTACATATGTCTATGAAGAATCTCCGCTAGGTACAGGTGGCGCATTAGGTTTATTACCAAAAATTTACCTGAAGACTTACCGCTTATAATGATGAACGGTGATGTACTAACTAAGGTTGATTTTCAACGCTTACTAGATTTCCATGTTGATAATCAAGCCGATGCAACCATATGTGTGCGTGAGTATGATTATCAAATTCCTTACGGCGTGATTAGTGGTGAGGAAACAAGATAACTAGTATGGACGAAAACCAGTTCAGCGTTTTTCGTTAACGCCGGAATTTATGTTGTTTCACCTAGAGTTGTTCAATCTGTTCCTGTTAATCATCGTATTGATATGCCAACCCTACTTGAGCAGCACATGCATGAGAGAGAGCGAGTGTTGATGTTCCCGATTCATGAATATTGGCTCGATATTGGCCGAATGGATGATTTTACTCGGGCACAAGCAGACATTCATACTTTAGGACTCGATTGATTATCATGAGCAGTATAATTAATAAAGTTGCAGTTGTGGGCTAGGTAATATAGCAACGAGACATAGACGCAATTTGAAGCAACTTTTCCAATGGCCACCTTATACGCAATGTCCGCTAGTGGACGAGCTCCTAGCGAACTTGTAAGTGATTGCGATCAACTAGTCTCAAGTATCGATGAACTAATTTCTCAACAGGTGGCGTTGGTAATTGTCGCATCCCTGCTCCGTTTCACGCAGAGCACGCAATTCCATTGATTGAAGCTGGCATACCTGTTTTGCTTGAAAAGCCTGTTACTACAACGCTCGAAGATGTAAACAAAATTCAGCGGGCAATGACTAAATATCAGACTCCAGTAGCCATTGGTTACTGCTTACGATACATACCGTCTGCACAAAAGCTCCAAGCCTTGCTAGCTAATCATAAAGTGGGCGTATTATATAATGCACATATTGAAGTTGGGCAGTATCTCCCAGACTGGCGCCCGAGTAAAATTATCTAGATACTGTTTCTGCGAATAAACACTTAGGTGGTGGTGCACTTTATGAGTTGAGTCACGAACTGGACTACGCCCAATGGTTATTTGGCCCGTTAACTTTAGCACGCAATACTACGGTCAACGTCTGAACTAGGTCTAAACGTTGAAGATATTGCTGATATTGTGACTGTAAATTCTTCAAACATGGTAGCTAATATCCATTTGGATTTTTACAACGCAAAGCTAACCGGAAATGTAGTGTTATTGGTAGTGAAGGGCGCATTGATTGGGATCTGATTGGGAACCAATTATTGTTTACAACCAAGGAAGGAACAAGAGTGCTATATCACGAGCCTGAATGGGATAAAACCAAATGTATCTGGCAATGATTAAGGATTTTGTTCATATGATTCAAGGAAAAGCTAACGCTTGTATATCTTTAGATGAAGCGAAAAGTACCATTAATTTGATTAATGAAATCAAATGCCATGCATACTGCTTATAGAAATTGAAATGAAAAATTATGCGTTTATCTTTGCTCGTGGAGGTTCTAAAGGGCTTCCGGGAAAAACATTAAGCCGCTGGCTGGAAAGCCTTTATTGCAATATTCTGTTGATACAGCTCTTGAAACATCAATGATAGAAAAGTTTTGTATCTACTGATGATCATGATATTGCCCAAGTCGCTTTAAATGCAGGCGCTATTGTAATTAACAGACCAAAAGAATTGGCGACAGACAGCAGCCCTGAATGGCTATCTTGGTGTCACGCTATTGAATGGGTGACGGAGCATTATGGTAATTTTGACGGCTTTGTTAGTTTGCCTGCGACTAGCCCTTTAAGGAGCGTTGAAGATATTGAGGCTGCAATTGAGCAGAGAAAACTGATAATGCGGATATTTGTATTTCAGTTACTCCGGCAAATCGCAGTCCTTTCTTTAATATGGTAAAAGAACCAAGGAAGGCCTTGTTGAGTTAGCTATTCAACCAGAGTTTGATGTAACTCGTCGTCAAGATGCACCAGAAATGTTTGATATTACTACGGTTGTTTATGTTACTACACCAGTATTTGTTTTAAATAACTATGGTTTGTTTTCCGGGAAAGTGACCAGCATAGAAGTACCAAAGCAACGAGCAATTGATATTGATGATATTTATGATTTTAGATTAGCTGAAGCCATTCTCGAGGAGAGATAAATGAAGGGTTTATTGGAAAATCAAAAATACTGGTTGTGGGTGCTGGTGGTTTACTTGGAGCTAAAGTCGTTAAGCATATTTTAGAGCAAGGTGCTCAAGTCATAGCTGCAGACATAAACCTAGAGTTGATCAGAAATAAACTTGTTGCACAGAATATAGCTATTGAAAGCGTTGGCATTGAGTTAGTTAAGTTGGATCTTACAAATGACCTAGATGTTAAATCTTTTTATGAATTGTAGTGACATTACCGGTGCCGTTAACTGTGCTTATCCAAGAAACAAAACTTATGGAGCTCACTTTTTGATGTGTCATTAGATAGTTTTAATGAAAATTTATCTTTACACTTAGGTAGTGCATTTTTATTTACTCAACAATGTGCCGCATACTTTATCAAAAACAAGTTCCGTTTTCATTGGTTAATATTTCTTCAATTTATGGCGTGGTAGCACCTAAGTTTGATATTTATAAAATACATCAATGACAACGCCAGTAGAATATGCGGCTATTAAGGCTGCTATTCAACACTTAAATAGATACGTAGCATCTTATGTTAACGATAGTAAATTTAGGATTAACTGTGTTAGCCCTGGTGGTATATTTGACCATCAACCAAGTGCTTTTAGAAGCGTATAAAAACAATACTCATGGTGTGGGTATGTTAGACGTAGAAGATGTTATTGGATCAGTACTATTCTTACTTTCAGAACAGTCTAAGTATGTTACAGGTCAGAACATCATTGTTGATGATGGATTTACGCTCTAATTAGTGACAGATATTTTAAGCTTAGATAGGCAATTAATTAAATGAAAAATAATGTACTTATTATTGGTGCAGGTCAATTAGGAAGCCGACACCTTCAAGCATTAGCTCAGTTAGATGATCAGTTTAGTGTCTACGTTCTGGACCCATCAGAGATCTTTAGAAGTTGCTCAATTGCGCTATCAAGAGGTTGTTCAAGAAATTTCACCCGATGTAACTTATTTATCGGATATAGATAATATCGCAGGGATGAATATCGATGTATGTATTGTTGCTACAAATGCGGACATACGTTTGGGCGTAATTAAGCAACTAGTTGATAAATTAAAGTCAAACATTTAATACTTGAAAAGTACTTTTTCAATCCGTTGAACAACTAGTTGAGGCGGAAGAGATCCTTGATAGATCGGGGATTAATACTTGGGTGAACTGTCCAAGAAGGCAATTTATCGAATATCAAGACCTTGTAAGAACATATCAAGATGCAAAGTCTATCTCTATAGACGTTCGAGGTTTCAATTGGGGTTAGCTTGTAATGCTATTCACTTTATTGATCTTTGGAACTACTTTGCTGATTTCTCAGATTACACGCTGGATTTTGAAACTGATGTCCGAATTATCGATAGTAAACGCGCAGGTTTCAAAGAGATAATGGAGGTCTTTCAGCGCAATCAGGTCGACATAATTTATCCCTACGATGTGATCAAGAAGATAATGGTCAAGTAGTGCTGGATATTTCGCTAATCATTGATGGAGAACGTATCGAATTGTCTGAGCGTGAAGGTGCTATACGTTGGCTTCTTACAGATGGAACAATTATTAAAGAGTTACCATTACAAGTTCTTTTCCAAAGTCAGCTATCAAATAAAGTTGTTCTAGATTTAATTACGAAACAAGACTGTGAATTGACCTCATTAGCGACTTCAATAATGCTGCATACGGAGTTTCTGCGCAAGGCTGCAACATTGTTCGCTCAAGTGTGAGCAGTGAGCTAAAACAATTAGTTCCAATTACATAAGGTGAAAAATGATACTAATGATTGGTGCCGGAGCTATGGCACAAGAGTATGCTAAAGTTCTTAATGGCTTAGAGCGTAACTATGCCGTAGTAGGGCGTAGCGAAGCTTCAGCATCTAAGTTTAAAGATGTAACTGGTATAAGCCCTTTGTTGGTGGGCTGAATAAATTCTGTGAGACAACAGATCTTACTCAATATGAGTTTGCTATTGTCACGACAGGTGTTGAGCAGCTTGCGTCTACGACGATGCAATTGATCGGTCAAGGAATTAAAAATCTTAGTAGAGAAACCAGCAGGACTTGATGTACAAGAAATCGCTGAACTTGCTAACTATGCTGAGAGCTATAATGCACAAGTGTATGTTGCTTACAATAGGAGATTTTTCTCATCTTTGCTTGCTGCTAAAAACATCATCAAACAAGATGGCGGCGTTCAAAGTTTTAATTTCGAACTAACTGAATGGGGCCATGTCATCGCTAACCTAGAGAAAGGTGAAGGCGTAAAGAAAATTGGTTCCTTGCAAACACCACTCACGTTACAGATATGGCTTTCTATCTTGGGGCTTTCCTTTAAAGATTGAGTGTTTTGTTAGCGGTGGTGCGGAATGGCATACACGATCATATAATTTCTCTGGAGCGGGGATATCGGAGACTGGTGCCTTATTTGCCTATCATGGCAACTGGGAGCCCTGGGCGTTGGAGTGTTGAGGTATTGACTTCTGCCCATCGATTGATATTTCGACCAATGGAAAAGTTACAAATACAAAAGCTAGGTAGTGTAGCTGTCGAGTTTGTAGAAATTGATGACTCACTTGATAATGAATACAAGCCGGGTTTATATAAGCAGACAGAGGCGTTCTTAAGTGGTGATGTGAGTAATCTTTGTACTCTCTCGGATCAAAAGCAACATATTGATCTATACAGCCGTATAGCTGGTTATAACGAAAAAGAGCTTGATATGAAGTATAACATCACTATCCAACCTGCCGGTGTTAGCTATACGAGTGACGAAAACCTGCTTGATGATGCTATATCACAGTCTGTTCCCTTGAGCATAGCTGCAAAACAGGTGAATGTGGTGTGTAGTTCGGAGGTGATCTCCGGTTCTGTAGAAAATGAGAACGGTGAGCTTGTAACTCAGGGTGCATTCTGACATGCCAATCAAAGGCAATGTCAGATATTGTCCTAAAAGCCAACTATTATCCAGAACTAACACATATCAAGCAACAAACTATCCCATGCAAAATAGCAAGTTTTGAGTACGTTACTGAAGATATTGTTTCGATTAGGTTGAGGTTTCCACCAACAGTTGCATTTGATTATTTGCCAGGTCAATATGTTGATTTAAGTTTTAAAGGTATAAAGCGCAGTTATTCAATAGCAAATGCGAAATCTGAATCAAAAGAACTAGAACTTCATGTTCGAAAAGTCCCGAATGGACAAATGTCAGAATTGTTGTTTGGTAACTTGAAAGAAAATCAGCTTATGCGTTTAGAAGGGCCCAAAGGTACTTTTTCGTTAAAGAAAACACAAAACCATTAGTATTAATCGCAACCGGGACAGGTATAGCACCAATAAAAGCCATCGTTGAAGAGCTAATCGCAAAGAAGATAAGCGGAAGGTTTATATTTACTGGGGTATGCGATATAAAAAGAACTATATTGTAATGAGCTATTTTCTCTGTCTGAGAAAAATAAAACATTAATTTTTTCCTGTATTATCGAACGAGCTTGAAGGAACGTCAGAATATAAAAAGGCTACGTTCAAAATGCAGTGGTTAAAGATTTTGATTCATTAGAAAAATTTGAAGTGTATGCATGGTTCTCTTCGTATGATAGAAAACGCAAAAAGCTATTTTACAATATCATCTTCCTGGTGATGCGTTTTTCTGATGCGTTTACCCCTGCAAAATTATAAGAATTAGTTGGAGCGACAAATGAAGGCAGTAATTTTAGCTGGTGGCTTAGGAACGCGTTTGAGCGAAGAAACTTCCGTGAAGCCAAAGCCAATGGTAGAAATCGGCGGAAAACCGATTCTTTGGCATATCATGAAGCAGTATTCAGCACATGGCATCAATGATTTTATTATTTGTTGTGGTTACAAAGGCTATGTGATCAAAGAATATTTTGCTAACTATTTTTACACATGTCAGATGTAACGTTTGATATGAAAAACAATGAAATGAAGGTGCACCATAAACGAGCTGAACCATGGTCTGTTACTCTTGTGGACACGGGTGATAATTCTATGACTGGTGGGCGCTTAGGTCGTGTTGCTGATTATGTGAAAGATGAAGAGGCATTTTGCTTTACCTATGGTGATGGTGTTTCTGATATTGATATTACTAGAACTATTGACTTTCATAGGTCACATGGAAAAAAGCTACGCTAACAGCTACCTTTCCCCTGGTCGTTTTGGTGCTTTAGATATTACTAAAGGTCAAGTAAACAGCTTTAAAGAAAAGCCAAAAGGTGATGGGGCAATGATTAATGGTGGCTTCTTTGTTTGTCACCGGAAGTTTTAAAATATATTGATGGTGATAGCTGTACTTGGGAGCAATATCCGCTGAACAAACTGGCTGAAGATGGTGAATTAATGGCTTATGAGCATCATGGTTTCTGGCAGCCAATGGATACCCTACGTGATAAGGTTTACTTAGAAGAATTATGGCAAGCAGGTAATGCGCCTTGGCAAATTTGGGATAAATAATATGAACCCAAGTTTTGGAAAGGTAAAAGAGTATTTGTTACGGGTCACACAGGCTTTAAAGGTAGTTGGTTATCTCTCTGGCTTCAAGAAATGGGAGCGATTGTAAAGGCTACTCTGCCTGCCCGACTACCCCAAGCTTGTTTGAAGAAGCGAAAGTGTGGGAAGGTATGTCTACTGAAGAGGGTGATATCCGTGACTTTACCCACTTGCGTCAAGTGATGAATGATTTCAAACCTGAAATTGTTTTTCATATGGCAGCGCAACCTTTGGTCCGTCTCTCATATGATGACCCCATGGGGACTTATTCTACCAATGTAATGGGCACGGTTTACTTGCTTGAAGCCGTTAAACAGATTGGCGGTGTTAAAGCAGTCGTTAATATAACCTCAGATAAGTGCTATGAAAACCGAGAGTGGGTGTGGGATATCGAGAAGACGAGCCTATGGGAGGATATGATCCATACAGTAACAGTAAAGGCTGTGCTGAGTTAGTTGTATCTTCTTATCGCCAGTCTTTTTAACGCTGGCAAATACACGGAGCATGGATGTGCGATTGCTTCTGTTCGTGCTGGTAACGTGATAGGAGGTGGTGACTGGGCGGCGGACCGCCTGATTCCGGATATTCTTCAAGCGTTTGTAGCTAATCGTAAAGTAGAGATCAGGAGCCCTCACGCTATTCGACCTTGGCAACATGTTTTAGAGCCGTTATCAGGTTATATCACGATAGCGGAGAAGTTATACTCAGAAGGCTCAAGTTTCGCTGAAGGCTGGAACTTTGGCCCTAAAGATGAAGATGCTCAACCGGTTGAGAAAATTGTTAACCACCTAGCCCAATCATGGGAGAGGAGCTGAGTGGTTCTTGAGCCAAGAGGTGCATCCTCATGAAGCTCATTATCTGAAACTGGATTGCTCTAAAGCAAAAATGCGTCTGAATTGGCAGCCAGTTTGGGATCTAAAACTACTTTAGATAAGATCGTAAACTGGCAAAAGCTTGGCTTAATGGCGAAGACATTAAGGCCTACACGATCAATGAAATAAAAGAATACATGACCGCAAGAGCAGGTAATAAATAATGTCGAAAGAGCAACTAAGAGCTCAAATTGCTGACTTAGTAGAGCAATATGCAGAATTAGAATATGCACCAAAAGAATTTGTTGGCGGAGAGCGTGGTTCCTCCATCAGGTAAAGTTCTAGGCGCGAAAGAGCTTCAACTTATGGTTGAAGCTTCTCTAGATGGCTGGTTAACTACTGGTCGCTTCAATGACGCATTCGAAAAACGTCTAGGTGAATACCTTGTGTACCTTATGTGCTAACCACTACATCAGGCTCTTCGGCTAACCTTCTTGCGTTAACTGCACTGACCTCACCAAAATTAGGTGAGCGCCAACTAAAACCGGGTGATGAAGTCATCACTGTTGCAGCCGGCTTCCAACAACGGTAAACCCGACGATTCAAAATGGCCTAGTACCTGTGTTTGTAGATGTTGATATACCAACCTACCAAATCAAGCCAGAAATGATTGAAGCTGCAGTTTCTGAAAAGACAAAGGCGATCATGGTTGCACATACGCTAGGCAACACCTTTGACCTAACTGAGGCCGTGTGATAAACACAATCTGTGGTTGATGCCCTTGGTTCAACGTACAACGGTCAGATGGTCGGTACTTTTGGTGATATCGCCACGGTGAGCTTCTATCACATCATATTACCATGGGCGAAGGCGGTGCGGTATTTACTAAAGATAGAGAGTTACGCAAACTGATTGAATCATTCCGTGATTGGGGCGTGATTGTTACTGTGCACCAGGGTGTGACAACACTTGTGGTAAGCGTTTTGATCAGCAATTAGGATCATTGCCTAATGGCTATGATCACAAATACATATTCCCATTTGGGTTACAACCTAAAAATCACTGATATGCAAGCTGCCTGCGGCCTTGCTCAGATGGATCGCGTTGAAGCTCTCGTTCAAAACGCAAGGATAACTACATTTACCTTCGTGATGGCCTAGTCTCTTGCGAAGAGTTCATCATTCTTCCTGAAGCTACAGAAAACTCTGACCCATCATGGTTTGGTTTCCCAATCACCATTCGTGAAGAGTCTGGCATTGACCGTGTAGACCTGCTGAAGTTTATGGATCAATACAAGATTGGTACTCGCCTTCTGTTTGCAGGTAACCTAACGCGTCAGCCGTACTTTGAGAACGTTAACTACCGTGTTGTTGGGAGCTTACCAACACTGACCTTATTATGAACAACACGTTCTGGATTGGTGTCTACCCAGGCCTTGACAAAGACCACTTAGACTTTGTTATTGAGAAGTTTGAAGAGTTTTTCGGTGTAAGCTTCTAAAACATAATAACCAAAATGGAAAGCCAATGAGAAATCATTGGCTTTATTTAATGAATGTAACTCAACTCGATATTTCTGGATGCTACCTCATCGAACTTCCAAAGTTTGAAGATTATCGCGGAGCATTTATCAAAACTTATCATCCGAATCACTTTGAAGGCACGCCATTTCCGAGTTTAACCTTCAAGAAGAATTTTACTCAGTATCAAAAAGAACGTTCTACGTGGCCTTCACTTTCAGCACCACCTGCTGCACAATAAAATTGTGACTTGCCTAGAAGGTAAAGTGCTCGACTTCTTTGTTGATATCCGCAAATGCTCAAGCACTTACGGTAAAGTTGTGACGGTTGAGTTAAACTCTGAGCACCCACAACTTGTCTACCTGCCTATCGGGATAGCGCATGGTTTTCTAACTCTTTCTGAGCAAGCAACCCTCCTATATAAGACAGATCATATCTATGCCCCGGAACTTGATCAGGGAATTTTATGGTCAAGTATAGGACTTGAACTTAATGATCTCGATTTAGACACTCTCATTATTTCTGAACGAGATAAGGCATTTCCAACATTAGCTGACTACAAGAGCCCATTTGAATGAAAGTACTGATCACTGGTGCGACGGGATATCTCGGAAGATTACAGAACATTATCTTAGATTAAACTGCGAGGTCATCACCATTGGACGCTCGCTTCAAAATGATATCGTTGCTGACTTAGAAGAAGTAAACGTTGAAGAGCTTGTTACGCAGGTCAGAGATGTTGATACAATTGTTCATTGTGCAGCAATTAACGAGGTTTTGATTAATGATTCGATTGATAGGACTTACAATATTAATGTCACATTAACTCGTAAGCTTACCGAATTAGCGAGCCTTGCCGACATTCGCTCATTTATTTACATCAGTACTTTTCATGTATATGGGATATCAAGTGGTTTAGTTACAGATAAGAGTGAAATCAACCCGATAAATGACTATGGGCTCACTCACTACTTGTCTGAGGAAATCATTCGAACTAGAAGCAAGCAAGCAGAGTTTAACTACCTAATCATTAGACCTACAAATATCTATGGTGCACCAAGTTCATTCGATACCTTTGATCGCTGGACGTTAGTGCCATTCCAGTTTTGCGTCATGCGTTAGTTGATAAGAAAATAACGATCAACAGTAGTGGCCAGCAATACAGAAACTTTGTGTCTATCAATGATGTCCTTGATTGCCTGAGTTTAATCGGTAAAGAAAAATCGTTAATGCCTACGGTAGTATGGAGCTCAGTATCTCTGACTTTGCTAAATGTATTGCTGAGACAATGAGTAACTATCTTAACACACATATTGACGTTGAGATAAAGGTGCCTCCGAACCTGGTGATTATAGGATTACAGTGAAGAACGAAGATAGTGAGTTCACTCCTAAATATGGGGAATTGAGAAGTTCATTCGAAAAATGTTAGAAGATAAAGAACAATGGATAAAGTAGTCATTTTAGGAGCGGGTATTGCTGGTATTTCGGCATGTTATCACGCAAAAGCTAAAGGCATGCATGCTGTTTGTTTAGAGAAAAGCTCAACGGTTGGGATTGGTTGGTAACTTTACCGTTCAGGGCTTTCGATTTGATAAAGCAATTCATCTAAGTTTTACATCTAATGATTACGTAAAATCAATTTTTGAAAAAACAGACTATATCAGTCATAAACCGAATGCATATTGTGTAGAAAATAAAAAGTGGTTTAAGCATCCGATCCAAAATAACCTATTTCCACTTCCCGTAGATGAAAAAGTGTCTTTAATTAAGTCATTCACGGAGAGACCAGATCTGATTCCCCGGAATTATGGAGAATGGCTCGATCATCAATACGGTTATGAACTATCAAAGAGATATCCCAAAAATTACACCAAGAAGTATTGGGGCTTAGAAGCTGAGCATCTTTCTACAAGTTGGATCGGAAACAGAGTTAGAAGGGCTGATATACAAGAGCTTTTATTGGGAGCATCTGAAAAAGAGATGATAATCATTATTATGCATCAGAGATGCGTTATCCAAAAGTAGGCGGTTATTTTCAGTTTATTCAGGGCATAGCAGATAGCTGTGATATTAAAATAGATAAAGAAGCGATTAAAATAGATCCTATAAAAAATATGTAATGTTTAGTGATGGAGATATACAAAACTATGCCACTCTAATTAGTACGCTCCCATTGCCGGAAATTATTAAGCTTATCCCTAATGTACCTGAAGATGTAAAACTTAGTGCCAAGAGTTTACTTTGACTACTGTCGATTTGATTTCGATTGGTTTTAATAAACCAAATATCCCACCCTATCTTTGGTATTACATCTATGATGAGGACAATCTAGCAGCAAGGGCTTATTCCCCATCGTGGAAGTCACCAAATAATGCTCCAATTGGTAAATCATCACTTCAGTTTGAGATATATAATTTATCTACAAAGAAAAATTAGATCCAGACATATTAAAAGATAATATTGTTAAAAACTATTGAAAGAAAATCTTTGTGAAGAGAGTGATATTATTTTGTTCACCATAAACATTTGCCTTTTGGTAATGTCGTTTTGATATAGGAATGGAAGAGCATCGTAAAATTGTTCTAGATTATTTGTCATCTATAAATATTAAAACATGTGGACGCTTTGGTGAATGGGATTACCTTTGAGTGACCAAAGTTTTTAAGTGGATATGATTGTGTCAGAGAATTATGAGTAGCTTAGGTAAGTCATCAGCTATATATACTCTGGGTAATATTTTACCTCAAGTCGTAGGTTTTATTTTTCTTCCTATATATAGTTCGGCAATGTCAGTAGAGGATTTTGGTATTGTTTCATCTATGGAAGTTTGTCATCAATTGTCATTATATTTATGACATTATGTCTTGACCGAGCTGCACAACGACTCTACTTTGTAAAAGAGATTGACAAAAATCACTACTTTCTACTTTGTATATAGGAGGGTGTTGTTTTCATTTTCATATTTATTGTTTTGCATTTATCAAGACATTATTTAGAAATGATATATAACAATATTGATTATAGCCCATATATGCTCTTATGCATAATCACTACTTTCTTGAATGTATTTTCGTTAATACCTTCTATATATTATCAACTATCTAATAATCCAAAGTTATTTATACTATTTAAGTTAGGCAAATTTTTCATTCAGATCGGGTTGATAATTTGGTTTGTCGTGTTAAACAAAGAAGGAGCATTGGGTCAGTTAACGTCATTGTTATACACGGCAATTATTTTTATACCGATTTCTCTATTTATTTGTTTCAAAGAATTCGGTTTTAAATTTAAACTTGATCTTTTAAAGAGGCGGTGAGATATTCTTGGCCATTTATTCCCACTTTATTGATAGCGTGCTTAATATGTCAGATCGAGTGTTTATTGAGCGTTACTTAGGTATGCAAGATCTTGGTATATATTCGATGGCATATAAGTTATCGATGGCATTTTGGTGATTACCAGTTCGTTTTCTTTAGCTTTTACACCGTTCTTTCATAAAGTTGCTGAACTGGGAAATGAAAGTAAAATGAGCTGAGTATCAAAATTGATAAGGTAATACGTATATTTATATACGTATTTTTTCAGGATGTCTTTTGTCCAGAGAGGTGGTCTCTACTTTTTATCTAATAATTATGAGTGCTCACTACATTATAAATATATTAATGACTAGTCACTTATTTTCAGCTATTATGGTGTGTCTAGTGTTTTATATATATTACAAAGTAAAAAAGTAAGCTCAATTTTATGTTGCGTCTATTTCAGCAATAGTTAATTTACTCTTAAACTTTTATTTATTCCTGAGTTTGGAATGTATGGAGCAGCAATAGCTACACTTCTGTCGATATTGACACTTAATTTTGTTCAGTATCAAAAATCAAAGTCGTGTTATTTTATTCCATTGCCTTGGGTGAATTATATAACTACTATATTATTATCGTTAATAACTGTAAGTGTTATTAACTGGTTTATTCAAACAGTTGGTTTATTATCATTTTCAGTTAAGATAGCATTAGTTATTTTGTTAGGCTATATTTAACTAAAAGTATCATTGGTTATAGTAAGGTTTTAAATTGTTCAAAATAGAAAATACAACGATAATCATCCCTACTCATGAAAGAAAATGGCATTTATTATGATCAATTAAATTCTTTAAGGATTTTGATGTTAATGTTATATATGTTGATTCTTCAAGAGAAAAACTGAATTTTCAAATCTCCAGCAAGAATTAAATACTACCATTTGCCTGGATTGAAATTTCATCAAAAGGCATTATATGCATTAGACAAAGTCAATAGCAAATTTGTCAGCTTTTGTGCGGATGATGATTTTTAATTCTAGTACAATCAGTAAGGCTGAAAAATTTTAGCTAGAAAATCAGTATCATCAGTAGTTGGTCAGTATCTTTTTGACGACGGAAAAGCTGAATTTTATAAAACCAAATTATCTGAAGGTAATTCAGAAGTATCAAAGTCAGATCGTGAAAATATAAAAAATACATGTCACAATATCACCAGATTTTATGGGCTGTCTACAGAAAAGATTTAATTATACTCGCATATCAGATGATAGATAGACTAAGTTTTAGTAACGATAACTTTATTGAAATATCGATAGCAACGGTCATGTCTGCAAATGGGGAATAAAGGTCATTGACGATGTTATCGGTGTTCGAGAGGTTACATTGTTGGATCATTGGGGAAAAGACATAAACCTATAGCTACAGCATATAGAGATCAAGATGAGGATACTTTACTTGATATTGATAAATTTATTAATGGTTCAGAACCAACGGTTTCTAGTGTATTAGCGAAATTGTCAATTGATACATACATTGAATCATTTCCGAAAAGAAAATTTTACAGATTAAAGAAGTTATTACCTAGAGCACTAATTTCTATTATATTATGGTTTAGATTTAGTTATAAAAAGATATGTAACATTAGACAATGAGTTGATTTCTATTCAAAACGTTTTGAACGATTATTACCCAAGAAAAATAAAAATAGGAATAGTTAGGATTTATTTTAATGCTTCTTGCGTTCAATACTACTCTAGTTAGAAATTATAAGAATAAATTGATGCGTAGTGTAGATAAACGTGATGAATGATTTAAGTAATAATCAAAACCTTATTTGTTCAAGTTGAATAGAGTTGCTTAGATTGATATATTTTAACATGTTAATGACTAATCATTTTCTTATAGAAGCACATAAAATAAATAAACAGTCCAATTGAGTTGAAATAATATAATGAAAATTGCACATCTATGTATAACGTATAATCATCTAATGTTTGCTTTAGCTACATCGAAGATGCTACATAATTACGAGCATACAATTTTATGCCGATTGACTATCAATTTGTCCCTGAATTAGTACGAAAAAATTGAGAGTAATTTTCATAAAGTTAACTTTGTTTTTCATGTGAGTCGAGTTTTATTAAAGAGTTTTCAACGTTCCCATGTTTTTTCCCAACATATTAAAAAGAAATCTTGCTTTTCATGGCTTTCATCTTATAAGCCCATTTGGCTGGAAAAGCTTTCAAATGAATAATAAATTTGATTTATTTTACACCTATCATTCAGGGCCTTTTCTATCTAAGGTGTTATCTGGTTGTAGCAAAAAACTATTTTGAGAGGTGATGGTTTTGCTAATTATAAGCAACAGAAAGTTGGGATTTTAAAAGGATGTATACGATTTATATTTGGTCTTCCTTTTCTAAGCAAGTTTGGGAGAGGAACGATGGATTGACGAAATTGAGGTTGTTGAACCCTCGCTACTTCCAAATAAAATCGTAGTTAATAAATCTTCAAAATTAAATATCGAACATATAGTATCTATTTGTAAGGAAGATGATTTCAAACAAGCTATTGTTAATTGCTTTTCTATTGATTTTTATCAGATAATTACTTCGACTCATCGGTAATTTTTCTTTCACAGCCATTAGATAATGCTGTTGTGCTCGACTAATGAGATGATTAGGATTAATAATCTAATTATTGATTTTTTGATAGAAAAGGATTTAAAGTATATGTTAAGCAACATCCGAGAGAAGCGGATATTAATTACTTAAATGCACGCATGTTGCCAAGAACGGTTCCAATTGAAATATTTAGCCTTTGGGGATAAATTTCCATTATGCGGTATCTTTACATAGCGCTGGAATTCAAGATGAATTTGTTATTGCAAAGATACAAAAAATCTCGTACCTTTGAAGTACTTTGACGCTGACCATTTTCATCTGGGAAGATATAGTGGTAAAGGGTTAGATGAAATGATGGAGTAAATTGTTCATGACGATATTTACTTTTAATAGTTTGATATTATCTTTACTAATAATAGTATCATGCTCTATAAGCATAATTGTAAATTCTGAGAAGTACAAAAACTTTATATTTTCATAGTTCTCGCATGTTGCTACGTTATTTCTATCCGTGATCGAGGATGGGATGTGCAGTTATATAAAGATATATATTATTCCATTAATGATTTTTCATTATTGTTAACTAATTTTACTTGGTTGGAGCCGGGTTTTTACTAATTATATCCATTCTCAGATCTCTTGACGCGTCATTTTTATATTTAGTCTTATTTGGTCCGCTATTACGTTGTTTTTTTGTCGAAATTAATATCTAGGCAAGATAAGTATCATTTGATTATAATGTCACTCTTCATATTTTTGTACTTTTATAGAGGTCCGTTTGGTCAAATAAGACAAGCATTATCTATGGTTATGTTCCTGTATTCGCTAACATACTTAATGAACAAGGAATATGGTAAGTATCTCATAATAAATATTTTGAGTCTTACGATTCATAGTACTGCAATAATGAGTTTTCCATTTCTAATTTTTATATGGCGTTCAGAAAATGCAATAAGTTATATTTAAACATTTTGTGTTAATAGCTCTGTTACTCAGCTTTATTGATTTTCATTTGTTGCTATCTGAAGTTTTGACTGTTTTAGATCTTGGTAGAGTTGGATATAAATTGAATTATTATATATCAAACTCATCTATTAATGGTTATAGTATCAACATAGAAACATTAAGAATGGCTTTTGTTATTTTTATAGTATCATGTATTTACCCTAAACTAGATATGGTCAAATTGCCAATAAGAACTTATATTCTTGCCTATTATTTTGGTGTTATTGTTTATTTTGTATTATCTTTTGATTTAAGAGTTGCATCTAGAACAGCTAGAGGATTCTTGATGGCAGAGATTATAATTCTACCTTTTGCACTGGATTTTATTTATAATAGCAAGAATAAATTTTTCTTTAGGTTAACTTTATTGTTTATATGTTTTGTATATCTGGCCCTAGAGCCATTTATGATGAAAAGTGGGAAATTATCTATGGTTGAAATGAAAAATTCAGATACTTATGGCGACGATGTTCAGAAATCAATTAAATGATATTGATTGGGCATCAAAAGGTGTGGTAAGTGATGTCATTTTGATAAATCAAAGTGATTTTCATGGAGTTGAACAAACAGATCGAATCAAAATGGTCTCCACTGAAGAACGAGGTAGTTCAAGGAGTAGAAACCTAGCACTAAGCCATGCCAATAGCGACATATGCATTATTGCTGACGATGATGTAAGTTACTTAAAGGATATGAAGATATAATTAGAAAGGCTTATGAAGACTATCCAGATGCCGATATAATTACATTTCAAATCCAAACAACAGAAGGGAAACCATTTAAATGTAACTATTTTAATGAAGCACGTAAACATACCCCTTATCAATATTAAAATGTGCATCAATTGAAATTACATTTAGAAATAAATCAATTATAGAAAGTGGGCTAAAATTAGATCTTGAATTTGGTTTGGGAAGTAAGTATCGCGTCCATGATGATTATTTTTCTAAAAGATGCTTTGGATGCAGGTTTGAATTGTTATTACGTTCCTGTACCGATAGTTGTTCACCCACCTGAAAGTTCAGGCACAGATTACAACCAAGATTTGCTTTATTCAAAGGGCTGCTTTTACAGACTTTTAAGATTAAAGCACTAGCTTTTGATCTAGTATTTGCGATCAAAACATCACGAATACAAGAATAAGTTTAGTTTCTTGAGTTGTTTAAAATTAATGGTAAAAGGTACTTTGGAGTATAGGAGAGAACATATTAATGGATAAGGTAAAATATCTTATTGTTGGAGGTGGCGTTTCTGGTCTTGCTTTTGCAAATTTTGTCGAAAGTGAAGATTATTTAATTATTGAAAAGAGGCTGAGTTAGGTGGATACTGTCGCACGATTTATCAAGATGGATTCGTATGGGACTTTGCAGGACACTTTTTCATTTTGCTACTGACAAGTTAAAACATTTTTTCCAAGAACGTATTGATACACAACAGCTTGTTTCAAGGGAAAAGGTCACTAAAATCTATTTTGATGGTGATTATGTAGATTTTCCGTTTCAATCTAATATTCATCAATTACCAAAAGAAAAATTTATCGAATGTTTATATGACCTTTATTTCAGAGAAGATAAAACAAAATATAATTCATTCCTAGATATGCTTTATTCTAAGTTTGGTAAAGCCATCACTGATTATTTCCTTAAACCGTACAACGAAAAATTATATGCTTGTGACCTTGATCGTCTCGATGTAGATGCTATGGGTAGATTTTTCCCTTATGCTAACCTAGATCAAGTTGTATCATCATTTAAGAAACAATCAGTTGAAGTTACAACGCTACATTTTTGTATCCTAAAATGGAGCAAAAGTGTTCGTTGACGCTTTATCTCATAATATCCCTCAAAATAATATTTCACTAAATGAAGAAATATTATCTATAAATTAGAAAATAAAGTAGCCGTCACTAATTGTCGTGAAATTTCGTATGAATATCTAATAAATTCTATGCCTCTTAAATCACTTATGGAAGCAGTGAATAGAGAAGATTATAAAATGCTGCACTTGAATTAACGTACAATAAAGTTCTAGTATTTAATTTAGGATTCGATAAAAATCTTCGTTGCAAGATGTACATTGGTTATACTTCCCTCAAAAGACATTAATTTTTATAGAGTTGGCTTCTACGATAATATATTGCAAACTGATCGTTTAAGTATGTATGTTGAAATCGGTTATGGACCAACGGCTGAGGTGAATATTGAAGAGCAACTGGTTAAAACAATAGAATGTCTAAAAGAAACGGAAATTATTACTGATCATAAGCTTATCTCATACACATCAATTCTTATGGATCCTGCCTATGTTCATGTCAGTGAAAAGTCAAATAGGATTAAAGAATCCACATTAACAGAACTTTCGGATTATCAAGTTTATTCAATTGGTCGTTATGGTGATTGGAAGTATTGTTCAATCGAGGACTCAATGACTGATGCGATAAACTTAGCAATAAAGATTAGCTAAGTTTAATTATATTATATAAATAGCATTAATATTATGCTATTTATAATGTTTTTGATGTGAATCTTCACATTATATTACCAATAATGGTTTGAGGAATGGGATACAAAAGCAAAGTTTCAATAATAATGCCAGCGTACAACTCTAGTGCGCATATTGCAGCCAGTATCAATTCAGTGATAAAGCAGAGCTACCAAGAGTGGGAGCTAATTATCATCAACGATCGTTCAAATGATAATACACTTGACATTGTATCTTCTTATATAGATAGCGATAAAAGGATTTTTAGTCGACAATACTGAGGTTTTGGAGGGCGTATTTCGCCCGAAATTTGGGTCTTCAGAAAGCTACAGGACGATTTATCTGTTTTTAGATAGTGATGATGAATGGCTTCCTAGTAAGTTAGAGCGTCAAGTTAATTTAATGGAAAAAACAATTGCTCTGTTTCTCACACGGGATATTTTAGAGTCACTAATTCTGATGAGATTTTAAATCGTGTTCGAGTTTTAGAGCATGTAACTTATAACCAGCAATTAAAGTCTAATAGGATTCCTAATTTAACAGGGTTATATGATAGAAGCAAGATCGGTATTTTTATCAAAAAATATGGGACATGAAGATTATGAAATGTGGTTAAGAATTTTGGAAAATCAGTATCTTTTGGAATTGATGAACCTTTAGCTTTATATAGGGTGACATCGAATTCATTGTCGTCTAATAAATTTAGATTCATGTTATGGCATTATAACATTTTGAAGTCAACAAAATTGAATATTTTAAAAGAGCATACTATTTTATGTGTTATATTGTTTTGCGCTTATTAAACGTATTTGAAATAAATGTAATGGTAATATCTGGATGATTCTTTAACTCAAAAATTAGTCTTGAATTATGTTTTAGAACGGGTTTTCATTGCTATTTTTAACAATGGATTGCCCATCAAGTTGTTCAATATAATTATTTGTCTAACTATGCGACCACACATTTGCCTTTGTTTTAATAGCCTGAAACATCTCAAGGTTTGCCAGAATATATAATTATATATTTTTATTTTTAAAAGTAATCTTAATATCTAGATTATCGGGTATTTTAATTAAAGAAAATTGCTCTTTTACTTAAGAACCTACGTTTACTACATAATTATAGTTGGTATTGATAATGTATTCGTTGGGGCATTTATTTTGCCCTGAACCCCGTCAACATGGTCTTGATGGTTTTGATTACAATGTTCATATCCAACCAGAAAGAAAGATGCTTTATGTAGTACAAATCATGGGCAAGTTTTTCTCTAGTTGAATCTGTACAATCAGCATAGCCTTGAACAGTTTGAGCCCAACCTGTTATTCCAGGTTTGACCATGTGACGATAGCCGTAAAGGATTTCACTCTCAAATTGCTTTACGAAGCTACCTTGCTCTGGGCGTGGTCCGATTAAAGACATATCACCTTTCAATACATTGAAAACTGTGGTAGTTCATCAATTCGGACTTTGCGAATAAAACGTCCAATTTTAGTGACTCTGGCTTGTTCTTCAGATGCAAACTTGTCTTTAGCTCCTTGTGGTTTGACTGTCATGCTCCGGAATTTATAAATTTTAAAAGCCTTTCCTCCTTGACCTATACGATCTTGAATAAACAGTATAGGTCCTGGATTTTCGATTTTGATCAAAATAGCTGTAATTAACATTATTGGTAAAGTTATAGGCAAACTGAGAATTATAACTACCGATTCCATGTTCTTTTAAATGCTTGATATATAGGATTAGGACTCAGCGTGCCGACACTATTTTCAGATAAATGGCGAGTCTGTACTTTACCTTCGACCATTTCTCTAATGCTCTCAGAGTGAAATACTGGCACATTGTTGATACTACAATCTGCAATAAATTTTTCCGTTTCTGGACTTAGCTCTCCATGTAAGTCTACAACAAGTCCACCTTGAACATTGTGAACATCTAGGTGTTCGATTTTTTATTTCTAAGCGAGCGTGTTTTGAATGGAAGTTGTCATAATCAAAGTTATTAATGGCACTAAGTCTTATTTTATGATATTCACTGCGAAAGGATGCGCTGAGATACATCCATAGTAAATGGAAAGAAAATCCGTAGATTAGTATTTCTCTTGAGTATTCCACTCTAAATAAGAGAATTAGAGCCATCGCTACAGCGTAGACGAACGCGAGCACTGGTAGGATATAATATTTACGATCAACTAAAAGATAGTTAGTGATTTTGGGTATAGTAAGAGATGTACATATATAAGCCGTGCTAATAATCCAAAGGCTATTAATGACTGTTAGTGGTAAATTCTCTCCAACCGGTTATGGAGTGAATTAATATAATGCTGCCGATAATACCTATGCCATGACAAATTACAGGCTGCTGTATAAGTCGTTTCACGTTAACTTCCAAAAGCTTAATAGTTATAGATTAAAGTATTTGTTTCAGCACTCGATCTACTTTAACTCGAGTGATCTTACGCATCAGTTTTTGTACTACATCAGGATAGTCTTCTAACTTCTCTAATTGCTTGTAGGTGCAAATTAATTGAGTGTGCTGAAGAATATTATCCACTTCTTGTTCAAACTTTTCTGTTAGATGATGGAAATCATCTTGTACCAAAATGGCATTTTCTAGGTCTAGTTTCCATGCGCGTGGGTTGAGGTTATTGCCTGTAAGTAGCATGTAGCGCTTATCGACCCAAATACCTTTTAAGTGGAAGCTATTCACTTCGTGCTTCCAAAGATGGATAGACAACTGACGACTGGCAATGTGCGCTTCATTTGCTTTGGCAAATTGGCGTAGATTACGCTCATAAAGGTAAGGCAAACCACCAATGGTTTTAAATTCTTGCTCTGGTGGGATGTAGAAATCGTTCGCAGTCTTATCACCCACAACGATCGTCACTCGAACGCCACGTTTGATTGCTCGGCGAATCTGTTTGGCGATGCCACGCGGGAAGTTGAAGTATGGCGTACAGATAAAGATTTCATCTTGTGCCAATGCCAATAAGTGATTGATGCTTTGATTGAGTTTGTTACGTTTTTTGCCTACACCAACGAGAGGCGTTACCGCGACTTGCTCGGGAGAGGTTGATTGGCTATCAAATTTATAAGCGGCTTTAGCGAGAGAGGCACGCAGTTGGCGGATGCTCGCTTTAATCTCTTTGGTTTCTGGTTTAGCCGGGCAGGCAAGGTTGTTGACTGCTGGATGCGCAATCATCTCGTTTTGCACGAACAGCACCATGCTGTTTGCCAAGTCTGGATTGGTAATGACATGGTAGCGGTCAAAACGGTACCTATCTTGGTAGTTTAGATAGATGTTATTTAAACTTGCGCCGCTATAGATGACCGTATCATCAATGATGAAGCCTTTAAGATGCAATACACCGAAGACTTCTTTACCACGAACCGGCACGCCATAAACCGGTACTTTATGCTCATACTGCTCTGAAAAAGCTCTGTACATGCATGCGTTGGTTTTAGTCGCTTCGGCGCCGATCAAACCACGTTGTGCACGATGCCAATCGACGCACACATTAATATCTAATCCTGGGTTTCTTTGTTTGGCTTGATAAAGTTCAGTTAAGATTTCTCGACCAGCTTCATCATCTTCCAGATACAAGGCAACCAGATAGATACGTTTCGTCGCTCTGCGAATTTCTTGAATTAAACGTGAACGAAAATCCAAAGCAGAATACAAAACTTCAAAATCAGCGGGATCTTGCGCAAGAGTAGGTAGATGTTGCAAAGAATACCTGTTAGCGATCATATGGAATGATTAACCTCAAAAATGGCAACAAAAACGACTGCCAAAACAAAGCAGAAGACGGATATTAGCAAATCTCGGCCACTTATTACCAGAAATCGCGCCCAGATTAGAGTGAATCTGCTTGATAGTGCATTGGAATGAGACATTTCCCACTTGCAGTGTAACGTGTAAATAGCTGATTTAGGCTATTAGGTAATTGATCCGCTAGCAGGCTCACAAATCCGTGTTGTTGATAGAAATGTTCTAAATGTGGGTAGGCGAAGCAATAAGTATTGCTACTACAGATAGACTGTTGGCAATACCGCAGTAAATGATGCCCTAGGCCCTGTCCACGTTGTTCTGGTATGACCAACATGCCAGTGAGTAATTGATATTGCTCTATCGGGCGAAAACGAACTACGCACACGAGTTGGTTATTGCTATAGCCGACAATCGTTTGTTCGTTTTTTTTGGCTTTGCCTGATGGGTAATGCGCTTTATACAAACGCGAGACTAGTGGCAATTTTATTGGCTCGAGCGTTTCGATTCGAAGATCGTCCATTCTCTATCCACTCATATCTATGTAGAATGGCGGCAGTGTAAATGACTTAACTTGCTCGATGCAAACAAATACCATGCAAATACAAACCAATGCTAGCTTGCGTTCCCACCATACTTTTTCTATTGAGCAGTCTTGTGACGTGTTGGTCGAAGCCTCGTCGATTGAAGATATTCAACAGGTTTATTCCAATCCAGATTGGCAAGCCATGCCGAAGCTAATGCTCGGCAAAGGCAGCAATATGCTGTTTATCGAACCATTCCAAGGCGTGGTGATATTGAATAAGTTGAGTGGCACAACTGTAACTGAGTCTGAGCATTGCTGGTATTTACATGTCGCAGGTGGTGAAGATTGGCCAAGTTTTGTTAAATGGTCGGTTGAGCAAGGTTACTTTGGGTTTGAGAACTTAGCGCTAATTCCTGGATGTGTCGGTTCCGCGCCGATTCAAAATATCGGTGCCTATGGCAAAGAGCTGAAGGATGTGTGTGAATACGTTGATGTACTGGAACTTAACTCGTTTGAAGTAAAGCGTTTGAGCGCTGAAGAATGCCAATTTGGTTATCGTGACTCGATTTTCAAACATGCCTTGTATGAAAAAGTGGTGATTGTTGCGGTCGGTTTCAAACTTGAAAAAAAATGGCAACCGCAAATTGAATACGGCCCGTTAAAAGCATTCGATGCCAATACGGTTTCAGCCAAACAGGTATTTGAGCAAGTTTGTCAGGTTCGGATGGAAAAACTACCAGACCCTAGAGTTACAGGTAATGCGGGAAGCTTCTTTAAAAACCCAGTCATTTCTGAACTGCAATATCAACAACTATTGGCACAATACCCCAATTTAGTGGCTTATGCGGTAGAAGGCGGCATGAAACTCGCTGCAGGCTGGTTAATTGATAACTGCCAAAAGGCTCCACGCTGGCGGCCGCGGCACCAAATCAAGCATTAGTTCTTGTTAATCAGGGTCATGCTACTGCGCAAGATGTGGTGGATTTGGCTGATTATGTTCGTCAAACCGTGTGGCAAAAGTATGGCATTGAACTCGAACATGAGGTGCGTTTTATGGGGAAAACGCAGGAGACTAACCTGCTTGAGCTCAGAGGGGCGTTGAAATGAAAGAGCACGCGGTGAAGCTCGCAATACTGGACACTCTTGCTGATGGTTATTTCCACTCCGGCGAGGAGTTAGGCGAACAACTCAATATTTCTCGAGCTGCAGTCAGCAAACACGTTAAAGGTATTCAAGCGTGGGGCGTGGATATCTTTAGCGTGTCAGGTAAAGGCTATAAATTGGCAGGCTCGATGCAACTGCTTAATCAGCAGCGTTTGCAAAGTGAAGTCTCAGTGCCAGTCGAGCTTATTCCGGTGATCGGCTCAACCAACCAGCATTTAATGGATCGAATCGGCTTATTGCAATCAGGCTCGGTTTGTATTGCCGATCACGTGCTGTGGGCGTCGAGGAAGAGAGTGGATTTCGCCATTTGGTTGTAACTTGTATCTTTCGATGTACTGGCGCTTAGAGGCGGGTATGGCTGGCGCTATGGGGCTTAGTTTAGTTGTTGGCGTCGCGATAGTTGAAGCATTGGAGAAGCTTGGGATTGAAGGTATCAAACTCAAATGGCCAAACGATCTATATTACCAAGACAAAAAGCTAGCGGGCATTCTAGTCGAAATGTCTGGTCAAGCAGGAGCGGCGGCCCATCTTGTGATAGGTATGGGTATGAATCTCAAGATGGCCACTAATACACAAGGTATTACTCAACCCTGGTCTTGCTTAGCCGATGCGGTAGAGCATGATATTGACCGAAACCAATTGGCGATTTCGCTGATTAATACGTTAAAAACAGCGCTGTCAGAATATGAGATAACTGGTATGCAAGGTTTTGTTGAACGTTGGAATCGCCTTGACAACTATCTTGGTCGAGAAATTCGATTGATTATGGGCGAGCGAGAAGTCATTGGTATTTCAAGTGGCATTAACGAGCAAGGCGCCGTGTTGATCAATACAGACAATGGGTTAGAAACCTATATTGGTGGTGAAATTTCTTTGAGAGGTGTTTGATCTCAATTTTGAGACTAGGAATTATCACAAACACGATGCTTATGAACTAGGCTCATTATAATGAGTGAGTTGATGTGAGTAAGCTATGTATTCTCCAGCAAAAAATTTGAGCCAACAATTACCATCGTTTGATGAACTGGTGAAACTTGTTCAAGAAGATGAGCAAGCTTTTGAGCAATTAAAACGAGAAAAATGCCAAGAGCTTATAGCTTCTTCTTCTATAGATATGCAAGCTCGTCTACAAGCACAACAAAGCCATATTGACCGGCTTGTTGGGCATTGTAAGAATCCACATCACGTCAATGTTGTATTAAGTCGAGAGTTGCACAAACAGTTCGTTGGTTTCAAACCACGCTGCATGGCCATCAACCAGACGGTGATGCAGACAAGATGGAAACTGAAGAGCAAATAAATGTTATTTCCATTGCAGAACGATTACCTGACTGGAGATAACTGATCCTGCTCTCGCTATTGAATTGGTCGGCGTGTTATTCTTTTCAAAGATTTTATCCAGAGAAAGGAATCATTGTGAGTAACACTTTAACTTCCTCAAAACACGTCATTGCCCAATCCAACGTCGTTTAACTCTTATAATGCAAATGATGAAATAGGATTTGCGAGAGCTTTTCTTTACGCTTTGCAGTCTAAAGTACTAATAGTATGCGTGACGCTACTGTTTGGTGTGTGCGTATTATTCGCATATATTCAGCCTAATGTATCGGGCGACGGCAACACTTGCAGGTAGATGCCGACCCATATAACTTTGTACAGAGTCGCGGTTACAATCCGCGGCAAATTGTCCAAGAAGCAAATATTGCCTTTCCGTATTAAGCAATAGCACTAAGCAAGATATTATCTCGGTTCCGATCTTGAACCAGGTAGTTTGAATGGATTATCTGTCTCCAAAGATCGAGAAGGTAATATAACGGTTGCTAAACAAGCAAATAGTCCAGATGGTGCGTACCAGTCAGTTGCTCTATTCGCCAACCATATTAATGATGCTTATAAACATAATGAACTTAAAAAGTTCAAGCGACACTAAAAGCAACGGAACAACTTTGTTTCTTCTCATCAAGGAAAAGTTCAAGAAGCATTGGCTGAAATTATGCTCAGCTTCTGTTCAAGCAAGCAATTTTGTAAGTCCTGATTCAGTGTTGTTAGATTGAATAGCCAGCCGGAAACCGACCTCACACATCAAACCTAAACGTGCACTAATCGTCGTTCTTGGCACAATGCTTGGTGGCATGCTCGGTGTGGCAATTGTATTGATTCGTTTCGCCTTCCGTCGTGAAGAGGAAACTGAAAAGTAACTTAAAGGCTCTTCGGAGCCTTTTTTGTTGCCTTCCTCACAAAAAATTCCATGCAATCCCCTTGGTATTGTCTTCATTGCCCATATATCGTAATCACAAGGCTTTATTCTGATGATTAAAGCAATTATCAAATCACATCGAAATTTTCAGGAGAGACGACCGATGAACATTCGTCCATTACATGACCGAGTTATCGTAGAGCGCCAAGAAGTTGAATCTAAGTCTGCCGGCGGCATTGTGCTTACTGGTTCTGCTGCGGAAAAATCGACTCGCGGTGTTGTTCTAGCTGTAGGCAAAGGCCGCATCCTAGAAAATGGCACTGTTCTACCTTTGGACGTTAAAGTTGGTGATACGGTTATTTTCGCAGAAGGCTACGGCACGAAAACTGAGAAAATCGACGGTAAAGAAGTTCTTATCATGTCTGAAAATGACATCATGGCAATCGTTGAGTAATTTGGCTCTGATTCAAGAACGATAAACAATACAGAATTGAGAAGGAATAAAAGATGGCTGCTAAAGACGTTAAATTTGGTAATGACGCTCGCGTAAAAATGCTAGAAGGTGTGAACATCCTAGCAGACGCTGTAAAAGTAACTTTAGGCCCTAAAGGTCGTAACGTAGTTCTAGATAAATCTTTCGGTGCACCAGTTATCACTAAAGATGGTGTATCAGTTGCGCGTGAAATTGAACTTGAAGACAAGTTTCAAAACATGGGCGCACAAATGGTGAAGCAAGTGGCTTCACAAGCAAATGATGTTGCGGGTGATGGTACAACAACAGCGACTGTACTAGCACAAGCAATTGTAAACGAAGGTCTTAAAGCGGTTGCTGCGGGCATGAACCCGATGGATCTAAAACGTGGTATTGATAAAGCAGTAGCGGCAGCCGTTGAAGAGCTAAAAGCACTGTCAAAAGATTGCTCTACTAGCACTGAAATTGAGCAAGTAGGTACTATCTCTGCAAACTCTGACTCAACGGTAGGCAAGATCATCGCTGAAGCGATGGATAAAGTAGGCCGTGATGGTGTTATCACTGTTGAAGAAGGTCAAGCGCTACAAGATGAGCTAGATGTTGTAGAAGGTATGCAGTTTGATCGCGGTTACCTATCTCCTTACTTCATCAACAACCAAGAATCAGGTTCAGTTGAGCTAGAAAGTCCATTCATTCTGCTAGTAGACAAGAAAGTAAACAATATTCGCGAGCTACTACCAACGCTTGAAGCGGTAGCAAAAGCATCACGTCCACTACTTATCATCGCTGAAGATGTAGAAGGTGAAGCGCTAGCAACGCTAGTTGTGAACAACATGCGTGGCATCGTGAAAGTGGCTGCG
This sequence comes from Vibrio taketomensis, assembly GCF_009938165.1. Lineage (NCBI taxonomy): Bacteria > Pseudomonadati > Pseudomonadota > Gammaproteobacteria > Vibrionales > Vibrionaceae > Vibrio > Vibrio taketomensis. Next base: position 175,260 of record NZ_AP019649.1, read on the forward strand.
GTTAAAGCGCCTGGTTTTGGTGACCGTCGTAAAGCAATGCTGCAAGACATCGCAGTACTGACTGGTGGCACAGTGATCTCTGAAGAGGTTGGTCTAGAGCTTGAGAAAGTAACACTTGAAGACCTAGGTCAAGCGAAGCGCGTAGCGATCACTAAAGAAAATACCACTATCATTGATGGTGTTGGTGAAGAAGCGATGATCCAAGGCCGCGTAGCGCAAATTCGTCAACAAATCGAAGATGCGACTTCAGACTACGACAAAGAGAAGCTACAAGAGCGTGTTGCGAAACTTGCTGGCGGTGTTGCGGTAATTAAAGTTGGCGCAGCGACTGAAGTTGAGATGAAAGAGAAGAAAGACCGCGTAGAAGATGCACTACATGCAACTCGCGCTGCGGTTGAAGAAGGTATCGTTGCAGGTGGTGGTGTTGCACTAATTCGTGCGGCTTCTAAGATTGTTGACCTAGAAGGTGACAACGAAGAGCAAAACGTGGGTATCCGTGTTGCACTGCGTGCAATGGAAGCGCCTATCCGTCAAATCACTAAGAATGCTGGTGACGAAGAGTCAGTGGTTGCTAACAATGTGAAAGCGGGCGAAGGTAGTTACGGTTACAACGCAGCAACGGGTGAATACGGCGACATGCTAGAGATGGGTATCCTAGATCCAACAAAAGTAACGCGTAGCGCACTCCAGTTCGCAGCATCTGTAGCGGGTCTAATGATCACAACAGAAGCGATGGTAACAGATCTGCCACAAAAAGATTCTGGCATGCCAGATATGGGTGGCATGGGCGGTATGGGTGGCATGGGCGGTATGATGTAATCATCCACTCTCATCCAGTGATAGTTTAATTTATAAAATCGTTGTATGTGGTGAAGAGTAAATTTACACTTCGCCGCCGATGAATAAATTGACTCATCCCGTGTTGATTTAGAAAAGCCGAAGCTATGCTTCGGCTTTTTTAGTGCCTGAAGAGAAGTAAAGCAGGTATACAGCAAAGAGTCGTAACTGCGAGTTCAATGCCTTTTTGTTATAGGCACAGAAAAGTTGAGTGAGATATCAGTGATTGCCCAGATTGGAAAAATATACAAACAGTGGTTTGTGGGTATTACGTCGATTTTTCTCGTCGCCGTCACGTTATTAATGCTTGAATCAGCGAATGATTCAAAGCAAAAATTCGAGCAGCAGAAGTATCGAGTTGAAAAACTGCTAGAGCAGACGAGCCAAGTACTCAATGCACTCGAATACAGCATCACATCACTTTACCCATTGCAAAGTGAACGCTATGTATTGCCTCATACGATTAAACTTAAGGGGAATACATGTCAGTTCTTGGGAATGCCAGATAAGGGTAGGGATTATGACTTTATGTTTTCTGGCCCGAAAGCGATGTGTAATCCTCAATCTGAATTATACCGAGAAGCTTATAAACGCTTATTTGTTTCACCTTCAATGGCATATTTCGTCAAAAGTATCGACAAGATATCTTCGATCTATTTTGTCTCCAAAGACAAGTTTGTAATCTCTGCCCCTAAAGCTTTTGCCGAGTCATTGCATGGTGATGTGTTTGATAGCATCATTGTCACGAGACCATATTGGAAGAAAACTGTCGCGCAAACCTCAAGCGATGCGCATGAGCATGTGATTTATACAGGGGATTATGCAGACTATATGACAGGGAAGCGTGTGGTAACCATTACTCGTGGTATCTATGTTGAAGGTGAGTTCAAAGGCGTGCTGGCGGTTGATAATGTTCTGCATGATCTCATTAATGACAAGCTTATTAGCTACAGTTTAACCGAGCATCAAGGTAGAAATAGCTTTGATCTGTTTAGTTTTACCTATTCTCAACCTTTAATCGTCGCAGGAGAAAATGCGGGTATTTATTTGACGGTTGATGAGCCAATAGGATTGCATTTACAGCACATATTAGATGCCAATCGTGAACAGATAATCGCTCTGATCTCATTTTATCTTCTTGCACTACTTACGCTTTGGTTTCGCGCTACCCAGACGCTCAATACACATCTAAAAGCATTGGCAATGCGCGATCCTATGACTGGCTTACTCAATCGCCGCGGTTTAGAATCCTATCTGCATAGCCTTGAGCAAAGTAGTTATATGGCTATTGCAGTGTTTGATATCGATGATTTTAAAGCGATAAATGACACATACGGTCACCAAGTTGGTGATGAGATAATTTGCCAAGTGGCTAGCTCTCTTGAGAATAGCCTTCGTCAAACCGATTTGATTTCTCGTTTTGGGGGCGAAGAGTTTGTTGTGGCGATTTCAGCGGATTGTCCGCAGCTATTGCGACTGATATTAGATAGAGTTCAGCGCGAGGTGAGTACTCCAAAGTTCGTTCATTCTTTGGGGCGAACCATGTCAGTCACCGTATCGGGGGGCGCATTTGTCTATCGCACGGACTCTCTTTCAGAGAGGCGTGATAGTTGCTCCGATTCTCGCTTGCAACGAGCAGATCAATTGCTTTATCAAGCTAAAGCGCAGGGTAAAAATTGCATCGTTATTGAATCAAACTAAAAAAGGATGGCATTGCCATCCTTTTCAATTCTTAGCGGTACAATTACAGAATAATGTCACGCACTTCAGGATCTTTACGCTCTAAGTAGTGTGTTGATTTGATGCGACGAATCGTACGACAGCGGCCACGAATGAGTAGTGTTTCTGTGGTTGCGATATTACCTTGACGTGTAATGCCTTCCAGCAAGTCGCCTTTAGTGATCCCTGTTGCTGAGAAGATGACGTTATCACTGCGCGCCATGTCTTCCATCTTAAGCACAATACCCGCTTCCACGCCCATTTCTTTGCAGCGCGCAAGCTCTGCCGCACCGTAAATGCGGTTTTCTTCGTTATTGCCCTTCACTTCATGACGAGGAAGAAGCCGACCGTGCATATCACCATCTAGCGCGCGAATTACCGCAGCTGATACCACACCTTCCGGAGCGCCACCGATGCAGTACATTACGTCAACTTCGCTATCTGGCATACAAGTAAGAATAGAAGCCGCTACATCACCATCTGGTACGGCAAAGACACGTACGCCCATCGCTTGCATCTCCGCAATCACTTGGTCATGGCGAGGTTTCGCCAGAGTGATTACCACTAGCGTATCAAGCGTCTTATTTAGTGCTGTTGCGATGTTCTCTAGGTTTTCTTTAAGCGGCTTGTTAAGGTCGATACAACCTTTTGCTCCAGGACCGACGACCAATTTTTCCATGTACATATCAGGTGCTTTAAGGAAACTGCCTTTTTCACCCGCAGCCAACACGGCTAGAGCGTTGGACTGACCCATGGCCGTCATTCGCGTGCCTTCAATTGGGTCTACAGCGATATCAACTTCGTCTCCGCCAAGACCAACAACTTCACCAATGTAGAGCATTGGCGCATCATCAATTTCACCCTCACCAATAACAATCTCGCCGCTGATATCAGTTTTATTGAGTAGGGTACGCATAACTTCAACAGCTGCACCGTCAGCTGCGTTTTTATCGCCACGGCCTAACCATTTATATCCGGCCAGTGCTGCACCTTCAGTGACTCGAGAAAATGCCATTGCCAAATCGCGTTTCATGATGACTCCAAATTGGTTTTTAGGATGGAAGTAATTTTGGCGCGATTCTACCATATCGAAAGGGAAACGTTTGCTTTTTTGCCGTTCGGAGATTGAATTGGATCAAGAAACCTCAGTAAACTGAGTCAGTAACCGCTTGCTGGATGATTAACGTTAGGTGAATGTCAGTAACTGTGCGTTTTTTGTGCGAATAGCGCACAATATCAAATATAGGGCGTGTGTCTCTTGGCTGGGCTAAGTAGAATGAAGGTAACACGTGAAGCGAACTTCACTTTAAGCGAACAGAATAAAGGTAGGCTAAGATGTCTTTTGAAGTACTAGAAAAACTAGAAGCAAAAATTCAAACTGCAGTAGATACAATTTCACTTCTTCAAATGGAAGTGGAAGAGCTAAAAGAAGAAAAAGAGAAGCTTGTTGTTGAAGCTAATGAGCTTCGTGCTAGCCGTGAAGATCTAGAGCAAAAATCTCAACAGATGCAACAAGAGCACGCGGCATGGCAAGAGCGCATCCGCAGCCTACTAGGCAAAATGGATGAAGTAGAATAATCTACTTAGAGTTAAAAAGAGGCTGACCGAAAGGTTGGCCTTTTTGCTATCTGGCCGTTAAAAATAGGTTCAGAGAGCTTTGGGACATGGGTAGTAAAAAGGTCAGCTTGATGCTGACCTTTGACAAATTGCTGAGTGTTATGCCTTAGGGCGAACACCTAATGTATGGCACAAAGCGTAAGTCATTTCAGCGCGGTTGAGCGTATAAAAGTGGAAGTCTTTGACACCCTCGCGGCTCAGTATGCGTACCATATCGATAGCTTGACTAGCACCGACGAGCTGACGTGTGGTTGGATCGTCATCCAGACCTTCAAACTGTTTCGCCATCCAGCCTGGTACTTTGACATGGTTTTGTGCAGCAAAACGCGATGCTTGTTTGAAGTTAGACACCGGCAGAATGCCCGGTACGATTTCCACATCAATACCTGCTGCAACACAGCGATCGCGAAAACGTAGGTAGCTTTCCACATCAAAGAAGAATTGCGTGATTGCGCGGCTGGCACCTGCATCAACCTTGCGTTTCAGGTTGAGCAAATCTGCCTGTGCGCTTTTGGCTTCTGGGTGCACTTCTGGAAAGGCTGCGACAGAGATATCGAAATCATGACGAGATTTTAACAGCTCAACAAGGTCAGAAGCGTACATATCAGGCGCACCACCTCCAGGGGGAATATCGCCACGCAAAGCCACGATACTTTCAATGCCGTTTGACCAATAGTCATCGGCGATGTTGATCAGCTCTTCGCGAGTCGCATCGATACAGGTGAGGTGAGGTGCGGCAACCAAACCGGTTGCGGACTTTATGTCTTTGATAATGGAGTGAGTACGGTCACGCTCGCCAGAGTTAGCGCCATAAGTGACCGAAACGAATTTTGGCTTAAGATGTTTTAAGCGATGCACCGAATTCCACAGTGTATCTTCCATTTTTTCACTGCTTGGTGGAAAGAATTCAAATGAGACATTGATATTGTCTGAAAGCTCAGCAATATTTTGATTCAAAGCGTCAATATGACTGGCGTGTGTGTATCCCATCTTGCTCTCCCTGTGGTAATCCTCTACCACTCGCTTACTAATTTCCTGACGTTTGGACGTCTATATGGCTACAGAATGTAATGAATAAGTTTTAAAGTCAATCATGTGATTATGAATTTTATTCAAGTTGACGTTGAGTAATCTTCACGTAGAACGATTTAATTCAGTTTAGTTTGATGAACAGAAGGCGTGAGCGTTATCGCTGCACGCCTAACGCTTTCACTAAATCAAACTTGAGAGCAGATTCAGGTCCGACTGAATCGCTCCAGCCGTGACCTCTCTGCCTGCACCAGGGCCTCGAATGACTAATGGATTATCTTTGTACCATTTACTCTCAATCGCAAAGATGTTGTCGCATGGCAGCAGGTTCGCAAGGGCGTGCTCACGAGTGAGCGCCTCTACACCTACTGTCGCCTTGCCATTTTTCTCCAATCGCGCAACGTAGCGCAGTACTTTATCTTCGCGCTGTGCTTTGCGTAAGCGCTCGGCGAGTAACTCACTTAGAATATGGCCATTATCAAGAAAGTCATCCAAAGGCAGTTGAGCGAGCTCTTCTGGCACTAGGCTTTCTACTTTGACAGCCTCTGGCTCAATCGTTAAGCCAGATTCACGCGCAAGAATCACCAGTTTTCGCATCACATCTGAGCCATCCAAGTCATGACGAGGATCGGGCTCGGTTAATCCTTGTTGCCAAGCTAAATCGACTAGCTCGGCAAATGGCACACTGCCGTCATATTGTTGAAACAGCCAAGAAAGTGTGCCGGAAAAGATGCCAGAGATAGCAATGACTTCATCGCCGCTCTCACGTAAATCTTTGACCGTGTGATTGATCGGTAAACCTGCACCAACAGTAGCATTGTAAAGCCAATGGCGGTTGATTTTGGCAAAGGCATCCTGCACTTGGTAGTAGAAGGCGCTTGAGGCAGATCCTGCGACTTTATTGGCAGAAATAAGGTGTACGCCTTGGGTTGCAATTTCTTGATATTGAAGTGCTAATTCTTGGCTGGCGGTAACATCAATCACGACAGCTTCATCGTAGCCTTGAATTGAGCCAAGACGTGGTATCCATTCGCCATTTTCATAGCTGATAGCTTCATTATCAAATTGTTGATTCGCATTTGCGGCATTAATGCCATTTGCGTCAAACCAGTAGGTTTGGCTATCGATGATTGCGACTAACTCGAAATTCATGCCACGGCGTTTTTCTAGTTCACTCTTTTGCTCAGCAAATAACGATAACCATGCGCTGCCAATATTGCCTTTTCCGCATAGCGCGATGGCAACACGCTTTTGTGCTTGAAATAGCTGTTTGTGAATGCCTTGCACTAATGGTGTCGTGGCAGAGGTGCGCAAAATGGCAACCAAGCTTAAGCCCGATGTGGACTCGGCGATAAATTCAACCGGAGCATGTTTAAGCTGCTGATAGAAACCGTAAGAGTGAATAGGGTTGCTTGTTACCCCTGCGCCAACAGCAGCTACCATAGAGTAGCCCTCTTTAAGTTTGATTTCGGCTTCAAAGCCTTTGTCTTGCAAATAAGCCAAAGCGCCACCGGCGATTTCTCGGGTGTAGCTTAAGCGCAAGCAATGTTGATCTTCTTGAACCTCGTACGCCAGTGGTTCTAACTGAGCCCTGCTAAGACTCGATAGTGCTTCTTGTCGCAAGCGTGAAAAATCATGACCAGAAGAAACGTACAGTTCTATCAACAGTACTTCATCCAGTGAAGATATAATTTTTGCGCCGCGCCCAGAGGCGAGTACGCGTTCGATACGTGTTGAACCTGCTTCAGGTTCGTAGCTGCAACGCAGATGGCAATCCATCGCACTTTGCGCGACAGGTTGTAGGGTACGGCTATGCAACACGGGAGCAGCTAAGCGTGCCAATTCGCTCGCTTCATCAAGGCGCAGCAATGGCAGAAGGCAAGCATCTTCAACAATACGAGGATCGGCACTATAGACGCCGGCAACGTCGCTCCAAATAGTCACTTTACTCACTTGGGCTAATGCGCCAATCACCGTCGCGGAGTAATCTGAACCATTTCGACCGAGCAGTACGGTATGGCCCTGTTGGTTTTGTGCCATAAAGCCTGTGATCACCACTCGATGTTGAGAATGTTGTGAAAGAATGGCATTTAGCAGTGGATAAGAGGTGCCGCGATCGACTTCAGGTTGAGTTCCAGCTTCTGCACGTAAAAAGTTGCGAGAATCGAGGGCGATAGATGTGAGTTTATTTTGGTTCAGCAGTGTTGATAGTAAACGTGCAGACCAGCTTTCACCATGTCCAAGTACGGCAGCTTGTTCCGCATCAGTCAGCGGAGCTGAAAGTTCTCCGAGTAACTTAAACTCATCGTTGAGTTGGGCGATCAGCGCCGTTTGTTCGTCGCCGCTTAGCAGTTGTTCAATCAGATTTACTTGAAATTTTTTGACGTCTTGTAGCGCTTCGTGAGCGATGCGACCGTCTTTATATAAGCCTTCAATAAATTCAATCAAATGGTTGGTGGTTTTGCCTGCAGCAGAAACAACGATCAAATCCTCCGCTTGAGAGTATTGTTTCAGTATTTGCACCACACGGCGATAGCATTCAGGATCCGCCAAACTGCTACCACCAAATTTATGCAGTTGTCTTTCGATACTCATTTAGTTTTGCTCCAGTGCCAATGCGAATGCTTGTTCCAAATCAGCGATAAGATCGTCTGCATCTTCAAGACCAACTGATAAACGTAATAATTGCTGTGAAACGCCAGCTTCTGCCAGTGCGGCTTCGCCCATCGCGCGGTGTGTCATCGATGCGGGATGACAGATTAAGCTTTCAACACCACCAAGTGATTCTGCGAGGGAGAACAATTGTAGCCCACTCACAAAGGTTTTGAGTTGTTCAAAACTACCTGCAAATTCAAAGCTGAGCATAGAGCCAAAGCCACTTTGTTGTTTGAGTGCAATTTGATGACCTGGATGAGTGGGTAAACTTGGGTGATAAATATTACCGACCAATGCATGTTTTTTGAGAAACTCAAGAATATGCGTTGCGCTCTCTTCGTGGACACGCATACGAGCAGACAATGTGCGTAGACCTCGCAGTGTCATGTAGCTATCAAATGGCGTGCCCGTTGCGCCAATACAATTACCCCACCAAGCGAGTTCTTCCGCCAATTCATGGGTTTTGGTAATGACGACACCGCCAATCACATCGGAGTGGCCGTTAATGAATTTGGTCGTCGAGTGAATGACAATATCCGCGCCGAGTTCAAGAGGCTTTTGGTACACTGGAGTTAGAAAGGTATTGTCGACCGCGACTAAGGCATCAACCGCATGTGCCTGCTGACAAATTTGTTCGATATCCACGACACGCACCAGTGGATTTGATGGTGTTTCAACTAGGACTAATTTAGGCTTTTGAGCTAATGCGTGACTGAGTGCTTGCGGATCAGACTGATCGACAAATAAGACCTTAAAGTCACCTTTTTGAGCGCGAGTGTTAAAAAGACGGTAGCTGCCACCATAGCAGTCATGTGGTGCGATGATGAGGTCATTGGGGCCTAATAAGCTGGTGGCTAACAGATTAAGAGCAGAGGTTCCGCAGTTGGTGATTACCGCGCCTTGGCCTGATTCTAATTGGTAGAGTGTTTTTTCCAGCAAGCCTCGATTAGGGTTGCCTGAACGCGTGTAATCGTATTTTGGCACATCACCAAAAGCAGAGAAACCATAATTGGTTGAAAGATAAATAGGAGGAACGACGGCGTTGTGTTGAGTATCGGACTCTATGCCGGTACGAACCGCGATAGTAGCAGGCTTGCGGGTGCTCATAAGTGTTTCCTTTCGAACAAATTGTGATTTGTCAGTAAGAATGCGTTTTCTCAACGAGCGAGCGTAGATACAATGCATTCACAATCCATTTACGCTACTTTACTTGTCTAAATGTGAGCCGTCAATACATCTGGACGTCTATATGTCTTTGCTTGCAGCCTTAAAAGCCGCTAAAATTAGCACCTAACCAAATTACCGATCAAACTATAACGAAGGTGCGCAATGGCAGACTGGAATGGCGATTACATTAGCCCATATGCTGAACATGGAAAGAAGAGCGAACAAGTAAAAAAGATTACCGTTTCAATTCCATTGAAAGTATTAAAGGTATTGACGGATGAGCGCACGCGCCGCCAAATCAATAACCTACGCCATGCGACTAATAGTGAATTGCTATGTGAAGCGTTTTTGCATGCCTACACCGGACAGCCTTTGCCGACCGATGAAGATTTGCGTAAAGACCGCCCTGATGACATTCCATCAGAAGCGAAAGAATTGATGACGGCGATGGGCATCGAGTTTGAAGCATTTGATGACTAAACGTTGTCGGCTGGTATAAGCACCAACCAGTGATGCACACAAAAACCGCAGTTAAAACTGCGGTTTTTGTGTTTATGATTAACGTTCAAAGAGTCGATAGCAACGACAGCTAAGCCATATAATTTTCAGGCATTTCAATTCGAGCGACACCGGAGTCTACCGCAGCTTGCGCGACGGCTTTGGCGACATTCGCGAGCAGTCTAGGATCCATCGGTTTTGGAATAATGTAATCACGACCAAATTCCAATGAATCCACACCTGCAGCCGCAAGTACTTCTGCTGGTACTGGCAATTTCGCTAGTTGACGAATTGCTTCTACCGCGGCTAATTTCATTTCATCATTTATTTCACTGGCACGCACATCCAGTGCACCGCGGAAAATAAACGGGAAACAAAGTACGTTATTGACTTGGTTTGGATAGTCACTGCGGCCCGTACCCATAATTAAATCATCACGTACTTGATGAGCCAGCTCGGGCTTAATTTCTGGATCTGGGTTTGAACAGGCAAATACGATCGGCTTATCGGCCATTAATTTCAGCGCATCTTGTGGAAGTAGGTTCGGCCCGGACACACCAAGGAAGATATCGGCACCCTCAATCACATCTTCTAGAGTGCGTTTATCGGTATTGTTAGCAAATAACTTTTTGTATTCATTGAGATCGTCACGACGAGTGTGAATTACGCCCTTGCGATCCAACATGTAAATTTTTTCACGCATCGCACCGCATTTGATTAGTAATTCCATACACGCAACGGCGGCTGCACCAGCACCAAGGCAGACAATAGTTGCGTCTTCTAGTTTTTTGCCTTGTAGCTCCATCGCATTAAGCATACCGGCGGCGGTGACTATCGCGGTGCCGTGTTGGTCATCGTGAAAAACCGGCACATCACAACGCTCGATTAGCTGCTTTTCAATTTCAAAGCAATCTGGCGCTTTGATGTCTTCTAAGTTGATGCCACCAAAGGTGTCTGCAATATTGGCAACCGTGTCGACAAACTCTTCAATGGTGCGGTGTTTCACTTCAATATCAATCGAATCTAATCCAGCAAAGCGTTTAAATAGCAGGGCTTTACCTTCCATCACGGGTTTAGACGCCAATGGTCCTAAGTTACCAAGACCTAGAATGGCGGTACCATTTGATATCACGGCGACCATATTGCCTTTGGCGGTGTACCTATAAACATTCTCTGGGTTTTGAGCAATTTCTCGAACGGGCTCAGCCACACCAGGACTATAAGCTAAAGCAAGATCTTTGGCGCTTTCTGCTGGCTTGGTAAGGGCGATTTCAATTTTGCCTGCGATAGGGGATGCGTGGTATTCAAGGGCTTGTTGACGGAAGAGTTCTTCTGCGCTGAGTTCGACTGATTGAGCGTCTGACATAGGATTAATTTCTCGTTATTGTGTAACTGTTAAAAACGTTGTTTTTAAGTTTGATTTGCTATCAAATCTAATCAGTTATTATAGGCTTAACGATAATTAAGAAGGTCTACCAGCTCGCATTTTGGCAAAACAATGGGTTATTGAAAGATAAAGACTGGCGCTGGAAATTGAGGCAATAAAAAAGGACGCTGTGCGTCCTTTTTTAGAATCGGTATAAAGTAGTAATTACTTCTTGCCGCTTGATAGAGCACCGAAACGCTTGTTGAAGCGATCAACACGGCCGCCTGTATCAACGATACGTTGCTTACCAGTGTAGAATGGGTGGCACTTGTCACATACGTCTAGGTGGATAGCTTCTTTACCTAGAGTAGAGTTAAAAACGAAAGAGTTGCCGCAAGAACAAGTTGCGTTTACTGCTTTGTATTCTGGGTGGATACCAGCTTTCATGGGATAACCTCAAGTAGGCCGTGTCGCTATACGATTCGAAGCCGCACACCACACGTAGTTAATAAAAAATTTCGCATACCGCTTGATGAACACATCTTCAAGCCATAATGCTAAGGCGCAGTATAGTAATGAATAGTCCAAATAGGATCAACAGATTTACTGAAAAAATTGCTACTTTTTTCACCATTGCTAGCAATGCTTCAGCTGTGATGGAATAGAATCATCTGAGATTTTGCTTTAGACTGGTTGCTGTCTTTGATTACCGCTGATTCACCACGTTATGCGTCCTACCATTGCTCGTGTTGCTTTACCTGTTCCACTCGATAAGCAATTTGATTACCTCATTCCCAGTCACCTGTTTCCGGTGATTGGTGGGCGTGTATCCGTTCCATTCGGGCCAAAGACCTTGATTGGTATTGTCACTCAGCTAGCCACTCAATCTGACTTTAAACACTCCCAGCTTAAAGAAATTAAACAGGTCTTAGATAGTGAGCCAGTTTGGTCTGAGTCGCTATTTCAATTGCTTAAGTGGTGCAGTCAGTTCTATCAGTATCCATTGGGTGACACATTAGCCAACGCGTTGCCTAGTGCCTTGAGAAAAGGAAAGCCTGCCGATTTTTCGACTTTACTTGAGTGGCAATTAACCGAAGCGGGCAAAAACCAATTTATGGTCGGCTTTGGTCGAGCGGTTCAGCAAGAACGGGCAATGCGTGCCTTAGAGTATGGCGCGGTTAGTCATCAACAACTGTTAGAGCAAGAGATTTCCGGCTCGGTGTTGAAAGCACTGCAAGAAAAGGGCTGGGTACAGTCGATAGAGAAAAAGCCTGAGATCAAAACTTGGAGTTCTGAGGTGGAAGTGGAGGCGGATAAGCCAAAGCTGAATCAAGAGCAGGCAGTCGCGATTGCGACCGTTAATAGCGCGCAGGGATTTGGTTGTTATTTATTAGAAGGGGTAACTGGTTCAGGGAAAACCGAGGTTTACCTCAATCTGATCAAACCGGTGCTTGAAAGAGGACAGCAAGCGTTAGTTTTAGTGCCGGAAATTGGTCTAACGCCCCAAACCATTAACCGTTTCCGTCAACGCTTTAATGTACCGGTCGAAGTGGTGCACTCAGGTCTCAATGAAACAGAACGCCTCAATGCTTGGCTCAGTGCGCGCGATAAAGCCGCAGGTATCGTGATAGGTACTCGTTCAGCACTGCTTACACCATTTGCTGATCTCGGAATTATCATTGTCGATGAAGAACATGATAGCTCTTATAAGCAGCAAGACAGTTTGCGCTATCACGCCCGTGATGTTGCGGTTATGCGAGCCAACAAAGAGCAGATTCCGATTGTTCTCGGCTCGGCGACTCCTGCACTGGAAACATTGCACAATGCGCTTAGCGGTAAATATCATCATCTAGAACTTTCCCAACGGGCTGGTAATGCTAAGCCAACTCGAAATCGAGTTTTGGATGTTAAAGGCTTGTATTTAGAGAGTGGGTTGTCTGCCCCGCTAATTGCAGAAATGCGTAAGCATCTGGGGGCGGGTAATCAGGTGATGCTGTTTCTCAATCGCCGCGGGTTCTCTCCGGCATTAATGTGTCATGAATGTGGCTGGATTGCAGAGTGTAAACGTTGTGATGCTTACTATACCTACCACCAAAACAGCAATGAGATTCGGTGTCATCACTGTGGGTCTCAGCAGCCGGTTATTCATCAATGCCAAGGTTGTGGATCAACGAACTTAGTGACGGTTGGGGTAGGGACGGAGCAGTTAGAGAAGCAGCTTCAGCAGCTCTTTCCTGAATACCGCGCGATTCGTATTGACCGCGACAGCACACGACGTAAAGGAAGCCTTGAAAGCGCTTTAAATGCGATTCAAAAAGGGGAGTATCAAATTTTAATTGGTACTCAAATGTTGGCGAAAGGCCATCATTTTCCCGATGTCACTTTAGTCGCACTGCTTGATGTAGACGGTTCACTGTATAGCAGTGACTTTAGAGCCTCAGAGCGATTGGCTCAGCTCTTTATCCAAGTTGCAGGGCGTGCAGGACGAGCGAGTAAACCCGGTGAAGTGGTTCTGCAAACGCACCATCCTGAGCATTCATTGCTGCAAGCACTGTTAAATCATAGTTATCGACATTTTGCTCAGACCGCCTTACAGGAAAGGCAATGGGCGATGCTACCCCCATATACGTTCCTCACTTTATTTCGTGCCGAAGCGAATAATGGCGAGGTTGTGGAAGAGTTTATGCGCCAAGTTCGTTATACATTGGAAGCACATCCATTGTTTGATGAAACCTGCCAGGTTCTTGGCCCTACACCGGCGCCTTTGGCGAAAAAGGCGGGCAAATATCGCTGGCAGCTGTTATTGCAAACGCAAACGCGCCCATTAATGCAGCGGTTACTAACAAGTGCCAAACCTGCTATTGAGTTGTTGCCACATAGTAAAAAAGTGCGTTGGTCGTTAGATATTGAGCCGCAAGATTTAAGCTAGTAGCCATTTACGATGTTACGTAAGCGGAACTAGTAATTGATTTTGTGAGGCATGTCTCTATGAGGGCTCGGGTTTTGTTAATTATCCCGTAACTTTATGATGTGAAATAAATACACTAGTAGTTCTAGTATTACGCATCTCGGTGTATACCTGTCGCAACGTTATTCGCAAGTACCGCACCGTGCAAAAAATAGAATGAGCTTAAGCTCATCGACCGTTTATTGGGCAGGGTGGCAAACGCTACTGATAAGGGAAAACATAGAAGAGGGTTACATTTATGGCGACAATGAAGGATGTTGCCCAGCTAGCAGGGGTTTCAACAGCGACAGTATCAAGGGCGTTGATGAATCCTGAGAAGGTTTCTTCGGCGACGCGCAAGCGTGTTGAAGATGCAGTTTTAGAAGCTGGTTACTCACCAAACTCACTTGCGCGCAACTTGCGTCGTAATGAGTCGAAAACCATTATCGCAATCGTTCCAGATATCTGTGATCCGTACTACACCGAGATCATTCGTGGTATCGAAGATGCTGCAATGGAACACGGATACATTGTATTACTTGGTGACAGCGCACAACAAAAGAAGCGCGAGAACTCTTTTGTTAATTTAGTTTTTACTAAGCAAGCCGATGGTATGTTGCTGTTGGGTACCGATTTACCTTTCGATGTGAGTAAGCCTGAGCAAAAAAATTTACCGCCGATGGTCATGGCGTGTGAATTTGCTCCGGAGCTTGAATTGCCAACGGTGCATATTGATAACTTAACTTCTGCATTTGAAGTGGTTAACTATTTAACTCAGCTTGGCCACAAGCGTATTGCGCAAATATCGGGCCCACAAGCAGCCGCATTATGTCAGTTCCGTCAACAAGGTTACATGCAAGCTCTGCGTCGTGCAGGCATCACCATGAATCCGGCATACAGTATTTTCGGTAATTTCTCTTTTGAAGATGGCGCCAAAGCTGTACGTCAATTGTTGACCTTACCAGAGCCGCCAACGGCTATTTTCTGTCACAACGATGCGATGGCAATTGGTGCGATTCAAGAAGCAAAACGTTTAGGTTTACGGGTGCCACAAGATCTCTCTGTGGTGGGATTTGATGATATTCAGTTTGCACAGTATTGCGATCCTCCGTTAACCACCATTTCTCAGCCAAGATATGAAATTGGCCGTCAGGCTATGTTAATGATGTTGGAGATATTGCGTGGCCATGATGTAAGCTCGGGCTCGAGATTATTAGAAACCAGCTTAGTCGTGCGTAAGAGTGCAGCTCCTCCACGAGCAATTTAATGCAGAACACGGCGCTTTTTAGCGCCGTTTATTTTAGGTTAAATCTTCGTTTATAGAGACTGTTGCCTCGAGTGTTTTTTAAACAATTAGTCAGGGTTAAATTGGAATTGTGTCAAAATTTGCACGTGGTTCCGTAAGGAGTCGAGTGAGACGCTATTATCCGATCTTGTTCTGCATTAATATGATGTGAAAATTCATTGAGTTGATAGTACAACAGTGGCGAATAGAGATTACGTAAAACGCGGTGCGAGTAAGAAACCGGTAAAAAGAAAGCCGACGCCTAAGCGTAAACCGTGGCGCAGTGGTTTGTTAGCATTAATAGTACTGGGCGGGTTTGGTACTGGTTTGTATATGTTAAGCCAAGATCCTGAGCCAGCAGCTGTTGTGACTGACACTAGTAAAAAAGTGTCACCGAAAACAGAAAAAGTGATTCCACCACCACCGGAAGAGAAATGGGATTACGTGGATAGCTTGCCAAATCGTGAAGTAAAAGTGAAAGCGAAAGAGCAGGTGATCTCCGAGATTCCTTACATTATGCAATGTGGTGCTTACAAAACCTCGGAACAAGCCCAAGCGCGTAAGCTTGAGATTGCGTTTCAAGGCATTAACAGCCAGATCCGTAAGAAAGAGAATAGCTCTTGGTATAAGGTGGTACTTGGTCCTTACAAACTAAAACGTGATGCTGAACGTGATAAGCATAAGTTGCAAAGGGCAAAAATCGAACCTTGTGCGATTTGGAAAGAAACGCAATAGCTTGCAAAGCTAACATGAAAAAAGGCATACAATAAGGTATGCCTTTTTTATTGCGATAACGCAGAATTATTGGTCGCTGTAGCCTTGCGGATTGTTTGATTGCCAGCGCCATGAATCATTAACCATCGCATCAAGAGTATGGGATGCACGCCAACCAAGCTCAGTTTGTGCTTTACTTGGGTCTGCCCAACACTCAGCAATATCACCCGGTCTACGATCGATAAACTTGAATGGGATTGGACGGTGGGCCGCCTTTTCAAATGCTGCGATCATTTCAAGTACGCTATGACCGTTGCCAGTGCCTAAGTTATAAATATGCAATCCGGGTTTTGGTCCTACTTTTTGTAGTGCAGCAATGTGACCATCCGCTAAGTCCATTACATGGATGTAATCTCGCACACCAGTACCGTCTTTGGTTGGATAATCATTACCAAAAACAGAGACAAACTCTCTGCGTCCAACAGCAACTTGAGCAACAAAAGGCATTAAGTTATTTGGAATGCCTTGTGGATCTTCACCTAGCGCACCTGATGGATGTGAGCCAACAGGGTTAAAGTAACGCAGCAAAGTGATGCTCCAATCTGAGTTAGCTTTTTGAAAGTCGGTTAAGCACTCTTCCACCATCAATTTGCTACGTCCGTAGGGGTTAGTCGCGCTGGTTGGGAATTCTTCGGTGATCGGCACGCTAGCCGGATCGCCATAGACTGTCGCTGAAGAGCTAAAGATTAGACGTTTAACTCCGGCTTCTCGCATTGCATCAACCAATACTAATGTGCCGTTGACGTTGTTGTCATAGTATTCAAGAGGTTTTTCTACTGATTCACCTACCGCTTTTAGGCCAGCAAAGTGAATAACGGCTTCGATATTGTGCTCAGACAACGCTGCAACTAGTGCTGCTTTATCGCGAACATCCGCTTGAATGAATGTAGGTGTAGAACCAGATACTTGCTTTATGCGTTTTAGTACCGCTTTTTTGCTATTGCAGAGGTTGTCTACAATGATTGGGTTAAAGCCAGCAGCTAAAAGCTGAATACAAGTGTGACTACCAATATAGCCAGAACCGCCAGTTACGAGAACGTTCATGGTGTGCCTTATTGTTGTTCTGTGTATTTAATCAATTTTATACTTAAGTCGCTGAATTATTCTAGGTTGACCAAGTGAATTAATGAGTATACGTCGCAAGTGATCAAAATCTATAACTAGCTTAAGGTTATCATCAGTTGTGCTTTGTAATCGCAACAAATGACGTTTGGCGTTTAGTGTAAGCTTCAACTTTAGCCCTTGAATTCTTCCCCTGTTATCCGCATATATTCACTAATAGCGAATTTTAAGAACAAGAGGCCCTACTCGTGACTACCATCGTATCTGTACGTCGAAATAACAAAGTTGTCATCGCGGGTGATGGACAAGTATCCCTAGGCAATACCGTGATGAAAGGCAATGCGCGTAAAGTGCGCCGTCTATACAACGGCAAAGTCCTTGCCGGTTTTGCTGGTGGTACAGCCGATGCTTTCACTCTGTTTGAGCGTTTTGAAAGTAAATTGCAAATGCACCAAGGTCATCTGACTAAAGCGGCGGTGGAATTGGCGAAAGATTGGCGCAGCGATCGTGCATTGCGTAAGCTTGAAGCACTACTTGCCGTTGCTGATGAAACTGCTTCTTTAATCATCACTGGTAACGGTGATGTGGTGCAGCCTGAGCATGATCTGATCGCAATTGGCTCTGGTGGCAACTTTGCGCAAGCGGCAGCAACGGCACTGCTTGAAAATACCGAATTGGATGCACGTGAAATCGCTGAAAAAGCATTGACGATTGCGGGTGATATTTGTGTGTTCACCAACCATTACCACACTATCGAAGAACTAGAAATTCCAGCGGAACAAGCGGAATAAAACCAAAGATATTGGTAGAAGAATTTAAGGAATTTGGATTATGTCTGAAATGACTCCTCGTGAAATTGTTCATGAATTAAATCGCCATATCATTGGCCAAGACAAAGCAAAGCGTTCGGTTGCGATCGCACTGCGTAACCGCTGGCGTCGTATGCAGCTTGAAGAAAGTTTGCGTGCTGAAGTGACACCAAAGAACATTCTGATGATTGGTCCAACTGGTGTGGGTAAAACCGAGATCGCGCGTCGCCTAGCGAAACTGGCAAATGCGCCGTTTATCAAAGTGGAAGCAACTAAGTTCACCGAAGTGGGTTATGTTGGTAAGGAAGTAGAAACGATCATTCGCGATCTTACCGACGTAGCAATCAAGATGACTCACCAACAAGCGATGGAAAAAGTAAAATTCCGCGCTGAAGAGCAAGCTGAAGAACGTATTCTTGATGCGTTACTACCGCCAGCACGTGATGCTTGGGGACAAAATCAGCAAGCGGAAGAAACCAGTTCAAATACGCGCCAAATCTTCCGTAAGAAGTTACGTGAAGGTCAACTAGACGACAAAGATATCGAGATTGATGTTGCTGCGCCGCAAATGGGTGTAGAGATCATGGCGCCTCCAGGCATGGAAGAGATGACCAATCAGCTGCAAAGCATGTTCTCGAATTTGGCTGGTGACACCAAGAAGAAGCGTAAGCTGAAAATTAAAGATGCGCTAAAAGCGGTGACTGAAGAAGAAGCGGCTAAGCTTGTCAATCAAGAAGAACTGAAAGAGCAAGCGATCTACAACGTTGAAAACAACGGTATCGTATTTATCGATGAGATCGACAAAATCTGTAAGCGTGGTGAAAGCTCAGGCCCTGACGTATCACGTGAAGGTGTGCAACGTGACCTTCTTCCATTGATTGAAGGCAGTACGGTTTCAACCAAGCACGGCATGGTGAAAACAGACCATATTCTGTTTATCACTTCGGGTGCTTTCCAAGTGGCGAAGCCATCAGATTTGATTCCTGAGCTGCAAGGTCGTCTGCCGATTCGCGTTGAATTAGAGGCGCTTTCAAGCCATGACTTCAAACGTATTTTGACTGAGCCTAAAGCATCGCTGACTGAGCAATACATTGCGCTGATGAAAACCGAAGAAGTGGATGTCGAGTTCACAGAAGATGGTATCGTGCAAATCGCAGAAGCAGCTTGGACCGTTAATGAAACAACAGAGAATATCGGTGCTCGTCGTCTACATACGGTGATGGAGCGCTTGATGGATGAGATTTCATTTGAAGCGACAGATAAACCGGGCAGTAAGTTAGTGATTGATGCAGCTTACGTGAAAGCTCGTTTAGGTGAGTTCGTTGAAGACGAAGATCTTAGTCGTTTTATTCTGTAATCGAATTTACTGACATTCAGCCCTGCCATTTTGGCGGGGCTTTTTTATGCCTAAAATTGGTCATTTTGATTTGTTTACTAAGCGTTAATCTGCCTTATCAAGAGTGCTGCTATACCCACTCTAAGTGGGGATGTGTCGCTAAAAATCACCAGCGATATGATATTTTTATACAATTTTTGAATTAGTAAAATGACCGGATATTAGGGTTAGGTAGTAAATTATAAATAATTTAATAGCTTAGATAGTGCCTTGTGTCGGTTCTTGGTGTGCAATTTGATAAAAGTGTCTGTATGATGCCTTGCCTTTGTGATCATTCTCATGCTCTGGACGAGCTATGAGGGAAATACGCCTAACCCGTCATACGGGCCAAAAAAAGCGAGACTCTAATGTCTAAAGGCACTCTGGCTGCAGAACTATCCTGCACTAGTGAAGGTGAGTATTCATCTTCATCGTTTACTAATAATAGTAAGCCTTCAATTCGCTCCCAACTGGAGCTGTCTAACCCTGTGCTATGGATAAGTGGCACCTTTCTTTCTCTGTTTGTATTGCTTGCTCTGATCGACACTGAGCTGTTGACAGCGTTAGTAAATACCGGTTTTAGCTATGCAACCCAATGGTTTGGTGGCTACTGGCAGATTTTACTCCTCGCCAATTTTGTCATCGGTTTATTTATCGCACTTGGACAAACCGGCTACGTGCGTTTAGGTGGCTTAGCTGCTCCTGAAATTGAGACCGCTAAATGGTTATCGATCGTACTTTGTACTTTGCTCGCTGGTGGCGGCGTATTTTGGGCAGCGGCTGAACCAATTGCTCACTTTGTCTCTGCACCGCCATTTTATGGCTCTGAAAGTAGCGCTCGAGATATGGCAATCAATGCCTTGTCTCAGTCATTTTTGCACTGGGGATTTCTTGCTTGGGCGATTTTAGGTTGCTTGTCTTCAATCGTGTTGATGTATCTGCACTATGAGAAAGGTTTGCCTCTTAAACCTCGCACGCTGCTCTATCCTGTCTTTGGCCAACGTGTGATTGATGGTTGGCTTGGTAATGTGGTAGATGCGCTGAGCATTATTGCGGTTGCTGCCGGTACTATTGGACCGATTGGCTTTTTAGGCCTGCAGATCAGTTATGCGCTCAATACGTTGTTTGGTTTACCTGACAGCTTTGCAACCCAGACCTTAGTCGTCGTGCTTGCGATGGTTTGCTACACCTTGTCTGCGCTTAGTGGTTTGAGCCGAGGTATTCAATTGGTGAGCCGCTACAACATCATTCTCTCCTTGGCATTGGTGGCGTTTATTCTGATCTCGGGGCCAACCAGCTTTATCATTGATGGTTATATTCAAGGGGTAGGGCGCATGGTCGATAACTTTGTACCTATGGCTCTTTACCGAGGTGATACTGGCTGGTTAAGTTGGTGGACTGTGTTCTTTTGGGGCTGGTTTATTGGTTATGCACCGATGATGGCGATATTTATCGCTCGTATTTCACGTGGGCGTACTATTCGTCAATTGATTCTGGCGATCAGCATTGCCGCGCCACTGATCACCTGTTTTTGGTTTAGTATTGTTGGTGGTAGTGGACTTGCGTTTGAGCTGGCTAACCCTGGCAGTATTCAAGCAGGTTTTGAAGGTTTTAATTTGCCTGGCGCGCTCCTTGCCATCACTAAGCAGCTGCCGTTCCCAATGCTGATTTCGATTTTGTTTTTAGTCTTAACCACCACTTTTATTGTCACTACTGGTGATTCGATGACTTACACCATCAGTGTAGTGATGACAGGTAATAGCCAACCCAATGCGTTGATTCGCACCTTTTGGGGACTGGTTATGGGGACAGTGGCGATTGTACTGATTTCGATGGGCGATGGAGGCATCTCTGCCTTGCAATCCTTTATCGTCATTACCGCAGTGCCGACCTCGTTTATTATTCTGCCATCATTGTGGAATGCGCCTAAAATTGCCCAGCAGATGGCTAAGAAACAAGGGCTAATCTAGTTTGCTTGCCAAATAAAAATCCCCCAAAGTTTGGGGGATTTTTTATCTTATGATGTTAGCTTTTCGCTTAGATCATAAATACGAATACCACGGCTAGTGCTGTGATTAGGAAAGCGAATGCGTAGCAAAGCACTTTGCCTACCACACCAGTGTGGAATTTAAGATCGTGCATACCGTGGTGAACACGGTGCATTGCATGCCACATTGGTAGCGCTAATGATGCGATAATAAATAGCGCACCGATGATGCTGGTTGCAAACTCAGCAACACGTTCATAGCTCAGTGCTTCGGCATCAATAATACCTAGTGGAGCAAGAATGCCTAGAACCAAAATGGTGATTGGTGTGATCATTGCAAACCAAGTACCACCGGCACCAAATAGACCCCACCAAATTGGCTCATCAGAGCGACGTGGAGCACGATCAACTTTGTAATTTGGGTTCATAACTCGGCTCCTTAAACGATGAATAGAACAACAAGCGAGATAAACGCTACTGCTGCCCATTGAGCAAGAACGATAACTTTCTTATCAACTGGTTTGCCTTTCAGACGAATTGGCACCACTTGAGGCATCATGCTAAAGAAAGTTTGTGCGTGCAGTAGGCTACCTGCTAGTGCCACGATGTTAATCGCAATCACGATAGGGTTCGCCATAAAGTCCAACCATGCTTGCCACGCTTCCGCGCCTTTTACTAATGCACCTAAACCTACAGTAAGGAATAGAGTGAATAGAATTAGCGGTAATACTGTTGCTTCACGCATCATGTAGAAGCGGTAGAAAGGGCTGCTTTGCCACCAAGTACGTTTCATTTCACGTACATAAGGTTTACGGTTACTCATGTTTACGCCTCCTCAGTACTTGGTACTGGCTTGCCATCAGGCTTTAGCATTGCAATCACAAAGTCCATTGATGATTCTACTTTGCCTTGGTTTACCGCTGATGCAGGGTCTACGTGCTTCGGACATACTTCTGAACAGTAACCGACAAAAGTACAGCCCCAAGCGCCGTTTTTACCATTGATCAGAGCCATACGCTCATGTTTGCCATTGTCACGGCTATCTAGGTTGTAGCGGTGCGCAAGCGTTAGAGCAGCAGGACCAATAAACTCTGGGTTTAGACCAAACTGCGGACACGCTGCGTAACACAAACCACAGTTGATACAGCCAGCAAATTGCTTGTATTTCGCCATTTGCTCTGGTGTTTGTAGGTTCGTGCCGTCTTCAGGTTTACGGTCATTACCAATGATGTAAGGTTTAATCGCTTCAAGGCGCTCAATGAATGGCGTCATATCAACAATCAAGTCTTTCTCGATTGGGAAGTTTGCCAAAGGCTCAATCTTCAAACCATCTGGGTAATCACGTAAGAAGCTCTTACATGCCAGTTTTGGCACGCCATTCACCATGATGCCGCAAGAACCACAAATCGCCATACGGCAAGACCAGCGGTAAGACAGGTCTTTATCTAGATGGTCTTTTACATAGCCAAGTGCGTCTAGCACTGACATGGTTTCATCAAATGGCACTTCAAAGTTTTGAAAATGCGGTTCAGCATCCTGCTCTGGGTCGTAACGTAGGATGTCGACTTTTTGAATACGGTTAGCTGACATTATGCTTGCTCCTCTACGTTCTTCTCTGCTGCTGGCGCTGCGTTTTGTGCTGCCGCTTCTTCTGCTGCTGCTTTCTCAGCCGCTTCACCGTATAGACGTGCTTTTGGCTGTGACTTAGTGATGGTTACATCGCTGTAGTCGATCGTTGGTGCCGCATCTTCTTGGAAGAAAGCAAGAGTATGTTTTAGGAAGTTAACGTCATCACGCTCAGTGCAACCATCATCAAGACGTTGGTGCGCACCACGAGATTCTTTACGTAGAATTGCAGAGTGAACCATCGCTTCCGCTACTTCTAGGCCGTAGCCCACTTCGATTGCATAAAGAAGGTCAGTGTTAAACACTTTGCCTTTGTCTTTGATGCTGATGTTTTTGTAGCGAGCTTTAAGTTCAGTGATCTTATCGATCGTTGCTTGCATCAGATCTTCTTGGCGGTAGATACCACAACCTGCTTCCATGGTGTGACCCATTTCAGTACGGATTTGCGCCCAGTTTTCGTCGCCTTCTTGGTTTAGCAAGGATTCAATACGAGCTTCGACTGCTTTTACTTGCGCTGCAATCGATGCGTCATTCCAGCCTTGGAATTCAGCCGCACGTTTTACAGCATTTTCACCTGCAACACGGCCAAATACCACGAACTCAGCCAATGAGTTAGAACCTAGACGGTTTGCGCCGTGCAGACCAACAGACGCACATTCACCAACGGCGAACAGGCCTTTAATGCGTGTTTCACATTGTTTGTCTGTTTCGATACCACCCATGGTGTAGTGTACAGTTGGGCGAATTGGAATTGGCTCTTTTGCTGGGTCAACGTTTACGTAAGCTTTTGCTAGCTCACAGATAAACGGTAGACGCTCGTGAAGGTATTCTTCACCTAGGTGGCGCAGATCAAGGTGCACGACATCACCTAGCGGGTGCTTGATGGTGTTGCCTTTTTGCTGCTCATGCCAGAATGCTTGTGAAACTTTGTCACGTGGACCTAGTTCCATGTATTTGTTCTTTGGTTGGCCGACTGGTGTTTCAGGGCCCATACCGTAGTCTTGTAGGTAACGGTAACCGTTTTTGTTGACGATGATACCGCCTTCACCACGACAACCTTCAGTCATCAAGATACCAGTACCAGGAAGACCAGTTGGGTGGTATTGAACGAATTCCATGTCACGTAGAGGTACGCCATGGCGGTAAGCCATTGCCATACCGTCACCAGTTACGATACCGCCGTTGGTATTACAGTGGTAAACACGACCTGCGCCACCGGTTGCTAGAACAACAGATTTTGCTTTGATGGTGACTAGTTCACCTTCTGCCATGTGAATTGCTACTAGGCCTTGCACTTCACCTTCATCAACCAATAGATCAACCACGAAGTACTCATCAAAACGCTTGATGTTTGAGTATTTGATTGAAGTTTGGAATAGAGTGTGAAGCATGTGGAAGCCAGTTTTATCGGCTGCGAACCATGTGCGTTCAACTTTCATACCGCCAAAGCGACGAACGTTGACTTCACCATTCTCCTTACGGCTCCATGGACAACCCCATTGCTCCATTTGGATCATTTCACGGGTTGAGTTTGCCACGAAGTATTCAACTACATCCTGTTCACATAGCCAGTCGCCACCACCAACAGTGTCGTTGAAGTGGTTATCTAGGCTATCTTCTTCCTTGATAACTGCTGCTGAGCCACCCTCTGCAGCGACGGTGTGCGATCGCATTGGATAAACTTTAGAGATCAGTGCGACTTCCAAGTCAGGGTTTGCTTCTGCCGCTGCAATAGCAGTACGAAGACCAGCGCCGCCAGCGCCGATGACTGCGATATCTGTGATGATAGTTTGCACAGTTATCCTCCAGTGTGTAAGTGCGGTAAACCGCTCGTTATAGTTAAGAGAGTCTGTGCAGGTAGTTACTTTCTAGCTTGATAAGAACGTGCTACACATGGCTCAAAAGTGTTGATATCAGTGTAAGAGAGCGCGCTGTGCTAAAAATTGATTTGGGCGAGTTTTTGCTTCGGTATTGCATCTGAGAGCATAAAAATGTTGTGATATGTGAGGCTAATCACGGCATTGCTTTCAGCGGCGAATATTTATAGATATCAGTATGTTAATGTCATGTAGCAACTGTGTTCTATTGTGATAAATTTGATTTATCAGTACGTTAGTGACGTGCTTCTAGCTAGCACTTGCGTCTAAGTAAAAAAGTGATAATGTCGCCGTCCTCCGATTGGAAAGATAAAAAGGTAATAAAAATGAGTTGGCAGCCAACCGCGTCAATGGAGTTGCTGCGCAAGCGCGCAATGATTCTTGGTCAAATTCGACAGTTTTTCGCACAGCGCAATGTATTGGAGGTGGATACACCAGCAATGAGCCATGCGACGGTGACGGACTTCCATCTTCATACTTTCCAAACGGACTTTATTGGTCCGGGTTATGCCGACGGTAGTAAATTGTATCTAATGACGAGCCCAGAATTTCATATGAAGCGCTTACTGGCGGCGGGCAGTGGTTGTATCTACCAAATTAACAAAGCCTTTCGTAATGAAGAGAACGGCCGTTACCACAACCCTGAATTCACTATGTTAGAGTGGTATCGCGTTGGTTTTGATCATCATAAATTGATGGATGAAATGGATGATTTACTGCAACTGGTATTAAAAGGTGGGCAAGCCGAGCGCATGACCTACCAGCAGGCTTTTATTAAAGTGCTCAATGTATGTCCGCTAGAAGCGTCGATGCTTGAGCTTAAGAAAGCTGCCGCCAAATTAGGTTTGAGTGATATTGCTGAGCCCGAAGAAGATCGCGACACTTTACTGCAACTGCTCTTTAGTATTGGTGTTGAGGCTAAGATTGGTCAGCTGGTGCCTGCTTTTGTGTATGACTTTCCTGCCAGCCAAGCGGCTCTGGCTAAGATTAATCCGAACGATCCACGTGTTGCCGATCGCTTTGAGGTCTATTTTAAAGGTATCGAATTAGCGAATGGTTTTCACGAGCTGGATAACCCAAGTGAACAATTGGCGCGTTTTGAGCAAGATAATGCTAAGCGTATTGAAATGGGTTTAACGGCTCAGCCAATTGACTACCACTTAATTGAAGCGCTCAAAGCGGGCCTACCTGAGTGCGCGGGCGTGGCTTTGGGGATTGACCGTTTGATCATGTTGGCGCTGGATTGCGATCATATCGATCAAGTCACGGCATTCCCGTTTCCAATTGCTTAATCGCAGGGCGATACTAATCGCGCAAAGCGTGGTGGGGATCTCCGATTCTTGTGGTTCTAGGCTCGCTTAGATCAAACAAGCCCGTTATACTCCCACACTGATTTATTAAAACTGGGGCAGATTATCTTGCCCCCTTATCTATACAAGAGCACAGGATATGCAAGAGTACATCGCGTTTTTCCAAGAGAATATGATCATGTCATTGGTATGGGTCGGTCTAGTGATCGCACTTATCATGAACATCGTTAAAACATCGACTGCGGCTTACAAAGAAATTTCAACGGGTGAAGTCACGCAAAAAATTAACCGTGAAAACGGCGTGGTAATCGACATTCGTTCAAAAGATGAGTTTAAGAAAGGTCATATTACAGAAGCACTTCACATTTTACCTTCAGATATCAAAGCTGGTAACTTCGGTAGTATTGAAAACCGCAAAGCTGACCCAATCATTGTGGTATGCAAAACTGGTCAAACCGCTCAAGAAAGCGCGAACTTGCTGACAAAAGCAGGTTTTGAAAAAGTGTTCGTTCTTAAAAACGGCCTAGTTTCTTGGAGTGAAGCAAACCTACCGCTAGTACGTGGCAAGAAATAACGTCGCGGTAAGAATAGTTAAGACAAGTAACGTTGGATAAATATTCGACGTTATAGAAAGAGAGATGTGAACAGTGACACGAAATCCACGTTTCGACTAGTGCTCTCGCTCTCTCTTGGTTAGTCTCAAGCATATTATCTAATTTGAAATAAAGGATTTAACGATGGCTGAAGCAGCACCGCAACAAGAAGCGCAAAACTTTGTAATTCAACGTATCTTCCTAAAAGATGTGTCTTTTGAAGCGCCTAACTCACCTGAAATGTTCCAAAAAGAGTGGAAACCAGAAGTTAAACTGGATCTAGATACTCAAAGCCGTGAACTAGGCCAAGGTGTTTACGAAGTTGTACTACGTCTAACTACGACAGTGACAAATGCAGAAGAAACGGCGTTCCTATGTGAAGTTCAACAAGGTGGTATTTTCACTGCTGAGAACATGGAACCAGGTCAACTAGCACACTGCCTAGGCGCATTCTGCCCTAACGTTCTTTTCCCTTACGCGCGTGAAACTATTTCAAGCCTTGTAATGAAAGGTACATTCCCACAACTTAACCTTGCGCCAGTGAACTTTGATGCGTTGTTTATGAACTACCTTCAACAGCAAGCACAGCAAGGCGAAAGCCAAGCGGAAGCATAATTAACGCCTTTTCATAGCGTTATATATATTGTAGTAATGCACAAGGCATCGAAGTATCGTATGCGTTGTGCATTTTTGTTTTAAGCTTAACTGAAGTACTCTCAATGCAATTGAGAATAAGTGGTTATACCTCAGCTTCTTCGTAACAATGAGCTGCGGTATAACAACTCGATAAATGTTGAACAGGCGGAATAATGACAAATTCAAACATCAATAATGCCTACGGCAAAGAGATTTCAATGACGGTATTAGGCGCAGGCTCCTATGGCACCTCACTGGCTATCTCTCTGGCGCGTAATGGCGCCAATGTGGTGATTTGGGGGCATGAGCCTGAGCATATGGCGAAGTTGGAAGCTGATCGAGCTAACCAGGAATTTTTGCCTGGTATCGATTTCCCTGAGTCATTGATTGTTGAGACCGATCTGCAAAAAGCAGTGCAAGCGAGCCGTGATCTATTGGTGGTAGTGCCAAGCCATGTATTTGGTATCGTTTTGAATAGTGTAAAACCTTACTTGCTGAACAACTCCCGTATTTGTTGGGCTACCAAAGGGTTAGAGCCTGAAACGGGTCGTTTGCTGAAAGAAGTTGCGCACGACATTATTGGTGAAGATTATTCACTGGCAGTGCTTTCTGGCCCTACGTTTGCGAAAGAGTTAGCGATGGGTATGCCAACCGCAATTTCAGTAGCGTCTCCAGATGCTCAGTTTGTTGCCGATTTACAAGAAAAGATCCATTGCAGCAAAACCTTCCGCGTGTATGCCAACAGTGATTTTATTGGTATGCAATTGGGCGGCGCAGTGAAAAACGTGATTGCAATTGGCGCGGGTATGTCAGACGGTATTGGCTTTGGCGCCAATGCACGTACTGCATTGATTACTCGTGGCTTAGCGGAAATGTGCCGCTTAGGCGCTGCGCTGGGTGCGCAAACAGAAACGTTTATGGGTATGGCCGGCTTAGGTGACCTTGTACTAACCTGTACAGATAACCAATCACGTAACCGTCGTTTTGGTTTGGCTCTAGGTCAAGGTAAAGATGTGGACACGGCACAGCAAGAAATTGGTCAAGTGGTTGAGGGTTACCGCAATACCAAAGAAGTGTGGATGCTGGCACAACGTATGGGTGTAGAAATGCCAATCGTTGACCAAATTTACCAAGTGCTTTATCAAAATAAAGACGCGCGAGAGGCGGCAAAAGACCTACTTGCACGCGATAAGAAAGCGGAAGCGTAGAATAAGGAAGATATCCCGGTTCGGCTTGGTGTACCCAACTCGGCTCATCCATGAGGAGAAAGAGTGGAGTTGTAGCACCAAGCGGTAATGGGAAGTTGTTTAGAAAGGTTCTATCACTATGAAATGTTGCGAGAAAAAACAGATCTGGCAGACGATTGTTCAAGAAGCAAGAGAGCAATCTGAGCAAGAGCCAATGCTTGCCAGTTTTTATCATGCAACCATCATCAAGCATGAAAGCTTGTGTGCAGCATTAAGTTATATTTTAGCTAATAAGCTGAACACGGCCTCGATGCCTGCAATGGCGGTGCGTGAAGTGGTTGAAGAAGCGTTTGCCGCTGATCCAACGATCACTGAGGCGGCAGCTTGTGATATTTGTGCTACGGTGAATCGCGACCCAGCAGTGGCGATGTATTCCATTCCGCTGTTGTACCTTAAAGGTTACCACGCTTTGCAAGGGTATCGCGTTGCTAACTGGTTGTGGAAGCAGGGTAGGGTTGCTCTGGCGACTTATTTGCAAAACCAGATTTCGGTAGCTTGTCAGGTTGATATTCACCCAGCAGCAAAAATTGGTCATGGCATCATGCTTGACCATGCGACGGGCATCGTCATTGGTGAGACGGCAGTCGTCGAAAATGATGTGTCAATTTTGCAGGATGTAACTCTAGGTGGTACCGGTAAAGAGTGTGGTGATCGTCATCCGAAAATTCGTGAAGGCGTAATGATTGGCGCTGGTGCGAAGATTCTTGGCAATATTGAAGTCGGTGAAGGGGCAAAAATTGCGTCTTGTTCAGTGGTATTGCATGAAGTACCACCACACACCACAGTGGCTGGTGTTCCGGCAAAAATTGTGGGCCGCCCACAATCTGACAAACCATCGCTGGATATGGATCAGCAGTTTAATGGTAAGTCGCAGCAAATGATGTATGGCGACGGTATCTAATACTTTTAACCTATCCAATAAGAGAAAGGTTGGCAATTGCCAACCTTTTCTATCTTTACTCTTTAGTCTTGTGCGTCCAGTTCAGCTAGAACTTCTTCTGCCCACTCAACCCAAGTTTTGCGCATCAATAGGTTGCGACGAAGTGTTAAACGCTCTAAACGCTGTTGTTTGTCTAGCGTGGTGACATCTGCGTAGTAAGCGCTTTCGATTTCGTTGTAGTGTTCAACAAGTTTGCGTGACTCTTCAACTAGCTCTGTCAGTTGTGCTTTGAACGGTGCTGCAGATTGTACTGAGCAAGCCATGAGTTTTGCTGAAAATTCATCACGTACAGTTGGATGTACCGTTGGTTGATCAAACCATTCACCAAGTGCAATGCGCCCAGAGTCGGTGATTGAATATACTTTACGATCCGGTTTGCCTTCTTGCGGTTCTAATACACAGGTCACTAGGTTGTGCTGTGCCATTTTGTTTAGTTCGCGATACACCTGTTGATGACTCGCTTTCCAAAAGTAACCGATAGTCGCGGAAAATTCCTTAGTGATGTCGTATCCAGTAGCGTCGCGTGTGCTAAGCACTGTCAAAATTACGTGTGGTAATGACATGTCTTTAATCCAAATGGTCAATAGAACACAAATCAACTGCTAACATCTCTATGTGCTTCTAAAGGCACCCGTGTTATATCAATGAAAGCAGTACCAACAATGTTGGTCATGTCACCTTAAAAAGCCGTTATGCACCTAGTTCGGTTTAGTAAACCGAAACCCGCGAGTTGTATTTTTTTGTCTGTTTCGCAGGGGAGCGACATTATATCTAAATAATAAGCATAAAGTGGAATAGATGAAGTGTTATCGCCAAAAAAACTAACAAAACACTCAATAAATCCACAATGTCGAATTATATGCTAAATCTAGACTCATTATGTCTTATAGATGAAATTTTGTGTTGCAAGCTGTCGTTGCAATGTGATTTAGCTCACTTGAATGCTGCCAAATGGCCAAAAAGAAAGAAGGCCACGAATCGTGGCCTTCTGATTGGAGAGGTATTAACCGGTATTGCGCATGCCAGCTGCAATGCCTGCGATGGTTACCATGAGCGCTTCCTCTAATTCGGGGCGCGGTTCATCAACTTGGCGAGTACGATACAGCAACTCTGCTTGCAGCATATTGAGTGGCTCAACATAGATATTACGCAGACGAATTGACTCTTGGCCCCAAGGGTCGCTTTGCATTAGGTTCTCATTGTTTTCTACGTTCAGAACCGTTTTGATGTCTTTTTGCAATTGTGTTCTTAGTCGATCACCCAATGGCAGCAATGCAGGATCAGCAAGGC
This sequence comes from Vibrio taketomensis, assembly GCF_009938165.1. Classification (NCBI taxonomy): domain Bacteria; kingdom Pseudomonadati; phylum Pseudomonadota; class Gammaproteobacteria; order Vibrionales; family Vibrionaceae; genus Vibrio; species Vibrio taketomensis. Next base: position 205,906 of record NZ_AP019649.1, read on the forward strand.
GCTCGTCATAGTAACGGGAAATTCCGATATTGCATTTCGAGTACACCATTTCCAGCATGCCAAGACGCGTGGAGAAGAACGGCCATTCACGACACATCTCTTCTAAACGAGCTTGGTGGCCTTGGTCAATCGCATGTTGAATCGCTTCGCCAGCGCCAAGCCAAGCTGGTAGCACCAAGCGGTTTTGGCTCCATGAGAAGATCCACGGAATCGCACGTAAACTTTCTACACCACCATTTGGATTACGTTTCGCTGGGCGTGAGCCTAATGGTAGTTTACCGAGCTCCATTTCAGGTGTTGCTTGACGGAAGTAAGGCACAAAATCAGGCTCGCCACGCACAATACCACGGTAAGCATCGCAGCTGACATCGGAGACCTCATTCATCAGATCACGCCATTCTTGTTTAGGCTCTGGTGGTGGTAGCAAGTTCGCTTCTAAGATTGCACTGGCGTACATATTGAAGCTGTTGACAGCTACATCAGGTAGACCAAGTTTAAAGCGAATCATCTCGCCTTGCTCAGTCACACGTAGCCCGCCTTTTAGGCTCTTTGGCGGCTGTGATAGCAATGCAGCATGTGCTGGTGCACCACCACGACCGATAGTACCGCCGCGGCCGTGGAATAGCGTTAGCTCAATGCCTTCACGATCGGCTACTTTTACCAGCGCATCCATGGCGCGGTACTGTGCCCAACCAGCCGCCATGACGCCAGCATCTTTGGCAGAGTCGGAGTAACCGATCATGACCATTTGTTGGTTTTGAATAAAGCCGCGGTACAGATCAATATCCAGCAGTTGGTTGATCACTGACTCGGCATTATTTAAGTCATCCAATGTTTCGAACAGTGGACAGACATCCATGCGGTATGGACAACCGGCTTCTTGCAGCAGCAAATGCACAGCCAGTACATCAGACGCGGTACGCGCCATTGAAATTACGTAAGCACCAAAGGCATCACGAGGTTGAGCGGCGATAGTGCGGCAAGTATCGATCACTTCTTTTACTGCTGGTGAAGGTTGCCAATCACGAGGTAAAAGCGGACGTTTAGAGCTTAACTCTTGAGTTAAGAAGGTAATTTTATCTTGCTCGCTCCATTGATCGTAGTCACCAATGCCCAAGTAGCGGGTCAATTCAGAGATCGCATCAGAATGGCGAGTGCTCTCTTGGCGAATATCAAGACGAACAAGGTGAACACCAAATGCTTTGACGCGGCGTAGCGTATCAAGGAGTGAGCCATCTGCAATCACACCCATGCCACACTCATGCAGTGAGCGGTAACACGCGTATAGTGGTTGCCATAGTTGATCAGCATTTTGTAGTGGTGCTTTGACTGCCAGTTTTTGACCATGAACCTTGGCATCAAGAATGTCTTTGGTTTCGTTTAGCAATGCACGCAGCGATTTTAGGATCGCGCGGTACGGCTCATGCTCATCTTCACCAGCTAATGCGCGTACTTCATCATTACAACGAGTCATAGATAGTTCACTGACGAGCTCGTTAATGTCGTTGAGGTACAGATCAGCGGCTTTCCAGCGTGAGAGCAACAGTACTTCACGAGTGATGGTGTGGGTAACGAATGGGTTGCCGTCACGGTCACCACCCATCCAAGATGAGAAATGAACCGGCGCAGCATCAATTGGTAAACCTTCACCTAAGTATGAATCTAGGCGTTCGTTCAATTCACGTAGAAACTCAGGTACCGCTTCCCATAGTGAGTTTTCAACCACAGCAAAGCCCCATTTCGCTTCATCAAGCGGTGTTGGGCGTTGCTGACGAATCACATCTGAATGCCAGCTTTGCGCAATCAACTGCTCTAGGCGACGCTCGGTTTTCGCGCGCTCTTTAAGTGAAAGGTCGTTTAACTCTAACTTGGATAGGCACTCATTGATCTTAACTAACTTGTTGATCATGGTGCGACGCGTGATTTCTGTTGGGTGCGCCGTGAGAACGAGTTCGATATTCAGATCGCGAACTGCTTGAGCGATATCGAGTTTGCTTACATCGTTTTGGCTAAGTTTAGAGAATAACGCGTTAATCGCATCAGGTTGGCAAACATGGGCATCACAATGACGGGAAATTGTATGGTATTGCTCTGCCATATTGGTCAGATTGAGGAATTGGTTAAATGCGCGAGCAACGGGAGTGAGCTCTTCATTGGATAGGCTTTTGATTTCTTCTATCAAATGGTCGCGGTCGGTTTGGTTGCCAGATCGAGCTGATTTTGACAGCTTACGAATGGTTTCTACCTTATCAAGAATCGCTTCGCCGTGAGCATCTTTAATGGTATTACCGAGTAGGTGACCTAACATGCTTACGTTACTTCGCAAAGCCGAGTATTTCTCGTTCATCATCATCCTGCCTTGTAAATAAATTACATCCATTGTTATGTGATGTTTGACAATCTATCTAAAACCAACACCTTGAGTCAATTGGTGCCAGTTAAGTTTTCATTAATGGCGTCAATGGCGCTAACTTCGATAATATGAACTAATCTGTTCAAAATACTGTAAAAATTACACAAAAATTCCGAAATGTGAGGTGTGTCACTGTATGATTTATCATCAATTTTAGCAATTGGGCTTTAGTCGAGATGCCAGAGATCTGCATGAAAGAGCCAGCAAAATACTGGCTCTGCCATGTGCGTTATTGTGATGTACAGCAGTGTTGATAAATGGCCTTCGATAGAACATTGATGGTTGGATCAATAAAATCAAAGCTAAGGTACTCATCCGGTTGATGAGCTTGATCTATAGAGCCTGGGCCAAGCACTAGCGTTGGGCATAACTGACTTAAAAACGGCGCTTCAGTACAGTAGTTAACGGTTTCTGAAGAGGTTTGACATAACTGCTCCATACCCGTGACAAACGGATGGTCATGCTGACATTCAAATCCAGGTATAGGCTCATGCAAAGGATGAATCTCAATTCGACCTGGCCACTTCGCTTGTACTTCTCTCAGCGCGCTGCGCAGCATATTGTCCAAACCATCTAAACTGATCCCCGGCAACGGGCGAACGTCATAGTGCAGTTCGCAGCAGCCGCAAATTCGGTTGGCGCTATCACCGCCATGGATATGACCAAGGTTTAGGGTTGGACTTGGAATCGCAAAGCCAGGGTGATGATATTCTTTAATGAGTTTGTCACGCAGTTGCATTAATGCAAACAGCACTTCATGCATAATCTCGATAGCATTGACACCCAGTGCCGGATCCGATGAGTGACCTGATTTTCCTGTCACTCGCACTGCATTGGCTACGTGACCTTTATGGCCGCGAATCGGTACTAAACTGGTGGGCTCACCAATAATGCAGTAGTCAGGCTTGATTGGTGTGTTATCGGTAAAGTGACGAGCTCCAAGCATCGAGGTCTCTTCATCACAGGTTGCTAACACATACAACGGTTTGCTTTGTTGGCTCCAGTCGATGCTTTTTACCGCTTCAATGATAAAGGCGAAAAAGCCTTTCATATCTGCCGTACCTAAGCCATAGAAGCGATTGTTATCTTCAGTAATCGCATGAGGTTCATAGTTCCATCGGCCTTGATCAAACGGCACGGTATCACTGTGGCCTGCCAGCAGCAGTCCACCTTCACCTTGTCCTTTCTTTGCCAGCAAGTTGTATTTGCCCGGCGCAGCCTGAATTACATCTACCTCAAAACCAAGGTCTTGAAACCATGTGGCCAGCTTTTCTATCACTTGCTGGTTGCCTTCATCCCAGCGAGGGTCAGAAGAGCTAATAGAAGACGTTGAAATTAGGCCGCGATAGACCTCAATAAAATTGGGTAGTTGCATATTATCTTCGTTTCCCTGTTGACAGACGCTAACTAAGAAGGTAAAACACATATTAAATCAGTTTAAATGAATAAAAATCATTAAAACCAATTTGAATAGTTTTTAGTCACATTGAGTGACGTTAAATTTAAATGATATGGATGTCTAAAATGCTAAAAACGACCATCATTGGTGCCACAGGCTATACCGGAGCAGAACTTGCACTGATGGTGCACAAACACCCACAGCTTACGCTAACAGGTTTATACGTATCCGCCAATAGTGCAGATGCAGGAACGCCAATTTCAGCCTTGCATGGCAAGTTGGCAGGCTTGGTTGATGATCAAGTCCAACCGTTGCTTGATGTTGAAGCGGTCGCACAAAACAGTGATGTCGTGTTTCTCGCGACCGCACATGAAGTGAGTCATGACCTAGCGCCGACCTTATTAGCACATGGTTGCCAAGTCTTTGATCTGTCTGGTGCATTTCGGGTTAAGAAAAGTGGCTTTTACCCAACGTTTTATGGTTTTGAACATCAACATGAACAATGGCTAGATAACGCGGCTTATGGCCTCGCGGAATGGGCAAGTGAAGACATTAAACAAAGCCAGTTGATTGCGGTTCCGGGTTGTTACCCAACGGCATCACAATTGGCAATAAAACCCCTTCTCGAGGCTGGCTTAATCGATACTAATCAATGGCCGGTTATCAACGCGACCAGTGGCGCTTCGGGTGCCGGTCGCAAAGCAACGCTGACCAATAGCTTATGTGAGGTCAGCTTACATCCTTATGGCGTGTTCTCTCATCGCCATCAACCTGAAATCGCCACACATCTAGGTTGTGATGTGATTTTTACGCCGCATTTAGCAGATTTTAAGCGTGGCATTCTGGCCACTATCACCATGAAGCTAAATACTGGCGTGAGCGCAGAACACGTTGCAGAAGCTTTCCATTCTGCTTATCAAGCTAAGCCGTTGGTGCGCGTAGTGAGTGGTATGCCAAAGCTACAAAACGTTCAGTTTACCCCGTTTTGTGATATCGGCTTTTCGGTACAAGGGCAGCACATCATTGTCTGCTCGGTGATTGATAACTTATTGAAAGGCGCATCCAGCCAAGCGATGCAGTGTTTGAATATCCATTACGGATACCCTGAGCTAACCGCACTGATTTAATCAGTCATATCAAGGAGTAGTTATGACAGATAGTAAGCAAAATCCATTGGTGATCAAACTAGGCGGCGCAGCGCTGTCTTGTTCTAACACATTAAGCCAACTGTTTGGTGCGATTGCGGATTACCAAGCTCAGGCGCAGCGACCGATAGTGATTGTTCATGGCGGCGGTTACTTGGTCGATGACTTAATGAAAAAGCTGCAATTGCCAACGGTGAAAAAGCAGGGCTTACGAGTTACCCCTTATGATCAAATTCCACTGATTGCGGGTGCATTGGCAGGCACGGCGAATAAATTGCTGCAAGGTCAGGCAATTAAAGATGGCTTAAACGCAGTTGGCTTGAGCCTTGCTGACGGTGGTTTGTGCCAGGTTGAAGAGCTTGACCCAGAGCTTGGTGCGGTTGGCAAAGCGATGCCGGGCAATTCAGCGGTGCTGCAAGCCGTGCTCGCAACAGGTGCTCTGCCAATTATCAGTTCAATTGGCATGACGGCAGAAGGCCAGTTGATGAATGTTAATGCAGACCAAGCCGCTGTTGCGGTTGCTGGGGCGTTAGATGCAGAGTTGGTATTGCTCTCAGATGTGAGCGGCGTATTAGACGGCAAAGGTAATTTGATCAAAAGTTTGGACGAGCAAAAGGCCAATCAACTGATCGATGGGCAAGTGATCACCGATGGCATGATCGTAAAAGTTAAAGCAGCGCTTGAAGCGGCCAATGATTTAGGTCGACCAATTGAAGTGGCGACTTGGCGTTATCCAGAAAAACTGGCACTGCTATTTGCAGGCAACAGTATCGGCACACAGTTTTTGCCGCAATAAATCTTCTATTTCAGAAAAGCATTTGTTTAGACAGTAATAACAAGGATTAGTACCTAGGCAGTGATGCTTAGGCTCGGAGAGTGAAAATGAGCAAAGTAAACGTAAACAAAGTAGTAGTGGCATATTCTGGTGGTCTAGATACTTCAGTGATCATTCCATGGCTAAAAGAGAACTATGATTGTGAAGTGGTGGCATTTGTTGCCGATGTTGGCCAAGGTTTCTACGAGCTAGAAGGCATTGAGCAGAAAGCGATCGCTTCTGGCGCATCAGAGTGTTACGTCGTTGACCTCAAAGAAGAGATGGTCGCGGAGTACATTAACCCAACGCTAAAAACAGGCGCATGCTACGAAGGTAAATACCTACTCGGTACATCAATGGCTCGTCCAATCATTGCCAAAGCTCAAGTTGAAATTGCTCGTAAAGTAGGTGCTGACGCACTGTGTCACGGCTGTACCGGTAAAGGTAATGACCAAGTCCGTTTTGAAGGTGCGTTTGCAGCCCTTGCTCCAGACCTAAAAGTGATTGCACCATGGCGTGAGTGGGATCTAGTTAGCCGTGAAGAGTGCTTGGATTACCTTAAAGAGCGTAACATTCCATGTTCAGCGTCTATTACCAAGATCTATTCACGTGATGCCAACGCATGGCACCTATCAACTGAAGGTGGTGTGCTAGAAAATACATGGAACGCACCGAATGAAGATTGCTGGGCGTGGACAGTGGACCCTGAGCAAGCGCCAGATCAAGCAGAATACGTGTCGCTTAAAGTTGAAAAAGGTGAAGTGGTTGCCGTCGATGGCGAAGCGATGACGCCATACAACGCACTGGTTTACCTCAACGATAAAGGTGTAAAACACGGTATTGGTCGTATCGATATCGTTGAAAACCGTCTAGTTGGTATGAAATCTCGTGGCTGTTACGAAACACCTGGGGGCACCATCATCATGGAAGCGCTGCGTGCAGTAGAGCAGTTAGTTTTAGATAAGACTTCGTTCGAATTTCGTGAAGAGTTGGGTGTGAAGGCTGCACAACTTGTATACGATGGTCGTTGGTTTACGCCTCTATGTAAATCAGTATTAGCGGCAGCCGATGAGTTAGCCCAAGACGTCAATGGCGAAGTCGTGATCAAACTTTACAAAGGCCAAGCAACCGTAACGCAAAAACGTTCAGACAACAGCTTGTACAGCGAAGAGTTTGCAACCTTTGGTGCGGACGAAGTGTATGACCAAAGTCATGCTGGTGGCTTTATCCGTCTGTACTCGCTATCAAGCAGAATCAGAGCGCTAAACGCAGCAAACAAAAAATAACATCAATATCTGGTGGCTGAATGTTTGGCCGCCAGTACCATTAAGCTCAGCGGAGTCTGAGTAATGTGACCAAATTATTCAGGGTTCAGCCTCGGCTGGATCCTTTGATTATCAGGAGAGATGCCATGGCACTATGGGGCGGTAGATTTACCCAAGCAGCAGATACACGTTTTAAAGACTTCAATGACTCGCTTCGTTTCGATTATCGCCTAGCTGTGCAAGATATCGTTGGCTCAGTCGCTTGGTCAAAAGCGTTAGTGACAGTGGGTGTTTTGAGCGAGCAAGAGCAGCAACAACTTGAGCAGGCTTTGAGTGAGCTGCAAGCTAGCGTTGAAGAAAATCCGCAGCAGATCTTAGCCTCAGATGCGGAAGATATTCACTCTTGGGTCGAGCAGCAACTGATCGACAAAGTCGGTGATTTGGGTAAAAAACTTCACACTGGCCGTTCTCGTAATGACCAAGTTGCGACAGATTTAAAACTATGGTGTCGTGAACAAGGCGAAGTGCTACTTAAAGCATTGGAAGATCTGCAGTTGCAGTTGGTCAATGTCGCTAAAGCTCATCAAACCACGGTGCTACCAGGGTACACACACTTACAACGCGCTCAACCAGTGACATTTGCCCATTGGTGCTTGGCTTATGTGGAAATGTTTGAGCGTGACCATTCACGTTTGCAAGACGCTGTGGCTCGTCTGAACACTTGTCCATTGGGTTCGGGCGCTCTTGCAGGTACAGCTTATGCGATGGATCGTGAACTGATTGCGCAAAATCTTGGATTTACTCGAGCGACTCGTAACTCACTTGATTCAGTCTCTGATCGTGACCACGTGGTTGAACTGATGTCGGTGGCATCAATCTCAATGCTGCACTTATCTCGCCTTGCCGAAGATATGATTTTCTATAACTCTGGTGAAGCGAACTTTATCGAATTGGCCGATACCGTGACTTCAGGCTCGTCACTGATGCCACAAAAGAAAAACCCAGATGCACTTGAGTTGATTCGTGGCAAAACCGGACGTGTTTATGGCTCATTAGCCGGTATGATGATGACAGTGAAAGCACTGCCGTTGGCGTACAACAAAGATATGCAGGAAGATAAAGAGGGGCTGTTTGACGCTTTGGATACTTGGTTTGATTGTATTGAAATGGCCGTACTCTGTTTTGATGGCATCAAAGTGAACGGTGAACGTACGCTAGAAGCAGCGCAACAAGGCTATGCCAACGCCACTGAACTTGCCGATTACCTAGTAGCCAAAGGGATTCCTTTCCGCGAAGCGCACCATATTGTCGGTGTTGCCGTTGTTGGTGCAATTGAAAAAGGCTGTGCATTGGAAGAGTTATCGTTAGCGGAGCTCAAAGCTTTCTCGCCAGTGATTGAAGAAGATGTGTATGCGATTCTGACGATTGAATCTTGTTTGGCTAAACGCAGTGCGCTGGGCGGCGTGGCACCTGAGCAAGTTGCGTTTGCGGTTGAGCAGGCCGTTTCTCGTTTAGCAAAATAATGGTCGATTAATTTGTGAACAACTCGTTGTTTTCAAAGTAATCGATAAAAAGATCAAAAAAGATCGAGAAAAAATTGAACCATCAGAAAAAGCTTTGGTCTATTACTGTACCACTGCTTTTTCTTAGATGAATCTAAGAGAGCCCTGAAATCAACAATTGATTTCAGGGCTTTTTTCTTTTCCCCTGCCTAATTGGCACTACAGCGTCGTTAAGCTGCATTCGCAAATCGTTCACCATGTAGTAGGTTTCTCTCATTTGTTTGTCTAGATGTGAGCACAATTGTCACCATAATTTCAGGGCGTATACATCGATATGACCTATCAAGTGAAATAGGAAATAACTATCAATAGGATAGTTATAAGCGATTTTTCTTTAACTTAACTTGGTGCGAATATACTTTCCGAAAGCAACAACAGCTCAGCTTAAAACATTCGAAGGAAAGTAAATTATGATTAATACTCAAATCAAACCATTCTCAGCTACAGCATACAAAAACGGTGAATTCGTTGAAGTAACAGAGCAAGATGTTCTAGGTAAATGGGCAGTGTTCTTCTTCTACCCAGCAGACTTTACGTTTGTATGTCCAACTGAACTTGGTGACCTTGCAGACCACTACGAAGAGCTACAAAAACGTGGCGTAGAAGTTTACTCAGTATCGACTGATACACACTTCACTCATAAAGCATGGCACGACAGCTCAGACACAATCGGTAAAATTCAGTACTACATGCTTGGTGACCAAGCAGGTAACATCACAAACAACTTTGGTGTGATGCGTGAAGGTCAAGGTCTTGCAGACCGTGCAACGTTCCTAATCGACCCACAAGGTACTATCCAAGCAATGGAAATCACTGCTGAAGGTATCGGTCGTGACGCAGAAGACCTACTTCGCAAAGTAAAAGCAGCTCAATACGTAGCAGCGCACCCAGGTGAAGTTTGCCCAGCGAAATGGAAAGAAGGCGAAGAGACTCTAGCGCCATCTCTAGACCTAGTTGGCAAAATCTAAGCCACTGAAATTTAGGCTCTAGTCAGTTTTAGTTCTCCTTTTACTGACTAGAACCAAATCAGAGAGCACTTCAGAACAGATACCTTGACGACCTTCTGCCTGATTTGCTCTCTCCCCTCAAGTTTTTATCTACAGTAACCATTTTATCAAGGCAGTAGCACTATGTTAGACCAAGCGATCCAACAACAACTCAAACAATATCTGGCTAATGTAAAACAAGAAGTTCGTTTAGTGGTTAGTCTAGATGAAAGCAAAGCATCGAATGATATCTTGTCGCTAGCGAACCAAATCGCAGAGATGAGCGACCTAATCACAGTTGAACGTGACGATAACGCAAGCGCACGTAAACCAGTGATGGCAGTAACTAACCCAGCAAAAGGCACAACACTGCGCTTTGCAGGTTTACCTATGGGGCACGAATTTACTTCTCTAGTATTGGCGCTGCTTCACTCTGGTGGTCACCCAATCAAACTAGAACCAGAAGTGATTGAGCAAATTGCAGCATTAGACAAAGATCTAGACGTTGAAATCTTTATTTCACTGTCGTGTCAAAACTGTCCGGACGTGGTTCAAGCGTTCAATATGATGGCGGCGATCAATCCGAAAGTAAAAGCAACCATGATCGACGGTGGTTTGTTCCAAGATGAAGTGAAACAACGCGACATCATGGCTGTACCAAGTGTATTTGTGAACGGTGAGCTATTTGGTCAAGGTCGTATGTCTCTAACTGAAATCCTCAACAAAGTGGATGACGGTGCAAGCGAGAAAGTGGCAAAAGCACTGAGCGAAAAAGACCCATACGATGTACTTGTTGTCGGCGGTGGCCCTGGTGGTAGCGCAGCTGCACTATACGCTGCTCGTAAAGGTATTCGCACTGGTGTTGTTGCTAAGCGCTTCGGTGGTCAGGTTATGGACACTATGGCAATCGAGAACTTCATTTCGGTAAAACGCACTGAAGGTCCAAAACTAGCAACTGATCTTGCAGAACACCTCAAAGAATACAACGTAGATGTTGTGACTGAGCAGCAAGCTGAGAAGCTAATGGGTGCGGCACACACAGAAGATGGTTTAATTCACATCCAACTTGAAAGTGGCGCAACGCTGAAGAGTAAAAGTGTCATCCTAAGTACTGGTGCACGCTGGCGTGAAATGAACGTTCCGGGTGAGCAAGAATACCGCAACAAAGGCGTAGCGTACTGCCCACACTGTGACGGTCCATTGTTCAAAGGCAAAAAAACTGCAGTTATCGGTGGTGGTAACTCAGGTATTGAAGCCGCTATTGACCTAGCCGGTATCGTTGAGCACGTAACAGTTCTTGAATTCGCCGATGTACTTCGCGCAGACCAAGTACTTATCGACAAAGCAAACTCATTACCAAACGTCGACATCATCACGATGGCGCAAACCACAGAAGTTGTGGGTGACGGTACTCGCGTAACAAGCTTGAAGTACAAAGACCGCAATACAGATGAAATCAAAGAGATTGAACTGTCAGGTATCTTTGTTCAAATCGGTCTAGTACCAAACACAGAATGGCTAAAAGATTCAGAAGTTGTACTTTCTCAGCGTGGTGAGATTGAAGTTGGTAGCCGTGGTGAAACCAGCCTAGAAGGTGTTTTCGCTGCCGGTGATGCAACGACAGTACCTTACAAACAAATCATCATTGCGATGGGTGAAGGTGCAAAAGCAAGTTTAGGTGCGTTTGATTACCTAATCCGCAAACAAGGTTAAGCGCTAATTGCTAGAACGTCATCTTCTTGATAAGAAGTGAGGTGACAAGAAAAGAACGTTACAGTTAATTACACAGCAAGAAAGAAGCAAAACTAGAAGCCCAATACTTTGCCAGCAGCATCCCACTGCTGGCTTTTTTTTGTTTGCTACTTGCTCATTGCTACCGAGTCGTTTTTGATTCGTGTCAGCGTGTTAGATAAGAACATAAGAAAAAGCCTACTCACATAGACAATTAAGTAAGTAGGCTTTTGGTGGCGCTCAATAAAGACGAGCCATCAGTATTAAACTTCTTCTCCAAATAGGCAGGAGAGGTTAGTGCATAGCGTGCAAGCTAGCTAATACAATCGCACTAAAGCCAAGCACAAACCAGCTCGAACCCATCACTAATGCTGCTTTTAATTCAATACTCACTTTACTTCTCCTCAATATGTCGAGATTCCCCCCTAGTTAACGGGGATTATATTTTGATTATTTTTGAAGCAACAAGGTACACCAATGGCGTGCTACTGTTATCTGGCAAAGCTTACTTTGCATTTTTGATCGAATCCCAATATCACGCTTTGCGATTACCAATGAACAGGGGAAGGGATTACAATGTTGTTCACGCTTTCTTTTAAGTAATCAACATGAGCTGTAACACCTGCCAACAGAATTGGTTTTGGAGCAAGATTGGACGCTGCATGCGTTGCGTGTATCAGTTGATCGGATTATCGCTACTTAGCATTGTGGGCTGGTGGCTGATGTTTCGTGATACACCTAAGAGTATTGAATCAATCGCATTGATTACCGCGATTGTCGGCTTTGTAAGTTTGTTGGTATTGCATCTTTGGATGCGCTGGGTAGTCATTCCACTGCGCTCTAACAAGCAATAAAAAAGGCGATAGCCAGTCAGCTATCGCCTTTTTTATTTAGCTTGTGTCGCTAGGGATTAGCCTAGGTAAACTTCGAGCTCTTCGCTACCACCGATGTGTTTACCACCGATAAATACTTGAGGCACTGTTGTGCGGCCCGTGATTGCGCGTAGGCTCACTGTCGTTGCATCTTTACCTAGTACTAGCTCTTCGTAGTTCAGACCTTTGTCGATTAGGTTCTGTTTTGCTTTCATACAGAATGGGCAACCAGGTTTTGTAAATACCGTGATGGATGCTTGCTCTTTATGCTCTGGCGCAATGTAGTTCAGCATGGTGTCTGCATCAGATACTTTGAACGGGTCGCCAGGTACGTTTTCTTCGACAAACATTTTCGCTACGATGCCGTTCTTCACTAGCATGCTGTAACGCCATGAGCGTTTGCCAAAGCCTAGATCGTTTTTCTCAACCAACATGCCCATACCGTCAGTAAAGTCACCGTTACCATCAGGAATGAAAGTGATATTTTCTGCTTCTTGGTCAGCTTTCCATGCGTTCATTACGAAAGTGTCATTTACAGAAACACATAAGATGTCATCCACGCCGTGTTCTTTGAATACAGAGAACAGCTCGTTGTAGCGAGGTAGGTGGCTTGATGAACAAGTCGGAGTAAATGCACCAGGTAAGCTGAATACGATAACGGTTTTATCTTTGAATAGTTCGTCAGTGGTTACGTTAACCCAAGCATCACCTTGGCGAGTTGGAAAAGTAACTTGTGGTACCGCTTGACCTTCTTTTGATGTAAACATGGTTAAATCCTTATTAACGATATTGTTCGTTGGTAATATATCTGAGAGTCCGGTGGACTCAATCTTTTTATCTGAAGACATTATAAAAATTTTTATTAATAGCTCTAATCGTTTCGCGCTATGGCTTTGATAGTCATAATCGTTTGGTGTTATGATTTTGATAGTTTGATCCTATTAGTAAAGGATGGTTCATGAATATTCGTGATTTCGAATACTTAGTCGCCTTGGCTGAGCACAATCATTTTCGTAAAGCAGCAGAAGCCTGCTTTGTTAGTCAGCCAACATTGAGCGGTCAGATTCGTAAGCTTGAAGATGAGTTAGGTACCGCGCTATTAGAGCGCAGTAGTCGCCGCGTGTTGTTTACCGATGCAGGTCTACAGCTCGTCGAGCAGGCAAGAAAAATATTAAGCGAAGTAAAACTATTTCGAGATATGGCGAGTGATCAAAGCGGTGCTATGACCGGTCCTATGCACATTGGTTTTATTCCAACGGTCGGGCCATACATTCTGCCACGTATCGTACCAAAGCTAAAAGAGCAGTTCCCAGAATTAGAACTCTATCTGCATGAGGCTCAAACTCAGCAACTCGTTCATCAGTTGGAAGATGGCAAGCTAGACTGTTTGGTTCTCGCTTCCGTTGCTGAAACCGCCCAATTTAAAGAAATTGAAGTATTCAAAGAGCCATTGAGCGTTGCAGTTCCATGCGATCACGAGTGGGCTTCACTTGAAGAAGTTGACATGCTTGAGCTTAATGGGCGCACAGTGTTGGCGCTGGGTGATGGTCATTGCTTACGTGATCAGGCATTAGGTTTTTGTTTTGCTGCTGGAGCGAAGGATGATGAGCGCTTTAAAGCAACCAGTTTAGAGACGCTACGCAATATGGTGGCGGCAGGTGCGGGGATTACCTTACTGCCGAAATTGGCAACGCCAAAAGAAAAAACCAAAGATGGCGTTTGCTATGTGCGAGCAGTGAACCCAGAACCTACGCGCAGTATCGTTGTTGCTTACCGTGCTGGCTCACCGTTTAGATCGCGCTTTGAGCAACTTGCCACAACGATTCAGCAGCAGCTAGAAGTTTAATCTGAACAAAAAAAGAGGTTGGCATTACCAACCTCTTTGTATATTGCGCTTCGAGCTAATTAGAACAGCTCTTCACCCTCATCACTGGTATATATGGTATCAGTGAAGTTGTCTGAAACGTATTCCGTAGGCTCATGACCTTCACGGAAATACTCAAACATAGAGCTGTCATCAGATTTGTTGGTTAGTAATCCAGAGTCGCGATCGATACGGATACGGACAATATCATCTGGAATGTGTTTGTCTTGCTCAGAAGTCAGAGACAACGCTGTATGCATAAAGTCAATCCACGCAGGTTCAGCGGTTTTCGCACCAGATTCCGCACCAGTAATTTGGCCTTTACCTAGATTGCTATTGGCCGTGGTACGACCTAGTGTGCGGCTGTGATCGTCAAAACCAACCCAAGCAATGGCAACAACACCTGGTCCGTAACCGTTGTACCACGTATCTTTTGAATCGTTAGTTGTACCGGTTTTACCACCAATGTCACGACGTTTGAGTTGCTGTGCACGCCAGCCAGTACCGTTCCAACCAGTACCCGCACGCCAAACACCGCCACCCCAAATGTTGCTGTACATCATTTCACGCACTAAAAAGGCGGTTTGCTCAGAGATGACTTGCGGAGCATAAGGCGATTCAACCTCAGGTGTTGCGCGAACATTATCGGTTGCGACATCCTGCTCATTAAACTCATCCACCACACTCACAGTTTCAGTGTTTGCGTTAAATTCAGGACAGTTTTGCTGACAAATCGTTTTTGGTTTCGCTTCAAACTCAAGGTCACCATATGGGCCGACGACTTTTTCAATGTAGTAAGGTTCTACGTAGTAGCCGCCATTGGCGAATACGGAGTAGCCTTGTGCCATCTTCATTGGTGTCAAACTACCGGCACCCAATGCGATTGTTTCAGAACGCGGTACATCATCAATCGCAAAGCCAAAGCGAGTTAGGTATTGACGCGTTTGATCCAAACCAACTTCACGCAGTACACGAACTGCCATTACGTTTTTCGATTGTGCTAAACCAATACGCAGGCGAGTAGGGCCAACATACGTTGGTGGTGAGTTTTTCGGGCGCCACGCGGTGCCTTGGCTTTTATCCCATTCATTGATTGGCGCATCGTTAATTAAGGTCGCAAGCGTCAAGCCTTTATCAATGGCTGCTGAGTAGATAAATGGTTTGATACTCGAGCCAACTTGGCGAATAGACATCGTTGCGCGGTTGAATTTGTTATGCACAAAGTTAAAGCCACCGACTAATGATATGACTGCACCATTTTCAGGGTTCATCGCAACAAACGCAGTGTTTGCATTTGGTACTTGGCTTAACTGCCAATGGTAAACCACATCACCATCTTCCGTTTGGCTTTCAATTTGGCGTACCCAAATTTGCTCGCCAGGCTCTAGCACATCTTTCGCTGATTTCGGTGCTGGACCTTGGCGTTCATCGGTACGGAATTGACGAGCCCACTTGATGCCATCCCAATCAAGTTTTGCTTCACCGACATTTTTGATCGTGACTTGCGCTGATTTTGCCGCCACAGCAGTAACGACTGCAGGGGTTAGTTCACCATAAGTCGGTACATTGCGCAGTACTTTATCAATCTGCTCCGCAGACATTGGTGCTGCGTTTGGTTTCCACAACACTTTTTCTGCACCGCGGTAACCGTGACGCTCATCGTACGCTAGCAGATTGTTGATTGAGGCATCATTTGCAGCTTGTTGTAGCTTCGAGTTTACGGTGGTGTAGACATTCATACCCGAGGTGTAAGCATCTTCACCATAGCGTTCAACCATCCATGCACGAGCTAGTTCTGCCACGTAAGGCGCGTTTAGTTCAATTTCAGCCCCGTGGTAACGCGAGATGAGTTTTTCACTACGTGCTTGGTCATACTCTTGTTGAGTGATGTATTTCTCATCCAACATACGTGCTAGCACCACATTGCGGCGATTGGTGGCACGTTCAATTGAGTAAATTGGGTTCATGGTTGACGGTGCTTTTGGCATACCCGCAAGGGTCGCGATTTCACTTAACGTCAGTTGATTAAGGTCTTTACCGAAGTAAACACGAGCCGCTGCGCCGAAGCCATATGAACGATGCCCTAAGAAGATCTTATTGACATAAAGTTCCATGATTTCTTGTTTGCTAAGAAGTTGCTCGATGTGGATAGCAATAAAGATTTCTTTAATCTTCCGCATGATTTTCTTCTCGTTCGATAAGAAGAAGTTACGCGCAAGTTGTTGAGTAATAGTACTCGCACCTTGTTTTGCTGAACCTGACAGCGCGACGACAATTGCCGCACGAGTAATGCCGATCGGGTCAATACCATAGTGGTCGTAGAAACGACTATCTTCAGTGGCAATTAACGCTTCAATCAGATGCTGTGGAATTTCATCGTATGTGACTGGAATACGTCGCTTTTCACCAAATTGAGAGATCAGTTTCCCATCTTGACTAAAAACCTGCATTGGAGTTTGAAGCTTAACGTCTTTTAACGTAGCGACATCAGGTAGCTCTGGTTTGACATAGAGATAGAAACCAAAAATTGTACCCACTCCAAAAATAATGCAAACCAATGTGAATATAAACAATCGCTTTATGAACTTCACCGGATATTCCCTGAATAATAGAGGTCGACTAGGTCGATTGCCTTGTAACCTTAAGCTAATTAGTTAGCTTGCGTTGATTTTGTGCCTTTTTTCGCCCTTTGTTTACGCAACTAGAACCGATACTGGGAGCACTGCTATATGAGCAATTCATTTATCACTGGCGTTGATATTGGCCACCACAGTTTAAAGGCTGTGGTGCTAAAGCCAGTGAAAGGTACTCTTAAGCTCTCTGAATTTCGAGAGCTGGTTATCGAGGATAATATTTTCACCGATAACCACCTGCTAAATTATCAGAAAATTGTAAATAAACTAAAAGAACTAAGAAAGGCTTTGCCTTTATTTAGTCGAAAAGTTGCTTTATCGGTTCCTGATAATTCCGTTATTTCAAAAGTGTTGCAGATTGAGAAAGATCTGTCTGCATTGGAGCAAGAGTATGCCATTTTTGAGGCATTTTCTCACCACTCCCCATTTGATATTGAAGAGCTTTACCTAGATTACTGCTCTTTACCTTTGGCCAATGTCGCTGCTGCGACTCAGCCGGTACAAGTGTATGCGACAAAAAGAGAAGTGGTAGACAATCGAGTAGATGTTTGTCGCAAAGCTGGTTTAAAACCAATGTTGTTTGATGTACACGCTCATGCATTGGTGCGTCTGTGGCAAGAAGTAGCAAGAGAGCAAGAACGCACGCATTGGTTGTTACTTGAGGTTGGCCAAACACGATCGTCATTGGTGATGGACATTGAAGATAAGTCCCCTTGGTGTAAAGAACTACCTGTGGGCACCGACATGATGCAAGCAGCAGACACGCCAGATTCACCAATGCACCATGATGCGACGATGCAGTTCACCTCGACATTAGTTGAGCGTGTTCAACGTCAATTGCAATTGTTAGGGGCTGACGAGAAACAGCAACTACAAGGTATTTGGTTAACAGGTGGTGGTGCTCATACTCCGATGTTAGCGGAAGAGTTAGCCCGCAAACTCAATTTGGAATGCGAGCTATTTGATCCCTTGACTCTGTTTACAGGACGCAAAGCAACCAAACTCGCGAATGGTGGTTATAGCTACGCGACTGCCGCAGGCTTGGCTTTACAAGGTATCGATTGGATGGAGTTAGGCCATGCTTCATAGAGTCAATCTATTTCCATGGCGCGAGCAGCGCCGTCGTGTTCATCAACAGCGATTCTTTGGCATGTTGGTGGGCAGTGTTGTCGTCGCGATTGTCATTCAAATTGCGTTGGGTGCTTTTCTTGAGCATCAAAAGAACATGCAGCATCAACGTTTAGGTTTTTACAAGCGCATATTGCCAATCTTGATTTTCAATTGAAAAAACTTAAGCAGTTAGAGGTCGAGCATGACTCTTTGCTGACGCGTTTAAAAGTGGTGGAAGAGTTGCAAGCACAGCGCAACAAGACCACGGAATTTATGAATGTGATGCCAACGTTAATCCCTGATGGGGTGTACGTCGACAAAATCAAAATGGGTGATCAGCAAGTTGAAATGGTGGGCATTAGTGATACCACTTCGAGGCTTGCGACAATGTTGGATTTATTAGAGAACTCACCGAGGGTTCGCGATGTTTCCATGCACTCAATTGTTCATGATAAACCTCGATTCGGTAAGAAATTTCAAACTTTTAGGGTGTCCTTTACGTTCTTGATTGCCGAAGCTGGTTCGCAGGAGGTGCAGGGTGGCTAAGTATACTGAGCTCGATGTCGAAGACATTGTTCATTGGCCCGTCTTGGCTCAAGTTGCGGTACTTGCAGTATTAGTTGCAGTGCTGCAAGCGGTGGGTTTTTGGTGGTATCTCGATCATAAAATTGAAGATCTCGATCAGCTTAAGCAACAAGAAATTCAGCTTAAGCAGACGGTACAAATCAAAGCCAACAAAGTTGCCGCATTACCTCAACTGCAAGCTCAACTTGATGAGTTATCGCAACGCTACGATTACTTATCTCGCCAGCTTCCTGTGCAAAAAGAGTTAGCGACGATGTTGGCATCTGTAAACGAACAAGGTTTGAAAAATAGCCTGACTTTCACTCGTATCGACTGGGGTGAAAAGCAAAATCAGCAGTTCCTATATCGTTTACCGCTAAATATCGAATTGACTGGTGATTACAATGATATTGGTGAGTTCTCACAAGCTATCGCAGGGCTACCAAGGATCATCAACTTTTTAGACGTGGAATGGCATCGCGTTAGTTTAGAGAGTAGCACGCTGCACTTTAGGGTTCGCGCTTATACCTACCAGTTTAAACCGGAGGTGAAAGATGAAGGCTAAATGGTTGTGCCCAAGTTTACTCGTGATTTTGCTGGTTGGTTGTCGAGCCAACCATGACTCTCTTGATGAGTATATCGTGCAAACAAAGAAAACTGCTCAACATGAAGTAAAGGCATTAACGCCGGTTCTCGAGTTTGTCACGTCGGATTATGACGCTCATGCCAATAGGTCACCGTTTGTTTTACCTCAAGCGGCATTGGTGCTCAATCAACCTCAATTAAGGGCTGATTGCTGGCAACCAAAACGTCGTCAGAAAAATGGTGCATTGGAGCGTTTCCCACTAGAAAAATTAAGTCTTAAAGGCGTAATGAGCCGCAACGGCAGTAACTCGGCGTTAGTCCAAACGCCAAGCGGAGACTTGGTGAAAATCAACGCTGGACAATACATTGGTTTAAATAATGGCAAGGTTGTCAAAGTCACCGAGTCTTACATGCAAATCGATGAAACATTGCCGGATGGTTTGGGTTGCTGGAGCCGTCGCAACGTCAAATTAGCCCTGAATTAAATTGAGCGAGACAGAACAATGAGAAATGGATTGAATTTAACCGTGCAGTGGATAGTCAAGGTTGGCATGTTGCTTAGCTACATGCTCTTTGCTACTCAATGTCTCGCTCAAGAGGCAGGTAATGCATTTACTAGTGTCGATTTTCGTGTAGATAACGAGAAAAATGGCAAGATTGTGCTTGAATTGCGCGATACGCAAATCATGGTTGACCTGAAGAAAACCTCGCAAGGTCTGACAATTGATTTGCTGAATACCACCATCGAAGAAGATCAACTTAAGTTATTTGATGTGCGTGATTTTGCGACCAACGTGCAAACCTTGGAGCTATTTCGCGAGCCAAACAGCGTGAGAATGGTGGCACAAATTGATGGTAAGTTTGATTACCAATACTCGCTGAACCGTAACTTTGTTGAAATTGTGGTGAGTAAGCCACAAATTCAAGCCAAAGAAAAAGAGCAAACCATTTTAGATAAGCCAGCGAAAAAGATGTCGATCAACTTCCAAGACATCCCAGTACGTAACGTATTGCAGCTTATTGCGGACTATAACAATTTCAACCTAGTAGTGTCTGACTCAGTCTCAGGTAACCTGACTTTACGTCTCGATGGTGTGCCTTGGACTCAAGTACTCGACATCATTTTGCAAGTAAAAGGCCTCGATAAGCGTGTTGACGGTAACGTGGTATTGGTTGCTCCGCGTGCAGAACTTGAGCAACGTGAAAAACAACGTTTGGAAAATGCTCGCTTAGAAGATGAATTGGGTGATCTGACATCAGAAATTATTAAAGTGAATTTTGCTAATGCAGCTGAAATTGCAGAGATGATTGGTGGTGAACAGGCGATTAGTATGTTGTCTGACCGTGGTTCTATTACCGTAGATGACCGCACCAACTCACTGTTGATTCGCGATCTCAAGAGTAACATTGACGTCGTGCGCAGCATTATTGAATCGCTCGATATACCAGTGAAACAGGTACAAATCGAAGCCCGTATCGTGACAGTCAACGAAGGTAACCTCGATGATCTTGGTGTTCGTTGGAGTATTAACTCCAGTGACAAAGTGGGTGCGACATTAGAGGGGAATTTTGCTGAGCGCGGTTTGTATCAAAGCTCTAATAACAGCTCTAACTCTGGTTCTAACTCAGGAAGCACGGGCTCAGGTAGCACATCAGGTTCAGGATCTGCGGCGGAAGGCGGTGACGAAATTGATGATTTCCTCAATGTTAACTTAGGAGCGGGTGGTAACGCGGCGTCGATTGCGTTCCAAGTGGCTAAGTTGGGTTCCAATACACTGCTTGATCTTGAGCTTTCGGCATTGCAACGTGAGTCAAAGGCAGAAGTTATTTCTAGCCCAAGATTGATCACGACTAACAAAAAACCAGCATACATTGAGCAAGGTACGGAAATCCCTTATTTAGAATCGTCATCCAGCGGTGCAACCTCTGTGACGTTTAAGAAAGCGGTATTGAGTCTTAAAGTGACACCACAAATCACGCCTGACAACCGTTTGGTGCTGGATTTGAGTGTGACTCAAGATAGACCAGGTGAAGTGGTGAAAGTCGGCACTGGCGAAGCGGTATCGATTAATACGCAACGCATTGGTACTCAAGTCTTGGTGGAAAACGGTGAAACCGTCGTATTGGGTGGTATTTACCAATACAGTATCAGTGATACTGTAGAGAAAGTGCCACTACTTGGAGACATCCCGTTTCTTGGCAATTTGTTCCGTCATACCTACCAAAATATGGGTAAAAGTGAACTGTTAATCTTTGTCACGCCGAAAGTAGTTATGCAGTAATTAGAAAATAAATTTGCATTAGCTCGGGCTTATCTAGATAATTTCGGGTCTTATCACGAATTATCTGTGAGGAATAGGTGTCACAAGCATCTTCTAAGTCGGCTTCGAGCTAGACCTTCTTGTGGCGATGTCATTGAATTAACGTTGTAAATTACTGCTAAACATGGCTGAGAAACGCAATATTTTCCTTGTTGGCCCAATGGGTGCCGGCAAAAGTACAATTGGTAGACATCTAGCTCAACAGCTTCATATGGAGTTTGTTGATTCTGACACTGTCATCGAAGAACGCACAGGCGCGGACATCGCTTGGGTATTCGATGTTGAAGGTGAAGCGGGTTTTCGCGTACGCGAAGAGAAGGTGATTAACGACCTAACTGAAGAGCAAGGTATCGTTCTTGCGACTGGTGGTGGTTCAATCCTAAGCAAAGAGAACCGTAATCGTCTATCTGCTCGCGGTATCGTAGTGTACCTAGAGACAACAATTGAAAAACAACTTGCACGTACTAACCGTGACAAGAAACGCCCTCTACTCCAAACGGATGAACCACGTGAGGTACTAGAGGCTTTGGCTGAAGAACGCAATCCACTATACGCGGAAATTGCGGATTACACTGTACGTACTGATGATCAAAGTGCAAAAGTGGTAGCCAATCAGATCGTAAAAATGCTAGAAGAGAGATAAGAGTTTCTTATTTCGAATTGGAGCATAACCATGGAACGGATTACGGTCAGCTTAGGTGAACGTAGCTATCCAATATCAATTGGTGCCGGATTATTTAATGATCCGGCCCACCTTTCTCTTTTAAAAGCAAAGCAAAAAGTCGTCGTGATAAGTAATGTCACGGTCGCTCCTTTGTATGCTGACAAAGTTCTCTCAATGCTGGCGCAACTCGATTGCCAAGCATCCTTACTTGAATTACCTGATGGCGAGCAATACAAAAGTTTAGAGACGTTTGAACGCGTTATGAGTT
The DNA here is from genome assembly GCF_009938165.1 of Vibrio taketomensis. Classification (NCBI taxonomy): domain Bacteria; kingdom Pseudomonadati; phylum Pseudomonadota; class Gammaproteobacteria; order Vibrionales; family Vibrionaceae; genus Vibrio; species Vibrio taketomensis. Next base: position 228,102 of record NZ_AP019649.1, read on the forward strand.
ATTTGCTTGAGCACAATCATAGTCGTGATGTCGTGGTCATTGCCCTTGGTGGTGGTGTGATTGGCGATCTCGTTGGATTTGCTGCTTCATGCTACCAGCGTGGTGTGGATTTTATTCAGATGCCAACCACGTTACTTTCCCAAGTCGACTCTTCAGTTGGTGGTAAAACGGCCGTTAATCATCCGCTAGGTAAAAATATGATTGGTGCTTTTTACCAACCTAAAGCAGTGATCATTGATACGGATTGCCTATCGACATTGCCAGAGCGAGAGTTCGCCGCGGGTGTTGCCGAGGTGATCAAATACGGCATTATCTACGATGCGGACTTTTTTGATTGGTTAGAGCAAAACCTTGACGCGCTCTACGCCTTAGAACAAAGCGCATTGATCTATGCAATCGCGCGTTGTTGCGAAATTAAAGCAGAAGTGGTCGCACAGGATGAAAAAGAATCCGGTATTCGCGCTTTGCTTAATTTGGGTCATACCTTTGGACATGCAATTGAAGCCGAACTTGGTTACGGTAATTGGCTACATGGCGAAGCGGTATCATCAGGTACGGTGATGGCAGCTAAAACAGCGCAATTATTGGGAGACATCAATCAAGAACAGCTTGAGCGTATTGTGGCACTGTTGAAACGCGCTAAACTACCGATTCATACCCCTGAAAGCATGTCTTTTGAAGACTTTATGCGCCATATGATGCGTGATAAAAAAGTACTCGCTGGCGAACTGCGTTTGGTATTACCAACCAGTATCGGTAGCGCAGAAGTGGTAAAAGGGGTTTCTGCAGAAATCATTCAACAAGCGATTGATTTTGGAAGAGCACTTTAATTAGTCAAATATTAAGCTAGGTTGCGACTATGAGTTTGGCACATCAATCCCGCGCTTTGGAGTTAGATTCGCAAATTGAGTTGTTGGAGCGTCTCCAATTATTAACTCAGTTTACTTCTAACTTTATAACCGTGTTTGGCCCGCTAGGTGCAGGTAAAACATGGATAGCACAGCAATATCTCGAAGCTTGGGCTGTCGACAAAAACCAAGCCTTGTTGATGTGTCACCCCAACCAATCTGATGAGCAGCATCGAACCACGATTTTAACGCAACTATTATCTGAGCCGCTATTTAATCCAGCAGATAGCTTAGTCGATAGTTTTGTGCGAAATATGGAACATCAACCTTGTGATATTGTGGTTGTTGTGGATGATGCTCATTTGCTGAGTGAAACTCTCGTCGCTGAGCTTTGGCAATTAATGCTGGAATCGCAGCAACAAAATCGCTGGACGGTTAATGTCGTGCTGTTTAGCCGAGTGACAAGTTTAGAGAGTTTGTTTAAACGCCTTAGCTATGGTCAAGACATCAAGCCGATCGAACTGGAAATAGAAACACTATCGACAGCAGAATCGGATCGTTTCTTTGAACAATTGGTGATGCGTTTTGTCGAAGATGACAGGGAAAAAAGAGTACGCAATGCTTATCGCACGGTTGCTCGTCGCCCAGGAGAAATCATGGCTTTACTCGATCAGAAAATGGAAAAGAAAGTAGTTGTACGTTCGATAATTGGCTCGCCGATGAAGATTGCGGTAATTGTATTGGTGCTATTAGCGCTAATTGGTGGCGGTTATTGGTGGATGATGAGTCAACCAACGCCGGATGAAGCGGCCAAGCAAATGACTCAACATACAGAGCAAACCGTTATTCCAACACTTGAAGAGCCAGACCTATCTGTGAGTGAGGCCGCGGCAGTAACTCAAGCATCTGAGTCATCAGCGGATGATCAAACGTTGGCTTTAGCCGAAGATGATACCAGTGCCCTTCCACCAGAAGTGACACAACAAACCGCTAGCGTTGGCATTATTGAAGACAACTCTCAACGAGTCGTGATTACATCTGAAGTGGTTGATGCTTTGATTGAAAATGAAGCGGAACGCGCAGATACCTCTGAGATTGAGCAAGTTGTTGATGACTCGCGTGAGGAGGTTGAGGTTAAGTCTGAAGTCAACGCACTGACACCAATCACATTTACCTCTGCGGAAAAGGAACTCAATCAGTTTTCTCCACGCAGTTATACCTTACAGCTCGCTGCTATGATTGGCCAAGTTGAAGTACAAAACTTCCTCAACCGTTACGAATTAAACGACAAAGTGTATGTTTATCCGACGCTACGTGGTGGCGTTGAGTGGTTTATTGTCACGTATGATAATTACCCAACCATTCAATTGGCCCGAGATGCGGTCGCCAACTTACCTGAGCCGTTGCAAAAGCTTGAACCTTGGGCAAAGTCACTGGGCCAAGTTCAGCGTGAAATTGCTCGTAGCAATTAATTGGATAAAGGTTGAGTGAAACCAGTGACTTTCTGTTCGCTTGACCTAAATCAGCGAGTCAATTGCTTTGGGTATGGCGCTAAATATGTTACATTCCGCAGCCTTAATTTGTGGTAGATAGATAGAGCAGTCGATGAAAAAGCAGCGTGCCTTCCTGAAATGGGCTGGTGGTAAATACGGACTAGTTGAAGATATTCAGCGTCATCTGCCTGAAGCACGCAAATTGGTAGAACCATTCGTAGGTGCAGGTTCGGTATTTCTGAATACCGATTATGAGCAGTACCTATTGGCTGATATCAACCCTGACCTGATCAATCTCTACAATCTACTCAAAGAAAGCCCTGAGCTATATATCGCAGAAGCCAAGCGCTGGTTTGTGGCGGAAAATAATCGCAAAGAAGTGTATCTCGATATTCGTGCTGAGTTTAATAAAACCGACGATGTGATGTACCGTTCTTTAGCATTTCTTTATATGAATCGTTTTGGTTTTAATGGCTTGTGCCGTTACAACAAAAAGGGCGGTTTCAACGTCCCATTTGGTTCATATAAAAAACCCTATTTCCCAGAAAATGAACTCGAATTTTTTGCTGAAAAAGCCAAGAAAGCGACCTTTATTTGCGAAGGTTACCAAGAGACTTTCAAGCGTGCTCGCAAAGGCAGTGTGGTGTATTGCGATCCTCCGTATGCGCCGCTTTCGACTACCGCCAATTTTACCTCTTACGCTGGCAATGGTTTTTCATTGGATGATCAAGCAGCGCTAGCGAATGTTGCTGAAACTACGGCGCAACAGCGTGGTATTCCTGTGTTGATTTCTAACCATGACACGACGTTGACCCGTCGTTTGTATCATGGCGCAGAGCTGAACGTGGTGAAGGTAAAACGCACCATTAGTCGCAATGGTTCAGGACGCAATAAAGTCGATGAATTGCTGGCACTATTTAACGCCAAGTAAGTTACGAGCCCTGCCAAATTAAGCCTCATCGCGTTCATGTGATGAGGTGTCGGTATTAATTTTCTAATATTCCATCGCATACGGATACTTGATATTGACGTGTCCCCAGCACACATTTCTTAACCCGCTACTATCATCTGCCTCAGCGCTTAGGTAGAATTGCGCCAAATTTACGCAATGAAGCCAATTTACTTTTTGAGGTCAGGTATGAAAGATTTCCTTATCGCTCCATCGATTCTGTCTGCGGATTTTGCACGTCTTGGTGAAGACGTAGAGAAAGTTCTCGCAGCAGGTGCGGATGTTGTGCACTTTGACGTTATGGACAACCACTATGTGCCAAACCTGACTTTTGGTGCTCCTGTGTGTAAAGCGCTACGTGACTACGGCATTACAGCTCCTATCGACGTACACCTAATGGTAAAACCGGTTGACCGCATCATTCCTGATTTTGCCAAAGCGGGCGCATCAATGATCACCTTCCACATTGAAGCTTCTGAGCATGTAGACCGTACGTTGCAGCTAATCAAAGAACACGGCTGTAAAGCGGGTGTTGTTCTTAACCCAGCCACGCCACTGGTTCACCTAGAATACATCATCGACAAAGTAGATATGATTCTACTGATGTCAGTGAACCCAGGTTTTGGTGGTCAGTCATTTATCCCAAATACGTTAGATAAACTACGTGCAGTGCGCAAAATGATTGATGAATCTGGCCGCGATATCCGTTTGGAAATCGATGGCGGGGTAAAAGTCGACAACATTCGTGAAATCGCTGAAGCCGGTGCGGATATGTTTGTTGCTGGCTCTGCAATCTTTAGTCAGCCAGATTACAAACAAGTAATCGATGAAATGCGTGCCGAACTAGCGAAAGCACAATAATCCTGAGCGCAAAATTCAAGTAAGTAGGATAGAGCATTGAACGAATTAAAACTGATCGCTTTTGATCTCGACGGTACGCTACTCGATAGCGTGCCCGATTTAGCAGTTGCGGCTGATCAAGCGGTACGTGAACTCGGTTTTGCTGGCGTGACTGAAGAGCAAGTGCGTGATTACGTAGGTAACGGTGCTGATATTCTTATTGGTCGTGCCTTAAGCCAAAGTCTGACGATTAACCCAGAATTTAGCCCTGAGTTGTTAGCTCAAGGCCGTGTGCTGTTTGATGATTTTTATCAGCAAAGCGGTCACAAGCTCAGCCATCTATATCCAGCTGTTAAAGAGACCTTAGTTGCACTTAAGCAAGCGGGTTTTACTTTAGCATTGGTCACTAACAAGCCATCTAAGTTTGTGCCAGAAGTATTGGTACAGCATGGTATTGATCACTTCTTTAGTGATGTATTGGGTGGTGACGCGTTTCCAGAACGTAAACCAAACCCAGTGGCACTTAATTGGTTAATGGAAAAACACGCTTGTCAGCCAAGTGAAATGTTGATGGTCGGTGACTCGAAAAATGACATTCTGGCGGCGAAAAACGCGGGTTGTCGTTCATTTGGTCTAACTTATGGTTACAACCATGGTGAGCCGATTGCCACAAGCGATCCAGATTTTGTCGCTGACAACATCGCAGAATTACTCGAAGTGGTCGCTGTTTCTGCCTAAGGCGATGAAAAGATCTTCCAAAATACTCATCAATGAGTACACTGAGAAAACCGCACTCATCGGCTTTCTGAGCTCTTTAGCTGTGTAAGCGGCATTCCATATTATTTATCGGGATGCATGGCTTCACCATCTTGCTAGATGAATCAGAAGTGATGAGTGATTTTTTCGGTATCTCCCCAAATTATTTAGATTAAGAATTCAAAGGAATCCATCCATGAGCAAGCCCATCGTATTGAGTGGCGTTCAACCTTCAGGTGAACTAAGTATCGGTAACTACTTGGGTGCTCTACGTCAATGGCAGCAGATGCAAGATGATTACGATTGCCAATACTGCGTGGTTGACCTTCATGCGATTACAGTACGCCAAGATCCTAAGGCGCTGCATGAAGCAACTCTAGATGCATTAGCAATCTGTCTTGCGGTTGGTGTTGATCCAAAGAAGAGCACGTTATTTGTTCAGTCACACGTACCAGAACATGCTCAACTTGGTTGGCTTCTTAACTGTTATACCCAAATGGGTGAACTGAGCCGCATGACTCAGTTTAAAGATAAATCGGCACGCTATGCGAACGATGTAAACGTGGGTCTATTTGGTTACCCAGTGCTAATGGCAGCTGATATTCTGCTGTACGGTGCGCACCAAGTGCCAGTGGGTAGCGATCAGAAACAACATCTAGAGCTTGCTCGTGATATCGCAACTCGTTTTAACAACATCTACTCACCAGAGCAGCCAATCTTCACCATTCCTGAGCCATACATTCCAACGGTCAATGCTCGTGTAATGAGTCTGCAGGATGCGACGAAGAAGATGTCTAAATCAGATGACAACCGTAAAAACGTGATCACTCTGCTGGAAGACCCTAAGTCGATCATTAAGAAGATCAACAAAGCGCAAACCGATACAGAGACTCCGCCACGTATCGCTAACGATTGGGAAAACAAAGCGGGTATCTCAAACCTAATGGGTCTGTACTCTGCGGCAACGGGTATGAGCTTTGAAGAGATTGAGGCGAAATACCAAGGCGTAGAGATGTACGGTCCATTTAAGAAAGATGTGGGTGAAGCGCTAGTGGCAATGCTTGAACCTATTCAAGCAGAGTACCATCGTATTCGTGCGGATCGTGCATATATGGATCAAGTGATGAAGCAAGGTGCGGAAAAAGCTTCGGCTCGTGCAGCCGTTACACTACAAGAAGTGTATAAAGCGGTAGGCTTTGTTACTCGCCCATAAGCAGTTAAGTTATTAGATAAAGGTCAGCATGATGCTGGCCTTTTTCGTTTCTACGCTGAAAAGTTTTACTTGCCTTTATGGGGCACTATTGCACAATACTCGCCCTGTTTAAGATTGATTATTGAGCTGTTTATCCGTCATGCTACTTATCATTGATAATTACGATTCGTTTACTTATAACCTCTACCAATATTTCTGCGAACTCGGTGCGGAAGTACAGGTAGTGCGTAATGATCAAATTGATATTCAAGGCATTGAAGCGCTTGAGCCTACCCATTTGGTCATCTCGCCAGGACCATGTACGCCCAATGAGGCGGGTATTTCTCTAGAGGCGATTGAACACTTTGCTGGCAAATTGCCAATTTTAGGTGTTTGTCTTGGTCATCAAGCGATTGCTCAAGTATTTGGTGGTGAAGTGGTGCGCGCTCGCCGAGTGATGCATGGTAAAACCTCGCCAATTTGTCATAATGGCAAAAGCGTATTTAAAGGATTGAACAATCCTTTAACCGTGACTCGTTACCACTCGTTAGTGGTGAAAGCGGATACCTTACCACAGTGTTTTGAACTGACTGCTTGGACAGAGTTTGAAGATGGCTCAATGGATGAAATTATGGGCTACCAACACAAAACTCTACCGATTGATGCGGTGCAGTTTCACCCTGAATCAATTAAGACTGAACAAGGTCATCAACTACTGGCCAATTTCCTCACTCGTTAGTGGTTAGCTCACAAGTCATAACTTCAAGGTGCTTGTGAGCAGATTTATCCTTACCTAAATCACATTTCTTCGCTTTATCTATCCGGTGACCATAATGCATGCTTGTGCAATTGTTATTGCTCCAAAATGGTATCGTTCTAAGCATCATACACGCACCACAAAAAGCTTATCTTATAGCCAAGTTAAGTAGAAAATGCTTCATAAAACCTTCTTTTAATGCATAAATAGTCATGGTGGTAATGGTGTGATCGTGCTGGTGGTGGCAAACAGTATAAAACACTATTGAAATGGTTAATTAAATGTAAATAAAATGCTGTGTAACTTGATGTCCGATACAAATATTTGTTTCTATACTTAATAGTAGCAAAGTTAGGATGCAAAGCCTGCACTGGCGTGGCAATCGAGAGGGAATGAGCGATGGCGATGGAAATGAATGTACAGCGAGAGCTGTTTGATGAGGTGATGGTACCTTGTTATAGCCCGATGGAAATGATCCCAGTGAAAGGTGAAGGCTCAAGTTTGTGGGATCAGGAAGGAAATCAATATATTGATTTTGCTGGTGGTATCGCAGTGAGCTGTTTAGGTCATTGTCATCCTGCTATGGTGAATGCGCTCACCGAACAAGGACAAAAGTTGTGGCACCTCAGCAATGTAATGACCAATGAGCCAGCGCTGCGTTTAGCCAAAAAACTGACTGATCTTTGTTTTGCAGACAAAGTATTCTTTGCCAACTCCGGCGCTGAAGCTAATGAGGCGGCGCTCAAACTGGCTCGCCGTTATGCTGCCGATGCTTTTGGGCCTGAAAAGTCACAAATCATTGCTTTTAAACAAGGCTTCCACGGTCGGACTTTCTTTACCGTTACCGTTGGCGGTCAAGCGGCTTATTCAGATGGCTTTGGACCAAAACCAGGTGACATTATTCACCTTGATTACAATGATGTGGATGCATTGCGTGCCCACATCTCCGATCGCACCTGTGCAATTATGATGGAGCCACTGCAAGGTGAGGGCGGGATTATTCCCCCCACTGCTGAGTTTGTACAAACCGTGCGTGAACTCTGTGATAAGCACAATGCACTATTGATTTTTGATGAAGTGCAAACAGGCAACGGTCGCACAGGTGAGTTCTACGCTTATCAAGGTCTAGGCATTACTCCAGATATTCTCAGCACGGCTAAATCACTTGGTGGAGGCTTTCCCATTGGTGCAATGTTAACCACCAATAAGTTGGCTGAGCACTTTAAAGTCGGCACTCACGGCTCCACTTATGGCGGCAATCCACTGGCGTGTGCTGTGGCGGAAGCGGTGATTGATGTTGTTAGCCAGCCACAAACGCTAGCAGGCGTCAAAGAGCGTGAAGCGCTATTCCGTCAAGGTCTGGAAGCTATCAACAATAAATACCACATCTTCAGTGAGATCCGTGGTAAAGGCTTATTGCTTGGCGCTGCACTTAATGAGCAGTGGCAAGGTAAAGCGCGCGATGTGTTAGTAGCGGCGGGTAAGCAGGGATTGATGGTATTAGTTGCAGGGGCGAATGTGGTGCGTTTTACTCCGTCACTAGTGATTACTCCACAAGAGATTGCTGAAGGGCTAGCAAGATTAGATAAAGCGATAGCGACTCTAGTCGAGTAGTTATTTCTAGATGGCCGCTGCTTGCCAATCAGCGGTCATTTCAATACTTATTTTTTGGCAGAGCTGCTGCAGGGAAAAGCGACCTTAAATATCACCATAAGTGTTTATTTAAGTGAGGAGGGAGTATCTATGTTAGTTGTTCGTCCAATCTCCATGTCTGATTACGATGCGCTGCACACCTGTGCGGTGGAATCTGGGCATGGATTCACTTCGTTACCGGTTAATCAAGAGCTACTGACCAACCGTATTACGCATTCCGAATACAGCTTTAGTAAACCCGATGTGACAGAGCCGGGTGATGAAGGCTACTTAATGGTGGGGTTTGATAGCGACACCGGTGAAGTGGCGGGCTGCACTGGAATAGAGGCGGCCATTGGTTGGGATGTGCCTTTTTATTCCTATCATATCAGTACTATTGTGCACTCATCACCAAAGCTTGGGGTAAATAATACCGTCAAACTGCTAACCTTTGGTAACAACTACACCGGTTGCAGCGAAATCTGCACGTTATTTCTGCGTGAAAAATTTCGTGGCGGACTCAATGGTCGATTAATGTCGAAATGCCGTTTTTTGATGATGGCAGAACACCCACATCGTTTTTCCAAAACCGTCTTTGCTGAGATGCGCGGTGTGTCTGATGCTGACGGTAATTCGCCATTCTGGCAGTGGCTGCAAGAGCACTTCTTCAGCATTGAATTTACCATGGCCGATTATCTTACTGGGATCGGAAAGAAAGGCTTTATTGCCGATTTAATGCCTAAGTTGCCGATTTACATAAGCTTATTAAGTAAAGAGGCGCAAGCGGTTATCGGGCAAGTGCATGAAAATACCAAGCCTGCGCTTAGCCTGCTTGAGCGAGAAGGCTTCACTTGTCGAAACTATGTCGACATTTTTGATGGCGGCCCTACTGTAGAATGTGATGTTAAAAATATCGAATCGGTACGTCATTCGTTTCGTGCCAAAGTAGAGATACGCGAGCATAGCAGTGATATCAACTATCTGATCAGCAATACCTCATTTGAACATTTTCGAGCCGTGACGACTAAGGCGGCTTATGACCAAGCGAGCGACTGTGTGATTATTTCGCCTGATGCTGCTAAAGCGCTACAAGTAGAGCAGGGCGATATGGTGCGTATGTTGGCGCTATAAAATACCCATTGCTTGAGTAACAAGGAGAGTCGTTATGACACATTGGATAGCAGGTCAGTGGATTGAAGGTGTTGGTGAGCCTTTTGCTTCGGTGACACCTTATGATGGTGAAATGGTGTGGCAAGGGCATAGTGCTAGTGCTGAACAAGTTGAAATGGCGGTTAGCGCCGCACGCAGTGCATTGCTTGAATGGAAAGCCATGCCCATTTCCGAGCGAGAAGCTGTGGTATTGCGTTTCGCTGAATTGGTGCAAGCCAATAGTGAGCAGATAGCCCAAGTCATCGCCAAAGAAACCGGTAAGCCTTTATGGGAGGCTCGCACTGAAGCATCGGCAATGGCAGGCAAAATTGCCATATCAATTAGGGCTTACCATCAACGCACCGGAGAAACGCAGCGAGAAGTGGCTGGCAACCAAGTGGTGCTGCGTCATCGTCCACTTGGGGTGATGGCGGTATTTGGCCCCTATAACTTCCCTGCTCACTTGCCAAATGGTCATATAGTTCCAGCGTTGTTGGCGGGCAATACTGTGGTATTTAAACCCTCGGAACAAACCCCATTGACCGGTGAGATTGCAGTGAAGTTATGGCAACAAGCAGGCTTACCTATTGGAGTGCTGAATCTTGTTCAAGGCGCTAAACAGACGGGTATTGCGCTTGCGGAAGCTAAGGGTATTGATGGCCTGTTATTTACAGGGAGTGCCAATACCGGTCATCTTTTGCATCGTCAATTTGCTGGGCAGCCGGACAAGATGCTGGCGCTGGAAATGGGCGGCAATAATCCACTAGTCGTTTCTGAATATTACGGCGATATTCAAGCTACGGTCTATACCATTATACAATCGGCATTTTTAAGTGCAGGTCAACGCTGCACGTGTGCGCGTCGTTTGTATGTGCCGCTTGGTGAGGCTGGTGATGCGCTGTTATCTGCATTGGTGACAACCACAACTAACTTGACGATCGATCAACCGTTTGCTGAGCCTGCGCCTTTTATCGGTCCACAAATTTCCACTCATGCAGCCAAGGTTTTACTGGAAGCACAAAAGCAATTGCAGCAACTAGGCGGAGTCAGTCTACTTGAAGCACAAGGTGGAGACGCTGCGTTTGTCAGTCCGGGAATTATTGACGTTACCTTAATCGAGTCGCTACCCGATGAAGAGTACTTTGGCCCGTTATTACAGGTGATTCGCTATCAAGAGTTTGAGCAGGCAATTGTGATGGCAAACGATACTCGCTTTGGTCTTTCTGCAGGGTTGATTTCTACTCAAGATCAAGAGTGGCAATATTTTATCGAGCATATTCGTGCCGGCATCGTGAATCGCAATAGACCACTCACGGGTGCTAGTGGTGATGCGCCCTTTGGCGGACCGGGCGCATCGGGCAATTTACGTCCTAGTGCTTTCTATGCGGCGGATTACTGCGCTTACCCGATGGCTTCAATGGAGGGGGAGTGCACGGTGTTGCCGGAAATATTAAGTCCAGGGATTCGGTTTGATTAAGAGGGGTGGCGAAGTTTAGTGACCCATATCGTGAGTTGGAAATAAATTGATTAGCTTGCTGATTACTCAACTAGACTAATAATCAGTTCCAGCTATTCAGCCCAATTTGACAAGGAGTTGCCATGATGTCGAATTCACTGACGCCTAATGATCTGTTTCAATCATTGTGGCATGACTATACCGAACGCTTATGTCCTTCTGCTGGCAACGTACATCGCTTGCTGGAGGAAAATGAACCCCTCATCAATGACCATATTGCACTGCGCACCTTTAATCTAACATCTGTCAATTTAGAGGTGCTGGCACAACCATTTATCGAGTTAGGTTACCAAGCGTCTGGCGATTATCAATTCGTTGCCAAAAAGCTGGTGGCGAAACACTATCAGCATGCTGATGCAAATTTACCGAAAGTGTTTATTAGTGAGTTAAAGCTGGAAGAGTGTTCAACGCAGTTACAGCGAATCGTCAAGCAATTGGTTGAGCAAATTGAGCCTCAATATATGCAGGGCAGCGAGTTTCTCTATGCTGGGCGACCATGGCAGTTAACCCATCAAGAATATATGCTACTAGCAGATGAGAGCGAATATGCAGCATGGGTAGCAGCACATGGCTATGGTGCCAATCACTTTACCGTAAGTGTTAATCAATTGACTCAGTTTGCTGAGGTGCAACAGGTTAATGATTATCTTAAGTCATCAGGGTTTGTCATCAATCAATCCGGTGGTGAAGTGAAGGGTTCAGCTGACGTTTTACTAGAGCAATCCGCTACCATGGCTGATAAAGTTCAAGTCGAGTTTGAGGATGGTGTGGTGTTATTGCCCGGTGGCTTTTACGAGTTTGCTAAGCGCTATCCAATGCCTAACGGCGAGCTGTATTCCGGTTTTGTCGCCGCCTCAGCGGATAAGATATTTGAGAGTACCAACTCTTAAGAAAAAGCCACCCGAAGGTGGCTTTTTAAATGTTTGCTTACTCACATCCGTGAATTAGCGAGTTCCGTACACAACGATCGTTTTACCGTGAGCAGAAATTAGGTTTTGCTCTTCAAGCATTTTCAGAATGCGACCTACGGTTTCGCGAGAACAGCCAACGATTTGGCCGATTTCTTGGCGAGTGATCTTGATTTGCATACCGTCAGGGTGCGTCATCGCATCAGGTTGTTTCGCTAGGTTTAGTAGCGTTTGTGCAATACGACCAGTTACATCTAGGAATGCTAGGTCACCCACTTTTTGGCTAGTCACTTGTAGACGACGAGCCATTTGCGAAGACAGGCGCATTAGGATGTCTGGATTAACTTGAATCAGCTGACGGAATTTCTTGAATGAAATTTCAGCAACCTCACAAGGAGATTTAGCACGAACCCAAGCGGTACGCTCTTGATCTTCTTCAAATAGACCAAGCTCACCGATGAAATCACCTTGGTTTAGGTAAGAAAGGATCATTTCCTTACCTTCTTCGTCTTTGATAAGTACCGCAACAGAGCCTTTAACGATGTAGTACAACGTTTCAGCTTTTTCGCCCGCGTGAATTAGCGTGCTTTTTGACGGGTACTTATGAATATGACAGTGTGAAAGGAACCACTCTAATGTTGGATCGGTTTGAGGTTTACCTAGAACCATAATATCTCACTTCCTCTGCAGGGTACGCTTGCGCTTTCCATGTTTTACCTATGCCCAATTGGGATAACTAGGATAAGAGCACTTATCTGGTGCTGCAAGCTATCTTGTGTTTCGGCTACAAATAGTATCCTTTTTCCCGAATCATTTCTTGATTTTAATCGGGTAGTCGCTGAAATTTTGTACGCAAAAACGTGCACATGATCACGGTATGAAAAGTAATCGTGTTTATATACAACCAAGTGATACCAAAATACCAATCTTGGAGTGTTGGCGCTTTTAGTCAGCGTACTTTTGCATGCAGAGGAGCGCTAGCAAAAACGCGTATTTTATGGCGGGTTGGCTATACAACTTGTCAGCCAATTTTTCCGGTTTCTATCAGTTGCTGTAGGATTGGCCGAACGATTAATTCCATCGCGAAACTCATTTTTCCCCCCGGCACAACAAGCGTGTTATGACGAGACATAAATGAGCCATCAATCATTGCCAATAGGTAAGGGTAGTCGACATTTTTGAAGCCGCGTAGGCGAATTACAACGAAGCTTTCATCTAGGCTCGGAATACCTTTCGCATCAAGTGGGTTTGAGGTATCGACGGTCGGTACGCGTTGAAAGTTGATGTGAGTACGCGAAAATTGCGGAGTAATATAGTTTAAATAGTCATCCATTGATCGCACAATCGAGTCCATCACCGCTTCACGAGAGTGGCCTCGATCTCGAGTATCGCGCACAAATTTTTGAATCCATTCAAGGTTAACGATCGGCACCATGCCGATTAGAAAGTCGACGTGCTGTGAAACATTCACCTCACCATCGACGACACCACCATGTAAACCCTCATAGAAAAGCACATCACTATTTTCCGGTAGTTCTTGCCATGGCGTAAACGTACCAGGCATTTGGTTGTAGGGGACGGCTTCATCAAAGGTGTGTAAATAGCGGCGTACTTTACCTGTGCCATCAGCACCGTATTGACGGAAAAATTCAGCGAGTGCGGGAAAATCGTTGGCTTGAGGGCCAAAGTAGCTGATGTGTCGACCTTGCTCACGAGCTTTGCGGATCTCAATATCCATCTCTGGGCGTGTAAAACGATGGAAACTATCCCCTTCAACCCATGCAGGTCTAATGTCCATCATATTGAACATTTTACGAAAAGCTTCAGAAGTGGTGGTAGTTCCTGCCCCGGATGAGCCTGTTACGGCGATAATTGGATGCTTAGCTGACATGACAAACCCTGTCTAAATAACGTTATTGTTTGTTGTTATTTTGCGATGATCTCGATTAGAGCATCACCGTTTTCAGCTACTTGGTATAACACACAAAGGTTACATTTTTAAACTTTTATTTAAAAAGCGTAAAGCAGTTAAAACTTCTGCTTGAGTTGAATATCGACCGTCTCGTGTAATTCAGAAAAAACAATCACAGCTTCACCGGTTTGCAATTGAGCTTTCACTTGATCAACTTTATCTTGCAGAGAGATTTCGACTTCGCCGTAATCAGTACCCTCACGGAGAACGAATTCGCGGATAAGATTATCAAGCGTATCGGGTGCAATCTCTTGCCAAGGAATAATCATAAAGACCTCTTAATTCTATGATCGTATTTCTATCAGCGGGTGGGCAGCGTATATCGCTGCCCTACATTATGCGGTTTTCAGTGCTTGATAGTAAGCAGGAAGTGTTTCCTCTAACCAGAAACGAGGCTTGAGCATAGAGCCAGTTACAAAGCCGACATGACCGCCATTGTCCATTAATCGATAATCGATGTTATCTGGCAGAACAAAATGGGGTATTACCGCATCAGTCATGAAAGGATCATCTTTAGCGTGAATGATCTGAGTTGGTAATTTGATTTGCTGTAGGCGGTGGATACCGGAGCAGCGTTGATAATAATCTTCAGCATTTTTAAACCCATGCAGAGGGGCGGTGACAAGATCATCAAAATCAGACAGTTTGGTCACACGTTTGATGCTCTGATAGTTGAGTCCTAACTCGCCTTTGAGCATATGGTGTTTACGCAGCGCATTACGTTTCAGAGATTTAAGTAAATAGGCTTTATACAGTTTCGAAAAGCCTTGCTCGATGCGCAGTGAACAGGCAGCAAGATCGAGTGGCGCTGAGACAATGGTTGCGGCATTCAACAGCGGGTTGTCTGCGTATTCTGCGAGGTAATTGGCCAGCATATTGCCACCCAAAGAGATTCCTATTGCGACTTTGCTCTGCTCGGGAAATTGCTGATGGATGTGCTGAAGGAAAAATCGAGCATCTTCAGTCTCTCCAGAATGATAAGCACGAGCTAAACGATTTGGTTTACCGCTACAGCCGCGAAAGTGCATCATTACAGATAACCAACCTTGTTTAGCAAAAGCGGCCATCAATCCATTGGCATACGGGCTATAGAAACAGCCCTCTAATCCATGAAACAGAATAAACAGCGGTTTATTTTGGGCGGATTTTGAATTGGGATCTTCGCTCCAAGCCAGATCAAGAAAGTCACCATCCGGTGTGTCGAGTGTTTGCCAAACTGGTTCGAATAGTGCCTTTTTACGAATAAAACGCGGGGCAAGAGTTTGAAGGTGAGGATTGCTCATCCCCCGAGCTGCAGTGAATTTTGTCATAGCGAGGCGGCCACATCGTGATCTGGAAACGGAGAAGCAAACGCCTGATGGAGATGCTCAGCATCTAACTTGCGGCAGTAGAACAGAGTCAATGGTTCACCGCTGGCATTGTGTAAGGTTAAACCGTTAATACAATCGACTAAATCGGATTGCTGCTGCTTCTCGAGTTGTAATTCAAATTGGAGAGCTTCTCGATAAAGGCTATCGGGAAGGGTTAATTTCACCTTGCGGCGAAATTCTCGAAAGCTAGTGAGCAGAGATTCGGAGCGGCTCAAGCATAGTTCGACTTGAGCCCAGTCCGATTTGGCGATGGTTGCGCCTTGCTCATCTAGCCACTTGAGCAAGAGGAGCAAGTTGACGTTGCCATGGTAGTGGTTTTGCAGAGTTAAGCACGCCTCTTTCACTTCTCGCACGCTGTAATATTGCAGACTGAACTGCCAGAGTCGCTCTAGGGTAAGTGAAAGATGTACGCGCTCTATAGTCATTGATTATTGAATTCCTGTTCCATCTGCTCTAGCTCTTCTTGAAGAGCCATCCATTCCATTTCTACATCTTCCAATGCCGTTTTACTGGAGGCCTGCTCTGTGAGAACTTGATTAAGTTTAGCCTTATTTTCGGCTTCATAAAGTGAGTTATCTGCCAATTGCTCTTCAGCCATCGCCAGTTTTGCACCTAACTTATCCATTTTTTCTTCAAGCTTTGTCAGATTCTTGCGAATTGGCGCGGTCAGTTTTCGGAATTCAGCTTCGCGACGTTTCTGATCTTTTTCGCTGCCGCACTGTTGGTGTTATTTTTCTCTGGTTGTTCCGCTTGTGCTTCGCGACGTTCTGCTTTTTGTTGATCAGTCAGCCATTTGTAGTAGTCATTTAAGTCGCCATCAAATGGGGCCACTTGACGGTCATGTACCAAATACAAATCATCGGTTGTCGCACGCAGTAGATAACGGTCGTGCGAGACGATGACCATAGCACCTTCAAAGCTTTGCAGTGCCATGGTGAGTGCTTGGCGCATATCTAAATCAAGGTGGTTGGTTGGTTCGTCGAGTAGCAATAAGTTGGGCTTCTGCCACACAATCAGAGCTAACACCAAACGTGCTTTTTCACCACCAGAGAATGGTGCGACCTTTTCTAATGCTTTGTCACCTTGGAAACCAAAACTACCTAGATAATCACGCAGTTGTTGCTCAGTATGTTTTGGCGCAATCTGCATCATATGTTGTAGAGGGGTCTCTTCTGGGTGCAGAGTTTCCAATTGGTGCTGAGCAAAGTACCCAATCTTCACCCCTTGTGAGTATGTCAGATCGCCACTTTGTGGTTTTAACTCGGCAGACAACAATTTGATCAATGTTGATTTACCGGCACCGTTACGACCGAGTAGACCGATGCGGCTTCCGGGAACTAAGTTAAGGCGAATCTTTTCTAGGATCAGATTGTCACCGTAACCCGCCGAAGTATCATCCATCATCATAATTGGATTTGGTAGCGCATCCGGTTCACGAAATTCAAAGCTAAATGGGTTATCAAACTGTGCTGGTAGCACCTTTTCCATACGCTCTAGAGCCTTGATACGACTTTGTGCTTGGCGCGCTTTTGATGCTTTGTAACGGAAGCGGTCGATGTAGCTCTGCATATGCGCGACTTGCTTTTGTTGCTTAGCAAACATCGCTTGTTGCAGGATCAGCTTTTGTGCTCGCTGCTCTTCAAATGATGAGTAGTTGCCAGTGTACTCGTTAAGTTTTTGGTTCTCGACATGAATCACTCGGCCAACAATTGGGTCAAGAAAATCACGGTCATGAGAAATTAGCACTAACGTACCTGGGTAGCTCTGTAACCAACGCTCCAGCCACATCACCGCATCAAGGTCTAAGTGGTTGGTTGGTTCATCGAGAAGCAGTAAATCAGATCGGCATAGCAGCGCTTGGGCTAGGTTAAGACGCATACGCCAACCACCGGAGAACTGAGTTAGGTTCCAACTCATTTGCGCTTGAGTAAAGCCTAAGCCGTCTAGTAGTTCTGCTGCACGAGCGCGAATGCTATAGCCGCCGATGGTTTCGATTTTACCGTGTAGCTCGGCAACTAAAGTGCCACGGTCAGCTTCTTCTGCTGACAGCAGTTGTTGCTCTAGCGAGCGATACTCACGGTCGCCATCAATGACATATTCCAACGCGGTGCGATCAAGCGCAGGGGTTTCCTGTGCAACCCAAGCTAATTCCCAGTGTGCAGGTTTGCTAAAGTTACCCGCATCAATATGGAGCTCGTCTTTGATTAAGGCGAAAAGCGTAGATTTACCACAGCCATTTTTGCCCACTAAGCCGACTTTGTCGCCAGGATGAATGGTCGCTGATGCGTTGTCTAGTAGGGGCTTACCGCCGCGTAGTAGTTGGATGTCAGAGAAGGTAATCATAGAGTTTTGTTTTTTCTTTAATCGATTCGCCACGCATAGTAGGAGGATTGAGCGAAAAAGTCGATCATTGCGTTATGCGCGTCAACCGCGTATAACAAAATGATAACGAAAATAAAAGGAACGCTGTACAAGGAATGGATTTCTCAGTTGCCGCTCAAACCAAAGTTTTGGTTATTTACGCCCATCCCGAATCTCAAGTATCGGTCGCCAATCAAGTGATGATCAACCGCATCAAAGAGCTTGAACATGTTACGGTGCGCGATCTTTATGCCCTTTACCCTGATTTTTTTATTGATGTCGGTACTGAACAGCGAGCACTGCTTGAACACGACGTCATCGTATTTCACCACCCACTCTATCTTTATTCTTGTCCAGCCTTACTGAAAGAGTGGCTCGATCGTGTATTGGGGCAAAAAGGGTTTGCCTACGGCGAGGGCAACGCATTACGCGGTAAATATTGGCGCAGCGTGATCACGGTAGGTGGCAAACAAGAGGCGTTTGGTGAGTTCGGCTACAACAAGTATCCGTTAGAACAAATTTTACAGCCTTTTGAACTGACCGCAGCGCTTTGTCGCATGAATTGGATAGAACCATTAGTGCTTTACTGGGCGCGTAATGTTAGTGATTTAGAGCGTGTTCAGCATGCCGAACAATATCGCCAGTGGCTCACTTCTCCATTAGAGAATGTCGATATCGTTTGTGGTGATGAGAGCACACCAAATATAGGAGGTCACGATGGCGTTAGAGGGTGACTTTCTTCAAAGCAGTGCCATATTTCTGACCGCGGCCGTGGTGGCAGTGCCAATTGCACAGCGCTTAGGGCTAGGAAGTGTATTGGGCTATCTATTAGCTGGGGTCGCGATCGGTCCTTGGGGGCTTGGTCTCATTCGCGATGTGGATGCGATTTTACATTTCGCCGAGTTTGGTGTGGTACTGCTGCTATTTTTGATCGGGCTTGAACTGAATCCTAAAAAACTCTGGCAATTGCGTGGTCCAATACTTGGTCTTGGTGGGGCTCAGGTACTTTTAACGACTACATTTCTAGCCAGCGTTGCTAATGTTATGGGGCTCAGTTGGCAGGTGAGTTTAACTATTGGTATGGGCCTCGCGCTGTCTTCAACAGCAATTGCTTTACGAGTGATTGAAGAGCAAGGCTTAGCGGGCAGTGAAACCGGTCAATCGGGTTTTGCCGTGCTGCTATTTCAAGATATTGCCGTGATTCCTATGTTGGCCTTATTACCGCTATTAGCGGGTAACACGTCAGGTAACTGGCAAGATGGACTGTATATGCTCGGCGGAGTAATTGGCTTATTAGTCGGCGGCCACTTTTTGCTACGCCCATTGTTTCGTTATGTCGTCGCCAGTGGCGTTCGAGAGCTATTTACTGTTGCCGCTTTGCTATTGGTGATTGGTATTGCGCTCATTATGAAGCAGCTTGGCTTATCGATGGCACTCGGTGCCTTCTTAGCTGGCGTGCTCTTGGCAGAAAGTGAATATCGCCATGAGCTGGAAATCGCCATCGAGCCATTCAAAGGATTGTTGCTGGGGTTGTTTTTTATCGCGGTCGGCATGGCCGTCAACTTGCGTTTATTGGCGTTACAGCCATGGACTATTCTCCTGAGTGTGTTGGCGTTAATCACGATTAAAGGCCTGTTACTGTACGCACTCGCACGAGCGGCTGGCATTCGAGCCAAATCTCGCAGCCGAATGGCGGCGATATTGAGTCAAGGTGGCGAATTTGCTTTCGTTATTTTTACGGCTGCTCAAAGCCAACATCTCCTCACTACAGAACAGACCGCATTTTTGCTGGTGGTGGTCAGTTTATCTATGGTGACCACGCCGCTTTTGCTAATGGGGCAGGAGAAGTGGTATGCGCTCAAACTCAATGTAGAAGATGAAGGGCAGCTAGCCTCGGATGTTATCGATAATCAACCAAGGGTGATCATTGCGGGATTTGGCCGCTTTGGGCAAATTGTTGGCCGTTTGCTGTATGCCAACAAAATCAAACTGACCATTTTGGAAAGCGATGCAAGCCAAATCAAATTGCTGAGAAAGTACGGCTATAAAGTGTTTTATGGTGATGCAACGCAAGTAGATTTGCTACGCGCTGCGGGCGCAAACAAAGCAGAAGCGATCATTCTCTGTACCGATTCGCCGGATGAAATTATGCAGATTGTTGATTTGTGCAAGCAGCACTTTCCACACTTGAAAATCCTTGCTCGTGCTCGCAGCCGAGTGGAAGCGTATCAATTGCTGAGTCACGGCGTGGATAAGTATTCTCGTGAGACGTTTCTTGGTGCGCTTGACCTAGGCAAGTTGGCGCTGGTGGAGTTGGGTATGCATCCTTATCAAGCACAGCGCGCAGAAGCGCATTTTAGAAAGCTCGACAATGCAATGTTGAAAGAACTTTTGCCACAGCACAATGAAGATAAACAATTGGCCCAACGAGCCAAGGAAGCCCGTAAAGAACTAGAAGAGATATTTGGTCGTGAAATGGAGAACGATCAGCAGAGCAAAAACTTCTGGGACTAGGAGACAAATAGAATGAAAAAGAGATTTATTGCGGGCGCCAGTTGCCCTAAATGCCAACAACAAGACAGTTTGCGCTGGTGGATCGAAAATAATATCGAGTTAGTTGAGTGTGTTGATTGTGATTACCACGATCAACGTAAACCTCAGTCAATGGAAAATACCGCTCGCGCTGATGAAAATATGATCGGTATTTTTCGTCCGAGTTGATTGTGTTTCTCAAATTGATCCCCATAATACGCAAGATAGTGTTTTTTCCCATTTCGTATGGGTAGCCAATAATGCCTCGGAGCAATTATGAAAATCGAAAAGAACGTAGTCGTAAGCCTAGCGTACCAATTGCAACTTGAAGATGGTGCTATCGTTGATCAATCAACTGTAGATGCGCCTCTAGATTACTTGCACGGTAACAACAACCTTATCACTGGTCTAGAAAACGCTCTAGAAGGTAAAGTTGTAGGTGACAAATTTGAAGTAACTGTTGCTCCTGAAGATGCTTACGGTGAGCACAGCGATGACCTAGTTCAACGTGTTCCTGCTGAAGTATTCCAAGGTGTTGACCAAATCGAAGTTGGTATGCGTTTCCTAGCGGATACTGACCAAGGTCCAATCCCAGTAGAAGTAACTGAAGTAGATGGCGACGAAGTTGTGGTTGACGGTAACCACATGCTAGCGGGTCAAACTCTAACTTTCAGTGTTGAAGTTGTAGCAATTCGCGAAGCAACTGAAGAAGAGATCGCTCACGGTCATATCCACCAAGGTGGCGGCTGCTGTGGTGGTCATGATCACGACCACGAAGGCGGTTGCTGTGGTGGCGAAGACAAAGGTGATGATCACGAGTGCTGCGGTGGCGGCGGTTGTGGCTCTCACTAATCACTAGTGCCAAGCCTGTTTTATTATTGGGCTGAGCTCGAAAAAAGCGAAGGAGATGAATATCGACTTCGCTTTTTTATTGTTAGTAGTAAACCCATGCTAAGCGAAGGAAATCTCTTTCTCCAGAGACCAATACTAATAAAATCGACAATCCAGCAGAGTGAACTTTGCCTTTTCTTTCGCGCTTGCCAATCGCATGTTCATTACAAATCGATGATTAAAAAATGACTGCAAGAAGAGTGATTCGGTGCTAGAATCCTTTTTTAACTAGCAATCAGACTTGGAAAGATGGGAAATAACGTAGTCGTTCTAGGCACCCAATGGGGTGACGAAGGTAAAGGTAAAATCGTAGACCTTTTAACTGAAGATGCAAAATACGTGGTGCGCTACCAAGGCGGTCACAACGCAGGTCACACACTTGTAATTGATGGTGAGAAAACTGTTCTTCACCTAATTCCATCAGGTATCCTTCGCGATAACGTAAAATGCGTTATCGGTAACGGTGTTGTTCTATCACCTGGCCTAAGCTCTTAAAAAATGAAATCCTCCAAAAGAAAGCGCGTATCGCCGCGGAAGCTATCGGTCGAGCGTTCGGCCCTTTCAACATGGGTCTGCGCGTTACCTAAAATTTGGAATACCATAACTTCGCACTAGTTAACTACTACAAAGCTGACGCTGTAAGCTATGAAGAAGTACTTGAGCAAGCGAAAGGCTACGCTGAACTACTAACTTCAATGGTTATGGACGTAACTGACGAACTAGATGCTGCACGTAAGCGCGGCGACAAAATCATGTTCGAAGGTGCCCAAGGTACACTTCTTGACATCGACCACGGTACTTACCCATATGTAACTTCTTCTAACACGACTGCTGGTGGTGTTGCTGCAGGTTCTGGTTTTGGTCCTCGTCACCTAGGTTACATCCTTGGTATCGCGAAAGCTTACTGTACTCGCGTTGGTGCAGGTCCATTCCCAACTGAACTTTACGACGGTCTAGATAAGCAAGATCCTGTAGGTAAACACCTAGGTACTGTTGGCCACGAGTTCGGTGCAACAACGGGTCGTCTACGTCGTACTGGTTGGTTCGATGCAGTAGCAATGCGCCGTGCAATCCAAATCAACTCAGTAACTGGTTTCTGTCTAACTAAACTAGACGTGCTAGATGGTCTTGAAGAGCTAAAAATCTGTACTGGTTACAAGATGGAAGACGGCTCTGTACTAGAAGTTTCGCCAATGGCTGCTGACGAGTACGAAAAAGTAACACCAATCTACGAAACTATGCCAGGCTGGTCTGAAAACACATTTGGTGCTAAATCACTAGACGCACTTCCACAAGCGGCACTTGATTACATCAAACGTATCGAAGAGCTAACTGGCGTACCTGTAGACATCATCTCTACAGGCCCAGATCGTAACGAAACTATTATCAAGGTTCACCCATTCGAATCTAAGTAATTAGCAACTTCGTTTAGAGAAAGCCGACCTTTGGGTCGGCTTTTTTATTGCGCGCTTTGTTGACCTTGGTTGGTGAAAGTTTCAACAGCTTATGGCAAGCTATTGCCAACTTGCGGCAAATTTTGTCTAAAGACTTTTCTGACATTGCCGATAAAGTTATCGAGACTAATTCTGCCTATTATTTAGGTAGGTAGGCATCGAATTCAACAATAGTGCAGGTATAGTGCAGGTATGAAGCTACGAACAGTAGCAGCTTCGTTGATGATGTCACTGTATGCGACCTTTAGTTACGCTAACGTAGCGGATGTGGGGGCGCCAGTGCCGATATATTCCGAAGCTGAACTAATTAAACTGATCGAACAGAATAAACATTTGGAGCGCGTCAAAGCCGACAACTGCCAATTGGTGGAAGATATTGTTGCGCGTGCGACTCGCATCAACTTACCGTCATATGAATTTTTATATGGCGATATGTTGGCGTGGGGGGTATGTGTCGATCAGGATGTTGAGCTTGGCCTGTACTACATGGAAAATGCTGCGCATCAGGGCCTGCCAACCGCGCTTGAGCAACTTGGCCGCTATTACTCACGTGGAACGTTTGTTCAACAAGATAAAGAACGCGCGATCCCTTATTTACGAGAAGCGGCTGCAATGGGCAACCTCAATGCCCGTATCCATTTAGCAGAATTATTGCTGCGTGATTATGGTAGTCCGCTTGATTACGAAGATGCTTATCGCTGGCTGTATAACTCCGTGACTGCCGACCAGCGTCAATACAAGCGAATTTCGCGACTGCGCCAAGGTTTAGAGCAACGGATGCCGGAAAATATTATCGCTCGCGCGAAACGTCGCGATACGTTCTGGTAACTCAGTCTTAAAACATAGAAACCTGTACATACAAAAATGCCCAGCAATTGCTGGGCATTTTACTGTTTGGAATTTGCGGGTTATTGAACCACTTCACCTGATGCGATAACCGTATCGCGAACCACTTGAGTAAACTCAAGTGCTTCTTTACGGATTTCATCTTCGTCTACGGTTAGGATCTCGCGATCTTTCATTAGTAGTTTACCGTCTACGATAGAGTGGCGAACGTTAGCTGAGTTTGCCGAGTACACGAGCGCAGAGTATGGGTTGTAAACTGGAACCATGTTTGGTGCTTTAGTATCGATAACGATAATGTCAGCTAGCTTACCGACTTCTAGAGAACCGATCTTGTCTTCCATATGCAGTGCTTTCGCCGCACCCATAGTTGCCATATCGATAACTTTTAGTGGTGGCATGGCTGCTCGGTCTTTGTTTACCAGCTTATGAACTTTAGCCACTTGGTTAAATTCATCAATCGTGCTTAGTGTGTTACCAGACATTGGGCCGTCAGTACCTAGACCGATACGCACGTTTTCATCGTACATTTGTAGTGCAGGTGATACGCCTTTCGCTGATTTGATGTTGGCACTCATGTTGTGTGCAACACCCATATCTGATTTTTTCACTAGCTCGATATCTTTATCGTCGATAAGAATCATGTGTGCGCCAACCAAGTTTTTGTTTAGCGCACCAATGCTGTCCATGTATTGCACTGGTGACAGACCGTTAGAGCGTTCTGCGATTACTTGCTGCTCACGGTCCGATTCCGCAAGGTGAATCATCACTGGTACATCTTTCTCAAGTGACAGTTTTGCTACTTTTTGTAGAATCTCAGTGGTGTTGGTGTATGGACCATGTGGTGCGAATGCTGGCGTGATACGTGGGTGATCTTTGTATTCTTCAATGAAGTTTAGTGTGTAGTCGATACCCGCTTCTGCGTTTTTCGCTGATGCAACAGGGAACTTGATGATGGTTTCACCAAGAATGGCACGCATACCAATCTTATCAACGGTTTTTGCTACTTCGTCTTCAAAGTAGTACATATCTGCGTAAGTGGTTACGCCACCTTTTAGCATCTCAACGTTACCTAGGTTGGCACCGATACGAACCATGTCACGAGAAACCAGTTTTGCTTCGAGTGGGAAGATGTAGCGGTGTAGGCGATCGGGCACGTCGTCCGCTAGTGAGCGGAATACGGTCATTGAAACGTGAGTATGCGTGTTAATCAGACCCGGCATCACGATGTCACCATCAACATCGAGCACTTTATCAGCTTTGTATTGCTTCTCTAGTGATTCGTCGCCAACTGCGATGATTTTGTTATCTTTCACTACGACAGTACCGTTTTCATAAACGGTTTTGTCTTGGTTCATGGTTAGAACCATCGCGTCGGTGATCATCAGATCAACTTTTTCTGCAGCAGTGGTAGCGGCTGAGAATAGACCAAAGCTTGCGATTGCTGTTGCTAATAAAGTGCGTTTCATTGTTATCACTAAACCTATAAAGGGGGAGATAGGAAATTTGCGCAGAATATGGCAACAAGCCCGTTTATTTGCAAACGTTTGCTCTTTTGTTTTCAACTAAACGTGATCTAGATCTCTCAATGTTAAAGATGATGAATAAGTCTGCTAAGTTATGAAAATTGCGCAGCTATTTGACCTTTTTGTAACGACTTCGCTGTAGGTTATGCAGTTACTCAGATATAATGACCACATACCTTCCTTGCTAATTGGGCTTGCTTATGTCAGACCAAATCCATAACGATCCATTCGCTGATCGTGAATCAGAAAACTATGAAAATCCGATTCCAAGCCGTGAGTTTATTCTAGAGTTTCTAGAACAGGCTGGAGTACCACTTAACCGCAATGATTTGTTTGAAGCGCTACAACTTGAAGGCGAAGAACAATATGAAGGTTTGCGCCGTCGACTGCGTGCGATGGAACGTGATGGTCAGTTAGTTTTCACCCGTCGCCAATGTTATGCCTTGCCGGCAAAACTCGAGATGGTGAAGGGTTATGTGATTGGTCATAAAGACGGTCATGGCTGGGTACGTCCAGAAGGAAGTACGGGCAAGGACAATGATATCGTTTTGCCACATCATCAGATGAAAAATATCATTCATGGTGATTTTGTGTTGGTACAACCAACAGACAACTCTAAGCGAGGCCGAAAAGAAGGTCGTTTAGTGCGAGTGTTGGAAGAGCGCAACACACAAATCGTTGGTCGTTTCTTCTTGGAATACGGCTACTCATACGTGGTTGCTGATGATTCTCGCATCAGCCATGACATTCTGATCCCAAATGACCAAAAAGCCGGTGCTCGCATGGGTAATGTGGTGGTTATCGAGATCACTGATCGTGGTTCACGCTCACGTGGCATGATGGGTAAGGTAGTGGAAGTCCTAGGTGAAAACATGGCGCCAGGTATGGAAACGCAAATTGCGATTCGCACTCACCAAATTCCGCATGAATGGCCAGAAGCGGTGGATAAGCAAATTGCCAACTTGGGCGAGGAAGTGCCTGAAGAAGCAAAAGTTGGCCGTGTGGATTTGCGTCAATTACCACTTGTCACCATTGATGGTGAAGACGCGCGTGACTTTGATGATGCGGTTTTCTGTGAAGCCAAAAAAGGCGGTGGCTGGCGTTTGTGGGTAGCGATTGCTGACGTAAGTTACTACGTTCGCCCAGAGACAGCGTTAGATAAAGAAGCGATTAACCGTGGTAACTCGGTTTACTTCCCATCGCAAGTTGTACCGATGCTGCCAGAAGTTCTGTCGAACGGCTTATGTTCGCTTAACCCGCAAGTTGACCGTCTATGTATGGTGTGTGAGATGACTATCTCGGCTAGCGGCAAGCTATCAAGCTACAAGCACTATGAAGCGGTGATGAACTCCCATGCACGTTTGACCTACAACAAAGTAGGTGCCATTTTAGATGGCGATGAAGAATTGCGTGAACGCTACCAACCATTGGTTGGCCATCTTGAAGAATTGCACAAGATGTACAAAGTGCTTAAAGAAGCACGTGATATGCGTGGTGCGATTGAGTTTGAAACGGTTGAAACCAAGTTCATCTTTAATGCTGAGCGTAAGATTGACCGCATTGAACCTGTGATCCGTAACGACGCACACAAGATCATCGAAGAATGTATGATTTTGGCTAACATCGCTTCGGCATCCTTGGTTGAGAAAGCGAAAGAGCCAGCGCTATTCCGTATTCATGAAACTCCGGGTGAACTACGTCTACAAGGTTTCCGTGATTTTCTAGGTGAACTAGGTCTGAATCTTGGTGGTGGTTTAGAACCGTCGCCGACTGACTATGCGGAGTTGGTGCGCCAAATCGCAGAGCGCCAAGATAAAGAACTGATTCAAACCATGCTGCTACGCTCAATGAAGCAAGCGGTGTACAACGCAGATAACTGCGGTCACTTTGGTTTGGCGCTAAAACGTTATGCCCATTTTACTTCGCCAATTCGTCGCTACCCAGACTTATTGCTGCACCGTGCAATCAAATACCTGATTGCCAAAGAAGAGGGGCGTAACCAAGACCGTTGGACACCAACCGGTGGCTATCATTACTCATTTGATGATATGGACTTTTACGGTGAGCAATGTTCGATGACTGAACGTCGAGCGGATGATGCAACCCGTGAAGTAGCTGATTGGCTCAAATGTGAATACATGCAAGACCATGTTGGTGAAGAGTTGGATGGTGTGATTGCCAACGTGACCAGTTTTGGCTTCTTTGTGCGCTTAACTGAACTGCATATCGATGGTTTAGTGCACATTTCATCACTGGCAAATGATTACTATCAATTTGACCCGATTGGTCAAAGACTTATCGGCGAGAGCTTTGGTGCTATCTACCGTCTTGGTGATGCGGTAAAAGTAAAAGTGCTATCGGTCAACTTGAACGATAAGCAAATTGACTTTGAATTAGTCGAAACAAGTCGTAAAGTACGCGGCAAAGGAAAAACGACTAAGAAGCGTGCGGCAGAAGCGCAAAAGAAAGCCAAAGAAAAAAAACGTACCGCGACAGGAAGCCGCGCAGGGCGTAAAGCGACACCAGACATCGAGCCAACTAAGCGTCCAGAACGTAAAGAGCGCAAAAAAGATGTTAAGGCTGAAGAGAAAAAGCCAAAGGTGAAAAAGGCGCGTAAGAAAAAGCCGCATAGCAAACCAAAGAAAACTAAGCGCGCAACGAGCGAATAACAGGTTTAGATAATGAGTAACGAATTTCTTTACGGTATCCACGCAGTGAAAGCTGTGTTGGACCGTGAACCAGAGCGTTTTATTGAAGCGTATGTACTAAAAGGTCGTCAAGATGACCGTCTGCTACCAATTTTGAACGAGCTGCAACGTTGTGGCGTGTCGATTCAACAAATGGTGCGTAAGACGCTGGATGACAAAGCGCAAGGTGCAAACCACCAAGGTATCATCGCACGTGTTAAGCCTGCTAAGCAGCTTAACGAGAACGACCTTGATGACATTCTAGCGAAGCACGAGCAACCATTATTGTTAGTGTTGGATGGCGTGACTGACCCACATAACTTAGGCGCTTGCCTACGTAACGCTGATGCCGCTGGTGTGGCGGCGGTTATTGTACCAAAAGACCGCTCTGCACCAATGACAGCAACAGTAAGTAAAGTGGCGTGTGGCGCCGCTGAAATTGTGCCGCTAATTCGCGTGACTAACCTAGCTCGTACTATGCGTTCTTTGCAAGAGCAGGGCGTTTGGTTTGTGGGTACCGCGGGTGAAGCAACGCACGATATCTATCAAGCTAAACTGACGGGTAAATTAGCGATCGTAATGGGTGCTGAAGGTGATGGTATGCGTCGTCTAACGCGTGAAACCTGTGATGACTTAATCAAGATCCCGATGGCTGGTACGGTTTCAAGCCTAAATGTATCAGTTGCATCAGGTATTTGTTTGTTCGAAGCCGTACGTCAGCGTAGTCTGTAAATCTTCGAGATACGAACAATGAGAAAGAAAAACTCACATTGAGTTTTGCTTAATGAAGGGAGGTGTTGCTTAGATGGCGCATCTCCCTTTTTATATGGGCTGTGTTTATAGTGAAGGCTATATCATTCGCGTTTTCAAAGCGAAACAAAGCATACATTCCCATTCGTTCAAGCTTTCAAGATTATTTTCCAACCAACCCTTGCACATAAAATTGTGATCTGTATAATGCGTCGCACTGGTTAAGCCAGTTGTGAACCAATGAGCAGCGAGGAGCTGACTTTAAGTCAGGTAATGTAGACTCAGCTTATGTTCGCGGTTAATACAATTAGCTATCTTTTCTTCGGAAAAACTATCCCCAGAGGTGACTCTGGCATGTAGGGATAGTTAATCGAAAATTAACTGACAATGCGTCCTAATCTTGGATGCTACGGTTTCACATAAATCAATCGGCATTCTCTCGTCTTGACGAGTTTGAGTGGCGATATTGTTTGTGTAATTTTTACTAATTGGAGCTCTGTCTCATGCAGAACCAACGTATCCGTATCCGCCTAAAAGCATTCGATTACAAACTAATCGACGCTTCTACTGCGGAAATCGTTGAAACGGCTAAGCGCACTGGCGCACAGGTTCGTGGTCCAATCCCACTACCTACTCGTAAAGAGCGTTTCACAGTTCTTATCTCTCCACACGTTAACAAAGATGCTCGTGATCAGTACGAAATCCGTACTCACAAACGTCTAATCGACATCGTTGAACCAACAGACAAAACTGTTGATGCACTGATGCGTCTAGACCTAGCTGCTGGCGTTGACGTTCAAATTAGCCTAGGTTAAGGGAGATTAGAAGAATGATTGGTCTAATCGGTCGTAAAGTGGGCATGACCCGCGTATTTACTGAAGAAGGCGTTTCTATTCCTGTAACTGTTGTTGAGGTTGAAGCGAACCGTGTAACTCAAGTTAAATCTCTTGAGACTGACGGTTACAACGCAATCCAAGTTACTGCAGGTTCTAAGAAAGCTAACCGCGTTTCTAAACCAGAAGCTGGTCACTTTGCTAAAGCAGGTGTTGAAGCTGGTCGTGGTCTTTGGGAATTCCGTTTGGAAAACGGTGAATCGTTCGAAGTTGGTGCTGAACTAACTGTTGAACTATTCAACGAAACTAAGAAAGTAGACGTTACTGGTACATCTAAGGGTAAAGGCTTCCAAGGCGCTATCAAGCGTTGGAACTTCCGCTCTCAAGATATGACTCACGGTAACTCATTGTCTCACCGTGCTCCGGGTTCAATTGGCCAATGTCAAACTCCAGGTCGCGTGTTCAAAGGCAAGAAAATGGCAGGTCACATGGGTGCTGAGCGTGTAACGACTCAAAACCTAGAGATCGTACGTGTTGACGCTGAGCGCAATCTGCTTCTTATTAAAGGTGCAGTCCCAGGCGCAACTGGCGGTAACGTGATCGTTAAACCAGCTATTAAAGCATAACGTCTCAGGAGTAAGTAATGGAACTTATGGTTAAAGGTGCTGATGCACTGACTGTTTCTGAAACTACTTTCGGACGTGAGTTTAACGAAGCTCTTGTACACCAAGTAGTTGTTGCGTTTGCAGCAGGTGCTCGTCAAGGTACACGTGCTCAAAAAACACGTTCAGAAGTTTCTGGCGGTGGCGCTAAGCCATGGCGTCAAAAAGGTACTGGCCGTGCACGTGCTGGTACAATCCGTAGCCCAATCTGGCGTACAGGTGGTGTTACTTTTGCTGCGAAGCCACAAGATCACAGCCAAAAAGTAAACAAAAAAATGTACCGTGGTGCTATGAAGAGCATTCTTTCTGAGCTAGTTCGTCAAGAGCGTCTAATCGTTGTTGATAACTTCTCTGTAGAAGCGCCAAAAACTAAAGAGCTAGTTGCTAAGCTGAAAGAGCTTGAGCTAAACGATGTACTAATCGTAACTGGCGAAGTAGACGAGAACCTATTCTTAGCTGCTCGTAACCTATACAAAGTTGATGCACGTGATGCAGCTGGTATCGATCCAGTTTCTCTAATCGCATTCGACAAGGTTCTAATGACTGCTGACGCAGTTAAGCAAGTTGAGGAGATGCTAGCATGATCACTGAAGAGCGTATCCTAAAAGTTCTACGTGCACCGCACATCTCTGAAAAAGCAACTATGGCTGCAGAGAAAGCGAACACTATCGTTTTCAAAGTAGCTAAAGATGCAACTAAGAAAGAGATCAAAGCAGCTGTAGAAAAGCTATTTGAAGTTGAAGTTAAGTCTGTAAATACTCTTATCACTAAGGGTAAGACCAAACGTCAAGGTCTACGCCAAGGCCGTCGTTCAGACGTGAAGAAAGCGTACGTTACTTTGAAAGAAGGTCAAGATCTTGACTTCGTTGGCGGCGCGGAATAACAGGAGTAGTTGAGAAATGGCTATTGTTAAATGTAAGCCGACTTCGGCTGGTCGTCGTCACGTAGTTAAAGTTGTTAACGCTGACCTACACAAGGGTAAGCCTTACGCACCTCTTCTAGAGAAAAACTCTAAGAACGGTGGTCGTAACAACAACGGTCGTATCACAGTACGTCACATCGGCGGTGGTCATAAACACCACTACCGTCTAGTTGACTTTAAACGTACTAAAGACGGTATCCCAGCGAAAGTTGAGCGTCTAGAATACGATCCAAACCGTAGCGCGAATATCGCTCTAGTTCTGTACGCAGACGGTGAGCGTCGTTACATCCTAGCACCTAAAGGTCTAAAAGCTGGTGATGCAATCCAGTCTGGTGTTGATGCACCAATCAAAGCTGGTAACGCACTTCCAATGCGTAACATCCCAGTAGGTTCAACTGTACACAACGTTGAACTTAAACCTGGTAAAGGTGGTCAGCTAGCTCGTTCGGCTGGTGCATATGCTCAAATCGTTGCTCGCGACGGTTCATATGTAACTATCCGTCTACGTTCTGGCGAAATGCGCAAAGTATTGTCTGAAGGCCGTGCAACAATCGGTGAAGTAGGCAACTCTGAGCACATGCTACGTGAATTAGGCAAAGCTGGTGCTAAGCGCTGGCGTGGTGTTCGCCCTACCGTTCGCGGTGTGGTAATGAACCCGGTTGACCACCCACACGGTGGTGGTGAAGGTCGTACATCAGGCGGTCGTCACCCAGTATCACCATGGGGTATGCCAACTAAAGGCTTCAAGACTCGTAAGAACAAACGCACTGACAAGTACATCGTACGTCGTCGTAACAAGTAATCTATATAAAGAGGAATCGCCATGCCACGTTCTCTCAAGAAAGGTCCATTTATTGACCTACACTTGCTGAAGAAGGTAGAGAAAGCGGTGGAAAGCGGAGACAAAAAGCCACTTAAGACTTGGTCCCGTCGCTCAATGATCATCCCTACGATGATCGGTTTGACCATCGCTGTCCATAATGGTCGTCAGCACGTACCAGTTTTCGTAACCGAAGAAATGATCGGTCACAAACTGGGTGAATTCGCACCAACTCGTACTTACCGCGGTCACGCTGCGGATAAGAAAGCTAAGAAGCGTTAAGGAGTAAATGATGGAAGCATTAGCTAAACATAACTTTGCTCGCATTTCGCCTCAGAAAGCTCGCTTAGTTGCAGATCAAATTCGTGGTAAATCAGTTGATCAAGCTCTAGAAATCTTGACTTTCAGCAACAAAAAAGCTGCTGAACTAATCAAGAAAGTTCTTGAATCAGCTATCGCGAACGCGGAGCACAACGAAGGTGCAGATATCGACGATCTAAATGTCGCTAAAATCTTCGTAGATGAAGGCCCAGTAATGAAGCGTATTATGCCTCGTGCTAAAGGTCGTGCGGATCGTATCTTGAAGCGTTCAAGCCACATCACTGTTGTTGTAGCAGATCGCTAAGAGACTAGGAGAGTAAGCAATGGGTCAAAAAGTACATCCAAATGGTATTCGTCTTGGCATCGTTAAGCCTTGGAATGCTACATGGTTTGCTAATACCAAAGATTTCGCTGACAACCTAGACGGCGACTTCAAGGTACGTCAGTTCCTAACTAAGGAACTAGCAAAAGCGTCACTATCACGCATCGTTATCGAGCGTCCTGCTAAGAGCATCCGTGTGACTATTCACACTGCTCGTCCAGGCGTAGTAATCGGTAAGAAAGGTGAAGACGTTGAGAAACTACGTGCAGCTGTAGCTAAAATTGCAGGTGTACCAGCTCAAATTAACATCGCTGAAGTACGCAAGCCTGAGCTTGATGCACAGCTTGTTGGTGACAGCATCGCGTCTCAGCTAGAGCGTCGTGTTATGTTCCGTCGTGCTATGAAGCGCGCGGTACAAAACGCTATGCGTCTAGGCGCTAAAGGCATCAAAGTGGAAGTAAGTGGCCGTCTAGGCGGCGCTGAAATCGCACGTTCTGAGTGGTACCGTGAAGGTCGTGTGCCTCTACACACTCTACGTGCTGACATTGATTACGCAACTTCTTCGGCTCACACTCAATACGGTGTGATCGGCATTAAAGTTTGGATCTTCAAAGGTGAGATTCTAGGCGGTATGCCAGCAGCTAACGCTGTAGAGCCTAAGGCTGATAAGCCTAAGAAGCAGCGCAAAGGCCGTAAGTAAGGAGTCGACAGATGCTACAACCTAAACGTACTAAGTTCCGTAAGGTTCACACAGGTCGTAACCGTGGTCTAGCTAAAGGTACTGATGTAAGCTTCGGCGAATTCGGTCTTAAAGCTGTTGGCCGTGGTCGTCTAACTGCTCGTCAAATTGAAGCGGCACGTCGTGCAATGACACGTCACGTTAAGCGTCAAGGTAAAATCTGGATCCGTGTGTTCCCAGACAAACCAATCACAGAAAAACCACTTGAAGTTCGTCAAGGTAAGGGTAAAGGTAACGTTGAGTACTGGGTAGCCCAAATCCAACCTGGTAAGGTTATGTACGAAATGGGTGGTGTACCTGAAGAATTGGCGCGTGAAGCGTTCCGCCTAGCGGCACGTAAACTGCCATTCAAGACTACATTTGTAATTAAGCAGGTGATGTGATGAAAGCACAAGATCTACGCGAAAAGAGCGTTGAAGAGCTTAACGCTGAGCTATTGAATTTGCTACGTGAACAGTTCAACTTGCGCATGCAAGCTGCAACTGGTCAACTACAGCAAACTCATACTCTGAAAGCTGTACGCCGTGATATCGCACGTGTGAAAACTGTTTTGACTGAGAAGGCAGGCGCATAATGAGCGAAGTAAAACGTACTCAACAAGGCCGTGTTGTTAGCGACAAGATGGACAAGTCTATCGTTGTTGCAATCGAACGTTTCGTAAAACACCCAATTTACGGTAAGTTCGTTAAACGCACGACTAAAGTACACGCACATGACGAGAACAACGAGTGTGGCCTAGGCGACACAGTTGAAATCGCTGAGTGTCGTCCACTGTCTAAGACTAAGTCTTGGACTTTGGTAAAAGTTCTAGAAAAAGCTAAAGGTTAATTTTTAGCCAATTCGAAGAAACAAAACGGCCCCAAAAAATTTTTTGGGGCCGTTTATTTTTTGACTACCCAATCACAAAAAAGGGTGGTACAATTCGCGTCCCTTTTAAAGAGGCAGCCCGACCCGTGATGGGTCTAGTTATTAATATTTAGCGGAGCACTAACAATGATCCAAATGCAAAGTACACTTGACGCAGCTGATAACTCAGGCGCGCGCAAGGTAATGTGTATTAAGGTCCTGGGTGGCTCACACCGCCGTTATGCAAATATCGGTGACGTCATCAAAGTTACTGTGAAGGAAGCAATTCCTCGCGGTAAAGTTAAAAAAGGTGATGTTCTGAAGGCGGTAGTTGTGCGCACCCGTAAAGGCGTTCGTCGCCCTGACGGTTCTGTCATTCGCTTCGACCGTAATGCTTGCGTATTGTTGAACGACAACACTGAGCAACCAATCGGTACACGTATCTTTGGCCCTGTGACACGTGAGCTTCGTGGCGATAAGTTCATGAAGATCGTTTCACTGGCTCCAGAAGTTCTGTAAGGAGCGCTAAGAGATGGCAGCTAAAATCCGTCGTAACGACGAAGTAATCGTTCTTGCTGGTAAAGACCAAGGCAAGAAAGGTAAAGTAACTAAGGTTCTGGCAACTGGTAAAGTTATCGTAGAAGGTATCAATCTAGTTAAGAAACACCAAAAACCTGTTCCTGCACTAGGTATCCAAGGCGGTATCGTAGAGCAAGAAGCAGCTATTGATGTATCTAACGTTGCAATCTTCAACGCAGCTACTGGTAAAGCAGACCGTATCGGTTTCCGCATCGAAGACGGTAAGAAAGTTCGTTTCTTCAAGTCTAACGGCGAAACTGTTTCTAACTAATAGAAAGTAATTTGGAGTTCTACTATGGCGAAACTGCATGATTACTACAAGTCGTCTGTAGTTGCTGAACTGACCAAAGAGTTCAGCTACTCAAGCGTCATGCAAGTCCCTAGAATCGAAAAGATCACCCTAAACATGGGTGTAGGTGAAGCAATCAACGATAAGAAACTGCTAGAAAACGCAGCTGCTGATATGGCAACGATCTCTGGTCAAAAGCCACTTATCACTAAAGCTCGTAAATCTGTTGCAGGTTTCAAAATCCGTGAAGGCTACCCTATCGGTTGTAAAGTAACCTTGCGTGGCGAACGTATGTGGGATTTTCTTGAGCGTCTAATTTCGATCGCTCTTCCACGTGTACGTGACTTCCGTGGTGTTAGCGCTAAGTCTTTTGACGGACGCGGTAACTACAGCATGGGCGTTCGCGAGCAAATCATCTTCCCGGAAATCGACTTTGATAAAGTTGATCGAGTGCGCGGTCTTGATATCACTATCACGACGTCTGCTGGCACTGATGAGGAAGGCCGTGCTCTGCTGGCTGCCTTTAACTTCCCATTCCGTAAGTAAGGTGAAGGGTTACTGTTATGGCTAAAAATTCGATGAAAGCACGTGAAGCAAAACGTGCGAAGCTAGTAGCTAAGTTCGCTGAAAAGCGTGCTGCGCTTAAAGCTATCATTAGCGATGTAAACGCATCTGAAGAAGATCGTTGGAACGCAGTTCTTAAACTGCAAGCTCTTCCACGTGATTCAAGTGCATGTCGTCAGCGCAACCGTTGCAACCAAACTGGTCGCCCACACGGTTTCCTACGTAAGTTCGGTCTAAGCCGTATTAAAGTTCGCGAAGCTTGCATGAAAGGCGAGATTCCTGGACTTCGTAAGGCTAGCTGGTAATTGCCACTTAATCATTTGGAGTAAATCATATGAGCATGCAAGATCCGATTTCGGATATGCTGACCCGCGTTCGTAACGGTCAGGCAGCAAACAAAGTTGCTGTTAAAATGCCTTCTTCAAAGCTTAAAGTTGCAATCGCTGCACTACTTAAAGCTGAAGGTTACATCGTTGACTTCGCTGTTGAAGGCGGAGCAAAACCTGAGCTAGAAGTTACTCTTAAGTACTTCCAAGCTAAACCAGTAATCGAGCAACTAAAGCGTGTTTCTCGTCCAGGTCTACGTGTTTACAAGAAGAAAGATCAACTTCCTTCTGTAATGGGTGGCCTAGGTGTTGCTATCGTTTCTACTTCCAAGGGTCTAATGTCAGACCGCGCTGCTCGTAAAGCAGGTCTTGGTGGTGAAATCATCTGTTACGTTGCGTAAGG
This sequence comes from Vibrio taketomensis, assembly GCF_009938165.1. Lineage (NCBI taxonomy): Bacteria > Pseudomonadati > Pseudomonadota > Gammaproteobacteria > Vibrionales > Vibrionaceae > Vibrio > Vibrio taketomensis. Next base: position 264,154 of record NZ_AP019649.1, read on the forward strand.
AGTAGACTATGTCTCGTGTTGCTAAAGCACCTGTCGCTATTCCAGCTGGCGTAGAGGTGAAACTAAACGGCCAAGAGATCACTATCAAAGGCGCTAAGGGCGAGCTATCTCGCGTACTTAACGACGCAGTAGTGATCGCTCAGGAAGAAAACAACCTTACTTTCGGTCCTAAAGAAGGTGTTGTAAACGCATGGGCACAAGCAGGTACTGCTCGTGCACTAGTTAACAACATGGTTATCGGTGTGACTGAAGGCTTTACGAAGAAGCTAACTCTTAAAGGTGTTGGTTACCGTGCTGCTATTAAAGGCAACGCTGTAGGTCTAACACTAGGCTTCTCTCACCCAGTTGAGCACGAGTTGCCAGCGGGTGTAACAGCTGAGTGTCCAAGCCAAACTGAAATCGTACTAACTGGTTGCGACAAGCAAGTAGTTGGTCAAGTTGCGGCTGACATTCGTTCTTACCGTCAACCTGAGCCTTACAAAGGTAAAGGTGTTCGTTACGCAGATGAAAATGTGCGTACTAAAGAAGCTAAGAAGAAGTAAGGTAACACTATGGATAAGAAAGCATCTCGCATCCGTCGTGCTACACGTGCACGTCGTAAGATTGCAGAACTGGGTGCAACTCGCCTAGTAGTACACCGTACTCCTCGTCACGTGTACGCACAGGTGATTGCGGCTAACGGCTCTGAAGTTATCGCTGCAGCATCTACTGTAGAAAAAGCGATCCGTGAGCAAGTGAAATACACTGGTAACATCGAAGCAGCTCAAGCAGTAGGTAAAGCTGTTGCTGAACGCGCTCTTGAAAAAGGCGTAACAGCTGTTGCATTCGATCGTTCTGGTTTCCAATACCACGGTCGAGTAGCGGCGCTAGCAGAATCTGCTCGCGAAGCTGGTCTGAAATTCTAAGGTAGGGTTGGAAGATGGCTAAAGAACAACAAGTTCAAGCGAATGATTTGCAAGAAAAGCTAATCGCAGTTAACCGCGTTTCTAAAACGGTTAAAGGTGGTCGAATCATGAGCTTTACTGCACTAACTGTAGTTGGTGACGGTAACGGTCGTGTAGGTTTCGGTTACGGCAAAGCTCGTGAAGTACCTGCAGCGATCCAAAAAGCAATGGAAAAAGCGCGTCGTAACATGATTACTGTTGCGCTAAACGAAGGCACTCTTCACCACCCAGTGAAAGGTCGCCACTCGGGCTCTAAAGTTTACATGCAGCCTGCTGCAGAAGGTACTGGTGTTATCGCAGGTGGTGCGATGCGTGCAGTACTAGAAGTTGCTGGCGTACATAACGTACTATCTAAAGCATACGGTTCAACGAACCCTATCAACATCGTTCGTGCAACGATCGATGCACTAGGTAGCGTTAAGTCACCAGAAATGGTTGCTGCTAAACGTGGTCTAACTGTTGAATCTATTTCGGAGTAAGAACACCATGGCAACTATTAAAGTAACTCAAACTAAAAGCTCAATTGGCCGCCTACCAAAGCACAAAGCTACTTTGCGTGGTCTAGGTCTTCGTAAAATCAACCACACAGTAGAACTTGAAGATACTCCGTGCGTTCGCGGTATGATCAACAAGGTTTACTACATGGTTAAAGTTGAGGAGTAATCAGAATGCGTTTGAATACTCTTGCACCAGCTGCTGGTTCTAAACACGCTCCTAAGCGTGTAGGCCGTGGTATTGGTTCTGGCCTAGGTAAAACTGGTGGCCGTGGCCATAAAGGTCAAAAGTCACGCTCTGGCGGTAAAGTACGTCCAGGTTTTGAAGGCGGTCAAATGCCTCTAAAACAACGTCTACCTAAATTCGGCTTCACTTCTCGTAAGAGCCTAGTGTCTGCTGAAGTTCGTCTAGCTGAGCTAGCGAAAGTTGAAGGTGACGTAGTTGATCTAAACAGCCTGAAAGCTGCTAACATCATCACTAAGAACATCGAATTCGTTAAAGTTGTTCTTTCTGGTGAAATCAGCAAGTCAGTGACTGTTAAAGGTCTACGTGTGACTAAAGGCGCTAAAGCTGCTATCGAAGCTGCAGGCGGTAAAGTAGAAGAATAATCTTCGAAGGAAAGGTACAGATGGCTAAAAAACCAGGACAAGATTTTAGTAGTGCGAAGAATGGATTGGCGGAGTTAAAATCGCGCCTATTATTTGTATTAGGTGCACTTTTGGTATTCCGTGCAGGTTCTTTCGTGCCAATCCCTGGTATTGACGCAGCTGTACTTGCCGATTTGTTCGAACAGCAAAAAGGTACCATCGTTGAAATGTTTAACATGTTCTCCGGTGGTGCTCTTGAGCGTGCATCTATTTTAGCATTGGGCATCATGCCGTATATTTCGGCGTCAATTGTTGTCCAACTGCTAACCGTAGTTCATCCAGCGTTAGCTGAACTCAAGAAAGAGGGTGAAGCAGGCCGTCGTAAGATCAGCCAATATACGCGCTACGGCACGCTTGTACTTGCAACATTCCAAGCTATTGGTATTGCAACTGGCCTACCAAACATGGTCGATAATCTGGTTGTTATCAACCAAACCATGTTTACGCTAATTGCTACCGTAAGTTTAGTAACCGGCACCATGTTCCTAATGTGGTTAGGTGAACAAATTACAGAGCGAGGAATCGGTAATGGTATCTCATTGCTGATTTTTGCAGGTATTGTTGCTGGATTGCCTTCGGCAATCGGTCAAACAATCGAGCAAGCGCGTCAAGGTGAACTGCATGTACTTCTTCTGCTGTTGATTGGTGTACTAGCTTTTGCGGTAATTTACTTTGTTGTTTTCATGGAGCGTGGTCAACGTCGTATCGTTGTAAACTACGCGAAGCGTCAACAAGGTCGTAAAGTATTTGCTGCGCAAAGCACTCACTTGCCACTTAAAATTAATATGGCAGGTGTTATTCCAGCAATCTTCGCATCAAGCATTATCCTGTTCCCAGGAACACTGGCTCAGTGGTTTGGTCAGAACGGTGAGAGCAGCGCGTTCGGTTGGTTAACTGACGTGTCTTTGGCTCTTAGCCCAGGTCAACCTCTGTATGTAATGCTTTATGCAGCAGCGATTATCTTCTTCTGTTTCTTCTACACGGCGTTGGTATTCAACCCGCGTGAAACAGCAGATAACTTGAAGAAGTCTGGTGCATTCGTACCCGGCATCCGCCCAGGCGAGCAGACAGCCAAATACATTGATAAAGTAATGACCCGTTTAACCCTTGCTGGTGCGATGTACATTACCTTTATCTGTCTGATCCCAGAGTTCATGATGGTCGCGTGGAACGTACGTTTCTACTTCGGCGGTACATCACTACTAATCGTAGTTGTTGTTATCATGGATTTTATGGCACAGGTACAGACTCATCTGATGTCTCAACAGTATGATTCTGTGTTGAAGAAAGCAAATCTGAAAGGCTATGGCCGTTAATTCGGCGGTAGACTCAGATTTCATTTACGGAGTTTAGCAATGAAAGTTCGTGCTTCCGTTAAAAAAATCTGCCGTAACTGTAAAGTAATCAAGCGTAACGGTGTTGTTCGCGTGATTTGCAGTGAGCCAAAGCACAAGCAGCGCCAAGGCTAATCAGCAGAAATTTTTACTTGAAATGTAAGGTAGTGTCGAGTATATTCCTCGGCCTACCTTTTGCGTGCAAAAGAAGTAGTACTCCGCAGCGTATCCGAAACGGGCTTTGCTGCGGCTAATTCTTTTAAGAAACACTATGGAGTGAATAATGGCCCGTATAGCAGGCATTAACATTCCTGATCAAAAACACGCTGTGATTGCACTAACGTCAATCTACGGCATCGGTAAGACTCGCTCAAAAGCTATCCTAGCTGAAGTGGGTATTGCTGAAGATGTTAAGATCAGTGAACTATCTGATGAACAGATCGATCAACTGCGTGATGGTGTAGCTAAGTACACTGTAGAAGGTGATCTACGTCGTGAAGTATCTATGAACATCAAGCGTCTTATGGACCTTGGCTGTTACCGTGGTCTTCGTCATCGTCGCAGTCTACCACTACGTGGACAGCGTACTAAAACCAACGCTCGCACCCGTAAGGGTCCGCGTAAGCCGATCAAGAAATAATCGGGAAGGTAGAGTACAATGGCTAAACAACCAACTCGCGCGCGTAAACGCGTTCGCAAACAAGTTGCAGACGGTGTTGCGCACATCCATGCTTCTTTCAACAACACAATCGTAACCATCACTGACCGTCAAGGTAATGCTCTAGCTTGGGCTACTGCAGGTGGTTCAGGCTTCCGTGGTTCTCGTAAGTCTACTCCGTTCGCTGCACAGGTTGCTGCAGAACGTTGTGCTGAAATGGCTAAAGAGTACGGTCTTAAGAACTTGGAAGTTATGGTTAAGGGTCCTGGTCCAGGTCGTGAATCTACTGTTCGCGCACTGAACGCAGCTGGTTTCCGCATCACAAACATCGTTGATGCTACACCAATCCCTCATAACGGTTGTCGTCCACCTAAGAAACGTCGCGTTTAACGTTTTTTAGATTATTGGAGAAAGATCATGGCAAGATATTTGGGTCCTAAGCTGAAGCTTAGCCGTCGTGAAGGCACTGACTTATTCCTTAAGTCTGGTGTTCGCGCGATCGATACCAAGTGTAAAATTGATAACGCACCAGGTGTACACGGCGCTCGTCGCGGTCGTCTATCTGAGTATGGCGTTCAGCTTCGTGAGAAGCAAAAAGTTCGTCGTATGTACGGCGTTCTAGAAAAACAATTCCGTAACTACTACAAAGAAGCTGCTCGCCTAAAAGGCAACACTGGTGAAAACCTACTGCAACTTCTTGAAGGTCGTCTTGATAACGTAGTTTACCGTATGGGCTTTGGTGCAACTCGCGCTGAATCTCGTCAGCTAGTTAGCCACAAAGCTATCCTAGTAAACGGTAAAGTTGTAAACGTTCCTTCTTTCAAAGTAGCGGCTAACGACGTTGTATCTATTCGTGAGAAAGCTAAACAGCAGTCTCGCATTAAAGCGGCTCTAGAAGTTGCTGAACAACGCGAAAAACCAACTTGGATTGAAGTAGATGGCGGTAAGATGGAAGGTACATTCAAGCGTATGCCTGAACGTTCTGATCTATCAGCTGACATCAACGAACAATTGATCGTCGAGCTTTACTCTAAGTAAGGTTTAAACTAAAGAGAGGACACAATGCAGGGTTCTGTAACAGAATTTCTTAAGCCACGTCTTGTTGACATCGAACAAATCAGCACGACTCACGCAAAAGTAACTCTTGAGCCGTTAGAGCGTGGTTTCGGCCATACTCTTGGTAATGCACTTCGCCGTATTCTTCTATCTTCTATGCCAGGTTGTGCTGTAACAGAAGTTGAGATTGAAGGCGTTCTACACGAATACAGCACGAAAGAAGGCGTTCAAGAAGATATTCTTGAAATCCTACTTAACCTTAAAGGTCTTGCTGTACGCGTTGCCGAAGGCAAAGATGAAGTGTTTATTACGCTGAACAAATCAGGCTCGGGCCCTGTGGTTGCAGGTGACATCACCCATGATGGTGATGTAGAGATCGTTAACCCAGAACACGTTATTTGTCACCTAACAGATGACAATGCTGAAATCGCTATGCGTATTAAAGTAGAACGTGGTCGCGGTTATGTTCCTGCTTCTGCTCGTATCCATACTGAAGAAGATGAGCGCCCTATTGGTCGCCTACTGGTTGATGCTACATACAGCCCAGTAGACAAGATTGCTTACTCTGTTGACGCGGCTCGTGTAGAGCAACGTACTGACCTAGACAAGCTTGTAATCGACATGGAAACGAACGGTACTCTTGATCCTGAGGAAGCAATCCGTCGCGCAGCTACTATCCTAGCTGAGCAACTAGATGCGTTCGTAGATCTACGTGATGTACGTGTACCTGAGGAGAAGGAAGAGAAGCCAGAATTCGATCCGATCCTACTGCGTCCTGTAGACGATCTTGAACTAACAGTTCGCTCTGCTAACTGTCTGAAAGCAGAAGCGATTCACTACATCGGTGATCTTGTACAGCGTACTGAGGTTGAGCTACTTAAAACGCCTAACCTTGGTAAAAAATCTCTTACTGAGATTAAAGACGTACTTGCATCACGTGGTCTATCTCTGGGCATGCGTCTAGAAAACTGGCCACCAGCGTCTATCGCTGAAGATTAATCGATACTAGTTAGAAGGATTAGGTCATGCGCCATCGTAAGAGTGGTCGTCAACTCAACCGCAACAGCTCACATCGTAAAGCGATGTTCAGCAATATGGCTAGCTCTTTAGTACGTCATGAAGTTATCAAGACTACATTGCCTAAAGCAAAAGAGCTACGTCGCGTAGTTGAGCCTTTGATTACACTAGCTAAGACTGACAGTGTTGCTAACCGTCGTCTTGCATTTGCACGCACTCGTGATAACGAAGTAGTTGCAAAACTGTTTAACGAACTAGGTCCACGTTTTGCTGCTCGTCAGGGCGGTTACACTCGTATCCTAAAAGCTGGCTTCCGTGCTGGTGACAAAGCTCCAATGGCTTACATTGAGCTTGTAGATCGCCCAGCTGCTGAAACTGCTGCTGAGTAATCAGGTTCGAAAGAACGAAAAAGCCGAGCATTAGCTCGGCTTTTTTGTATCTATTAAAGCTTGCGAATCACTAGCTTTTCCAAATCTCACCTAGCGTGCCTAGTAGGCCTTCACTCGCTCCGCTTTGTTTTAAGTAATCTAGGATTACAGGAACAAATTTGTTCACCATTTGCGGATCAAGTCCCATGCTTTCAAATGCGGTTTTTACTGTTTGCATGTTCTCTATGTTGCCAAGCACGCCTTGAACATTAGGCAAGTTTGATGACCAAGGGATCAAAGACTCAAGCTCGGATAAGTCGGCCGATGAAAGTTGTTGTTGTGCTAGTCCAAACAGAGCGCCAGTGCCACTAACCGCTTGTTCAGTTGATACTCCAAGTTGATTGGTCAGCAAGTCAGTGACTGGCAGACTATGGTTAGCGATGAGCCCAGTGTCAGTGGCTACGTTGCTAATCGCACTCTGGTCATCTTTACTCATAACCGAATCAAGCCAAGATCCTGCATAACAGTTTGAAGTAAGCGCTAAAAGCATCAGAGTAGCAATTGTAGTTTTTCATTGTAATTTCCTTTGAGAACGCTGATGCTTAATTTTAGTAAAAAGCGACGCTGGTGCGTCGCTTTTTCGATAACTAAGTTTTAACTCGATTATAGGATGTCTAGCAGTTCTACTTCGAACACTAGTGCTGCGAATGGAGGAATCGCTGCACCTGCACCGCGCTCACCGTATGCTAGGTCCTGAGGGATATATAGTTTCCACTTCGAGCCAACAGGCATTAGTTGTAGTGCTTCAACCCAACCTTTGATTACACCAGTTACAGGGAATTCAGCTGGTTGACCGCGAGACACTGAGCTGTCAAATACTGTGCCGTCAGTTAGTTCACCGTGGTAGTGTACACGTACTGATTTGTCAGAAGTTGGGATTTCACCGGTACCTTCAGTAATGATTTCGTACTGTAGGCCAGATTCAAGAACGTTTACTTCTGGGCGTAGTGCGTTGTCTTTTAGAAACGCTTCGCCGTCAGCAGCAGCAGCTTTTGCTGCTTCTTGACGTGCGTTTTCTGCGCGCATGTGTAGCTCTTGTAGAGCTTCGTTGATCTCGTTGATTTCGATTGCTGGCATATCACCAGTTAGCGCAGTTGCGATACCGGCAGCGATAGCGTCAACGTTTAGACCTTCAATACCAGAACCAGCTAGTTGCTGACCCATTTGTAGACCAATACCGTAGCTTGCTTTTTGCTCTACAGTTTCAAATTTTACTTCAGACATGGTGTCTCTCTCGTATGGGTGTATTAAGCGCTAAAGGATACCAGTATTAGAGTTAGGATGAAACGTCGACTCAACCAGTTTGCATTTGCACAAGCAGAGTGAGAAGTAAGTCTTACTTTTTCGCTCAAAGTGTGAGATTTGACAGGGGCATAACTTTCAAAGAAGGAATTATCTATACTCGTTGGCACAAGGTTTTTATACTAATCGCTGGGTAGTTTGGAGATGGGTTGCAATGAATCGCCGCAAGAAAAAGCCACAGAAAGTCGATTACATTCAATTAGCCAAGGATAAGCTTGAAGCTGTCGATTGGCAAAGTGCAAAACAAGCTTTGTTGAGTCGTTGGGGGCAATTGCCCAAGATTCACCAGCGTGCTTTGATGGTATTAGTTCCTATAGTACTGGTATTGATATTGATACCATTTCCTGAGGGAACACCAGAGCAAGCTGAAATAGTGTCACAGCGTGTCCCGGTAGCCGTCAATACGCAAAGCTTAAGTGAGCAAGGTGAAGTGGTTGCGCCAACGGTTAAAACTGAACAATGGCAAGAATATACCGTGAAATCTGGAGATACGCTTGCTCAGGTGTTTCGAACCAACAATCTACCTATGTCCGATCTTAACGCATTAGTTAGAGTAGAAAGCAGTGACAAACCGCTTAGCCATATCAAAGCGGGTCAATTGGTGCGTTTTAAAGTCACCCCTGAGGGAGCACTTGATGTGCTGCAGTTAGAGAAAGCGTCGAAGTCGGTGATGTTTTTCCGTCTTTCAAACGGTGGTTTTGCACAAAGCAAATAATGAGCTCAGTTGGTTTTTCTTTGCCGCTGCAACAGTTCCTTGTATGGGAGCAGTGGCAATATGATCATAGCGATACCTAGTGCAGTTAAATGGTCTGGGATTTCATCAAATCCCCAAATTCCGATTACCACTACAAATACCAATCCCGAATACTCAGCTAATGCTATCTGTCCTGCTGGCACTTTGCGATAAGCAAGTACAGCTAAGCCATTGTAGGTAAGAATCAGGCTAGCACTGATCGCAACTAGTAGTAACTGCTCACTATTTACTGGTTGCCAATACATTGCTGCCAATATTCCTGATAGGGGCAGTGTCATCAGTGAGGTCCAAAACAGGGTACTCACCACGCTTTGCTCAGATGGTAGTTTGCGCGCCAGAATATTAAATATTGCCAGTGTCATTGCGGTACCTAATGCAAACCAAGCGGCCCAATGAAATTGAGAGGGGCGCAATACCATCAATACTCCAATAAAACCAATCATCGTCGCCACCACTTTGGCAATAGGTGGGATTTCTTTGAGAATCCAGACTGATAGCGGTAGCATAATTAGAGGCGCAGCGTAAAAAACGGCGTTAGCAGTCGCAAGTGGTAAGTGAGTAATTGCTACCATCATGCAACCACTGCCAATCATGATTAATAGAGCTCGTATCGCAATTAAACCAGGAGCGGTTAGACTGCGTTTGGCTTTAGTTTGTTTTAGCCACAATGGCATGATCAGTACGACCGATAGCAACTGGCGCAAAAATACATACTGAAATGAATTGATGCCTCCTTCAAGTAGCTTTACCGCTACATCAGAGAGTGAAGCGGCCAAATTTCCAGCGACGAGCAAGATGATAGCGAATGTCACTGGTGACCAATTCATTAGTCAACCTCTCGCAGCATATCGACATGAGGAATACCATCTTCTAAGTACATTTCTGAAGTTTGTGTAAAGCCATGCTGCTGATAAAAATTAGTGAGGTGCTGTTGGGCGCCAATCTCAATGCTCTCATTGGGCCAAAGTTTTTGGCATTCAATAACGGCTTGTTTGAGCAGAGCATGTCCAAGGCCGTTGCCGCGCGCACTTTGCAATGTTGCTACTCGTCCAATACTGACAGAAGGATAGCTAGTGCCTTTTGGTAACAGGCGTGAACAAGCGACGAGCTGGTCATCTTGATAACCGAGTAAGTGAAATACACCTTCAAGCGTATCTTTACAATCCAGCTCAGGATAAGGACACGTTTGTTCAACGACAAACACATCAACTCGCAGTCTAAGTAGTTGGTAAAGCTCGATATTAGTCAATTGAGAAAAAGGGATTAACTTCCAAGTTATCATGTGGATATATCAAATTATGCGCAAAATAAATTAACGGTTAAGTTAGCAAGTTTCTTAACGGTGAGCATTAACATTTGTTATTCCATTGAGCGATTTTTTATTCGACTTAAACTGACTGGCGTAATCCCCAGATAGGCAGCAATTTGGTAGTCACTCAATCTTTGTTCAAGATCGGGAAAGTTTTCACAAAATAGTTGGTAGCGTTGCTCAGGGCTATAAAGCAACATAAAGCGTTCTTTGTTTTCTTTGAACATCAACTGGGTTTCGACCAACTTGAGATAAATTGGATGATGGGAATCTCGCCATTGTTTTAAGGTTTCAATCGGCAGGCACATTAGCTCGCAAGGGGTTAATGTTTCGAGCAGAAATGCTGAAGGTTGTTGTTTTATAAGACTTTCAAAGCCAATGATCCAATCGAATTCCCAGTAAAACTCTTTGCTGAATTCTCTTCCTTGTTCAGTAAGGTAGCTAGCATGGCAAAGACCATCCAGTACAAAGTAAAAACTGTCTGTGATTGCTCCTTGCTCCATTAAAATATGCCGAGTCGGCAACTCTAGAGGTTTCGCCAGTGAAGTGAGCGTCGTTACTTCATGCTCGACAAAGCCCTGTTCGAGTAGATAGTGACGAAATCGAGTTTGCATATTTCTTTCCTCAATAAAAAAGCCGCTAAAACGATAGCGGCTTGATATTAACATCTATACCTTGGTAACTAGAAGTTGGCTAAGTGACTCCTTATTTCCTCGGTATCGATCAGGGCAAGAGGTTACTTTTGTAGGTCAATTTGGTAAACCGCAAAGCCAACATCATCAGTCGCCACTTGTTTCATTGGGTACTGACCTTTGTCTTTAATGAACTGAGTGGCTTTGTCGCTTGGTGACGTTTCAAAGCGAATATCCAAGGTTTTGTCAGCTTTGATTGGTGCAAACGTCCAGTTGTTGTCGGCACTTGGAGTTACTTCGCCTTTCTCTTTACTTACACGAGAAATGTAAGAAGCAACCACTGAACGGTTTTCATCTGGCGAATCAAACGCAACGTGATCGCTACCCGTGCCTGGGAACTTGTTGCTGTACGCACGGTAGTTGTTGGTTGCGACGATGAACTCTTGTTTCAAATCGATTGGCTTACCTTGGTAAGTCAGATTTTGGATACGCGTTGACTCTGGGTTAATTAGCTTACATTCACCGTCGTATTTTGCCGGTTGAGTGATATCCACTTGGTAGTTAACGCCATCGATAACATCGAAGTTGTAAGTACGGAAACCATCCCAGTTAATCAGTGATTGTGGTGCGGTGCTATTTACGTCGATTTGGTTAAATTGACCAACTGCACACTCAAGCCACTCTTTTACCTCGTTGCCAGTCATTTTCAGTGCAACAAGTGTGTTTGGGTATAGATATAGGTCGGCTGCGTTACGGAAGGTTAGCTGACCAGATTCTACTTCGGTAAAGCCTGATGGGTCATCTTTACGACCGCCCGCTTTAAATGGTGCTGCAGCGGATAGTACTGGAATGTCAGCAAGATCTGGGTCGCCTTGAATAAAGCGTTCAACGTAGTCTTTTTGTGCTAGGTTGACGATTTGTACTGTTGGATCGTCCTGTACCAGTGCTAGGAAGCTGTACATCACATCGTTTGATTGACCAATAGGTTGGTTTACAAACTCACGCGTGCCTTTATGGTCTGCTTCAAGCGCTTTTACGATGCCCTTGTCTGCTTCAACGAGTGCTTTTTTGTTTGCATTATCGTAGATAGGGCGAGCTTCGGTTTTACCTGAAGTTACTTCCCATTTGCCTTCTTTTTGCTCAAGTACTAGATCGATAACACCAACGTGATCGCCCCATCGGCCAGGCATTACTGCCGCTACACCGTTGATTGTACCGTTTTGGTTATCAACACCTGGTAAGTTATCGAAGCCTTTACCAGGGAATACAGAGTGTGAGTGACCAAATGCAATTGCATCGATACCTTCTACTTCTGATAGGTAGTAAGTTGAGTTTTCAGCGCCCAACTTGTGTGGATCCATTGATACACCTGAGTGTGGGATAGCGACGATCACATCAGCACCTTCCGCCTTCATTTGCGGAACAAGTTCTTGTGCTGTTTCTTTGATGTCTTTAGCGAATACTTTGCCTTCTAGGTTCTTTTTGTCCCATACCATGATTTGTGGTGGAACAAAGCCGATGTAACCCACTTTGATTTGCTGCTCAGCGCCGTCTGCATCTTTAAAGGTGTGTGTTTTGATAATGTATGGCTTGAAGTAGTGTTTACCCGTTTTTGCGTCGTAAACGTTAGCACTGATGTATGGGAATTCTGCGTCGTTTAGTGTTTCAGCAAGGAATTCTAGGCCGTAGTTAAACTCGTGGTTACCAATGTTACCGACATCGTAATCAAGCTGGTTCATCGCTTTGTAAACTGGGTGAACCTCACCAACTTCAATACCTTTATCCGCCATGTAATCACCCATTGGACTACCTTGGATTAAGTCACCGTTATCGACTAGAACGCTGTTTTCAACTTCAGCACGAGCTTGTTTAACCAAAGTAGCAGTGCGAGACAGACCAATTTTTTGTGATGGACTGTCTTTGTAGTAGTCGTAATCCATCACGTTAGTGTGAATGTCAGTGGTTTCGATGATACGTAGTTTAATGGTATCTGCCATTGCTGGGCCTGCCATGGTTAGCATGCCGCCGAGTACAGCGAGAGTTAATGGTTTCACTGCTACTTTCATTTGTTTAGCTCCGATAGCGTTAGGTTAACTCGAGTAATGTAACAAAAATGCGTGTAACAATAATTTCATCGCATCCCAAATTGTGACTGGTACCACTAACGATGTGAGTTTGATACATCAAGTTTTCATTGCCGGCGCATTGTTGTACAGCATTTGCTTGTTTTCTTATCAGTTATTGATATAAAAATGAAATTTTAGAATTTCAGGTAATATGTATACAAGGCCATAATGCTCTCATTCACACGGAAGGAATGATCATATGGCGAGCAAGGATAAAGTGTCTCAGTTTCCCCTGAGTTACTTACGTACGATACAAAACAAAACACATCGCCCCAGTTTCAAGACAACAAGTCAACTGCGAGCTGGCGAAGTCGCGCTGGTTGGCGCGGGGCCTGGCGATGCAGAGCTGCTCACCGTAAAAGCTCTAAATTTTATTCAGCAAGCCGATGTGGTGCTGTATGACTATCTTGTTTCAGATGACATTATCGCCTTAATCCCTGATAGCACCATTTTAGTTTGTGTTGGCAAGCGCGCCGGTCATCACAGCGTTCCTCAAGAAAAAACTAATCAATTACTGGTCGAGTTTGCCAAGCAAGGTCACAAGGTTGTGCGCATTAAAGGCGGCGATCCATTTGTGTTTGGTCGTGGTGGCGAAGAGCTGGAAGTACTCGCTGAAGCAGGAGTGCGTTTTCAAGTCATTCCCGGTATTACCGCTGCCGCAGGCGCCACCGCTTATGCCGGTATTCCACTAACTCACCGTGACTATGCGCAAACCGCAATGTTTATTACCGGGCACCTTAAAGCTGAAAGTGACGATATGGACTGGTCGACATTGGCTCGGGGGAATCAAACCCTGGTGATTTATATGGGGCTAATGAAATCAGAATACATTCAGCAGCAATTGGTTAGCCATGGGCGAAAAGCTTCAACACCTATCGCCATCATCGAGCGCGGTACACAAAGCTGCCAAAAAGTATTTAAAGGCGAGCTCTCAGAGCTGGCAACGTTAGCGCAAGACGCTGAGTCACCATCGCTTATCGTGGTTGGTGAGGTGGTCGCGCTGGCTGAGAAATTACAGTGGTTCAATCAAGAAGAGAAAGCCGCTTTAAACAGTAAAGTAACGCAACGTCATTACGCATAAAGATTAAAGACTAGCCGAAACGCTCGTAAGAGCTGCAAAGGAAGCACCAACATGGACCAAGAACGTTTAACTCACCTTAAACAGTTAGAAGCCGAGAGCATTCACATTATTCGTGAAGTTGCGGCAGAGTTTGATAACCCGGTAATGATGTACTCCATCGGGAAAGACTCATCGGTAATGTTGCACTTAGCAAGGAAAGCATTTTACCCAGGCAAAATACCTTTCCCGCTACTGCATGTGGATACCGATTGGAAATTTAAACAGATGATCGAATTCCGCGATAAAACGGCGGAAAAGTATGGATTTGAGCTTTTGGTACATAAGAACCCAGAAGGTCTCGCGATGGGTTGTAGTCCATTCGTTCATGGTTCATCAAAGCACACCGATATCATGAAAACTCAGGGATTAAAGCAAGCGCTGAACAAATATGGCTTTGATGCGGCCTTTGGTGGTGCGCGTCGTGACGAAGAAAAATCACGTGCGAAAGAACGTGTCTATTCATTCCGCGATAAGAACCACACTTGGGATCCGAAGAATCAGCGCCCTGAGCTGTGGAAAACCTACAACGGTCAGATCAACAAAGGCGAAAGCATTCGTGTGTTCCCATTATCTAACTGGACGGAATTGGATATCTGGCAATACATCTATCTCGAAAATATCGAGATTGTACCTTTATATCTAGCCGCTAAACGCCCAGTGGTTGAGCGTGATGGCATGCTGATCATGGTTGATGATGATCGTATGGAATTACAACCAGGCGAAGTGATTGAAGAGAAAAGTGTTCGCTTCCGTACTCTGGGTTGCTACCCATTGACCGGTGCGATTGAGTCAGAAGCTAATACGTTAACCGGCATTATTGAAGAGATGTTGGTGGCGACATCCAGTGAGCGGCAAGGACGAGCGATCGACCACGATCAATCAGGATCGATGGAGCTGAAGAAACGCCAAGGATATTTCTAATTAGGATCTAAGGAAAGAACATGAACAGTGCAGTCGAAGCTCAATTAGCGGAGCTAGGGATCGAAGGATACCTAAAACAACATCAATATAAGTCACTTCTTAGATTCCTAACGTGTGGCTCAGTCGATGATGGTAAGAGTACATTGATCGGTCGTTTGCTCCATGACTCAAAACAGATTTATGAAGATCAGTTAGCTGCGGTCCACTCTGACAGCCAGCGCGTCGGTACTACTGGTGAGCGCCCAGATTTAGCGCTACTAGTCGATGGTTTGCAGGCGGAGCGAGAGCAGGGTATTACCATTGATGTGGCCTACCGTTATTTCTCTACCCAAAAGCGTAAATTCATCATTGCTGATACACCAGGGCACGAGCAATACACGCGTAATATGGCAACAGGCGCCTCAACGTGTGATCTGGCTGTGATCTTGATTGATGCCCGCAAAGGCGTATTGGATCAGACTAGACGCCACTCTTTTATAGCTAATCTACTTGGACTTAAGCACTTTGTCGTTGCGGTAAACAAAATGGATCTGGTGGATTATTCGCAAGATCGTTTTGAGCAAATTCGCGATGAATATGTAGAGTTTTCGAAAAAGCTGCATGGTGAAACGGATATTCAGATCATTCCACTATCAGCTCTGGAAGGCGATAACGTTGTCGAAGCCAGTCCGAAAATGAGCTGGTTTAAAGGCAAACCGCTGCTCGATATTCTTGAAAACATCGATGTGGACCAAGAGAAAGAAGTCGGTGAATTCCGCTTTCCGATCCAATACGTGAATCGTCCGAACCTCGATTTCCGCGGTTTTGCTGGCACGATTGCTTCTGGTAGCGTGAGTGTGGGTGATCAAGTGACGGCTTTGCCATCGGGCAAGAGCTCGAAAGTTGCGCGTATTGTTACTTTTGATGGTGATCTAGAGGTCGCGCACTCAGGTCAAGCAGTTACTCTGACATTGGAAGATGAGATTGATATCAGCCGTGGTGATTTGTTGGTACTTAATCAAGCTGAAGTAACTTCAAGCAACCACTTGCTTGCTGATGTGGTGTGGATGACGGAACAACCATTGCAACCAGGGCGCGAATACGACATCAAGATTGCAGGCAAAAAAACGGTAGGTCGTGTTGAGGCGATTCGCCATCAATATGACATCAACAACCTCGCAACTCATAATGCAGCAGAGTTGCCCCTCAATGGTATTGGTCTATGTGAGTGGAGCTTAAATGAGTCTGTTGCTCTGGACAGCTATACCGAGTGCCAAGATACCGGTGGCTTTGTCGTGATCGACCGTCTTACTAACGTTACGGTAGGGGCTGGTTTGGTACGTGAGAGTTTGAGCCAAATTGAGCAAAAGGTTGGAGACGTTTCTGCCTTTGAAGTTGAGCTCAACGCGCTAGTGCGTAAGCATTTCCCGCATTGGGGTGCGAAAGATCTTTCACAATTGTTGAAGTAATTTAAGCAGCAACAAATAAGTGGCGTATGAAGTACGCCACTGTAGTTGAATGGAATAAGGACGTGGTATGTGGCAACAAGGATTTGTGCTGGCACTATTACTTGGCATTGTGATATGCCTGGTTGCCACCCGTATAAAGCCGAGTTTTATTTTTGCCGGTGCCGCGTTGTTCGCGTTTCTCGCTGGAATGATCGATCTAAATGAAGTGGCAACGAATTTCACCAATTCTTCATTGCTAACTTTAGTGTTACTTATCCTTGCTTCTGCTGCATTAGAGAAGACATTGCTGATCAGTTGGGTGAGTCGTAGCCTATCGACTGGCCGTTTAGGTTCTGTGGTTGCGAAAATGGGCGTTTCTACAGCGTTGTTATCCTCTTTTACTAACAATACTGCCGTTGTGGTATCGCTGATAGGAGCAATCAAACGTAATCAGCAGCACGCACCTTCAAAGTTATTGATTCCGCTTTCGTATGCGGCAATTCTTGGTGGCACGTTAACACTTATTGGTACCTCAACCAATTTGATCATTAATAGCTTTGTGGAAGACGCAGGGCTGCCTAGTTTGGGCTTTTTTACTCCAACAATGATCGGCTTGTCGGTGCTGCTTGGTGGCTTGTTGATCTTAATTCCGCTCAGTTATCTTTTGCCCAACTACGATGATCAATCTCAGGACGATTTACCTTATTTTCTTGAGGCAAAGGTAGAGCCGGGATCGCCATTGGTTGGTCGTAGTATTACTGAGAACAAACTCAGGGCGTTACGTAAACTGTTCTTAGCTGAAGTGATCCGCAATGGTAAAACCATGCCTTCGGTTGATCCTGAATTTATTCTTAATGCCGACGATAGATTGCTGTTCTGTGGTGATATCGAAAGTGTCGCAACACTACAAGAGATTCAAGGCTTAACCTTATTTGGCCAGCATCATTTAAATGGACAAAGCTTTGTTGAGGTGGTGGTGAGCTCATCCGCTAGCTTCTGTAATAAAACGCTAAAGACCAGTCATTTTCGTGACCGTTTTGACGCAGTGGTGGTCGCTATTCGCCGTGGTCACGAGCGTTTAGAAGGGGGACTTGGTAATATCACTCTTAATGCGGGCGATACACTTGTACTTGTTCCAGGTAAACGTTTTGAAGCTGAACGTCGTGCTCATCGCAAAGAGTTTGTATTAGTCAACGATCTTGATTCTAGTGCTCGTCTCGATTTTCAAAAATCGACGACGGTATTGGTCGGTTTTAGCACCGTCATTGTTCTCGCCTTGCTTGAATGGGTGCCGTTAATCAAAGGCTTGGCGGTTTTTCTTCTTGCGACACTGTTTCTCGGTATTGTTCAGTTAAGTGAACTGCGCCGCCGTTTCCCTGTCGATATTGTGGTGATTGTCGGCTCGGCGTTGTCTATCGCCCAGTTAATGCTCTCGTCTGGATTATCAGTCAAGCTTGGTCAGGTATTTATCGAAACCTTTAATGGTTGGGGAGTATTTGGCGCGTTGGTGGCTACGTACCTATTAACTCTCATTTTGACTGAACTCGTCACCAATAATGCAGCCGCAGCATTGGCTTTTCCGATTGGCTACAGTATGGCGATAGGCTATGGCGTTGACCCCATGCCATTTGTCATGGCGGTATTGTTTGGTGCCAGTGCGAGTTTTATTTCTCCCTATGGCTATCAAACTAATTTATTGGTTTACAGCGTAGGAAATTACAAATTAAAGGATTATGTGAGGGTGGGAATACCGATTTCGATCGTTTATTCAGTGCTGGTATTGGCATTAATTCCACTTTTTTTCCCGTATTAAAGGATGACACCATGACAACACCTACTCGTGTTAAAGATGAAAATATCGTTTGGCACCAGCACACGGTTGATAAAGCATTTCGTGCCAACCTAAAACAGCAGAAACCAGCCGTATTATGGTTCACAGGCTTATCAGGTGCTGGTAAATCTACGATTGCAGGTGCGCTAGAAAATCAGTTGGCCGAGCTTGGTTATCATACCTATCTGCTTGATGGTGATAACGTTCGTCATGGCTTGTGCAGTGATTTAGGCTTTTCAGAGCAAGATCGCCGTGAAAATATTCGTCGTATTGGTGAGCTCGCTAAGCTGATGGCTGATGCTGGGTTAATTGTGTTATCAGCATTTATTTCACCTCATCGTGCAGAACGCCAGTTAGTGCGTGATCTATTACCACAGGGTGAGTTTCTCGAAGTTTTTGTTAATACATCTCTTGATGTGTGTGAGCAGCGTGACCCAAAAGGGTTATACAAAAAAGCGCGTGCGGGTGAAATTCCTAACTTCACAGGAATCGATTCTGAATATGAGGCGCCATTGGCTCCAGAAATTGACTTACCAGCTGGAGAATTATCGATAGAGGCACTGGTTGAGCAGTGCTTAGGGGCGTTACGGGTAAAAGGGGTCATCCAATAGAGGATAACTCTTGTGTGCAGCTTAAGTCGCTTTGGGTTACCAATGATCTAAAAGCTTTATAAGTAGACTTTATAGCTTTGGAGTTACGGTAGACCCAAAGCTATATTTGCACTAAAAACGCAAAAGCTTCCGTTAAGGAAGCTTTTAGAACACGGGTGGTCGTCTGCTTATTCGAAACAAATTTCGATAAAAGCATTACCCCATTGAGAGCTAAATGGCATGATGATGATCGCACCTTCGCATTTATGACGAATGGTGTGCCCTTTGCCTGAGACAACAATTGGTGTCGCCATATCAAAGTCAAAGCCACTCTCGGCTAAAATACGTTTAGCGCCGCCAGTAACCATGTTGGTGATTTCACCGACCATATCGGTCACTTCATCATTTAAACCGTTTGGACGTTCACCTAGCATATTTTGCATGATTTCTAGCGCTAGGCTTTCATCAAAGGTGATTGACATAGAGCCGCGAGTTTGCGGACCAACCATCCCTATTAGGCCTGATACATCACCACGTGCGATTTCATCTTTCTTCACACGAGGCTTTTGTGGCTTCAGTTCCAGCGAAGCCATCGTTTTTAGAACGTTCATCAATGAAGCTAAAAACGGGTTTACAAATTCAGCGCGCATAATTTTCTTCTATATCTTTATCGTTCAATATCTGATGAGCATGACTGACAAATTCCATGTGATTCAAGTACATGGTTAGTTATAGTGAAGCCATGTTTTTCTGCATTGCTTGCTAGCAAGGCTACCAAACTATCATCTTGCAGTTCAATAACGTTACTACATTTGTCGCAAATTAGCAGATGTGAGTAATGTTTATGTGCGTTACACGAGCAACATTGAATAAAACTGTTGGTCGATTCGACTCTATGAATAAAACCCTGCTCTAACAAAAAATCGAGCGCACGATATACCGTCGGCGGCTTGGCCTGCGGCTCGGTAACTTTGAGTTGCTCTAGCAATTCATAAGCACTAGATGCTTTAGGGCTTGCACAGATTAATTGAAAAACCTGTTTACGTTGTGAGGTTAGTCGCACACCTCGGGTTGCACATATCTGTTCAATTTGCGTTATTAGCTCTTGGTCCAAATTTTCCACCATCATGATTGGACTTTTTCAACAATATACCATTCAAACTCTAACCTTGGGGACTATTCGTTGCATTATGTGCAAAGGGTTGCCTCTTGTGCGGTAAATAAACAGTAGAGATCGAGGTATTGTGGTTAGCTAAGTTATCAAAACTATTCATAAAACGATACGTATGAAGATAAATTGGCACCTATCTTGGGAAGCGATTACAATATTCGACCGAAATTTTTGCTTAAACCTACTGCATTAGACTGGAATTCAGACCTATGACTCATTCGTGCAAGTTCTCAATCGCTCCCATGTTGGATTGGACAGACAAGTGAGTGATACCAAGCTGTCCCGTTAATATACGTACCAAAATCCGTACTGGACGTATTTACATTCTCTGTCCTGACCAAACTACCTCACCGATAATTTGGAAATCATTACTAGCAATTTCATCTTTTGTTAGTTCCCAAGGCTTATAAGCGTCATTGTCACTCACAACGTTTAATCCATATTTGGAAAACTGAAGACGTTTAACCATTAGCTGTCCGTCGAATCTAAATACAAAGATTCCGTCACCAGTAAGCTGTTCTATTCTGTTGACCATCACCAAACTTCCGTTCTTCAGTGTTGGACACATACTGTCGCCTTTCACAGGCATTAAAAACATTGTTTGGGTTACACCAATCGAATTACTGATGAATGCTTTGCTAAAAACGATGTCACTGGACTTTTCTTCACAAATTACCAATGCGCCGTGTCCCGCTCACTTCGACCTCATACAAGTCTAAGCTGACGTAGCCGACAGGAGGTATAACGCCGCCATTTTGTGAAATCTGCTTTGCCTTCGTAAAAATTTTTTCAGGTACATTTCCTCGGCGTCGCCATGTCTGAATCGTATTCTTTGTAGTGCCTAAGACCTCAGCTAGTTCAACGTTAGTTGATGTGTTGGTTAGTTCTTTTAGCTGGTCTATTTGAGTGTCTGCGTCATTCCTATGTTGTTCATTGTTGTTCATTGTTGTTGAATCTCTCTAAAGCGTGTATAGTCGCTCTTGTGTTGTTCGTTGTTGTTCAATGTGTTTCGAATGATGATGAATTACGATAGATTTAAATGAGTGTACTACATGGTGACTATATGAACACACAATTTGCACTACTTGCCCGATATGGAAATACTCTTGTTGAGTTGAAAGAAGTCAGTAAAGAGTTTTTGGTATAACAGCTAGAACTGCGGAGCAAAGAGCCAAAGTTTGTGATTTTCCTATCCCTACCTTCAAACTGCGTGATTCAGAACGCAGCCCTTCTTTGTAAGAATCGAAGATTTAGCAAATTACATCGACCAACGTTATGAGGAAGCAAAACTTGAATGGTCATCTGTAAATGGCGGTGTGCTATGACAGACCAAGGTTTAGCAATTCTCGAAAGCATCAAAGCTAAATACTTTCCAAATGGGTATCGTCCACACAAAGAAGGTTGTGAGGATTATCGTTACAGCCGCCGTGGTCAAATTGAGATTAAACGAGCGCTTCAAGCTCGTGCTTTGCGAATGACAGCCAGCCTGAAATAAATCTCTATGAACGTTAATGACTTAATCTATGTGGGCGGCGCAGTTCGCCCAGTCAATCAGATCCTATCTAGTAATGCCTGCTTCGAAGCGGGTTTTAGCATCAAAATGCCCCAATCTATTCAAAACGCGAGCAAGCATTACTAGATTCTGGAGTTGTGAAAGATATTCCGGTTTACGATTTTGTTTCTAACCGCCAAAGTCGTCATGACCGTGAGCTCGCTATTTCAACAGCGAATTTCAAAAGCTAAATTCACGTGACCAACTCATCCCCGAAGGGCGCAGCTTGCTGCGGACAGTATAGGCTTGTCCAAGGGCGCAAAGTCCGACACGGACTTTCGCCAGCAAAACTCAACAAGATTTCACGCCATGTGCTCACCCTACGTGCGCCTATCGGCATCAAACGAGAACGCCCTCAAGAGGGTGCGTTTGACGACTATTTCGCTACCTATGATCTGTTAGCGAACAATACGCCTCGAGTCCTTGCGCCAAAAATGCTCATGCTCACCAATTTGAGAAAATGTCGCCCCATCAAAACTGCACATTCAGCGTCGAGTGGTCAGGTCAATACCGTGCGATGGTGGTAAAGAACACTCCGCCAAGTGATGCGCCGGATGCCAATGTCGGTGAGCGTTTCACTGAACGATTGACTAAACGCTGCGTCAGCAAAGTGTTTGAGTCAGCGGCTTACGTGGCGCAGTGCAAAGACGGTTTTCTACTTTTCTGACCTTGACCTTTACCCGTAAACAGCGCCTTGGCTTGTTTGGTGGTATGGATGAAACCGAAGACGGTTTGATTTACACACCGATTAAATTCATTCGTGACAAAGGCGAATTAGTGTATGGCAAAGATGGTGTGTATACCCTGTTGCCGCAAAACCGTTTCGCATTGTTAAGACAGCCGAAACCACTATCGGTAAAGAAATCAGTCGCTTTTTCGATGCCCTCAAAAAATGTATCAACGGGGTTGGGTGACCTCGACAGGTGAAAGATTGAACCGAAATACAAAGCGGTGCCTAGCGATTTCGGTCCTGCTCGTGATGTGGCGGATTGGATTACATCTGGGTGGCAGAATGCCGATGAATGATGATGGTGAGCCAAACCCTCATGCACATGTGCTGATTAATTGGAGTGTTGACCGTTCTCTTTGATGATTGGGCTGAGCGAATCGAACGCCTTTGGGGTAAAGGTATGGCAAACCTTCAGCCCATCCATAATTCAAAGGCGCAGGCTCTTACATCATCAAAGCGATTGGCTATGCTGCGAAAGGTGAAAATGCGGGACAAGGTTTGATTCGTGGTAATCGCTACAACATCGCACGCTGTTCTCGAGCGCCAGCTTGGAAACGCTGGCCACGTTCGACACCGATAACATGACCGCCATTATCAAAGAGCTTGGCTATAAATTAGAGCAATGGAAAAGCCCATTGAACGCTCACTTCGACGCCTAAGCGCTCAGAAATCTCAAGCCGTGAAAGCCTCGGCTTTGCCAACCAATCAAGACGAAGAAAACAAAAGAAACTACAACAACTCATTATTCGCAAAGAACGTGCGATGAAAAACTATGTGTCGAAATGAAGTCACGTGAAATGCACGCCTCTAGCCGTCAATCGTTCTCTGTAACCTTTGACGGTGATAACGCCAAAGATCGCATGGACAAATTTTAGAGTGGGCGGCGGGTGCTCGTGGTTGGTCGATGAATCTTACAGGTATGAACATGGAAGAAACGTTACCTAGTGGCGAGACCATCACCCGCTTTGGTCACGTTGACCCGTTTTACATGGCGTAAGCGACCTTAAACGCAAGGCCGATGCCATGTATCAAGACCAGTATCAGCGCTTTTAAATAAACGTGCTTACTGGCGCAGTGTGCTCTCAGAGCCTTGTCATTTGATGAGCCTGATGAGTTCGACGTCAACCAAATGCTGAGTGCCATACACGATGATTTGGGGACGCAATACAAAGTGATTCAACGTCGTGAGACAGCGATAACTCACTAATATCAGTCAACGTCGGAGACAGGGACTTTCTACATTTACTAGCTAACGTCGTGAGACAGGGCTTTTCTTTTCAACCAACGCCGTGAGGCAGAGAAACAACATGAACTTACTCGATTTAACTACTCGTCATAAGAACTAGAAGCTCGCCTTCACACGGCCTTTGATGCACTAAAAAGGCGGCGGCATTAATCCAATGTCATTGATGAAAGTGCTTGGTGGTGGCTTTGATTTATCGGCCTTGGGTTTGCCTAGCGATTTGTTTGAAGTGCTCGCAGAGTACCAACAAGTGAGCGCTCAGCTTCACAATGTCGTTGAGAAAGTGGCAGAAAAATGGAGGCACAACATGCTTAAAGTCAGCAGTAATAAAGCAATTGCAGGCTTTGCGCCTTGCCCTCAATGCCAAACGCCATCAACGGTGCATTTTCCTTGTGGTGGTAAACGTGCAAACACGCCGTATCTTTCGTGCGGCCAGTGCAACGCCACTATCCAATCCAGCGACACGAAAACTACATCAAAGAACATTACGTTCCCACGCTAAAAGATTATGCCATTCGCTATGAGGCCGATGTAAGCGATGAGCAAGAGCAGATTACTGCAAACAAGTGGACCGAGAACCCTGCTCAATACGATGCCAAGATGAATGGGATTCGAGAGATTGAATCGCTAGCGTGTGCCGGTGATGTGATCATCGAAGACAGCGAACCGAAAGCAAGCCTTGCCGCAAGTGAGCCAAGTGTCACGATTGACAACGCCACGCAGGAAGTTATCGAGGACAAGAGCAAAAGAACATGGCAAACCTAAAGCCTCTCGTGTAAGCGGCGGCATTTGGGTTTTGCTGGTTGTGTTGGTGATTGGGGTTGGTGGTTTGTGGCGTTCAAGCGCTTTGCTCGTCAAGGGGAGAAAGGCAATGAGTGAGTTTAGTTTAGAAGGGTTGGACTTTAACGACGACTTGCTCAGTGATTTGGACGCTATCGAGCCAGCGCCTCAACAGGAAAGCGAAACAGAGTCGGAGCCTCAAGATAACAGCGCTAAAGGTGAAATGACCGCAGAGTTTGTGGTGGGCATGATTGAAGCGGGCTTTAAAAGCTTTATCCATGACGGCTATGAGTTAGAGCCACAAAAGAAACTGATGATAGTGCAGAATTTCACGCCCGTTCTGAATAAGTACGATGGTGGACTGATTGGCCTATTAGGGGATTACAAGGAAGAAGGACAAGCCTTGTTTGCAATGGCGATTTTAGGTTTTCGATGTGGCTATCAATTGAAATGCGCAAAGCCAAAGCGACGCCAAAGGAGAGCGCAGAGCATGGCAAAGAATAGCAACGAGGCACTAAAGCCTCGCCACACGCTATTTGTTGCGACCACGGGCGGCGGTAAGACGACCGCCCTCCGTCAATGCGGCCAGTTAGCCAAGGCAAAACGAATCGCCTTGTTTGACCCGTATTGCGCCCACGACAAGATAGCCCGCAAGACCATCATTAAAACCTACTCACTCAAAGAATTTGCTTACACCTTGGCGAAAGCCATGAACCAGAAAAACCCTTTGCCGTGTCGCTGTGCGGTGTGTATGGCGTAGCGCAACTGGATATGTTTGCTCGCATCCTTGGCAATTAGCCGACGGTCATAAGGAGCTGCATGTGGCGATTGAAGAACTCGCCGCCTCGGTCAAAGCCCGAACAGTATCAGCCCACAACTTGCGGAGCTATGGAACGGCGGTCGCCAGTTCGGGCTTGTGATGTATTCGATTTTCCAACGGGCGCAGGAAGTGCCGAAAGTCATTGTCCGAAAATCTCGGTTTAAGTGGATTGGTATGCAGGATTCAAAAGCTGACTGCAAATACTGGAGTGTGGAAATCGACATTCCGACCGAAGATATTTTTAGCCTGGTCGAACTTGAATACTTTTGAAAGAGACAGGAAAGAGCGCCATTCGTGAAAACTGCGAAATTCGTTTAAAAAGTTATGTGACCTAAATCACAATTTAAACGCTACTTAAACCTATAGGTTCCAAGCTATAGGTTTTTATCTCTTTTTCGCCCTCTTGCCTGCCTATGGTGAAAACCCAAACCAATAACGGCGGGGTTTATGACAAAAATACTATTCGATTTATTAATCACAAAGGGTTTGAAAATATGTTCGGTGTAACAAAAACAATGGATGCTCGTCGCAGTGACAGTGGTTGTCATGCTTGGCGTGATGTATGCGCTTGCGAACGTTGATGCGCTTAGTCCGGTAGGCGAAAAGGTCGGTTTGAATAACTAACGCCTTGGCGTTTTGTTTCCGTTTATTTAAACACGAAGAAGGTAAAACAATGGCAGTTTCAACAGCGCAACAAGCCGCAATCATTGCTCAAACTAAAGGCCCATTTAATGTGCGCCCTATGAACTAGACCCGTTCCGCTCGGGTTCGCCTTACGGTAAGCACGCAATTTTGGATATTAAAGACCTATTCGCCTTTGCATCCATTGAAGTGCAAACAGATCACCGATTGAACCGCTTAGGTCGTGTGTCGTTTGAGCGTAATAACAAGGAAATCATTGGTATTGATGCCGCATGGTTCCACAAAAACGACACGAAAAAGGGTTGCCAGTGGTGGCAAAAGGTGTGGCGAACGCCACTAAAACACGCTTAGTCATTCCGTTTGCAGACGAGACGCTGCGCACCTTGTCAGGTATTCGCCGTGGTGAATTGGTTCACCTAGACGGTGAGCTATTAACGCTAAAAGTGGCGGTAAAAGCAAAGTCGAAGGCGACCCTGATTTTCCAGAATTTAGCGCTAAAGCACGAGTGGTGGACTACCAAGCGGAGCGTTATTTCCAACAGCGCTACACACAAACGTCTATCACCCAAACCCAAACAGGTGAGCAAGCGCATGAGTTTCCACTGGTGGGTGCGAATGTGCGTTTGCGTTCTATCTTGCTGAGACCGAAAACAACGACATTACCCATCTAGCGATTCGCCGTGATAACGAAATCATTTGGGAATCGAACGTGGAAGATCTCAACTTTGAGATGAACCGATTTGGTGACATGCAAGCGCCAGCTCACGGGGTTTGGCTACCGTTTGTCGGTACTGGCTTTGCAAACGAACAAGCGTTTATTCCGGTTGCCCGAACCAGTTTGAAACTGGTCA
The DNA here is from genome assembly GCF_009938165.1 of Vibrio taketomensis. Taxonomy (NCBI): domain Bacteria; kingdom Pseudomonadati; phylum Pseudomonadota; class Gammaproteobacteria; order Vibrionales; family Vibrionaceae; genus Vibrio; species Vibrio taketomensis. Next base: position 290,533 of record NZ_AP019649.1, read on the forward strand.
TTACTAAACGCACGGCGGGTGAAATCGACGTTTATAACGATTTTATCGAAATTGAACATTTGCCAGCGTAACAAGGGGCTTTATGGCAGAAGCGCAAAAGGTTATTGGGACGGTTTTTGACAACCTAGTAGAAAAGCTCTGACCTCGGCAAAGCCTATTTATCCAGTGAAGAAGCACAAGCGAACTCGAAGCGAGCCGCTAATGAGAACGCTACCGCATCGCAGCAAGCACGCATTGATGAAGTGAATCGCCAAGAGCGAGACGAACGAAAAAGAAGACCGCAAGCGTATGGAGCTTTACGCAATGGGTGGTGCTGCGGTGTTGGTGACGTTGATTATTTTAGTCGTCTTATTCAAGTAGGGGGTGATGCCTTTAATGCTTATTCCCTTTCTCGTAGGGGCGGTTTGGCGCTTGGTGGACTAAGAAGTCGTGGACTCTGCAACGGGTGGCGAGGCAGGTCGCCCACCTTATTTCATGGCGATGATTGTCTTGGCAGCTTTGTTTGTCGCATGGCGTAAGGGGTGGTTGAAATGATCCCAAGCATTGGTGGTGGTGTTCCACTGGCGGCGGCATTACGGGTGGCACCTCGAGTGCCAAAACGGTGATTCCGTGGCAGCCGAACCAGTGGGAGCGTGACGTTTAACAACAATCAAGGCTCAAGCGGCAGTAACTACGCCGTGTATGCGGTGCTCGCTGTGCTGCTTATTTTGGGGTGTTATGGCTGAAAGTAACGCCGCAAAGCTGGCGTGGACGTCTGACTTGGTTGCCATGTTTCAAAGGCAGGGTTTGCCTGCCATTATCAAACTCACAATGCTTGGTGACGTATGGCGCTTTGGTTCGCTTTACATCGTGATTCGTGGTGAAGGGAAAGAACTGGTTTGGATGGCAACGCTTGGCACGGGCATCAAAAGTACGTGGAAACGATTTTGAAAATGGCCAAGAACGCAGGCGCTCAAACCGTTCGCTTTCATGTGGCAGAGGATGAGCGTGGTGTGCTTCGTTTTGGCGTCGATTCCATCCGGTTGAAATTCTCGGTGAGGGTTTTGAGTCGGGCGCTTACCGGATTGATTTGGGGGCTGTGGTATGAGCCGTTCACGAAGTTCGCAAGCAAGTACCGTCACCAATACCAATATCAACAATGTGTTGGATGGTGGTGCGATTAAGTCCAGCTTTGATTTTGCGGACGGTTTAGCAAGAGGCATTTGACAGCGTAGACAACGCCGTTGATGTCACCAAAAGCGCCACACAAACTGCCCTGAAAGAAAATAGCCATGTGACAGGAAGCGCTGGATACCAACAAACAAGTCATTCAATCGGCGTTAGAGCGATTCAAGAGCAAAACAATCGGTCATTGGATGCCCTTGCGGACCGGCACTCAAACCAGTAATAACTATAAATTGCTCGATGGTATTCAAAAGACGATTCGAAACGATAACTCAGGCGGGCAACGGAGATTTTGGAAAGTCAGAAAACACTGTATCTCGTCATGGGTGGTTTGCTCTTGGTGGTGTTTATCGTGTTTGCGTTTAAGCAGGGAAATGATGTTAGTAGATATTCGTTTACGTAACGGCCAGCAAGCACAAATCAAAGCGACAGGTCGTTACCTAATGCTCAAGAGGGCAAACTGGTTACTGCGGTTGTGTCGGGTAAACCGTTGATGATGCCCCGTGGCTATGTGTTCGATTTAGGTGAGGAGTTTACTCAGTTCACCGTGACGAACGCCGCCGATGTGAACAATTGAGTTTTGGCTTCCTATTCCTTTGATGCGGGGATGGACGGTTCAAAGATTGGTATCAATGCCGACTTGCAAATCAAAGACGGTCTAGCGGTGAAATTTGATAGTCGCCAACCTGTTTCTTTACCGGATACGCAAAAGGTACAGGCGGAGCTAACGAACTTGCCGCCAGTGTTAGCCGTGGAAGTGCAAAACCCAACGCAAGTGCCAGATATTCAAAAGGTGCATGTGGTGGAACGCTCTGAGCCAAATCTACGTTTTGTCGCTCATGACACCATGACCGCAACGGGCACGATAACCGGAAACGTCAAACGCAAAGAACTCATTCTAAAAGCGGGTGCCGGCAATCAAAGTTCGATTTGGTTGGGTGGCTTTGCTGAGAAGGGGTTTGAACTGGCACCGGATGGCGGCTTTATTCTCTCAAATGGTGCGGAGCTTGAAGTGCTTATTCCAGCGAACTGTAAGCTGTATGTCAGTGAGGTGACCGCATGAGTCAAATTATTCCGCCACCTCTCAAGATTAAGTTTCCTGAAAAGCTGGCGCTCAGTGATCGCATTGATGGTGTGCGTCACGAGGTAGCCGCCAGTGAGGACGCCGTTGGTACGCTCAATAGCAAAGTGGAAGCGCTCATAAAACAAATGGATGAATTCGACGGATATAAATCCGGTGACATCAAAATTCACCACGGAACACTCAATGATATTCCGACGGGTTGGGTGCTGTGTGATGGTCGAAACGGCACGCCGCCAATGGTGGATTGTGCCCTAGTCGGTGCGGGTAAAGTTACCAACCGAATGAACTATTTGGTGCCAATACTCGGACAACCGCAAACCACACATTAAGTGCTGCACAGATGCCTAGCCACAATCACTCGGTGGCATACAGATTAAGACCCCTACGCGTCAACGCACTACTCTGGTAGTGGTCCATCATCCTTGGGTGAAAGCGGAAACACCACCACGTAGTACAGGGAGCAGCGCACCACACAACCACGGCAATATTGATGTGCGCCAACAATCAATTGCCCTTATTTGGATTATGAAATTATGAAGATTGCAGCAATCACACAAGACCAGCTCATCATCAAAGATGGTGTACCCGCACCAATTGCCCTTATTGGCGGTTTCCGCATGGAGCGTGGTGAGTGGGCGGTGCATTTCGATACTGACTTAGGTATTGGTCAAATTGAGTACCTGATAGTCGCAGTAATCAGATGCCACCATCACTGACTATGAAGCACACTATGCGTGGCTCGTAGCGAAACACGCTGAGTTTATCGAATGGCAAAACAACAAGAGCTTGAACAAGCAGCGCAACAAGAACAGGCACAACAATGAAAAGTAAATGGGTAGTCATTACCGTGATTGCCTTCTTACTGGCAGGGGTATACATGAAAGAACAATAAAACCTCGAGGCTTTCGCAATAACAACCCACTGAATATTGATTACAACCAAGCGAATGATTGGGACGGTCAAACGGGGATTGAAACAGGGTAAGTCACCCACGCTTTGCGCGGTTTTCATCAATGGAATACGGCGTAAGAGCTGGCGCTAAGCTAGTCCAAAACTATATGCGTCATTACGGAATTCGAACCGTCTACGGCATTATCAATCGCTGGGCTCCAAAGTGAAAACGACACTTACGCCTATGCAGAACATGTGGCGCATGAGCTAGACGTAAGCCCTTATGAGCCCATTATTGAAGCGGATATACCAGAGCTGCTCTATCACATGATTAAGCATGAAAACGGTCAATATCTGGATATGGCGACGGTTCGCCGTGGCTCACAAATGGCGGGAGTGATTGCGTGATTGATTTGCTACTAGAAGGCGTTCGCATGGCTGGTCGTTTCTTCACAAAGCGGCAAGAACTCAAAGCCAAACGCAGAGAACGCCAAGACCGAATAGAGGAAGCGGTCACCAATGCGCAAACCGCTCGAATTGCACAAGGTGATATGAGTGCAGCAGAACTCGACAAAATCAGTATCACACAGCGTGGCTGGAAAGATGATTACCTATTGGTTCTGACTACACCCCAATCATCTTGGCATTTGTTCCAACGCTTGCGCCTTTGTTGGTGCTGGATTCAAAGCTCGCTAATAACGTTCCTGAGTATTACTGGTACGCTCGGCATGGTTTACATCGATACGTTCGGTTTTAGACGAATGCTAAGAGTAGCGATTGAGAACTGGCTAGAGAAAAGGGCAAAGGCCGTTTGATGGAATTAGTCGATTTTTTAGATCATTAAATGGTATGGGGTTATCCCCATCGGTATTAGCGTTAATCATCCTGCTATGGAAACAAGATAAACGTCTCACAATTATAGAAACAATGTTAAAGGGGAATGAGCATGGCTAAAGAAGGCTTGAAAGCAAATGGTAAATTAAAGAAAGGCTACCGATTTGCAAAAGGTGGTCGCATCGTCAAAGCCAAGTACGTTAAGACCAAACCGAAAAGTCGTAAGAAAATAGAAAACCGCATTATCAAATGCGGTTTTGGTTTTACGAATTCTAGTCTTTGGATTTTGCCTGATTGATTACGATATAGGTTATCAGTACTACATGTATTAAATTAAGAATCACGAGTAACAGGATTGACTTTAACCAAATGACAGAAATTCCTGAAAGTAGAGCCAGTAAACAACAGACTGAATGTGGCTAGCAAAAAAATTATCGCAGCCCATATAAATTGAAGAATACAGATAAGTACCCGTTATTTCTCCATTCGTTAAATGTTGGATTCTTTGACACTGATAGTAGGTACGCACCAATGGCTGCAATAAAACCCGTCATTGTAACGCTAAATGAGGTTACGATTCCTAATAAGGTCGTAATATTAGCTGGAAGTATTGCTGGGAAAAGCGTTATTTTAAAAAGTATGTAACAAGTTCATAGATAATGAGGATCACAGGGACAAAAAGAACGGACAGACTCAGATTGCTATCTTCCATTTTTTTCATCATTATCGCTTAGCATTTCCATTAAGTTGTACTCTGGTATGAATTAGAAGACGTTAGTTTAGTCCAATTGGGACATGGCGCAGTGCTTTTCAGTTTAGAGGCGTACTTATTAAATTCTGTCTGTGCCAATGAGTCTACACGGGCATTGCCATATCGTTTTTCTTCAATTTGCTCTTCGATACATTTGCCTGATGCAGGATAAATCATATCAAAATAATCATAGTTTGGTCTAGCAAGATATCTTGAATTATTTCTTGAGCAGAATGTGCTTTCCTTTAAGAAAACTTCTGCGAAGTTGTCATTATTTTTGTCATGTTGAATTAGGTCTAGCAGAGGCGAAATTTGTTTTTGATATCGATGTTACTACGTGCTTTGCGTTTGACCTTAATCTCTATTTCTAGATTGTCATGCTGGCTTGATGGATCCAACAGGATGCCAAATTTTTGAATTGGCTAGAATCGCTTCTCATCAGTACGCGAGCTTCTGAAACAAGTTTTATTTTCTTTATTTCTTTCTTTTTATACCTGAGTGGAGTGGCTTTATCTCTAACTTATATTCAGGCGTAGCATTAAAGCCATTGAGGATGTTGTTCAAATAGAACTCAACATCTTCATCGGAGGCTCCACCATGTGAGCTTACAATACCGATGATAGGCTGTTTCTCATCAAGGTGAATAAGTTACCTTTTCTAAACTACCTTTGCCGATTAGCTTCTTTAAATCCTCAACAGTACCCTGAGTTCTGTCTAGTTTTCTGTACTGGTTTAGTTGCGTAGGAGCCATCAAATAGTAGACGGAACTAAATTTTCCAGCTTTTGCAAAGTAAAGCTTCCTAGATGTAGTAGAGTTTGTCTTCTCTAGCACCGATTGCTTTTTTGATATGCACAATACAAGTCGATGATGTCTTTGATGCAAATGTTACAGGTGACACCTGATGATTTGAAAAGGACAGTATAAGTGTAGTAGTTAAGCTTCATATATCCATGTGTGTATAGCAGTTGTTTGCGTAAGTATATAAGCAGTAATAAATCAAAAGAATTATTATTTTTACTTGAATTTGGATTTGAGAAGTACATAAAGCTTAAGACTAACATTAGGCACTAATGTATTGAATAAACAGGCCCATTATATGGGCCTGTTAACTGTTTACTAAAACTTATCATGCAGAGGAAAGAGCTGGGTATAGACCTGCCATAAAATATTAAGGTTTCTATGTCCAGTAACCTGTGCCACTTCCTCAATAGAATATCCTTTTTCAAACAGTCGACTTGCACCTTCTCGCCTCAAGTCGTGATAACGTAAATCTTGAATGCCGAGCTTGTTTCGTACTCGTTGAAAGCCTGCGGTTACGCTTCTTGAGTTATAAGGAAAAATCAAAGCGTCTGTCTTTGGTTGTCGCATGACAATGTCAAAAGAGCAACAGAGGGACGATGTGGACTTTTTTTCTTGGGTCTTTCCTGTCTCTGACCAAGATTGTTTTGTGCTCGGTGTTTAAGTCGTTCCATTGTAGTTTGCAAACTTGCCAATTCTCATACAGGTCAGAATGCTAAAATCAGAATGTCGATAAATGGTATTCGTACCGTTCCATTGCATCTGTAGCTTTGACGAACAAGCAATTCTTGTTTTAGTTTTTCAATCTCATCGGAAGTAGGGCGACGAGTTCTTTTTGACTTTTGCCAATCAAGTTCATATCGATGAGGATAGGAACGCTTCTTCAAATACCTCTACATTAGCGCCGATGTTAAATACAGGCCTGCTTTCTTCATGACAGAGCGCAGATATGCCACATCATGATAAATGGTCACTGGTTTGGTACCTGTCGCTCTGCGGTTTTGCAATGCTGAATAATGTCACTGGTTTTAGCTTATTGCTTTCAATGAGTGCAATGTCGCAATCTCTGAGCATGCGAATGACATATTGTTTTGTACGTCCGTTTTGTCCCATAAGTCCCTATCTGTCATATACATATCCATCAGCACGTATAACGGTACGGTTTTTTACAGGATTGATTTTCTAATTCAATGACACGTTTACGTCCATAGGTGCGTGCGAGCTCTTTTTCTAAAAGTCTTGGATTCTCTGTGTATAATCCTGCCATTCTTTTACGATAATATCGACAGTAAAGCGATTTTCACCATTGGTGAGCTTTCTTGTTTTGATGCTAAACGATGCCATTTTCCTACTCTTTTATGCGTACTAAATGCGTACTGATAAGAGAAATTGAGCGCGATACTAGCAAATTCCTGTATATCTATACAGTACATAGAATTGGTATAAACCCTTATGAAATCTGATACACCTAATACTACGAGTCTTGCCGTTTTTCTATCGCACCCATGTTGGATTGGACTGATCGTCACTGTCGATACTTTCATCGCTTACTTTCTAGCGAGACTCAGCTGTACACTGAAATGGTGACTACTGGCGCTATTATCCATGGTAAGGGTGATTTCCTTGCGTACAACGAACAAGAGCACCCACTCGTTCTGCAATTAGGTGGTTCAAACCCTGTTGATTTGGCAACGTGCGCTAAGCTGGCGGCTGAACGTGGTTATGATGAAATTAACTTAAACGTAGGTTGTCCTTCAGACCGAGTGCAAAATGGTCGTTTTGGTGCTTGCTTAATGGCAGAACCACAGCTGGTGGCCGATTGCGTTGCTGCAATGAAAGACGTGGTTGATATTCCTGTTACGGTAAAGACTCGTATCGGCATTGATGATCAAGATTCTTATGAGTTTCTTACCAACTTTGTTTCTATCGTTTCAGAAAAAGGTGGTTGCGAGCAGTTTACTATTCACGCTCGTAAAGCGTGGTTGTCTGGTTTAAGTCCGAAGGAAAACCGTGAAATTCCGCCGCTAGACTACCCACGCGCTTACCAATTGAAGAAAGATTTCTCACATTTGGTGATTGCAGTGAATGGTGGGGTTAAAACGCTGGAAGAAACGAAAGAGCATCTTAAGCATCTTGATGGTGTAATGGTCGGTCGTGAAGCGTACCAAAATCCATATATTTTGGCAGAAGTTGATCAACAAATTTTTGGTTTAGATAAACCAGTGAAAAAGCGAACCCAAGTTGTACAAGAGATGTTCCCATACATTGAGGAGCAGCTTTCAAAAGGGGTATATCTAGGACACATTACTCGTCATATGCTGGGTATTTTCCAAAATATGCCGGGAGCACGCCAATGGCGTCGTCATATCAGTGAAAACGCACACAAACCTGGTTCAGGAGTTGAAGTGGTGGAAGCTGCATTAGCGAAAATTCCAAAAGAGTTAGATGTGTAAAATTTACCACTTGGGTTGGTAAATAATACCAGCACTGTATTTTAAAGCGCTTTTATTATAGAGCGCTTTTTATTGTTTTATTAAAATCAAAAGATAAGTATGTTTTAAAACTTGGCACGCTTCCTGCGATATCAGTGATAAAAAAGGAGATACGCGATGTTTGAGTTAATCTTTGTTCTGGTATTTATTGCGACGCTATTGGTAACGGGCGTCACGATGTTAACGGTCTTTGCTGCTGCTGGTTTTGCTCTTGCGATAATGGTATTACTTGGTATGGTTGGGGCGGTACTGAAAATTTTGCCATGGTTGATTGTAATTGCGATAGGTATTTGGTTTTTCAAGAATCACGTTTCTAGTCCAAGATAGCGAAGTCGTCAAAATGTGATAGGCTCAAATAAGCAAATACCAATTTGAAGAGCCTATTATGATGAACCGAACCATCCACATCTCATTTGTGGCGGTGGCGATGTTGCTGCCACGAATTGCTTTGGCAAACATCACGACGAGTGTTGAAGCGGATGTATGGTTTGGTGATACTAAGGTTGATGATCGTCGTCGAGATAACGCTACTGGTGGTAACTTCTCTTTCGCTCTCGAACACTCACATCCTTTCCTTCCAAATGCTAGTTTTCGCTACACCAATATTGATGCAGATTATGTTGGTTTAGATAAATACGACTTTTCTTTTATTATCGAGTACTCGAACGAGAGCACATGTTGTTTGATGCGGGTATCTCTCTTACTCAATACAGCAATACTCATTACCGCACCAGTTCACAGCCGCAATCTGAATACAATTTTGATGAATTTACTTTCAATTGGTACGCATATGCCGAGTTGTCAGTGCCGAATACTGACATCGACATTATTGGTCAGTTTGATTTTGGAGACCGTAATTGGATGAAGCGAGCGGATGTACTGGCGGGAATAAAGTATCAAGCCAATGAAGATATCGCGATACGAGCAGGGTATCGTGTGATTGATCTCGAAATCGATAACCTAGCGACATCAGAGCCAGAGATTTCGGAATCTCTTATTTTCATAAATGGTTTCTTTGTTGGTGCCGAATATCGCTTCTGAGTCTTCTTAAAACGCTAGACGTTATACTCATTGGCGATAATTTGTCAGTTTCTACTAGCAGTTTCATCATAATGCACCATGCTTATAACAACACGGATAGTTACGTTGAGATGCCATTATGATGATTAATGAACTGCGCGCTTTGTACCGAGATAATCAGTTAGTGGAAGCGATAATTGAACCCTCTGCGGAAGAAGGCTTGTGGATAGTTGAGTTTCGTCACGCGGAAGGGGGGTTTGTTCTGTTAACCGATGTGCATGGTGAAGAATGTCACTATGGCAGCCTCGATGTGGCATCTAAGTCAGCAATGGCGGTAGGTTTTAGTCAAGTGCGCATCGAAGATCAACGTCCTTCAGACCTACTTTACTAGAAGCTTTGTTCTGTATATTTAACTCAACATCTAGCCATTTCCCTCTGTTTCGTACGTATCGTTAATTCCAAAAGTTATAAAACATTCACTTCTATTCTTTCTTGTTATTAAAAAGAGTGGTTAATCTATCATCACGCAATGAATAGGGATGTCGAGACCATGTCTTTAAATAAGAAAGAGTCCTCAAGCAATGTAGAGCTCTCGCAAGGAAATGCAGCGGAACTACCTGCCATCGCAAGTCCGCTTAATGATCAACAACTCGGTCAGTTGCAGCAAACGGTATCAAGTTTGTCTTCGCAGCAACTGGCGTGGGTAAGTGGTTACTTCTGGGGATTAGCCCAAAACCAGCCTGCATCCGCCGCAGGCCCAATTAATCAAGCCGTTGCCGCCGTGGTAGCAAAACCTGCGGGTAAGCTAACAATTATCTTCGCCTCACAAACTGGCAATGCCAAAGGAGTGGCTGAAGAATTAGAACAAGAAGCTAAAGCACGAGGCATTACCGTCGAATTGTTTGATGCCGGCGACTACAAAGGTAAGAACTTAGCTAAAGAAACGCATGTGATTATTGTTGCATCAACAAATGGTGAAGGTGAAGCGCCAGACAATGCGATTGAGTTACATGAATTTCTCCAATCGAAGAAGGCGCCCAAATTACCTAATTTGAAGTACGGTGTGATTGGTTTAGGTGATTCTAGCTACGAATTCTTCTGCCAAACAGGTAAAGATTTCGATACTTACTTATCAAAGTTAGGTGCAACTGCGTTTATTGAGCGTGTTGATTGCGATGTGGATTATGAAGCTTCAGCGAAAGAATGGCGCATCAACGCTCTGGATATTGTTAAGGAAGATTTATCTTCTGGCGTTGAGGCTGAAGTGGTGCAATTGCCAGTAGGCCAAGCTGCTCCTGAACACTTACCGTATAACAAACAGAACCCTTATACAGCGGCCTTGTTAACGAGCCAGAAAATTACTGGCCGTGATTCTGGTAAGGATGTTCGCCATATCGAAATCGATCTCGATGGTTCCGGAATCAGTTATCAGCCGGGTGATGCACTTGGTGTTTGGTATGAAAATAGCGCAGAACTCGTCAATGCTTTGCTGGCCAAAGTTGGTTTATCAGGCATAGAGAGCGTTGATGTCGATGGTGAAAGTCTTTCGATATACAGCGCTTTACTTTCTAAGTATGAAATTACAACGTCTAATCCACAGCTCGTGACTAAGTATGCTGAGCTTTCGGGCAGTAAGAAACTACAAAAGCTGGTGGAAGACAAAGATAAACTGCGCGAGTACGCAGGCAATACGCAAGTTATCGACGTACTAGCAGAAAAGAAAACCAAATTAAGTGCAGAGCAGTTGATTGGGTTACTTCGTCGCTTGACCCCTCGTCTTTATTCTATCGCTTCGGCGCAATCGGAAGTAGAAGATGAAGTGCATCTAACTGTCGGAGTGGTTGAATACCAGCAAGGTGAAGAGTCTCGTTTTGGTGGTGCATCCAGTTATTTGTCTCACCGTCTTGAAGAAGGTGGGGAAATAAAAGTGTTTATCGAAAACAACAATCACTTCAAACTGCCTCAAGATGATAATGCTCCGGTTATCATGATTGGTCCAGGAACGGGTATCGCCCCGTTTCGTAGCTTTATTCAAGAGCGTGATAACCGTGATGCCGAAGGTAAGAATTGGCTGTTCTTTGGTGATCGTACCTTTACTCAAGATTTCCTCTACCAAGTGGAATGGCAAAAGTACCTCAAGTCAGGTTTGCTAACTCATCTTGATGTAGCCTTTAGCCGTGACCAGCATGAGAAAGTGTATGTCCAGCATCGCATTTTAGAAAAAGGTGAGCAGGTGTGGCATTGGATCGAGCGAGGTGCCTACCTCTACGTATGTGGTGATGCCACACGGATGGCGAAAGATGTGCATCAAGCATTGATTCAAGTCGCTAAACAATACGGCAAGCTAACCAAGGAACAAGCAGAAGAGTTTATTAACAATCTGCGTAAGGAAAAACGTTACCAAAGGGATGTGTACTAATGAGCAAAGAGCAGCAACAAGTACTTGGTGAAGTCTTAGGTCCGTTATCGGATAACGAGCGCCTGAAAGGACAAAGCAATTTCCTACGTGGCACCATAGAACAAGATTTACAAGATCGTATTACCGGTGGATTCACTGCCGATAACTTCCAGCTAATCCGCTTTCACGGCATGTATCAACAAGATGATCGTGATATTCGTAATGAGCGTGCCAAGCAAAAGCTTGAGCCTCTACATAATGTCATGCTGCGTGCTCGTATGCCTGGAGGGATTATTACCCCAAAACAGTGGCTAGCCATCGACAAGTTTGCCAGTGAACATTCGCTGTACGGCAGTATTCGCTTAACCACGCGCCAGACCTTTCAGTTCCATGGGGTTCTAAAGCCAAACATTAAGCTTATGCATCAAACACTCAATAGCATCGGTATTGATTCCATTGCGACGGCGGGGGATGTTAACCGCAACGTGTTATGTACCACTAATCCGGTTGAATCTGAATTGCACCAAGAAGCTTATGAGTGGGCAAAGAAGATCAGTGAGCATCTACTACCTAAAACTAAAGCTTATGCAGAGATATGGCTCGATGGTGAGAAAGTAGAAACCACTGAAGACGATGAGCCAATTCTTGGTAAAAACTATTTACCGCGTAAATTCAAAACGACCGTGGTGATCCCGCCGCAAAATGATGTAGATGTGCATGCCAATGATTTGAACTTTGTGGCGATTGCGGACAACGGTAAATTGATTGGCTTTAACGTGCTGGTGGGCGGTGGTCTGGCGATGACTCATGGTGATACTTCAACCTATGCGCGTCGAGCTGATGATTTTGGTTTTGTTCCTCTAGAAAAGACGCTAGAAGTCGCAGCAGCAGTGGTGACGACTCAACGTGATTGGGGGAATCGTTCTAACCGTAAAAATGCCAAAACCAAATACACCCTAGATCGTGTAGGCATCGATGTATTTAAAGCTGAAGTTGAAAAGCGTGCGGATGTTAAGTTTGCGACCAGCCGACCTTATGAGTTTACCGAACGTGGCGATCGCATTGGTTGGGTCGAAGGGATTGATGGTAAATATCACCTTGCGCTCTTTATTGAGAATGGTCGTTTACTCGACTTCCCGGGTAAGCCACTTAAAACCGGCATGGCAGAGATAGCGAAGATCCATAAAGGCGATTTTCGTATGACGGCAAATCAAAATTTGATCGTGGCGGGTGTCTCGAAGAGTAATAAAGCTAAGATTGAGAAAATTGCCCGAGCTCATGGTCTAATGGATGATAAAGTCAGTGAGCAGCGCAAAAACTCAATGGCGTGTGTGGCCTTTCCAACTTGTCCTTTAGCGATGGCGGAGGCGGAACGTTTCCTCCCCCAATTTGTTACCGACGTTGAAGGTATTCTCGAAAAACATGGTTTGCCGAAAGAAGACAACATTATCTTACGCGTTACAGGCTGCCCAAATGGCTGTGGTCGAGCGATGTTGGCGGAGATTGGCTTAGTGGGTAAAGCGCCGGGTCGTTATAACTTGCATCTTGGTGGTAATCGAGCGGGGACCCGTATTCCGAAGATGTATAAAGAGAACATCACTGATAAACAGATCTTAGAAGAAATTGATCTGCTGGTGGGGCGCTGGGCAAAAGAGCGTAATAAAGAAGAAGGCTTTGGTGATTTCGCTATCCGTGCTGGAATCATCGAAGAGGTTTTCGTATCAAAGAGGGATTTGCATGCTTGATTCAACGACCAGTCCACTTGAGCTAAAAAAACTACTCACCCTGACGAAAACAGAGCAGGTACTTCAGCTCGGAGTGATTAACGCCGAACTTGAGCAAATGACAGCAGAGCAGCGAGTAGCATGGGCGCTAGACAATCTCTCAGGAGAGTTCGCAGTTTCATCAAGCTTTGGTGTGCAGGGAGCAGTCATGCTGCATCTTGTTACACAGCTAAAACCGAACATTCCTGTGATATTAACGGACACTGGTTACCTCTTTCCTGAGACTTACCAATTTATCGATCAATTAACCAAGCGGCTTAACCTCAATCTCAAAGTGTACCGAGCGAAACAAAGTCCAGTTTGGCAAGAGGCTGTGTTTGGTAAACTGTGGGAACAAGGTGTCGAAGGGATTGAGAAATATAATAAGCTTAATAAAGTGGAACCGATGCGGCGTGCACTCGATGAGCTGCAAGTAGAAACATGGTTCTCGGGTTTGCGTCGTGAGCAATCTCAGTCTCGCGCTCATTTACCGATTCTTTCGATTCAAAATGGTGTATTCAAGTTTCTTCCAGTCATCGATTGGAGTAATAAAGATGTTCACTATTATTTAGAACAACACGGTTTACCTTATCACCCGCTAAGAGATGAGGGGTATCTTTCTGTTGGCGATACCCACACCACGAGAAAATGGGAGCCGGGAATGAAAGAAGAGGAAACTCGATTCTTCGGTTTAAAACGTGAATGTGGCCTTCATGAAGATGATGGAGAACAGCACGGATCGGGAATTTAGTTCGACGTATAAGGAAAAGGCTGCTTAATGCAGTCTTTTTTTTGCCTAAATAATCATGCAATGTGGATAACTTTGTGGATGAGTTGTTGGCTTTCTTGGGGTAAAGTTGAATAAATAAGGCTTTGGGTGAAAGTTGGGCATGTAAGCGTTATTTTTGCAATTTTTGCAAAATAACACTTGCCAATGTGACGGCGATCTCTATAATGAATCCCTGTCGACGAGGCAAGGCTCCATAAGGGTTTAGCGCTGAATCGACAAGGTCAGAAAGAATGACGAAATAAATTAAGAAAGTGTTTGACACCGGAAATTATCTCGTTAGAATGGCCGCCTCTTCCAAGTGATATTGGTCACAAAGAAGATTAGCTCTTTAACAATAAGAACCTATCAATCTGTGTGGGCACTCGTTGATGATAATCCAATTAGAAGCTTAGGCTTCAAATTGATTTCAATGAACTGAGTGACCAATTCGATACTTAGTATCGGCACAGTCAATTCAACATTACTTTGTAATGTAATCAGTATTCATTGAGTCACAAAATCTTAAATTGAAGAGTTTGATCATGGCTCAGATTGAACGCTGGCGGCAGGCCTAACACATGCAAGTCGAGCGGCAGCGACAACATTGAACCTTCGGGGGATTTGTTGGGCGGCGAGCGGCGGACGGGTGAGTAATGCCTAGGAAATTGCCCTGATGTGGGGGATAACCATTGGAAACGATGGCTAATACCGCATGATGCCTACGGGCCAAAGAGGGGGACCTTCGGGCCTCTCGCGTCAGGATATGCCTAGGTGGGATTAGCTAGTTGGTGAGGTAAGGGCTCACCAAGGCGACGATCCCTAGCTGGTCTGAGAGGATGATCAGCCACACTGGAACTGAGACACGGTCCAGACTCCTACGGGAGGCAGCAGTGGGGAATATTGCACAATGGGCGCAAGCCTGATGCAGCCATGCCGCGTGTATGAAGAAGGCCTTCGGGTTGTAAAGTACTTTCAGTCGTGAGGAAGGTTCGTGCGTTAATAGCGTACGGATTTGACGTTAGCGACAGAAGAAGCACCGGCTAACTCCGTGCCAGCAGCCGCGGTAATACGGAGGGTGCGAGCGTTAATCGGAATTACTGGGCGTAAAGCGCATGCAGGTGGTTAGTTAAGTCAGATGTGAAAGCCCGGGGCTCAACCTCGGAATTGCATTTGAAACTGGCTGACTAGAGTACTGTAGAGGGGGGTAGAATTTCAGGTGTAGCGGTGAAATGCGTAGAGATCTGAAGGAATACCGGTGGCGAAGGCGGCCCCCTGGACAGATACTGACACTCAGATGCGAAAGCGTGGGGAGCAAACAGGATTAGATACCCTGGTAGTCCACGCCGTAAACGATGTCTACTTGGAGGTTGTGGCCTTGAGCCGTGGCTTTCGGAGCTAACGCGTTAAGTAGACCGCCTGGGAGTACGGTCGCAAGATTAAAACTCAAATGAATTGACGGGGCCCGCACAAGCGGTGGAGCATGTGGTTTAATTCGATGCAACGCGAAGAACCTTACCTACTCTTGACATCCATAGAACTTAGCAGAGATGCTTTGGTGCCTTCGGGAACTATGAGACAGGTGCTGCATGGCTGTCGTCAGCTCGTGTTGTGAAATGTTGGGTTAAGTCCCGCAACGAGCGCAACCCTTATCCTTGTTTGCCAGCGAGTAATGTCGGGAACTCCAGGGAGACTGCCGGTGATAAACCGGAGGAAGGTGGGGACGACGTCAAGTCATCATGGCCCTTACGAGTAGGGCTACACAATGGCGTATACAGAGGGCTGCCAACTCGCGAGAGTGAGCGAATCCCAAAAAGTACGTCGTAGTCCGGATTGGAGTCTGCAACTCGACTCCATGAAGTCGGAATCGCTAGTAATCGTGGATCAGAATGCCACGGTGAATACGTTCCCGGGCCTTGTACACACCGCCCGTCACACCATGGGAGTGGGCTGCAAAAGAAGTGGGTAGTTTAACCTTCGGAGGACGCTCACCACTTTGTGGTTCATGACTGGGGTGAAGTCGTAACAAGGTAGCGCTAGGGGAACCTGGCGCTGGATCACCTCCTTATACGATGATTATCGTGATGAGTACCCACACAGATTGATGGTTTTGAAGCGAATGCTTCGAGCTATTATTGCTCTTTAACAATTTGGAAAGCTGACAAAACAACAATTTATTGTTGTTTGTAAGTTCTCACCGAAAGGTAAACGACTAAAACACATTCAAGTGTTCTTGGCTTTTGTCTTACTTTTAAAGTAAGGAGAAGAAAATTGAGTCCGGCAAAATCGAGTCTGCATCATGTATAAAAATTGCAGACAACTTTGGTGATTTGAACATCAACTCGAAACTCCTTCGGGTTGTATGGTTAAGTGACTAAGCGTACACGGTGGATGCCTTGGCAGTCAGAGGCGATGAAGGACGTATTAACTTGCGATAAGCCCAGATTAGGCAGTAAAAGCCACTTGAGTCTGGGATTTCCGAATGGGGAAACCCACTTACATAAGTAAGTATCGTTACGTGAATACATAGCGTAACGAGGCGAACCGGGGGAACTGAAACATCTAAGTACCCCGAGGAAAAGAAATCAACCGAGATTCAGAAAGTAGCGGCGAGCGAAATTGGACTAGCCCTAAGCTTTACACGTTAGACGAACGGTCTGGAAAGTCCGACGATACAGGGTGATAGTCCCGTAGTTGACGATGTGTGTTCAGTGAAATCGAGTAGGGCGGGACACGTGTTATCCTGTCTGAATATGGGGACCATCCTCCAAGGCTAAATACTACTGACTGACCGATAGTGAACCAGTACCGTGAGGGAAAGGCGAAAAGAACCCCTGTGAGGGGAGTGAAATAGAACCTGAAACCGTGTACGTACAAGCAGTAGGAGCAGGCTTTGTCCTGTGACTGCGTACCTTTGTATAATGGGTCAGCGACTTATATTCAGTGGCAAGGTTAACCATCTAGGGAGCCGTAGGGAAACCGAGTCTTAACTGGGCGTTCAGTCTCTGGATATAGACCCGAAACCAGGTGATTCAGCCATGGGCAGGTTGAAGGTTGAGTAACATCAACTGGAGGACCGAACCGACTAATGTTGAAAAATTAGCGGATGACTTGTGGCTAGGGTGAAAGGCCAATCAAACCTGGAGATAGCTGGTTCTCCCGAAAGCTATTTAGGTAGCGCCTCGGACGAATACTACTGGGGTAGAGCACTGTTAAGGCTAGGGGTCATCCCGACTTACCAACCCTTTGCAAACCCGAATACCAGTAAGTACTATCCGGGAGACACACGGCGGGTGCTAACGTCCGTCGTGAGAGGGAAACAACCCAGACCGCCAGCTAAGGTCCCAAATTATAGCTAAGTGGGAAACGATGTGGGAAGGCTTAGACAGCTAGGATGTTGGCTTAGAAGCAGCCATCATTTAAAGAAAGCGTAATAGCTCACTAGTCGAGTCGGCCTGCGCGGAAGATGTAACGGGCTAAGCTATAAACCGAAGCTGCGGCAATAACTTTAGTTATTGGGTAGGGAGCGTTCTGTAAGCCGTTGAAGGTGTGTTGTAAAGCATGCTGGAGGTATCAGAAGTGCGAATGCTGACATGAGTAACGATAAAGGGGTGAAAACCTCCTCGCCGGAAGACCAAGGGTTCCTGTCCAACGTTAATCGGGCAGGGTAAGTCGACCCTAAGGCGAGGCCGAAAGGCGTAGTCGATGGGAAACGGGTTAATATTCCCGTACTTCTTACAATTGCGATGGGGGGACGGAGAAGGCTAGGTGGGCCTGGCGACGGTTGTCCAGGTTCAAGTGCGTAGGCTTAAGAGTTAGGTAAATCCGGCTCTTTTTAAGGCTGAGACACGACGTCGAGCTACTACGGTAGTGAAGTCATTGATGCCATGCTTCCAGGAAAAGCCTCTAAGCTTCAGATTGTAAGGAATCGTACCCCAAACCGACACAGGTGGTCGGGTAGAGAATACCAAGGCGCTTGAGAGAACTCGGGTGAAGGAACTAGGCAAAATGGTACCGTAACTTCGGGAGAAGGTACGCTCTTGACGGTGAAGTCCCTCGCGGATGGAGCTATTGAGAGTCGCAGATACCAGGTGGCTGCAACTGTTTATATTAAAACACAGCACTGTGCAAAATCGTAAGATGACGTATACGGTGTGACGCCTGCCCGGTGCCGGAAGGTTAATTGATGGGGTTAGACTTCGGTCGAAGCTCTTGATCGAAGCCCCGGTAAACGGCGGCCGTAACTATAACGGTCCTAAGGTAGCGAAATTCCTTGTCGGGTAAGTTCCGACCTGCACGAATGGCGTAATGATGGCCACGCTGTCTCCACCCGAGACTCAGTGAAATTGAAATCGCTGTGAAGATGCAGTGTACCCGCGGCTAGACGGAAAGACCCCGTGAACCTTTACTACAGCTTGGCACTGAACATTGACCCTACATGTAGGATAGGTGGGAGGCTTTGAAGCAAGTACGCCAGTATTTGTGGAGCCGTCCTTGAAATACCACCCTTGTAGTGTTGATGTTCTAACGTCGACCCTAATCGGGGTTACGGACAGTGCCTGGTGGGTAGTTTGACTGGGGCGGTCTCCTCCCAAAGAGTAACGGAGGAGCACGAAGGTGGGCTAATCACGGTTGGACATCGTGAGGTTAGTGCAATGGCATAAGCCCGCTTAACTGCGAGAATGACGGTTCGAGCAGGTGCAGCAGGTCATAGTGATCCGGTGGTTCTGAATGGAAGGGCCATCGCTCAACGGATAAAAGGTACCCGGGGATAACAGGCTGATACCGCCCAAGAGTTCATATCGACGGCGGTGTTTGGCACCTCGATGTCGGCTCATCACATCCTGGGGCTGAAGTCGGTCCCAAGGGTATGGCTGTTCGCCATTTAAAGTGGTACGCGAGCTGGGTTTAGAACGTCGTGAGACAGTTCGGTCCCTATCTGCCGTGGGCGTTGGAGAATTGAAAGGGGCTGCTCCTAGTACGAGAGGACCGGAGTGGACGAACCTCTGGTGTTCGGGTTGTGTCGCCAGACGCATTGCCCGGTAGCTAAGTTCGGAATCGATAACCGCTGAAAGCATCTAAGCGGGAAGCGAGCCTTGAGATGAGTTCTCCCTGATACTTTAAGTATCCTAAAGGGTTGTCGGAGACTACGACGTTGATAGGTCAGGTGTGTAAGTGCTGTGAGGCATTGAGCTAACTGATACTAATTGCCCGTGAGGCTTAACCATACAACACCCAAGGGGTTTTGATTGGACTCAAATAGAACATTGAATGTGTAAGAACTGAAAACAGCTTTCCGAATTAAAGAATTTGCTTGGCGACCATAGCGATTTGGACCCACCTGATTCCATGCCGAACTCAGAAGTGAAACGAATTAGCGCCGATGGTAGTGTAGGCTTTATTTCGCACTTTATTTAATAAGCAAGTCACCATAAAGTTTTAAGAAAACTTAGAATTTTATGTTGACTTTCAAAGTGGAAGCGTATTATACGCACCTCGCTGAGATGCTAAGGCATTGAAAGCAAAGCTCTTTAACAATATAAACCTATCAATCTGTGTGGGCACTCGTTGATGATAATCCAATTAGAAGCTTAGGCTTCAAATTGATTTCAATGAACTGAGTGACCAATTCGATACTTAGTATCGGCACAGTCAATTCAACATTACTATGTAATGTAATCAGTATTCATTGAGTCACAAAATCTTAAATTGAAGAGTTTGATCATGGCTCAGATTGAACGCTGGCGGCAGGCCTAACACATGCAAGTCGAGCGGCAGCGACAACATTGAACCTTCGGGGGATTTGTTGGGCGGCGAGCGGCGGACGGGTGAGTAATGCCTAGGAAATTGCCCTGATGTGGGGGATAACCATTGGAAACGATGGCTAATACCGCATGATGCCTACGGGCCAAAGAGGGGGACCTTCGGGCCTCTCGCGTCAGGATATGCCTAGGTGGGATTAGCTAGTTGGTGAGGTAAGGGCTCACCAAGGCGACGATCCTAGCTGGTCTGAGAGGATGATCAGCCACACTGGAACTGAGACACGGTCCAGACTCCTACGGGAGGCAGCAGTGGGAATATTGCACAATGGGCGCAAGCCTGATGCAGCCATGCCGCGTGTATGAAGAAGGCCTTCGGGTTGTAAAGTACTTTCAGTCGTGAGGAAGGTTCATGCGTTAATAGCGTATGGATTTGACGTTAGCGACAGAAGAAGCACCGGCTAACTCCGTGCCAGCAGCCGCGGTAATACGGAGGTGCGAGCGTTAATCGGAATTACTGGGCGTAAAGCGCATGCAGGTGGTTAGTTAAGTCAGATGTGAAAGCCCGGGGCTCAACCTCGGAATTGCATTTGAAACTGGCTGACTAGAGTACTGTAGAGGGGGGTAGAATTTCAGGTGTAGCGGTGAAATGCGTAGAGATCTGAAGGAATACCGGTGGCGAAGGCGGCCCCCTGGACAGATACTGACACTCAGATGCGAAAGCGTGGGGAGCAAACAGGATTAGATACCCTGGTAGTCCACGCCGTAAACGATGTCTACTTGGAGGTTGTGGCCTTGAGCCGTGGCTTTCGGAGCTAACGCGTTAAGTAGACCGCCTGGGGAGTACGGTCGCAAGATTAAAACTCAAATGAATTGACGGGGGCCCGCACAAGCGGTGGAGCATGTGGTTTAATTCGATGCAACGCGAAGAACCTTACCTACTCTTGACATCCATAGAACTTAGCAGAGATGCTTTGGTGCCTTCGGGAACTATGAGACAGGTGCTGCATGGCTGTCGTCAGCTCGTGTTGTGAAATGTTGGGTTAAGTCCCGCAACGAGCGCAACCCTTATCCTTGTTTGCCAGCGAGTAATGTCGGGAACTCCAGGGAGACTGCCGGTGATAAACCGGAGGAAGGTGGGGACGACGTCAAGTCATCATGGCCCTTACGAGTAGGGCTACACACGTGCTACAATGGCGTATACAGAGGGCTGCCAACTCGCGAGAGTGAGCGAATCCCAAAAAGTACGTCGTAGTCCGGATTGGAGTCTGCAACTCGACTCCATGAAGTCGGAATCGCTAGTAATCGTGGATCAGAATGCCACGGTGAATACGTTCCCGGGCCTTGTACACACCGCCCGTCACACCATGGGAGTGGGCTGCAAAAGAAGTGGGTAGTTTAACCTTCGGGAGGACGCTCACCACTTTGTGGTTCATGACTGGGGTGAAGTCGTAACAAGGTAGCGCTAGGGGAACCTGGCGCTGGATCACCTCCTTATACGATGATTATTGCGATGAGTGTTCACACAGATTGATGGTTTATAAAGTCAAAGAGACGATACTGGGTCTGTAGCTCAGGTGGTTAGAGCGTTCGCCTGATAAGCGAGAGGTCGGTGGTTCGAGTCCACTCAGACCCACCAATTCCCAAGGAATTGGCCAACAGTATCAACAAGATGGGGCTATAGCTCACTGGGAGAGCGCCTGCCTTGCACGCAGGAGGTCTGCGGTTCGATCCCCATAGCTCCACCATCTTTAAGCGCATTTACTTTTGAATAGAAAGTTGAGTGTTTTTAAAATGGTTTCGAAAGAAATCAAGCTCTTTAACAATTTGGAAAGCTGACAAAACAACAATTTATTGTTGTTTGTAAAGTTCTCAAAGTATTCATTTATTGAATACAACTAAAACACATTCAAGTGTTCTTGGAATTTGAGTCCGGCAAAATCGAGTCTGCATCATGTATAAAATTGCAGACAACTTTGGTGATTTGAACATCAACTCGAAACTCCTTCGGGTTGTATGGTTAAGTGACTAAGCGTACACGGTGGATGCCTTGGCAGTCAGAGGCGATGAAGGACGTATTAACTTGCGATAAGCCCAGATTAGGCAGTAAAAGCCACTTGAGTCTGGGATTTCCGAATGGGGAAACCCACTTATAAGTAAGTATCGTTACGTGAATACATAGCGTAACGAGGCGAACCGGGGGAACTGAAACATCTAAGTACCCCGAGGAAAAGAAATCAACCGAGATTCCGAAAGTAGCGGCGAGCGAAATTGGACTAGCCCTTAAGCTTTACACGCGTTAGACGAACGGTCTGGAAAGTCCGACGATACAGGGTGATAGTCCCGTAGTTGACGATGTGTGTTCAGTGAAATCGAGTAGGGCGGGACACGTGTTATCCTGTCTGAATATGGGGGGACCATCCTCCAAGGCTAAATACTACTGACTGACCGATAGTGAACCAGTACCGTGAGGGAAAGGCGAAAAGAACCCCTGTGAGGGGAGTGAAATAGAACCTGAAACCGTGTACGTACAAGCAGTAGGAGCAGGCTTTGTCCTGTGACTGCGTACCTTTTGTATAATGGGTCAGCGACTTATATTCAGTGGCAAGGTTAACCATCTAGGGGAGCCGTAGGGAAACCGAGTCTTAACTGGGCGTTCAGTCTCTGGATATAGACCCGAAACCAGGTGATTCAGCCATGGGCAGGTTGAAGGTTGAGTAACATCAACTGGAGGACCGAACCGACTAATGTTGAAAAATTAGCGGATGACTTGTGGCTAGGGGTGAAAGGCCAATCAAACCTGGAGATAGCTGGTTCTCCCCGAAAGCTATTTAGGTAGCGCCTCGGACGAATACTACTGGGGGTAGAGCACTGTTAAGGCTAGGGGGTCATCCCGACTTACCAACCCTTTGCAAACTCCGAATACCAGTAAGTACTATCCGGGAGACACACGGCGGGTGCTAACGTCCGTCGTGGAGAGGGAAACAACCCAGACCGCCAGCTAAGGTCCCAAATTATAGCTAAGTGGGAAACGATGTGGGAAGGCTTAGACAGCTAGGATGTTGGCTTAGAAGCAGCCATCATTTAAAGAAAGCGTAATAGCTCACTAGTCGAGTCGGCCTGCGCGGAAGATGTAACGGGCTAAGCTATAAACCGAAGCTGCGGCAATAACTTTTAGTTATTGGGTAGGGGAGCGTTCTGTAAGCCGTTGAAGGTGTGTTGTAAAGCATGCTGGAGGTATCAGAAGTGCGAATGCTGACATGAGTAACGATAAAGGGGTGAAAACCTCTCGCCGGAAGACCAAGGGTTCCTGTCCAACGTTAATCGGGCAGGGTAAGTCGACCCTAAGGCGAGGCCGAAAGGCGTAGTCGATGGGAAACGGGTTAATATTCCCGTACTTCTTACAATTGCGATGGGGACGGAGAAGGCTAGGTGGGCCTGGCGACGGTTGTCCAGGTTCAAGTGCGTAGGCTTAAGAGTTAGGTAAATCCGGCTCTTTTTAAGGCTGAGACACGACGTCGAGCTACTACGGTAGTGAAGTCATTGATGCCATGCTTCCAGGAAAAGCCTCTAAGCTTCAGATTGTAAGGAATCGTACCCCAAACCGACACAGGTGGTCGGGTAGAGAATACCAAGGCGCTTGAGAGAACTCGGGTGAAGGAACTAGGCAAAATGGTACCGTAACTTCGGGAGAAGGTACGCTCTTGACGGTGAAGTCCCTTGCGGATGGAGCTATTGAGAGTCGCAGATACCAGGTGGCTGCAACTGTTTATTAAAAACACAGCACTGTGCAAAATCGTAAGATGACGTATACGGTGTGACGCCTGCCCGGTGCCGGAAGGTTAATTGATGGGGTTAGACTTCGGTCGAAGCTCTTGATCGAAGCCCCGGTAAACGGCGGCCGTAACTATAACGGTCCTAAGGTAGCGAAATTCCTTGTCGGGTAAGTTCCGACCTGCACGAATGGCGTAATGATGGCCACGCTGTCTCCACCCGAGACTCAGTGAAATTGAAATCGCTGTGAAGATGCAGTGTACCCGCGGCTAGACGGAAAGACCCCGTGAACCTTTACTACAGCTTGGCACTGAACATTGACCCTACATGTGTAGGATAGGTGGAGGCTTTGAAGCAAGTACGCCAGTATTTGTGGAGCCGTCCTTGAAATACCACCCTTGTAGTGTTGATGTTCTAACGTCGACCCCTAATCGGGGTTACGGACAGTGCCTGGTGGGTAGTTTGACTGGGGCGGTCTCCTCCCAAAGAGTAACGGAGGAGCACGAAGGTGGGCTAATCACGGTTGGACATCGTGAGGTTAGTGCAATGGCATAAGCCCGCTTAACTGCGAGAATGACGGTTCGAGCAGGTGCAGCAGGTCATAGTGATCCGGTGGTTCTGAATGGAAGGGCCATCGCTCAACGGATAAAGGTACCCGGGGATAACAGGCTGATACCGCCCAAGAGTTCATATCGACGGCGGTGTTTGGCACCTCGATGTCGGCTCATCACATCCTGGGGCTGAAGTCGGTCCCAAGGGTATGGCTGTTCGCCATTTAAAGTGGTACGCGAGCTGGGTTTAGAACGTCGTGAGACAGTTCGGTCCCTATCTGCCGTGGGCGTTGGAGAATTGAAAGGGGCTGCTCCTAGTACGAGAGGACCGAGTGGACGAACCTCTGGTGTTCGGGTTGTGTCGCCAGACGCATTGCCCGGTAGCTAAGTTCGGAATCGATAACCGCTGAAAGCATCTAAGCGGGAAGCGAGCCTTGAGATGAGTTCTCCCTGATACTTTAAGTATCCTAAAGGGTTGTCGGAGACTACGACGTTGATAGGTCAGGTGTGTAAGTGCTGTGAGGCATTGAGCTAACTGATACTAATTGCCCGTGAGGCTTAACCATACAACACCCAAGGGGTTTTGATTGGACTCAAACTAGAACATTGAATGTGTAAGAACTGAAAACAGCTTTCCAGATTAAAGAATTTGCTTGGCGACCATAGCGATTTGGACCCACCTGATTCCATGCCGAACTCAGAAGTGAAACGAATTAGCGCCGATGGTAGTGTGGGCTTCCCATGTGAGAGTAGGACATCGCCAGGCTTTATTTCGCACTTGCTTATTTAATAAGCAAGTCACCATAAAGTTTTAAGAAAACTTAGAATTTTATGTTGACTTTCAAAGTGGGAAGCGTATTATACGCACCTCGCTGAGATGCTAAGGCATTGAAAGCAAAGCTCTTTAACAATATAAACCTATCAATCTGTGTGGGCACTCGTTGATGATCCAATTAGAAGCTTAGGCTTCAAATTGATTTCAATGAACTGAGTGACCAATTCGATACTAGTATCGGCACAGTCAATTCAACATTACTATGTAATGTAATCAGTATTCATTGAGTCACAAAATCTTAAATTGAAGAGTTTGATCATGGCTCAGATTGAACGCTGGCGGCAGGCCTAACACATGCAAGTCGAGCGGCAGCGACAACATTGAACCTTCGGGGGATTTGTTGGGCGGCGAGCGGCGGACGGGTGAGTAATGCCTAGGAAATTGCCCTGATGTGGGGGATAACCATTGGAAACGATGGCTAATACCGCATGATGCCTACGGGCCAAAGAGGGGGACCTTCGGGCCTCTCGCGTCAGGATATGCCTAGGTGGGATTAGCTAGTTGGTGAGGTAAGGGCTCACCAAGGCGACGATCCTAGCTGGTCTGAGAGGATGATCAGCCACACTGGAACTGAGACACGGTCCAGACTCCTACGGGAGGCAGCAGTGGGGAATATTGCACAATGGGCGCAAGCCTGATGCAGCCATGCCGCGTGTATGAAGAAGGCCTTCGGGTTGTAAAGTACTTTCAGTCGTGAGGAAGGTTCATGCGTTAATAGCGTATGGATTTGACGTTAGCGACAGAAGAAGCACCGGCTAACCGTGCCAGCAGCCGCGGTAATACGGAGGGTGCGAGCGTTAATCGGAATTACTGGGCGTAAAGCGCATGCAGGTGGTTAGTTAAGTCAGATGTGAAAGCCCGGGGCTCAACCTCGGAATTGCATTTGAAACTGGCTGACTAGAGTACTGTAGAGGGGGGTAGAATTTCAGGTGTAGCGGTGAAATGCGTAGAGATCTGAAGGAATACCGGTGGCGAAGGCGGCCCCCTGGACAGATACTGACACTCAGATGCGAAAGCGTGGGGAGCAAACAGGATTAGATACCCTGGTAGTCCACGCCGTAAACGATGTCTACTTGGAGGTTGTGGCCTTGAGCCGTGGCTTTCGGAGCTAACGCGTTAAGTAGACCGCCTGGGGAGTACGGTCGCAAGATTAAAACTCAAATGAATTGACGGGGGCCCGCACAAGCGGTGGAGCATGTGGTTTAATTCGATGCAACGCGAAGAACCTTACCTACTCTTGACATCCATAGAACTTAGCAGAGATGCTTTGGTGCCTTCGGGAACTATGAGACAGGTGCTGCATGGCTGTCGTCAGCTCGTGTTGTGAAATGTTGGGTTAAGTCCCGCAACGAGCGCAACCCTTATCCTTGTTTGCCAGCGAGTAATGTCGGGAACTCCAGGGAGACTGCCGGTGATAAACCGGAGGAAGGTGGGGACGACGTCAAGTCATCATGGCCCTTACGAGTAGGGCTACACGTGCTACAATGGCGTATACAGAGGGCTGCCAACTCGCGAGAGTGAGCGAATCCCAAAAAGTACGTCGTAGTCCGGATTGGAGTCTGCAACTCGACTCCATGAAGTCGGAATCGCTAGTAATCGTGGATCAGAATGCCACGGTGAATACGTTCCCGGGCCTTGTACACACCGCCCGTCACACCATGGGAGTGGGCTGCAAAAGAAGTGGGTAGTTTAACCTTCGGGAGGACGCTCACCACTTTGTGGTTCATGACTGGGGTGAAGTCGTAACAAGGTAGCGCTAGGGAACCTGGCGCTGGATCACTCCTTATACGATGATTATTGCGATGAGTGTTCACACAGATTGATGGTTTATAAAGTCAAAGAGACGATACTGGGTCTGTAGCTCAGGTGGTTAGAGCGTTCGCCTGATAAGCGAGAGGTCGGTGGTTCGAGTCCACTCAGACCCACAACCCCTTCCCAAGGAATTGGCCAACAGTATCAACAAGATGGGGCTATAGCTCAGCTGGGAGAGCGCCTGCCTTGCACGCAGGAGGTCTGCGGTTCGATCCCGCATAGCTCCACCATCTTTAAGCGCATTTACTTTTGAATAGAAAGTTGAGTGTTTTTAAAAATGGTTTCGAAAGAAATCAAGCTCTTTAACAATTTGGAAAGCTGACAAAACAACAATTTATTGTTGTTTGTAAAGTTCTCAAAGTATTCATTTATTGAATACAACTAAAAACACATTCAAGTGTTCTTGGAATTTGAGTCCGGCAAAATCGAGTCTGCATCATGTATAAAAATTGCAGACAACTTTGGTGATTTGAACATCAACTCGAAACTCCTTCGGGTTGTATGGTTAAGTGACTAAGCGTACACGGTGGATGCCTTGGCAGTCAGAGGCGATGAAGGACGTATTAACTTGCGATAAGCCCAGATTAGGCAGTAAAGCCACTTGAGTCTGGGATTTCCGAATGGAAACCCACTTACATAAGTAAGTATCGTTACGTGAATACATAGCGTAACGAGGCGAACCGGGGGAACTGAAACATCTAAGTACCCCGAGGAAAAGAAATCAACCGAGATTCCGAAAGTAGCGGCGAGCGAAATTGGACTAGCCCTTAAGCTTTACACGCGTTAGACGAACGGTCTGGAAAGTCCGACGATACAGGGTGATAGTCCCGTAGTTGACGATGTGTGTTCAGTGAAATCGAGTAGGGCGGGACACGTGTTATCCTGTCTGAATATGGGGGGACCATCCTCCAAGGCTAAATACTACTGACTGACCGATAGTGAACCAGTACCGTGAGGGAAAGGCGAAAAGAACCCTGTGAGGGAGTGAAATAGAACCTGAAACCGTGTACGTACAAGCAGTAGGAGCAGGCTTTGTCCTGTGACTGCGTACCTTTGTATAATGGGTCAGCGACTTATATTCAGTGGCAAGGTTAACCATCTAGGGAGCCGTAGGGAAACCGAGTCTTAACTGGGCGTTCAGTCTCTGGATATAGACCCGAAACCAGGTGATCTAGCCATGGGCAGGTTGAAGGTTGAGTAACATCAACTGGAGGACCGAACCGACTAATGTTGAAAAATTAGCGGATGACTTGTGGCTAGGGTGAAAGGCCAATCAAACCTGGAGATAGCTGGTTCTCCCCGAAAGCTATTTAGGTAGCGCCTCGGACGAATACTACTGGGGGTAGAGCACTGTTAAGGCTAGGGGGTCATCCCGACTTACCAACCCTTTGCAAACTCCGAATACCAGTAAGTACTATCCGGGAGACACACGGCGGGTGCTAACGTCCGTCGTGGAGAGGGAAACAACCCAGACCGCCAGCTAAGGTCCCAAATTATAGCTAAGTGGGAAACGATGTGGGAAGGCTTAGACAGCTAGGATGTTGGCTTAGAAGCAGCCATCATTTAAAGAAAGCGTAATAGCTCACTAGTCGAGTCGGCCTGCGCGGAAGATGTAACGGGGCTAAGCTATAAACCGAAGCTGCGGCAATAACTTTTAGTTATTGGGTAGGGGAGCGTTCTGTAAGCCGTTGAAGGTGTGTTGTAAAGCATGCTGGAGGTATCAGAAGTGCGAATGCTGACATGAGTAACGATAAAGGGGGTGAAAAACCTCCTCGCCGGAAGACCAAGGGTTCCTGTCCAACGTTAATCGGGGCAGGGTAAGTCGACCCCTAAGGCGAGGCCGAAAGGCGTAGTCGATGGGAAACGGGTTAATATTCCCGTACTTCTTACAATTGCGATGGGGACGGAGAAGGCTAGGTGGGCCTGGCGACGGTTGTCCAGGTTCAAGTGCGTAGGCTTAAGAGTTAGGTAAATCCGGCTCTTTTAAGGCTGAGACACGACGTCGAGCTACTACGGTAGTGAAGTCATTGATGCCATGCTTCCAGGAAAGCCTC
The DNA here is from genome assembly GCF_009938165.1 of Vibrio taketomensis. Lineage (NCBI taxonomy): Bacteria > Pseudomonadati > Pseudomonadota > Gammaproteobacteria > Vibrionales > Vibrionaceae > Vibrio > Vibrio taketomensis. Next base: position 319,280 of record NZ_AP019649.1, read on the forward strand.
TAAGCTTCAGATTGTAAGGAATCGTACCCCAAACCGACACAGGTGGTCGGGTAGAGAATACCAAGGCGCTTGAGAGAACTCGGGTGAAGGAACTAGGCAAAATGGTACCGTAACTTCGGGAGAAGGTACGCTCTTGACGGTGAAGTCCCTCGCGGATGGAGCTATTGAGAGTCGCAGATACCAGGTGGCTGCAACTGTTTATTAAAACACAGCACTGTGCAAAATCGTAAGATGACGTATACGGTGTGACGCCTGCCCGGTGCCGGAAGGTTAATTGATGGGGTTAGACTTCGGTCGAAGCTCTTGATCGAAGCCCGGTAAACGGCGGCCGTAACTATAACGGTCCTAAGGTAGCGAAATTCCTTGTCGGGTAAGTTCCGACCTGCACGAATGGCGTAATGATGGCCACGCTGTCTCCACCCGAGACTCAGTGAAATTGAAATCGCTGTGAAGATGCAGTGTACCCGCGGCTAGACGGAAAGACCCCGTGAACCTTTACTACAGCTTGGCACTGAACATTGACCCTACATGTGTAGGATAGGTGGGAGGCTTTGAAGCAAGTACGCCAGTATTTGTGGAGCCGTCCTTGAAATACCACCCTTGTAGTGTTGATGTTCTAACGTCGACCCCTAATCGGGGTTACGGACAGTGCCTGGTGGGTAGTTTGACTGGGGCGGTCTCCTCCCAAAGAGTAACGGAGGAGCACGAAGGTGGGCTAATCACGGTTGGACATCGTGAGGTTAGTGCAATGGCATAAGCCCGCTTAACTGCGAGAATGACGGTTCGAGCAGGTGAAAGCAGGTCATAGTGATCCGGTGGTTCTGAATGGAAGGGCCATCGCTCAACGGATAAAAGGTACCCGGGGATAACAGGCTGATACCGCCCAAGAGTTCATATCGACGGCGGTGTTTGGCACCTCGATGTCGGCTCATCACATCCTGGGGCTGAAGTCGGTCCCAAGGGTATGGCTGTTCGCCATTTAAAGTGGTACGCGAGCTGGGTTTAGAACGTCGTGAGACAGTTCGGTCCCTATCTGCCGTGGGCGTTGGAGAATTGAAAGGGGCTGCTCCTAGTACGAGAGGACCGGAGTGGACGAACCTCTGGTGTTCGGGTTGTGTCGCCAGACGCATTGCCCGGTAGCTAAGTTCGGAATCGATAACCGCTGAAAGCATCTAAGCGGAAGCGAGCCTTGAGATGAGTTCTCCTGATACTTTAAGTATCCTAAAGGGTTGTCGGAGACTACGACGTTGATAGGTCAGGTGTGTAAGTGCTGTGAGGCATTGAGCTAACTGATACTAATTGCCCGTGAGGCTTAACCATACAACACCCAAGGGGTTTTGATTGGACTCAAACTAGAACATTGAATGTGTAAGAACTGAAAACAGCTTTCCAGATTAAAGAATTTGCTTGGCGACCATAGCGATTTGGACCCACCTGATTCCATGCCGAACTCAGAAGTGAAACGAATTAGCGCCGATGGTAGTGTGGGGCTTCCCCATGTGAGAGTAGGACATCGCCAGGCTTTAAATTATGAACACTTGTCAGCGACGACAAGTAGTCCACTGCGGAGTGGTAGTTCAGTTGGTTAGAATACCGGCCTGTCACGCCGGGGGTCGCGGGTTCGAGTCCCGTCCACTCCGCCACTTATTTAACCCGATGCGAAAGCGTCGGGTTTTTTAATATCTGAAGAAAAGTTCCTTTTGCAAAGGAATCGACTCTCATCGGATTGCAAGTCCAGCCGCTCTGCCACTTATTGTAAAGCCCTCACTAGGCATGCCCGCAAGAAATAGCAGGGATTTTTCATATTCAACGAAAATGAACTTAGGACTCTATATCGTAAGTATCTGTTCAGCTTCAAAATTTGATAGTCGGAAACGTTCAGTGTTTTTGATGCTTCACTTTGAGAAGATACTGCTGAGTTAGTGGTTCTCAAATCGATTTTCTCTTTTATATACCCGCATCCGTAGTTAAGTGATCTGAATTCCAAGCGTTACTATTTATCATGATATTTTATGTAAGTAGGCATGTATAAAGCGTTTAATAATTTAAATGTGATCTTTTATCTCTATGATTATTAAGAGTAAATTTAATGGCATTTCTATTATTATAGTTATTTTGTCGTTTCGATAATTGATGCCTATTGAACTAATTTACTAGCGGCGCTAAAACCCAACTAGTATTGCTAATGTAGTACTTCGAAGTTTAATTGGGTGGAGAAAGGCTTTGCGTTTGATAGGTATGCTATCCGCGGTTTGTTTGACTCTGTTGCTAACTACGGCAGCGGACGACGAGCTATTGCCTAAACAATCTGACAATTATACGGCAGTTCATCAATTACAATCTTTCAAAGCTAGTTCTATTTATAGTATTGAGGCAAAGCGACACGCCAACCCTTTACATACGCTGATCAGCCGAAATATTCAAAAGCCAACTGAACGCCAGGGGCATGGTGCCTCATTCCTTCCGGTTAGTGATTCGATTTATGCGCAAACCAACTCAATCAATGGGCATTATTATCGACAGTATGATGTTGATGTGGCATTAAGAGTTAAACAGCATTATGAATCAAACCTAATCTATCGATTTATTCATAGCCGACATACACCACAGCTTGTTTGAATGTATTTACTTGGTTTATGAGGTTATAAAATGTTGGATTCAATTATTGATGTTTTGATGGCGCTTTGGCATCAGGACTTTACTACGCTAATGACACCAGGCAGCGCTGCTATGGTTTACTTTGTTGTTGGTGCTCTGATCTTTTTAGAAAGTGGCTTTATTCCTGCCGCACCATTCCCTTGCGATAGCGTTGTGGTGTTATCTGGTACGTTGGCAGCTGTTGGGGTGTTAGACCCTATACTTATTCTCATCTTGATTGCGACATGCGCTGCTCTTGGTAGCTGGTCCGCTTATGTTCAAGGACGCTGGTTAAACCGCTTACCTAAGGTTCAAGGCTGGGTTAATGCGGTTCCGCAAAAGCGCTTGCAGCAAGTCGATGTGTTGTTGGGCAAGCACGGTTTAGTGGCACTATTTTGTGCTCGCTTTATTCCTGTGGTGCGTTCTTTGCTACCGTTGATGATGGGTATGCGTGCGAATAAAGTGAATAAGTTCCATTATTTCGCTTGGTTGAGTGCGATTCTATGGACGTTGCTACTGTGTTCTTTCGGTATGTTATTACCGTTACTACCAGAAAATATAAGTAAGCTTGTAACGATGGGCCTTATGGCTGCGCCTGTGATTACATTAGCTACCGCTATTCTTGGTTTTGTTACCGTGAAAGTACGTAAAGCATGGCAAGAACAAAACGCCGCTAAAGTGAAAGCGACGACTGAGAACGTAAAGCATTGAGCTACTCTTAGGCTTTAGGTCTATGATGATCTAAAAGCTCATAAACCGATACGAACGAAAAAGGCAGCCTATTTGGCTGCCTTTATTGTATTTCTATCTAAGAGATTAGTCACAACTCTTTTTCTGCTTGTTTCGCTCGTTCAATCATAGGTGTAATGGTTGAACCTTGAATTAGAATCGAGAATACAACAACCGAATAAGTCATTACGAGAATGATCTCTTTTACGTCGATTAGCTTGTCTGGAATAACCCATATCCCTGCTGGGATTGAAAGGGCCATTGCTAGAGCTAAACCGCCCCGTAAGCCACCCCAAGTCAAAATGCGAGTCGACCATGGGTTGTAGCTTCTATAGCGCTTAAAGCCGATATAAGAGAAGTAGACACTTAAGTAACGACCAGTCAGAACTAATGGAATCGCAAATGCCATCAAGATGAAGTCTTCTTTGTGGAATTCAAACAGCAGCATCGACATACCGATAAGAAGAAATAGTACCCCATTGAGAAATTCATCAACCAACTCCCAGAAGTGATCGAGATGGTCTTCACTCTCTTTGGAAAATCCGATATGGCGAGTCCAGTTACCAATCATTATCCCCGATACAACCATCGCTAGGGGGCCTGATACATGCAATACTTCTGCAAAAGCATAACCAGCTGTTGGAATCCCAATAGTGAGGAGCAACTCCATTGAATGATCGTTGGTTGCACTGATTAGATAGTGGAAGATTAAGCCAAGTACAAATCCATAGACAATGCCGCCGATGGCCTCTTGCAGGAATAGCATACTCACACTACTAAACGTTGGTGCTTCGTTACCAAATGCTACTGTATAGATGGTAACGAAGATGACTAAGCCAAAGCCATCGTTAAATAGGGATTCACCTTCAATCTGAGTTGAAATGCGTTTTGGTGCATTAAGCTTTTTAACGATAGCCAGTACAGCGATTGGATCGGTCGGTGAAATGAGAGCTCCGAACAATAGACAGTAAACTAGGTCAAAATGGATACCGATTAACTGACAAAAACCGTATAGGGCAAAACCGATAAAAAATGTCGAAAAGAGAGTGGCACCTAAAGCGAGAACGGTAATTTCCATTTCTGATCTTTAAGGTTTGAAAGTTTGATTCCTAAACCGCCAAAAGTAGAAAGCCAAAATACCTTTGAGAAGAAAATCTTCAAAATTTATTTTGGCCATGGTGTGAGAGGCGATTTCGGAGAGCTGGAACCAATCATTTTGACCCGCAATTAGAATCAATAATGACAACATCATAGAACCAGCAGTGATAGCGATGGTGGTTTGCATTTTGCCTATTTTGCTATTTATAAAGGCAATCAGCATTGCAGCGGCGGACAAAAAACAGAGTGTGTAATAGACCGACATAACAGGCCTCTTGTAAGACTAATTATGACTAAGAATATTGTGCTTATCTGCAACAAATGGCAAACACTATTTTATCAACCTTATATCAGTGAATTTGATTTTAGACGTCTATACTTCTGTTCTTTCTGTGTTAGGATGTAAGTCTAATCAAAGGAATGAGGCTGTATTGTGGGAAGTAATATTAGGCAACAGATAGAAGCACGGCTTAAACAACAAATTTTGCTGATTGATGGTGGTATGGGCACCATGATTCAAGGTTATAAGTTGGAAGAGCAAGACTATCGCGGAGAACGCTTTGCTGATTGGCATAGTGACCTAAAAGGTAACAATGATCTATTGGTTCTCACTCAGCCACAGCTTATTAAAGATATTCATCATCAGTATTTGGAAGCCGGGGCGGATATCCTTGAAACCAATACTTTTAACGCGACAACCATCGCGATGGCTGATTATGATATGCAAAGCCTTAGCGAGGAGATTAACTTCGCTGCAGCTCTGTTAGCCCGTGAAGCCGCTGATGAATGGACGGCAAAAACACCAGAGAAGCCACGTTATGTTGCAGGTGTACTTGGGCCAACAAACCGTACCTGTTCCATTTCACCGGACGTTAACGATCCCGGTTATCGTAACGTGTCATTTGATCAATTAGTTGAAGCTTATTCTGAGTCGACCCGTGCTTTGATCAAAGGCGGGTCAGATCTTATCCTAATTGAAACCATTTTCGATACCTTAAATGCCAAAGCTTGTGCTTTTGCGGTTGATTGTGTGTTTGAGGAACTAGGTATTGCATTACCTGTGATGATCTCTGGCACCATCACTGATGCTTCTGGGCGTACCCTATCCGGCCAAACTACCGAAGCTTTCTACAACTCATTACGTCACGTTAAACCTATTTCTTTTGGCCTGAACTGTGCGCTTGGCCCTGACGAGCTACGTCCTTATGTTGAAGAACTCTCACGTATTTCTGAAACCTTTATCTCAGCGCACCCTAATGCGGGCTTACCTAATGCTTTTGGTGAGTATGATCTTTCCCCTGAGGATATGGCAGAGCATGTACAAGAATGGGCGCAGAGTGGCTTTTTAAATCTGATTGGCGGCTGTTGTGGTACCACGCCTGAGCATATTCGCCATATGGCGATGGCTGTGGATGGTGTCTCTCCTCGCGTATTACCTGAGATTCAAGTCGCTTGTCGTCTATCAGGACTAGAGCCACTAACGATAGAAAAAGACACCCTGTTTGTGAATGTTGGTGAGCGAACTAACGTTACAGGTTCTGCTCGCTTTAAACGACTGATCAAAGAAGAGTTGTATGATGAAGCACTGGAAGTAGCTCGTCAGCAAGTGGAAAACGGCGCTCAGATCATCGATATCAACATGGATGAAGGCATGTTGGATGCCGAGGCGAGTATGGTGCGCTTTCTCAATCTCTGTGCTTCTGAGCCAGAGATCTCTAAAGTGCCAATCATGGTCGATTCTTCAAAATGGGAAGTAATTGAAGCGGGTCTGAAATGTATTCAAGGTAAGGGTATTGTTAACTCGATTTCTTTAAAAGAAGGAAAAGAAGTTTATTCAGCAAGCCAAGTTAATTCGTCGCTATGGCGCGGCTGTCATCGTGATGGCATTTGATGAAGTGGGTCAGGCGGACACTCGTCAACGTAAATTAGAAATCTGTACCAATGCCTATCGTATTTTAGTCGATGAAGTGGGATTCCCTCCAGAAGATATCATCTTTGACCCAAATATCTTTGCCGTGGCAACGGGTATTGAAGAGCACAATAACTACGCGGTGGATTTCATCGATGCGGTAGCCGATATAAAACGTGATTTACCCCATGCGATGATTTCTGGTGGTGTCTCGAATGTTTCATTCTCTTTTCGAGGTAATAACTATGTGCGTGAAGCGATTCATGCCGTATTTCTTTACCACTGTTTCAAAAACGGAATGGACATGGGGATCGTTAATGCCGGTCAGCTTGAAATTTATGACAATGTTCCGGAAAAATTGCGTGAAGCGGTTGAAGATGTGGTGCTTAACCGTCGTGATGATGGTACTGAGCGTCTACTTGAAATCGCGGAAGAGTATCGTGAAAACGCAGTGGGTAAACAAGATGATGCTTCTGCTTTAGAGTGGCGTACTTGGCCTGTCGAAAAGCGCCTTGAGCATGCATTGGTTAAAGGTATTACTGAGTTTATCGTTGCCGATACGGAAGAGGCTCGTCTCAATGCTGCGAAACCATTAGAAGTGATTGAGGGGCCATTGATGGATGGCATGAATGTGGTAGGCGATCTCTTTGGTGAAGGTAAGATGTTCTTACCTCAAGTGGTGAAGTCTGCGCGTGTTATGAAGCAAGCGGTCGCTCACTTAGAGCCATTTATCAATGCTTCGAAGCAAGCTGGAAGTTCAAACGGTAAGATTCTATTGGCAACCGTTAAAGGTGATGTGCACGATATAGGCAAGAATATCGTTGGGGTAGTTTTACAGTGCAATAACTATGAAATTATTGACCTTGGCGTGATGGTGCCATGTGAGCAAATACTTAAAGTCGCCAAGGAAGAGAATGTCGATATTATTGGTCTCTCAGGCTTGATCACCCCGTCATTGGACGAAATGGTACATGTCGCCAAAGAGATGGAACGTTTAGATTTTGATTTACCACTGTTGATTGGTGGTGCGACAACTTCTAAAGCGCATACGGCGGTTAAGATCGAACAGAACTACAAACACCCTGTGGTGTACGTAAACAACGCGTCACGTGCGGTAGGGGTGTGTACGTCGCTACTCTCGAATGAGCTTCGACCTAACTTTATTGAAAAGCTCGATGCTGATTATGAAAGAGTGCGCGATCAACATCATCGTAAGAAGCCACGCACGAAACCGGTGACGTTAGAACAGGCTAGAGCGAATAAAGTTACGATTGATTGGCAAAACTATACACCGCCAGCCCCAGTTAAACCGGGTGTGCATGTGTTTGATGATTTTGATGTTGCGACGCTACGCAATTATATCGACTGGACACCATTTTTTATGACTTGGTCTTTGGTGGGGAAATATCCAACGATTTTCCAACATGAAGAGGTGGGTGAAGAAGCACAGCGTCTGTTTAAAGATGCCAATGATTGGTTGGATCGCATTGAGCGAGAAGGTTTACTTAAAGCTCGCGGTATGTGTGCATTATTTCCAGCAGCCAGTGTTGGCGATGATATTGAAGTGTATACCGATGAGTCTCGAACTCAAGTGGCGAAAATACTGCATAACCTGCGTCAGCAAACGGAAAAGCCTAAGGGGTTTAACTATTGCCTTTCTGATTACGTCGCGCCCAAAGAGTCAGGAAAACTGGATTGGATCGGTGGTTTTGCAGTAACCGGTGGTGTGGGTGAGCGAGAACTCGCGGATGAATTTAAAGCTCAAGGTGATGATTACAATGCGATTATGATCCAAGCGGTTGCCGATCGTTTGGCAGAAGCGTTTGCAGAATACTTGCATGAGCGGGTGCGCAAGGAAATTTGGGGTTATTCACCATTAGAAGATTTATCAAATGATGAACTGATTCGTGAAAAATACCAAAGGATCCGTCCTGCTCCTGGCTATCCGGCTTGTCCTGAGCATACCGAAAAAGGGGCTCTTTGGGAGTTGTTGAAAGTGGAAGAGACTATTGGCATGTCACTGACGAGTAGTTATGCGATGTGGCCAGGTGCTTCTGTTTCTGGTTGGTATTTCTCGCATCCTGACTCACGTTACTTTGCCATTGCTCAAATCCAAGAAGATCAGGTGCAAAGCTATGCCGACCGAAAAGGTTGGGGTATGTTGGAAGCAGAAAAATGGTTGGGTCCTAACCTAAATGGATAAGTTTATCTAGTACGGGCCTTAGAAACAAAAAAAGCGCTGAATAACAGCGCTTTCTTATGTCATTTGATTGAGTTAGATGTCTCAGCTAGATGAGTAGCGTAGCTAGGCCTAAGAATACCGACAAACCGACAACATCGGTTACAGTGGTTAATGCCATACCACCGGCGAGCGCGGGATCGATATTCATTTTTTTCAAAATGATTGGAATGGTTACACCCGCGATACCTGCCACCAAAAGGTTGGTCATCATGGCTGCAGAGATAATACCACCAAGCATCCAGTTACCTTTCCATGCGACAACGATGCCACCAATGATGAGCGCCCACATGACGCCATTAAGAAAACCGATCGCAGCTTCTTTCATTAGTAGTTCACGTTTGTTGGCATCACCGATATGACCAAGAGCCAGGCCGCGAATAACTAGCGCGACAGTTTGGTTACCAGCAACCCCACCCATCGATGGCACAATGGTCATTAATACTGCTATCGCTGCCATTTGGTCTAAAGTGGCTTCAAACATGTTGGAGACCGAAGCAGCTGCTAATGCAGCAAGCACGTTTGCACCTAGCCAGATACTGCGTTTGCGCGCTGATTTAACGACAGGGGCGAAGGTATCTTCGTCATCATCTAGACCGGCCATACTCATCATTGAGTGTTCAGCGTCTTCACGAATAACATCAACCACGTCATCGATGGTGATACGACCAACAAGATGCTGGTTTTCATCAATGACCGGTGCTGACACCCAGTTACGACGTTCAAATAGGCTGGCGACATCAGAGTCACTCATTGTGACTTCAATGGCATCATCAGCATCTTCCATAACATCGGCAACACGCACATCGGGTTGTGTCGTTAGCACTGTCATCAAAGATAACTCACCAATCAGGCGCTGTTCTTCATCGATAACATACAGTGCATCGGTTGCTTCAGGAAGTTCACCACGCATACGCAAGTAGCGCAAAACGACATCGATATCGACGTCACCACGAATGGTGATTACGTCGGTGTTCATTAGACCACCGGCGGTGTCTTCTGCGTAGGATAGCGCCGTTTCAACACGCAGACGCTCTTCCTCATCCATTTGAGAAAGAACTTCACGAGATACGTCGTCAGGTAGGCTTCGCAAAACATAGGCCACATCATCGGTGTCCATGCCTTCGGTCGCTTCAGCCAGCATTTCAGGTGCCATACGTGACACCAGATCATCTTTTACATCCTCGCTTAACTCGTCGAGGATTTCACCGTAATCTTCTGGATCCGTAAGTTGCCAAAGCACTTCACGGCTTTTACGTGGTGATGCCTCTAGTAGATGGGCGATATCTTCTGGTTCCATATCCTGCAGTTGGCGGCGGACATGGACGAAACGGCCATTTTCTAAAGCTTCGGTCACTTCTTGCAGGGCTTGGTGAGCTTGGTCGAATTCTATTTGCTCTGCCATTTATTCCCCCTGACTCTATAGGCTTACAATGATTTGAATAGTAACTTAATTTTACTACTTGTTTAATAAGTTCGTGTGAAGAAAACCGACCGTTGTTGATTATTTGGTCAAGTTAGAGTGAATATTTTGAGGGTTTTAGATAGAAGTGTGACGATGGATTAATATAAGGTGATTAATCCATCAGACAATATGAGTTATTCATCCTCATCAAATTTGTGTTCAATAAGCTGACAAACCGCATCTAACGCGCTGGTGGCATCATTACCTTCAGCGAGAATAGTCACATGTTCTCCTTGAGCTGACTCCAGCATCAACAAACCCATGACACTATCGGCAGTCGCCATTTTTCCCTCATAATTTTGAATCGTGAGAATCGCCTCAAACGATTGGGCTAACTCGACCAATTTACATGCGGCACGAGCATGTAGCCCCAAACGGTTTTGAATCAGAACAGTTTTGCTCTCAAGAGACATGATTAATCCTTTAAATTTTTCTCAAGCGAGGTGTGACGTATTTGCACTTGCTGACCGAGATCGGCAAAATACTGGCCAATTTGCTGAGTGAGGTACACTGAGCGATGTTTACCGCCAGTGCAGCCGATCGCCACGGTCAAATAACTACGATTATTTTTTTCTAATAGCGGCAACCAATGTTCGATGAACTTTTGTATTTGCAGCTTCAGTTCGACCACTTCTTTGTGGCTTTCAAGGAAAGCGCGAATCGGTGCATCGAGTCCGGTCAGTGGGCGTAAATCTGGCTCCCAATGTGGATTAGGTAAAAAACGCACATCAAAGACATAGTCGGCATCACTAGGAAGACCATATTTAAAGCCAAAGGATTGAAATACCATCACGAGTTGCTTGCGCTCTCGTCCTTCAACGCGTAAGCGAACACTCTCACTGAGTTCATGCAAGGATTGGTTACTACTATCAATAATCAGATCGGCATTTTCTTTAAGCGGAGAAAGAATCACTTTTTCTTTCTCGATCGCTTGTTCTAGAGAAGTGTTTTCAAGACTGAGTGACAGTGGATGAATCCGTCTGGTTTCACTATAGCGTTTGAGCAAGGTGTCCTTGTTGGCATCTAAAAATAGTACGCTGACATCACGTTCTTGTTTTAGTTTGCTCAGAACATCAGAAACCAGCGATGGCTCTTGAGGTAAGTTGCGAATATCGATGCTAACCGCGACGTTTTGTTTGCTGTCTTGAATTGATCGAATAAACACATCCAGTAGATTTACAGGAAGGTTATCAACGCAGTAGTAACCTAGGTCTTCAAGTACGCGTAGGGCAACACTTTTACCAGCCCCAGACTGACCACTGACGACGATTAATCGCATTTTCTTACTACCTATTGACCATAATGTCGTAGAGCTCTTGGTCTGATTCTGCTTTACGTAATTGTTTAAGAATTTGTTTGTCGTTAAGACGCTCTGCCATGCAAGAGAGTGTTTTTAGGTGCTCTTTACACTGTGCATCTGGCACCAGTAGAGCGAACAGGAGATCGACAGGACGGTTATCGATGGCATCAAATTCAATTGGGCTTTCACATTGCATCAAAACCGCGATGGCTTTGTCGCTAGACTGCATACGAGCATGGGGAATGGCAATCCCATTTCCAATGCCAGTACTGCCCATTTTTTCTCGGCTAAGCATACATTCAAATAGCTCAGTAGAGTTTTGACCAGTGTGCTCGGCAACGATTTCACTAATCATTTCCAGAGCTCGTTTTTTACTAGTACATTGGACTGCACTTTTGGTGCAGTCCAATGTAAGGATTTCGCTAAGTTGCATAGTTAATGACTGTTAAGTTTTTCTTTGTGCTTATTCAGCTGTCTAACCAGTTTGTCGGTTAGAGAGTCGATAGCGGCATACATGTTTTCATCGTCTGATGAAGCATGTATTTCTGCTTGGTTGACGTGAAGGGTAGCTTCTGCGATCTGACGAAGTTTTTCAACTTTTAGTACGACATTAATGCTATTTATATGGTCAAAGAAACGCTCCAATTTTTGGAATTTTTCGTTAACGTAGTCTTGCATTGAATCGGTTAGATCAACGTGATGGCCATTAATATTGATTTGCATAGACTTTCCTTCTCGGTTGCTGCCTTAAAGTAGGCGTTTACGCTGACTCGAAGGGGCAATGCCCAAAGATTCACGGTATTTAGCGATCGTTCGTCTAGCGACCTGAATCCCTTGGTCAGCGAGTAGAGCTGCAATCTTGCTGTCACTCAGTGGTTTTGCAGTATTTTCTGCAGCCACGAGCTTTTTAATTAAGGCGCGAATTGCAGTCGATGAACATTCTCCTCCATTGTCAGTGCTTACATGACTAGAGAAGAAGTACTTCAATTCAAAGATACCTCTTGGTGTGTGCATATACTTTTGTGTGGTCACGCGTGAAATGGTCGATTCATGCATATCCACATCGAGCGCAACATCATTGAGTACCATCGGCTTCATTGCCTCTTCACCATACTCAAAGAAATCTCGTTGATGTTCAACAATACATTTGGCTACTTTGAGCAGTGTCTCGTTTCTACTCTCTAAGCTTTTGATCAGCCATTTGGCTTCTTGCAAATTAGTGCGAATGTATTGGCTATCTGCACTGTTGCCTTTGCCCAGTGCCGCGTAGTGTTGATTAACCTTTAAACGCGGTATCGAATCAGGGTTGATGGTCACCATCCATTTACCGTGATCTTTAAATACAGACACATCCGGAACCACATATTCCGCATGCTCGGTCGATATGCGACTGCCTGGGCGAGGGTCTAATTGTTGAATCAGCTTTAACACTTCACGCAGGTCTGTTTCTTTAAGCTTAGTGTCTTTAATGATTAGTTTGTAATCACGATTGCCTAATTGATCAATATGATCGGTCAGGATTAACTTAGCTTCGTTGAGCCATGGCGTGTCTTCAGGATAGGTTGCAAGTTGTAACAGTAAGCAGTCTTGTAAGTTAATCGAAGCAACACCAAGCGGGTCAAATTGCTGAATACGTTTGCGTACCGCCTCGATTTCATCCAGCTCAATCTCTTCGTTGTCAAAGCTTTCAAGAATCTCGGTGAGTGAAAGTGTGAGGTAACCGTAGTCATCCATAGCATCGATAATTGCCATCGCAATGGTACGGTCAGTTTCACTGAAAGGTGTCAGATCAAGCTGCCAAGTTAGATAGTCATGCAGTGATTCAGTGGTTTCACCCTGATATACCGGCATATCATCATCAAGTGCGATACCAGTGCTACCAGTATTGGCACTGTAGACATCATCCCAAGTTGTGTCGATTTCAAGCTCAGAGCTGATTTCTGACTTTTCAATCAGATCTGAGCTGTCAGGCAATTCAATTTCTGCGTTATCGAGTTGTGTCTCTTTGTCCTCATTATTAATTCGCTCTTCGCTGGTGGACGGTTCTTCGTGGCCTTCTTCAACTTCGAGCAGTGGGTTTGAATCCAATGCGTCTTGAATTTCTTGTTGAAGATCCAACGTTGACAGTTGCAACAAACGAATGGCTTGCTGCAATTGTGGCGTCATCGCCAACTGTTGTCCTAGCTTGAGTTGTAATGAGGGTTTCATGCAGTAATTTTGCCTTATAAAGTTCTAAAGACTTTTATTAATCATAGACGGAATTGTTCGCCGAGATAAACTTGCTTAACTTGCTCGTTGTTTAGCACGTCTTCTGGAGAGCCTTCTGCGATCAAATGTCCTTGGCTTACGATGTAGGCTTTTTCACAAACGTCCAATGTTTCTCGAACGTTATGGTCAGTAATCAAAACCCCAAGACCACGATCACGCAAGTGCTCGATGATCTTCTTGATGTCGATAACCGAAATTGGGTCAACACCTGCAAATGGTTCATCAAGTAGGATGAACTGTGGGTTTGCTGCCAAAGCGCGTGCAATCTCAACACGGCGACGTTCACCACCCGATAGTGCCATACCTGCACTTTCGCGAATGTGCTGAATGTGGAATTCCTCTAACAAATCTTCCAATTTGTCCTGGCGTTCTTCACGTGTCAGTTCTTCACGAGTTTCTAGTACCGCCATGATGTTGTCTTGAACGGACAACTTACGGAAGATCGAGGCTTCTTGAGGTAAGTAACCTATACCCATGCGCGAGCGGCTGTGCATTGGCAAGATACTGATATCTTGACCATCGATGCTAATGGTACCTTCGTCACGAGCGACCAGGCCAACAATCATGTAAAACGAGGTGGTTTTACCTGCGCCATTAGGACCTAGCAGCCCCACGATTTGGCCTGACTCAACGGTTAAACTAACGTCTGAAACGACTTTTCTATTTTTATAGCTTTTAGCTAGATGTTCTGCTTTTAAAATCGCCATAATTATTCTTGTACTGCTTGTGGCTGAAGTACTGTCGACACGCGATCGCCTTTCTGTTTGCCATCAGCAATCAGTTTTTGTGAAGAGATATGATAGCGAATGTGATTACCTCGAATTTCACTATCATCCTGCGCCAATATTGCTTTGTCGATCATGGTTAACTGATCTTTATTGACGTCGTAGTATAGTTCTTTTGCTTCACCGTGAAGGGTTTTGCCATCATCGGTAAGTTGAGAGAAGGTGGCGACATCTCCAAAACCTTCAATCTGCTTGATCGAACCATCATTTGGGTCGCGTGTTACTACGATCTTGTCAGCATTAATGTTGATACTGCCTTGTTTGAGTTTCACGTCACCTAAAAAAGTAACTTTATTGCTCTGCATATCAAGCTGTTGGCTGTCAGAATCAATGTACACTGGCTGTTCGCGGTCTGTAGACAGCGCTAATGCTTGCGCAGAGGCAAACAAACAGACTATTAAACTAAGGTGTGAAAGTTTCATATCGACCTTGTACATGTTTGTATAGTGTGGCGGTATTCTCAGCAAAATTACCTTTCATTGCTGCACCGACGGTTTCAAACTGAGGACCCACCAAAGTAACTTGGTTATCTGCCCAAAAATCTCGATTATCTAACTGAATACTAAGAGTGTCAGTTGATAATGTATCAAATCCAGAGTCAGGTAATAAATTTTTACCCAATACATCAGTTTCTAACACCAAAACATGATCTTTGGTAAGTACGCCACGTTTTGACGTGATTTCCCATTCTTGAATTTTTCCGTCTTGATACACTTTTAGAACCGGACTTTCAAAAATGGTTTCACCGTTGCTTGCGTAATTATCAAGACGTACGGAAGTAATCACATAGCTGCGAACACCTTGTTCGTTGTATGAGGTGTTGACTAATTGACTACCAGAAAACATCGGTAGTTCAACATTGGGTTCAAGTTGAATGTCATAGCTTTTCTGATCGCGCATTAAGTAATAGCTGGATACAGCAATCACCACAATCAGAATCGAATAACCGATTCGAGCGAGGCTCATATACTTAGACCTTTGTGCACATCAAGTTCATCTCGGGCTTGAAGTATTAAATCACAGACTTCACGAACAGCCCCATGACCGCCACGAATTGTGGTGACATAGTTTGCTCGTTGTGCCAATAACGGATGCCCATCAGCGACACAGACTTTAAGGGCAACTTTTTCCATGACTGGCCAATCAATTAGATCATCACCAATATAACCGGTGTGCTCAGCGGCAATATCAAGTTTTTGGCATATATCATGGTAGGCTTTAACTTTATCATCTTGGCCTTGATAAATCAGAGATATGCCCAACGCACGCATTCTGTTTTCAACAATTTGCGAACGGCGACCGGTGATAATAGCGATTTCAACACCCGCGTTCATGAGTGATTTTACACCATAACCATCACGAGTATGGAATGTCTTAAGTTCTTCACCGTTGTTGCCCATGTAGATTAACCCATCAGAAAACACGCCATCAACGTCACAAATCAATAGTTTGATTTGTTTTGCGATGTTAATAATCTGAGGATCTACCGGACCATAAAGTGTCGTAACTTGACTCATACTTACATCACTCCCGCTTTAAGCAGATCGTGCATATTCAACGCGCCGACTACTTGGTTGTCTTGGCAAAGCAGTAGTCCATTAATGCTTTTCTCTTGCATTAAGTTTACTCCCTCTGCTGCTAGCATGTTAGGGTCAGCAACCGTTGGATTTTTTGTCATCACATCACCAATGACTGTGGTGTGAATATCGATACGTTTATCAAGAATTCGGCGTAGGTCACCGTCGGTAAAAATACCTTGGAGCTGTTGGTCTTTATCAACCACAGCCGTCATTCCCAAACCTTTTTCGCTAATCACTAGAAGCGCGTCACGAATCAATGTTTCAGGAGATACTAGCGGCAGTTTATCACCCGTGTGCATTATATCTTCGAGTTTAAGCAGGAGTTTACGTCCTAGTGCGCCACCTGGGTGTGAAAGTGCGAAGTCTTCCGCGGTAAAACCACGCGCTTGCATTAGCGTCATTGCGAGCGCATCGCCCATAACGAGCGTTGCTGTCGTGCTTGACGTTGGTGCCAGTTGAATTGGGCATGCTTCTTTCGGCACGGTAATTTGTAGATGAACGTCAGCAAGTTTTGCCATATTCGATAATGGCTTACCCGTCATACTAATGATGGTAATTTTCAGACGTTTCAATACTGGGAATAGGGCTAAAATTTCGTGAGCTTCACCTGAGTTTGAAATCGCAAGCACAATATCACCCTGCTCAATCATACCAAGATCACCGTGCGCCGCTTCACCGGGGTGAACAAAAAACGCCGAGGTGCCGGTACTGGCGAGAGTTGCTGCGATTTTGTTGCCAATATGGCCTGATTTACCCATACCCATAACGACAACCTTGCCATTTTTGTTGGCTAAGATCGTTTCACAAGCTTTTGCAAAGTTGTCATCGAAATATTGGTCTAGTTGCTGCAATGCCTCAATTTCAGTGTTAAGAACGTCTAGTGCAGCTTTACGGTAGTCAAACATACAATTCCTTGCCTTTATTAAGCGGCCATATTAGCGATTAAATAAGCTTGGTAGGCGATAAAGACGATACACAAAAATCCACCTTCAAAGCGATTGATGCGGCGAGATTTACCAAGTGCCATTACAACCAGTAATAGCGATACACCTAACATGACCCAAAAATCACGACCCATCGCTAACTCACTTAGCATCGAAGGGTTTAGAATGCCTGGAAGGCCCATGACCGCCAGAATATTAAATACGTTTGAGCCGATGATATTGCCTACAGCCATATCATCTTCGCCTTTCATTACCCCCGCAACCGATGCCGCCAGTTCAGGTAAGCTGGTACCTACAGCAATGATAGTCAGACCGATAACTAAATCGCTCATGCCAAAGTATTGAGCGATGATAACGGAATTGTTGACTAACATGTCAGCAGAAAGAGGCAATACAATCAGGCCAACTACGACCCAGAAAGCGGCCTTATAGTTACTTACGCCCTCAGGAACTTCAGCTTCCTGCTCATCAATAAGAACGTCACCGTTTTGTTTTTCTTTGCGGCTGATGCGGAGCATCGCCAAGATAAAAATAGCGAAAAGGCCCAGTAACAATAGACCTTCAATAAAGCCTAGGTAGTTATCCCATAAAATAATGCCGGAGATAACGGTTACCGCTATCATTAAAGGTAATTCACGACGGATAACCGCAGAACTAATAGATAGTGGTTTGATTAATGCGGTAATGCCCAAAATCAAGGCGATATTGGCAATGTTAGAACCGAGAACGTTACCCACCGCAGTATCAGTTTTTCCCTCTAGCGCAGCGGTCGCAGATACCATCATTTCTGGTGCTGATGAACCCATCGCGAGGATAGTCATACCGATAACAAGTGGAGAGATACCAAAGTTTCTGGCCAGAGCAGCTGAACCATAAACTAATCGGTCCGCACTCCAAACTAAAAACACCAGACCGACAACAAGAAGTGCAACGGCATTGAGTAACATTATTCCCCACTTATCTACAAACTGAACAATTTAACCGCCAATTTTGACTTGTTGAGGTATAAAAGGGAAGCTGAAGATTAAATTATTTGTGGTGAATGATTTATTTCAATTTAAAGCGAGGATTGGATCATTACAACAAGGTGCTTCACATTTAATTGAACAGTGCTTTTAATTCGAGGGCGATCTGCTTATGATTGCCTATTCAACAAGGATTCTGACGACGAGTACCGCATGTCATCAAGTGATTTGGTTACAGTATCGAATATGACTTTTTCCCGTGGGAAGCGAGTGATATTTGATGATGTAAACCTCCATGTACCCAAAGGTAAAATAACCGCCATTATGGGGCCTTCAGGAATTGGTAAAACAACGTTATTGCGCCTTATTGGAGGTCAATTGGCCCCAGACAGTGGTGAAGTGTTGTTTGATGGTCTCAATATTCCCGCATTAAGTCGACGTAAGCTCTATCAAGTAAGAAAAAAGATGAGCATGTTGTTTCAATCTGGTGCGCTTTTTACCGATCTTACCGTGTTCGACAATGTTGCCTTTCCTTTACGTGAACACACCCAATTGGACGAAGAACTGATCCGCACCTTGGTTTTACTGAAACTGGAGGCGGTTGGTTTGCGTGGCGCAGCTCAATTGATGCCAAATGAGCTTTCTGGTGGTATGGCTCGACGTGCTGCTTTGGCTCGTGCTATTGCGCTTGACCCTGAGCTTATCATGTACGACGAACCTTTCGTCGGTCAGGACCCTATTACCATGGGCGTGCTGGTGGAGCTTATTCGTAATCTTAATCAAGCCTTAGGGGTGACATCAGTAGTCGTTTCTCACGATGTACCAGAAGTGATGAGCATTGCCGACTGGGTATATATCCTAGCGAATGGCAAAATTATCGCCAGTGGTACACCACAAGAACTGTATGCGAATGATGATCCACAAGTGCAGCAATTCCTCAAAGGAGATGCTGATGGCCCAGTGCCGTTCCGTTTCCCTGCCAAACCTATCGCCGAGGATCTGTTTGAATGATTTCCGTAATCACTGATTTTATCGCATTGGTTGGCCGCCGCTTTATGCGCATATGCGAGGTTTTTGGTCGCGCCAGTTTAATGTTGTTTGGCGCTTTAGCTTCTCGTCCGCAACCTATTAAAAACGCGCCGTTGTTGATTAAGCAACTCTACAGTGTTGGTGTGCAGTCACTGTTGATCATTGTCCTTTCTGGCCTGTTTATCGGTATGGTATTGAGCCTACAAGGGTATGTCATATTGGTTGATTTCGGTGCAGAAGGGGCATTAGGCCAAATGGTCGCTCTGTCACTCTTGCGTGAATTAGGACCGGTTGTCACGGCGTTGCTGTTTGCGGGTCGCGCAGGCTCCGCATTAACGGCTGAAATTGGTTTGATGAAAGCGACTGAGCAACTCTCCTCGATGGAGATGATGGCTGTTGACCCGCTTAAACGTGTCATTGCCCCGCGTTTTTGGGCTGGTGTGCTATCAATGCCAATGTTGGCGATGATTTTTATGGCCGTTGGTATTTGGGGTGGTCAATTGGTTGGTGTTGACTGGAAGGGAATTGACCATGGCAGTTTCTGGTCAACCATGCAGGCTTCTGTCGACCTAGGCCAAGATATCGGCAACAGTTTTATTAAAAGTTTGGTTTTCGCGATCACTGTAACTTGGATTGCGCTCTTTAATGGATACGATGCGATTCCTACTTCGGAAGGCATCAGCCGTGCAACGACTCGCACGGTAGTACACTCTTCTTTGGCAGTACTTGGGCTAGACTTCGTACTGACCGCATTGATGTTTGGGAACTAAAAAATGCAACAGACACGTAAAACCGAATTATGGGTGGGAAGTTTCGTCCTAGCTGGAATTTGCGCAGTTTTGATTATGATTTTTCAAGTCGCTGACGTAAAAGGGATCGGATCGAACGATACTTATACAGTTAATGCGGAGTTTGACAATATTGGCTCGTTAAAAGTGCGTTCACCGGTAAAAGTGGGGGGCGTCGTTGTTGGACGTGTAACGTCAATTACTTTGAATCCTGAATCTCTATTGCCAGTGGTTAAAATGGCGATAAACAGTCAATACAACCAGTTTCCAGAAACATCAAGCGTACAAATTCTGACTTCAGGTCTGATCGGCGAGCAATATGTCGGTTTGGTTCCAGGATTTGTATTTGAAGATGAACAGATGTTGGTGGATGGAGATTACATCGAAGATACCAAGTCAGCATTGGTGCTTGAAGACCTGATTGGTCAAGTGCTTTACAGTGTTGGCGGTGGTTCAGAGTCTGGAGAATAAAAGATGTTAAAGAAGTTTTTTACGTTAATTTGTGCATTGTGGCTGCCATTTGCAGCAAGTGCAGCAGAGATTGATAAGACTCAGCCTTATCAAATGATGACGGGGGTGGCGGAAGTTGCCTTTAATCGTCTCAAAGCGGAACAAGGCGCAATTAAAAAAGATCCTAACCAGCTAAAAGTGATCGTTGAAGAAGAGTTGATGCCTTACGTCAATTACAAGTACGCAGCGCTGAAAGTGTTAGGTCCAAATGCCAGAGGGGCAAAGAAAGCGGATGTATTGCAATTCATGCAGTCATTTCGCGCTTACTTGATTGCTTCGTATGCTCAGGTATTAACTCAATACACTGATCAAGAGTTGGCGTTTGAGCCAGAAAAAGCCGTTGATGCAAGTAAATCAATTACTAGCGTTAAGGTTGATATCGTTGATGCACCACGACCAAATATCAAGCTGGAATTTAAATTGCGTAAAGATAAGCGCACTGGCGAATGGCAGGTATTTGATATGGTTGCAGAAGGCATCAGTTTATTGTCTAGCAAGCAATCTGAATGGAGTGGCAAACTGCGTCAAGAAGGTATTTTGTCTGTAGCAAAAGACCTTGATGCACTAGCAGCACAACCTATTCGCTTTGAGGGTAAGCAATGATCGCTCATCATCAGTGGCAACAAATTGATGAACAACATTGCTCTCTAACTGGTGAGCTTAACCGAGACACAGTGCCCGAGCTATGGGCACTGTTAAAACAGTGGCAACCTCAGCAAAGTCAGCTAGAAATTAGTTTGGCCAGTATAGAGCGAGTTGATTCTGCTGGGATGGTCATGTTGATTCATCTTTTAGAGCATGCAAAAAAACGAAACTGTCATATAATGCTCAGCTTCGTGCCGACGCAACTGAAGACTTTGTTGGCATTGAGCAATGTCGAGAAAAGCATTGCTGAGCACATAAAGATTAATTAGAGGTAAATTGTGGATAGCGCAAAAGTACAACAGATATTAAACGAAGCACTAAACCTAGAAGAACTACACGTGAAAGGCGAGGGTAGCCATTACGAAGTGATCGCTGTTGATGCTTGTTTCGATGGAATGAGTCGCGTTAAGAAGCAACAAACTATTTATGCGCCGCTTATGGAGTATATCCAAAGAAATGACATCCACGCGCTTTCAATCAAAGCATACACTCCTGAGGAGTGGGCTCGTGATAAGAAGCTGATGTCACTATAAGGTTTTGTAATGGAAAAATTTCGTGTAATTGGTTCTTCGCAGCCATTAGTGGGTGAAGTCACTATTTCGGGTGCTAAGAATGCCGCCCTGCCAATCCTTTTTGCCTCAATTTTGGCGGAAGAACCGGTTGAAGTCACTAACGTACCTCACCTACGTGATATTGATACTACCATGGAGCTACTTAAGCGCCTTGGTGCTAAAGTTGAGCGCAATGGTTCAGTGCATGTTGATCCAAGCAGCATCAATGAATTCTGTGCGCCTTACGACCTAGTAAAGACTATGCGTGCTTCTATTTGGGCGCTTGGCCCGCTGGTGGCTCGCTTTGGTCAAGGTCAGGTTTCACTACCAGGCGGTTGCGCTATCGGTGCTCGTCCAGTGGATCTGCATATTCATGGTTTAGAGCAGCTTGGCGCGACTATCACGCTAGAAGATGGTTATGTAAAAGCGAATGTTGATGGTCGTTTGAAAGGCGCGCATATCGTGATGGATAAAGTGAGCGTAGGTGCCACGATTACTATCATGTGTGCGGCAACGTTGGCAGAAGGTACGACAGTGCTAGATAACGCTGCGCGCGAACCTGAAATCGTTGATACCGCAGACTTCCTAAACAAGCTTGGTGCTAAAATCTCTGGCGCTGGTACAGATACCATTACGATTGAAGGTGTTGAGCGTTTAGGTGGCGGTAAACACGCTGTCGTAGCTGACCGCATCGAAACGGGTACATTCCTAGTCGCAGCTGCGGTATCAGGTGGTAAAGTGGTATGTCATAACACACATGCACATCTACTTGAGGCAGTACTTGCCAAGCTTGAAGAAGCGGGTGCTAAAGTTGAAACGGGTGATGATTGGATTTCAGTGGATATGACTGATCGCGAGCTTAAAGCTGTGTCAGTGCGTACCGCTCCACATCCTGGTTTCCCTACTGATATGCAAGCGCAATTCACACTGCTAAATATGATGGCAAAAGGTGGTGGTGTTATTACAGAAACCATCTTTGAAAATCGCTTTATGCATGTGCCTGAACTTATGCGTATGGGTGCTAAAGCAGAGATTGAAGGCAACACTGTTATTTGTGGTGATGTCGACTCTCTAAGCGGTGCACAAGTAATGGCTACAGACCTTCGAGCGTCAGCAAGCTTGGTTATCGCTGGCTGTATTGCTCAAGGTGAGACCATCGTAGACCGTATTTATCATATCGATCGTGGTTACGACAAAATCGAGGATAAGCTGTCTGCACTAGGTGCGAATATTGAACGTTTTCGCGAAGCCAATTAATCACCTTAGTGATTTTTAGCTAACAAATGTAAGCCGAAACTTAGGTTTCGGCTTTTTTATGGCCACAAGATCCGTTAAATTATGGCCACGATTTATTTTCATCCATTTTGTGGAGAGCATTAATGATTGCACTGTTACGTGTTTTCGCCGTTGCGATATTCGCGATAGTTATGTTTGTCTTTGGCTGTGGCTACTGTCTATTGAGCCCACGCAACCCAAAACACGTATTCACGTTTGGCCGCCTTTTCGGCAAGATGTCACGTGTGTTTGGTATTAAGCTTGAGTTGCGTATCCCTGAAGACGCTTACACTCGTGGTCAGCATATCTATATAGCCAACCACCAGAATAACTGGGATTTATTTACCGTATCTTCAGCAGTGACACCAAAAGTGGTGACTGTTGGTAAAAAGAGCCTAGTTTGGCTGCCATTATTCGGCCAACTTTATTGGTTAACGGGTAACATCCTGATTGATCGAGCGAATCGTAGCAAGGCTGTGGGTACTATCGATCAGGTAGTAGATAACATGAAGAGCAGTGACGTATCAGTGTGGATGTTTCCTGAAGGTACTCGTTCGCGCGGTCGTGGCTTATTGCCTTTTAAAACTGGTGCATTCCATGCTGCAATTGGTGCGCAGGTGGGTGTGGTGCCTATCGTTTGTAGTTCAACGGATGGTATTAAGCTAAACCGTTGGAACAATGGCCATGTGATTGTTGAGATGTTACCACCAGTCAGCACTGAGGGTTACCGTAAAGAACAAGTGCGTGAACTGTCTAATCTTTGTCGAGCACAAATGGAAGCTAAGTTGGCGGAACTCGATGAAGAAGTAAAGCAACTGAATCAAACGGCATAGTCCTGACAACGAGATGATTGTTTAAGTTGATTAGCTTAAAAGCGTGTATTTCGATACACGCTTTTTTTATGTCAGTGATTGAGTGTAGATCAGCAGGGGCGATGTAGCGTTGCTTACTGCCTATTTGGCATCGTAGGCGCTTATGAGTGTATTTTTAGTGAATGATAATAACTATGGTGTCTTTGCTTAAAAAGACATATTGAGAGGCTTAGAGAGCGATTTAGCAATGTATGAGAGTTAATAGATTCAAGGAGAGCGCAGGGGAGTGTTGAAAATTTATTTAGCGACAATTTTATCTGGAGGCAATAGTAAAAAAGCCTTATCAACTGATAAGGCTTTTTTGAAAGTGGCTCCTCCTGCTGGGCTCGAACCAGCGACCTGCGGATTAACAGTCCGTCGCTCTACCAACTGAGCTAAGGAGGAACTATTCTGTTCGTGTTATGAAAACACTAAATAAGTGGTGCCGACTACCGGAATCGAACTGGTGACCTACTGATTACAAGTCAGTTGCTCTACCTACTGAGCTAAGTCGGCACGTAATCAACAAGACAGTGTCTTATCGATTGAAAGTGGCTCCTCCTGCTGGGCTCGAACCAGCGACCTGCGGATTAACAGTCCGTCGCTCTACCAACTG
Source organism: Vibrio taketomensis (assembly GCF_009938165.1). Lineage (NCBI taxonomy): Bacteria > Pseudomonadati > Pseudomonadota > Gammaproteobacteria > Vibrionales > Vibrionaceae > Vibrio > Vibrio taketomensis. The sequence goes on from NZ_AP019649.1 coordinate 343,464, forward strand.
AGCTAAGGAGGAACTATTCTGTTTGTGTTATGAAAACACTAAATAAGTGGTGCCGACTACCGGAATCGAACTGGTGACCTACTGATTACAAGTCAGTTGCTCTACCTACTGAGCTAAGTCGGCGCACTGTATTTTGTATTGTCGTTCGTGCGAAGCACCAACAACTAAAATTGTGGTGCCCGGAGGCGGAATCGAACCACCGACACGAGGATTTTCAATCCTCTGCTCTACCGACTGAGCTATCCGGGCGACGAGGTGTATTAAACGGCTTTTCGCTTTTCGGGTCAACATTAAATTGCAAAAAAAATATCGTTTGTTGTTTTTATGTACTTAATGGGCTGTTTTTGCTCATTTATGCTTGTTATAGCCAGTTGCGGACACAAATTTTTAACCTAAAAGCATAGGAATAGTTTAGTAGTGAGTCGAAAAAAAGCACGCAAATATGCGTGCTTTTGTCGTCTTAATGAATTTTTACTGCTTAACAGTGAACTTACTCATCCATTTTTCGAGTTCATTTGCTAGTTGAGTGAGGCTTTGAGTGCTGGTATGGCTCTCCGATACAACGTTACTGAGTTGGCTACCGCTCTCTTCGATCATGTTAATGCGCATCGAAATATCATCGCTCACTTCTGTCTGTTGTGCAGCGGCCGCAGCAATTTGATGACTCATTTGTGAGATCGATTCAAGAGCAACCACAATTTGCTGTAATGCCTGTGATGCGTTTTGCGATTCTTCTACGGTACTTTCACTGGTTGCAGCACACACATCCATAGTGCGAATGGCATTGCGTGAACCTTCTTGAAGATTTGAGATCATTTGCTGGATCTCTTTGGTGCTGGTTTGAGTTCGGCCAGCTAGGTTACGAACTTCATCGGCCACTACCGCGAATCCACGCCCTTGTTCACCAGCTCGTGCTGCTTCAATCGCTGCGTTGAGTGCGAGTAAATTGGTTTGCTCTGCAATATCTCCAATTACGTCTAAGACTTTGGCGATATTATTTACGTCGTTATCGAGATCGGCGACAGCTTGGCTGGCGGTGCCAAGTTGCATTGCTAAACCTTGAATGTTGTCGACCGTATTGTGGATCAACTGTTGAGTCAATTGGCTTTCTTTATCCGCATCATCTGTATTTCGTGCCGTATCGCTGGCAGATTCTGCAACATGGTTTGCAGAGGAGGCCATTTCTGTCATTGCGGTGGCGATCATTGCGGTTGACTGCTGCTGAGTATCAGTTAGTTCAGCAATGGTTGAAGCACGATCTTCGACATTGGCCAGCTCTTGACGCAGTGCGATCATCGATGAATCCAAGTTCTTCACTAATTGTGCCAAAGATAAACTCATGTTTTGCACAGCTTCATAGATACTGCCTTTTGGTGCGCGGTTATCAAATGCTGCTTGGATGTCACCACGAGCTACCGCTTGAACCGCATCATGGACTTCTTGAGGCTCACCACCGAGCAGAGCTAACATTTTGCGAATAGAAACCAGTAATACACCAAAGATACATGCTGCGATCGCCACACATAGCAGTAGCTGCCATTGAGCGGTTGACCAGAAGCGAGCGTTGACTTCATTTGAACCGATACCAGTGCCAACGACCCAGCCCCAATGAGGTGTTTTTTCTGCAATAGAGTGTTTCTCTTCTATGGTTCCGTCCGGTAATTTTTGTGTCCAGGTATATTCGACCATCTGGCCATTGGAGCGGCTAAGCTCATTGAGGATCAACTGACCAACACTGTCGCCATTACCATCTCTAAAATCATGGAAACTGGTGCCGTGTAGTTGCGGATCGAGTGGCGCAGCAATGAACATCATGTTTTCATCTGCTACATAAACATATTCATTGTCTTTGTAGATATTGTTGCGCAGTAGTCGAGTAGCCAGTGCTTTCGCTTCTTGCTCCGTCATGTCGCCTTCTACAGCCATTTTTTCAACTTCAGTTAAAATGCTATAGGCGCTGTTGAATAGTTCTGTTACTCGCGCTTTGTTGTCGAGGCTGCTCGCGACACGGAGCGTCCATAGACCGGTGACAGTAAGTGCCAACAGGGCAACTAAAATAATGGCTGAAAGAATATAGGCTTGTGTTTTGAGTTTCATATTTCCCCACTGGCTTAAGGCTCGAAAAAACTTGGCCTTCACTAAATCGTTGTTTGTGTAACGAATAGCGAATGAATTAACCGTGACGAAAATATTACATTAAGCTTGATGAGAGCTTAGCGAGTTAAAAGCAAAAATATGACGCGGATTAAATTTGTGGCGCAAATTAATCACAATTAACTACAATGCATTGAAATTACACGCTTCCTTGCACGTTTGGCCATAGCTGGAATTTGGCCAAGTCACTAGAAGGTGTGCATTTTGTCAGCAAAAAGGTGTCATTTCAACCGGTTTCATAATGCTGATTTATGTTCGTTGTTTTGTTGTGGAAATTTTCTTTGTGCGCGTTTTAAGAAGGGAAGGTAGGGATAATGTATTTTGGACCAATAAGAAAAAAGCCACGTCTTTCGACATGGCTTCTTAAAGTGGCTCCTCCTGCTGGGCTCGAACCAGCGACCTGCGGATTAACAGTCCGTCGCTCTACCAACTGAGCTAAGGAGGAACTATTCTGTTTGTGTCTTGCTTAAGCAAGCGCACCAAATATGGTGCCTCGAGGCGGAATCGAACCACCGACACGAGGATTTTCAATCCTCTGCTCTACCGACTGAGCTATCGAGGCAAAAGAATGGTGCCGACTACCGGAATCGAACTGGTGACCTACTGATTACAAGTCAGTTGCTCTACCTACTGAGCTAAGTCGGCACACTATATTCTTTTACTGTCTGCTGGTACTAAGCACCAACAATCAAGAAATTGTGGTGCCCGGAGGCGGAATCGAACCACCGACACGAGGATTTTCAATCCTCTGCTCTACCGACTGAGCTATCCGGGCGACGGAGCGTATTAAACGGATTTTCAGTCCCTACGTCAACGTGTTTTTTGATTTTTTTTCAAAATAACGATCGTTTGCTTGGTTTTTGTCCAAAAAGGGGCTTTAAATACCTCCAGAGTTAAAATCGCTCTTGAATTTGGTCACTTTTTCTAGGTAACGGCGTGCTTCTGCTTTGGGGTGTTTGTTGGTTAAAGCCCAATAAACTTGATTCGGTTGCAGCGAATTTATGTCACGCATTGCTCGTTTTCGGTCATTTCGATTGAAAGTGTTCAAAACGCCACCAGTCCCGCCGTTATATGCGGAAATCATGGTGTACTCCAACGTCAGTGGGTGAGTGACATCTTTCAAATAGCGATTTTTCAGAATGTAAAAGTAGGCTGTACCGGTATCAATGTTATTTTCTGGGTTAAACAAATACTCCGGTGTTGGTTCGCCTGAGCGATTTTTTACTAATTTGAACACATCGCGACCCGCGGTCTTTGGTACCACCTGCATCAAACCATAAGCATTAGCCCAACTCACCGCATAAGGGTTAAAGCTACTTTCGGTTTTAATTATGGCGTAGATAAGATCCTCAGGAATACCATACTTATTAGACGCTCGGCGCACGATATCGGCATATTGATAACTGCGAATTTCTACTTGGTTTTCGACTAATGGAATTTCTACGTAATAGGCTTTTTTGAAATCGACGTCTTTGACCTTTAACTTATTGGCTATCAGGTAATCGGCAAAGCGCTGTGCACGCCAAGACCATTGAATCGGTTGATTATCTTGGTCAACAACCTGCTGATAAAGGAAAGGACGACCTTCTAACTTGATATCTTGAGATGAGAATAGGTCAACGTTGCCAGGGTCATCGGGTGTCAGCAAGGTGGTGATGATCGCGTTCTTTAGGTGTTGCTTCGGATCGATAGGCGAGACGGTTTCAATGACGATTGAGCCATTTTGAAAGTCGACTTCTGCGCGACTTAGATAGTTATCGATGTATTTTACATAGTTGCTTTTGCCGGCAACTTTGATTTCTCGACTACCCCAACGTTTTTCGATGTTACCGGAAAAGCTATTAATGAGCGCATCCAGTGCGGCGGTATCTTTTTGAAATTGTCCAGGCAACTGAGCGAGATTTTTGGCGAAACGGTTGGTTGGCTCGTAGTCGATATCATACATGCTCTCGATAAATTCACGGCTGCAACCGGTTAATATCAATGCTGTCAGAAAATACGCGAGTTTTTTCATTGCTGTCTTAGTTCTCTGAATTTTCGGCAAAAAAAATGACACCGTAGAAAACTGCGATGTCATCATTTTGCTTATAAAGGCAATTATTCACTTGGTGGCGTGTAGCCTTCGATGTGAACGTCTTTACCTTCAAATAAGAAGTTAACCATCTCAGTTTCCAGCAACTTGCGGTGCTCTGGATCCATCATGTTGAGTTTCTTCTCATTGATTAACATGGTTTGCTTGTGTTGCCACTCAGCCCATGCTTGTTTTGAGATATTGTCGTAGATTCTTTTACCTAGTTCACCTGGGTAAAATTGAAAATCTAGACCTTCAGCGTCTTGTTGTAGACGAGCACAAAATACAGTGCGGCTCATAACAGATTCCTTTTAACTATCGAAGTTCATGTGGCAGGCTTTCCAGCAACTGTTTGACTGGAGCGGCTAAGCCCACTTCTTCTGGTTGAGATAAGTTATACCAAAGACCTTTGTCTGCTTCCATTACCACGTCGGGCTGTTTTGATAGATCCAGCAAAATCGGCGTGATATCGAGGTGGTAATGACTAAAAGTATGACGAAAAGCGATCAACTGCTGTTGTGACTTAATGTCATTAAGGTTGATATGGCGACGTTCTAGCTGCGAATGGATATCAGCATCATGGTTTTCTGGAAAGCAAAATAAACCGCCCCAAATACCTGCTTGAGGTCGCTGCTCAAGCCATACTTGGCCGTTGTGGTGCAGCATGACAAACCAAGTTTCTTTCACGGGTTTGTCTTTTTTCGGTTTTTTGCCGGGATAATCAAGCGGGTTGCCTTGCTTTTTTGCCGCGCAAAGCTGCTCAACCGGGCAAAGGGTGCACTTAGGTTTACTGCGCGTGCAGACCATGGCACCCATGTCCATCATCGCTTGGTTGTATTTGTCCGTATCTTGGGTTGGAGTGTGTTGCTCTGCATAGTGCCAAAGTTGATTTTCAACTTTCTTTTGTCCCGGCCAACCGTCAACGGCGAAACAGCGAGCGAGGGTGCGTTTGACGTTACCATCAAGAATGGCATGAGGCTGTTTATATACTGAAGAGAGAATGGCGGCTGCAGTCGAGCGGCCAATACCGGGTAAGGCATTGAGCTGTTCAATATCGATTGGAAACTCACCTTGATATTCACTTGCCACCAGTTTCGCTGCTTTATGCAGGTTGCGCGCACGAGCGTAATAACCAAGCCCTGTCCAAAGGTGTAGCACTTCGTCTTGCTCCGCATTAGCAAGGTCGATAACGGTAGGGAAACGCTCAATAAATCGCAGATAATAAGGGATCACAGTAGCAACTTGGGTTTGTTGCAGCATGATCTCTGACAACCAAACGCTGTAAGCAGTTTTATTTTGTTGCCAAGGTAGATTCTTTCTACCGTAGGCGTCATACCAGGTGATTATGGCTTGGGCAAAAGGCGTCACGACTTGCTCGATTATAATTAGTAAGATTAATGGTCTAAAATTGCATCACAGATCGAAGCTAAAATACAACCTATAAAGTCTAAGGGTTTTGCATAATTAACACTTGCACCAATGGCAATTCTTTGGATAATCACAATCCCTTTTAGTCGAGACCAATTTTTAAACAGGCGAAATCATGAGTGAAGTGACCACTAACGAATACAATGAAGACGGTACATTAATCCGTAAAATCCGCAGTTTTGTACGTCGTGAAGGCCGTCTTACTAAAGGTCAAGAAAATGCGATGAAAGAGTGTTGGCCAACAATGGGCATCGACTACCAACCGCAACTTCTTGATTGGAAAGAAGTGTTTGGCAATGATAACCCAGTAGTGCTAGAGATTGGTTTCGGCATGGGTGCATCGCTAGTTGAGATGGCGAAAAATGCGCCAGAGAAGAACTTTATTGGTATTGAAGTTCATAGCCCAGGCGTTGGTGCATGTCTGTCTGACGCACGTGAAGCGGGTATTACTAACCTGCGCGTAATGTGCCATGATGCCGTTGAAGTGTTCGAGCACATGATTCCAGATTCAAGCCTAACGACACTACAACTGTTCTTCCCAGACCCGTGGCACAAAAAGCGCCACCACAAACGTCGTATCGTGCAGCTAGAGTTTGCTGAAATGGTGCGTCAAAAGCTGAAGTTGGAAGAGGGTATTTTCCACATGGCAACTGACTGGGAAAATTACGCAGAGCACATGATTGAAATCATGAACCAAGCACCTGGTTTTGCCAACATTGCAACCGATGGTGACTACATTCCACGTCCAGATGAGCGTCCACTAACTAAGTTTGAAGCGCGCGGCCATCGTCTAGGTCATGGCGTGTGGGACATTAAGTACAAACGTACTGCATAATTTAGCTCTAAGCTAACGGTGGCTTCCATCGTTTGGTATAGAATGAATAGTGAGAGCCAACATTACGATGTTGGCTTTTTTGACTGTACATACCGTTCTACTCGAAGTTGCAGTGTTTTTCGTCACCCTTAATGGGTCAAGCTGTATCTCCAAGTGGATTGGATTATTAGCTAGGGTTCTAGCTAAACAGACTCGTTTTAGCGAGTTGTTACAACCATAAGCAGGTCATAGATGAAACCGACACGCGAGATTTTAGCGGACATCTTGGAAGAAGTTCGTCCTTTAATTGGGCAAGGAAAAGTTGCTGATTACATTCCAGCATTGGCTAAAGTGCCAAATACCAAATTGGGTATTGCGGTTTTTACTAATGAAGGTGAAGTGATCAAAGCCGGTGATGCTGATGAAGGTTTTTCGATCCAATCGATCTCTAAAGCATTGAGCTTAACTCTGGCGATGTCTCTGTATAAACCAGAAGAGATCTGGAAAAAAGTCGGCAAAGAACCGTCTGGTCAGGCGTTTAACTCTATGATTCAGTTAGAAATGGAGCAAGGCATTCCGCGTAATCCCTTTATCAACGCAGGCGCAATTATTGTCGCTGATTTGCTGCATAGCCGTCTTTCGGCGCCGCGCCATCGCTTGTTGGAATTTGTGCGTCAATTGTCGGGTGAAGATCATATTGTTTATGACAAAGTGGTGGCGGCTTCAGAAATGATGCACAGTGATCGTAATGCAGCGATCGCTTATCTGATGCGCTCTTTTGGTAATTTTGAAAATGAAGTGATTCCGGTATTAGCGAATTACTTCCATGCCTGCGCACTGAAAATGAGCTGTGTCGATTTAGCCAAGACGTTTAGTTATCTAGCCAATAAAGGCGTATCGGTGCAAACCGGTAAGCAGATTATTACGCAGATGCAAACTAAGCAGCTTAATGCGCTGTTGGCGACCTGTGGTCTTTATGATGGTGCGGGCGAGTTTGCTTATCGTGTGGGTATGCCGGGTAAATCAGGCGTGGGCGGCGGTATTATCGCTATCGTTCCAGGTGAAATGAGCATCGCAGTATGGTCACCTGAGCTTGATGCGTCGGGTAACTCTCTGGCAGGGACTTATGCGCTAGAACTGCTCGCAGAGCGTATCGGTCGCTCGATTTTTTAGGAACTAATAATCGAGAAGAAGCATCACTCACTACAATAAATAAACAAGGGTCAGCATCTGCTGACCCTTGTTATTTTAGTCTTGTATCTTCCGCCCGATTTATAGCGGAATCATCAATTGATGAATCTTGTTATTCTTCGTCTGCCATAAAGGCTTCAAGCAGATCGTTTAAGAACAACTTCCCTTTTTCGGTGATTTGCCAATGGGTGTCAGTTTCACTTAAATATTGCTGTTCCAACGCCCAATCAATGGTGTCTTTAATCGCACTGAGCGGCAAACCGGTCGTATCGATAAAGTCTTGTTTAGGACAGGGTTCGATAAGGCGAAAACGATTCATAAAGAATTCAAATGGACGGTCTGGGTTCGCCACTTCAAATTCATCGCTCAAATACGGCTTAACCATATTTTGATAGGCAGCGAGATAGCCGCGTGGGTGCTTGGTTTTAGTGGTGCGGATAATGCGCCCATCGTTAAAGCTTAGTTTGCCATGTGAGCCACAGCCGATACCGAGATAGTCACCAAAGCGCCAATAATTCAGATTATGCTGACATTGATAATCCGGTTTGCTGTAACCCGAGATTTCATATTGCACATAACCCGCATCAGTCAGCTTTTGGTGGCCTTGTTCAAAAATATCCCACAAATCGTCGTCATCAGGCAATGTCGGTGGTTTGTAGTAGAACATGGTATTAGGCTCGATCGTAAGCTGGTACCAAGAGAGATGTGGAGGATTTAGGGCTATTGCTTGCTCCAAATCTGCCAATGCTTGTTCGATGCTTTGATCCGGCAAGCCATGCATCAGATCCAAGTTAAAGCTTTTCAAACCAACTTGATGCGCCAATTGGGCGGCATTGATCGCTTCTTGTTTGCCATGAATACGGCCAAGTTTTTCGAGCTTATCTTGGGCAAAACTTTGCACGCCAATTGAAATTCGAGTGACACCAGCAGCTTGATAGCCAAAGAAACGTTCGGTTTCAACCGTGCCCGGATTCGCTTCCATGGTGATTTCGATATTTGGTTTAAATGGGATGCGCAGCTCAATGCCGTCGAGTAGGCGTTTAATGCCTTCGGCGGAAATTAAGCTTGGCGTACCACCACCAATAAAGATTGAATGCAGTGGTCGGGGAGCTTGGTTTAACTGGTACTTTTCAATATCACGATCCAAATCCTCTAAAAGTGCGTTGATGTATTGCTCTTCTGGGATCTCTGCTTTGAGTGCATGAGAGTTAAAATCGCAATATGGGCACTTTTGTACACACCATGGAATATGAACATACAAACTAAGTGCTGGTGGTACTAATTGCATGACTTAAGCTTGCTCCGCAAGAGTGGAAAATAGTGCTTTTAGAGCCTTACCACGATGAGAGAGTTGTTTTTTACGTGCAGGTTCTAGCTGCGCTGATGAGCAGTTATCTTCAGGTACAAAGAAGATAGGATCATAACCAAAACCATTTTCACCTTGTGCTTCAGTCAGAATACGACCTTCCCACTTGCCGTGACAAACGATCGGTGTTGGATCGTCAGCGTGACGCATCAATACTAATACACAATGAAAGCGCGCAGTGCGTTGCTCTTCAGGCACGCCTTGCATTGCCGCTAGTAGTTTGCTGATGTTGTCTGCATCGCTGGCGTCAACACCGGCATAGCGAGCAGAATAGATACCAGGAGCGCCGTTTAGGTAGTCAACTTCTAGACCCGAATCATCAGCAATCGCAGGCAAGCCTGTTTCTTTCGCTGCATGACGTGCTTTGATGATTGCATTTTCAATAAAGGTTGTACCGGTTTCTTCTGCTTCGACAATATTAAAATCGCTTTGTGCCAGTACTTCAAAACCGAAATCAGCCAGTAGATCCGCCATTTCGTGCACCTTACCTTGGTTGCCTGTTGCTAATACAATCTTGCTCATGCGTGGTCCTGTTTATTCTTCAACATAAAATTTCTGCGTGAACTTTAAAGTGCCTTTGCCTTTATTGCCAGCGTCGATATCGATATTGAAGCTAATATTTTCTTCTTCACTGATCGAGAACTCGGCGAGATAGTAAATCGCATCCCCTTCTTGGATCTCTCTAAAGTTTAGCTGGCGAGATTGACCTATCAGGTTTTTCGCTATGCCGGAAATTTTGCCAGCAGTTGCGGGTTTTCCTGCTTGAGACATATCGAGCAAACTTATATTGAGAATGGCGAGATGGCTACTGCGTTTGAGTTTATAGCTACGGGCGATTTCTGGGGTTAGAAAAGTGGAGTTGAAGGCGGAATAGTGAACTTCTATATCTTTAATGGTTTTGAATTGCCCAGCCCATGAAGGGACGGAAAAAAAACAGATGAGTAGAGCGGTGAACCAGGTTTTCATACGTTATGTCCTTATAAAAAAAGCCATCATAGGATGGCTTCGATTTCTGGCGGGATCTGACTTGGAGAGATAATACGGACTTGTTTGTGCCGTCCTAACTCGCCCTTTTCGATATTGATCAATCCCTTAGCCACTTTAAATTGTTTCGACAAATACTTGCTCAGATGCGCATTGGCTTTGCCATCAACCGGTGGGGCTGTGATGGCAATTTTTACTTCTTCACCATGCAAGCCGACGATTTTGTCGCGGCTTGCTTTGGGTTGGATATAAAGGCGAAGCACAATATCTTCACCTTCACGCCATACTGCTTGTGACATTACAAGCCGAACCAAATTGGACCAATTAAGTCGCCCATGAGGAAATTCGCGAACTGTAGGCCAATAAATAGTACTAGCACACTTAGGTCGAAGCCACCCATCGCAGGAATAATGCGACGAATTGGTGCCAGCATTGGCTCAGTCAGTTGGTGGAATACGTATTCGATTGGGCTGCGGCCTTGGCTAACCCAGCTCAAAATTGCGCGAATTAGTAGTACCCAGAATAATAAACCACCAGCGGCTTTAACCAGTGAAAGCAATCCGATAAATAGTAAATATGGATCGAGAGAGATCGCACCCGATTTAATAAATACGACGGTAAAGAATTTTAGTACACACAATACATAGGCAAACAGCAGTGTTGCCATATCAATATTGCCTACAGACGGAATCACTCGACGCAGCGGTGCAACGACAGGCTGAGTCGCTTTTACCACAAACTGAGAGAATGGGTTGTAGAAATCTGCACGTGTAGCTTGTAGCCAAATGCGTAGTAACACCACCATGATGTATAAATCAAAAATGGTGGTGACGAGGAAACTCATTGAATTCATAGGTGACCCTTGTTATTAAACAGACCGATGGCGGTACTGATTATTAAAATAGTTTTTCCATTTCTTCGGCGCGAATTACCGCAGCTTGCATCGCTTTCGCTACGATATCAGTCAACTGGAGTTCGTTAAAGGTGCGAATCGCTTCTGCCGTGGTGCCGCCTTTTGACGTCACTTGCTCACGCAGTGTGGATAATTCGGTTTCAGGATTAGCAACCACAAGTTCTGCCGCACCAAGCGCAGATTGCTGTACCAATAAACGTGCGGTATCAGAGTCAAAACCTTGTTTGATTGCTTCCGCTTGCATTGCTTCCATAAATAGGAAGAAGTAGGCCGGTGCACTGCCCGCAGCTGCGATAACATTATTGATGCCAGATTCTTGATTCACCCAGCACACTTTACCCACGGCTTCCATTAAATCGGCCGCAAAGTTTTTGTCTTGCTCACTGACAGTATTTGGTGCGTAAAGACCGCTCATGCCTTGTCCGACTAGCGCAGGTGTATTTGGCATCACGCGTACTAGATTCAGTTTCGCGGCGAACATTTCATCCAAACGCTGCGCACTAATCCCTGCTGCGATAGAGATCACCAGCTTATTTTGATAGTTGATGGTTTGCATGTCTTGTGCAACCACTGACATCAATTGTGGTTTTACTGCCAAAACAATGACATCAGCACCTTCTGCCGCTGCAACGTTGTCTGAATGAGTATTGATGCCATAACGGTCTGCGAGAAAATCACGTTGTGGCTGGTTAGGGTCAGTAGCAGTGATCAAGCTTGCTGGGTAGCCACTAGCAAGCAGGCCGGCAATAATTGAACGGGCCATGTTTCCAGCGCCAATGAATGTGATGTTCTTGTGTTCCATGATAGCTTCCTGTTGGTCTATCGAATTATCCGTTAACAAGATAATTCTTTGTTATTTGTTGTAATCTCGAGCGCCAAAAATTGCTGTGCCAATGCGTACCATGGTACTTCCTGCTTCAATTGCTGCGTCCATATCACCACTCATGCCCATTGATAAGGTATCAAGGTTAAGTTGAGGAAAGCGTTCGCTCAGGCGATGTTTCAATTCAGACAATTGCTTGAAGGCACGTAACTGAGATGGATAGTCAGGTACATTGGCTGGAATTGACATCAACCCTCTTAAAGTGAGGTTTGGTAGCGATGAAATCAACTCTGCTAATTCAAAAACTTGCTCTTCTTCAATTCCTGATTTGCTTTCTTCACCGCTGGTATTAACTTGAATTAATACTTGCAGCGGTGGTAAACAGGTTGGGCGTTGATCGTTTAAGCGTTGGGCGATCTTAGCGCGATCAATGGTGTGTACCCAAGCGAAGTTTTCCGCAACTGGGCGAGTTTTGTTTGATTGAATTGGACCGATAAAGTGCCACACAAGCTCCAATTCAGGATGAGATTGAGCAAAATATGCTATTTTGTCGACCCCTTCTTGCACATAATTTTCGCCAAACGCAGTTTGTCCCGCGAGAGCTGCATCTAAAATCGCTTGTGTCGGTTTAGTTTTACTTACCGCGAGAAGTTGCACAGAGTCTCGAGCACGTCCACATTTTTGCAGCGCACTTGAAATCTGTGAGGTGATCTGTTCAATATTTTGTTGAATACTACTCATATCTAACTTTACTAAGGAATTTAAATGGATATCGCTGAGTTACTGGACTTTAGTGTAAAACATAATGCGTCAGATCTACATCTTTCTGCAGGTGTTTCTCCAATGGTGCGCATTGACGGTGAAGTACGCAAGTTGAGTGTTCCTGCTTTTACTCATGCAGAAGTACATCGTTTAGTGTTTGAAATCATGAATGATGCGCAGCGCAGTGAGTTTGAAGAACATCTTGAAGTCGACTTTTCATTTGAATTACCTGAAGTTGGTCGCTTCCGTGTTAACGCTTTCAACCAATCTCGAGGATGTGCGGCGGTATTCCGTACCATTCCAACCAGTATTCCGACGTTGCAAGATCTCGATGCGCCGGAAATTTTTGAGAAAATCGCGAACTTTGAAAAAGGCTTAGTGCTGGTTACAGGGCCGACTGGCTCAGGTAAATCGACGACGCTTGCCGCGATGGTTGATTTTATTAACCGTAATCAGAATAAGCATATTTTGACCATCGAAGACCCGATTGAATTTGTCCATCAGAACCAAAAATGTTTGATCAACCAACGTGAAGTGCATCGTGATACACATAGCTTTAAAAAGGCATTGCGCAGCGCACTTCGTGAAGACCCTGATGTGATTTTGGTGGGGGAGTTGCGTGACCAAGAAACAATCAGTTTGGCATTAACAGCGGCAGAAACGGGTCACTTGGTATTTGGTACTTTGCATACCAGTTCAGCCGCAAAAACGATTGACCGTATTATCGACGTATTTCCAGGTAGTGATAAAGATATGGTTCGCTCGATGCTTTCAGAATCCTTACGCGCGGTTATTGCGCAGAAGCTACTGAAACGCATTGGTGGTGGACGTGTTGCATGTCATGAGATCATGATGGCAACGCCAGCTATTCGTAACTTGATACGTGAAGATAAAGTCGCGCAAATGTATTCAGTGATTCAAACGGGTGCAGCGCAAGGCATGCAAACCATTGAGCAAAATGCGAGACAACTGATTGTTCGAGGCTTGGTTGAGCCGGAAGAAGTTGAACAAAAAATTGGCTCGCTCACTTATTAAGGAATAGCGGATTATGATTGATGCATTTCTGCAGGAGATGAATGCCCAAAAAGCGTCCGATTTGTATATCACCGTGGGTGCACCAGTGTTGTATCGCGTTGATGGTGAATTGCGTGCGCACGGCGAGGTCTTAAGCGAACAGAATGTTATGGATTTACTCAATGCCATCATGGACGAACCACGCCGAGCAGATTATAACGCCACGCGTGAAGCCAATTTTGCGGTAGTGAGGAATTTTGGACGTTTTCGTGTCTCAGCATTTTTTCAACGCGAGCTTCCCGGTGCAGTCATCCGGCGTATCGAAACACAAATTCCAACGTTTGAATCTTTGCGTTTACCGGATGTATTGCAAAATTTATGTATTGCTAAGCGCGGCCTAGTTTTGGTGGTTGGAGCGACAGGCTCTGGTAAATCGACCACAATGGCTGCGATGACGGGGTATCGAAATCGCCACCGAGCGGGACATATTATAACGGTTGAAGATCCGATCGAATTTGTTCATGAGCACCACAAGTGTATCGTGACTCAACGTGAAGTCGGATTGGACACGGAAAGCTACGATGTCGCGCTCAAAAACTCATTGCGCCAAGCGCCAGATATGATTTTGATTGGTGAGATACGGACGCGTGAAACCATGGAGTTTGCGATGGCGTTTGCTGAAACCGGTCATTTATGTATGGCAACCCTGCACGCAAACAATGCTAACCAAGCTCTAGAGCGGATATTGCATTTGGTGCCGAAAGAGAAGAAAGAGCAGTTTTTGTTTGATCTCTCAAATAACCTACGGGGAGTTATCGGTCAGCAATTGCTTAGGGATAAATATGGTAGTGGTCGACATGGTGTGTTTGAGATCTTGCTGAATAGCCCAAGGGTTTCGGACTTGATTCGTCGTGGAGAGTTACACGAATTGAAATCGACCATGGCTAAATCACAGCAGATTGGTATGCAAACCTTTGACCAAGCGCTGTACCAGCTTATTGTTGACGATAAAATCAGTGTCGAAGATGCGATGCACAGTGCGGACTCCGCTAACGATTTACGCATTATGCTTAAAACTCAACATGGCGATAGCTTTAATACTAAAACACAATCTTCTATTAGCATTGATATGAATTAGTGTTTGAAGCATAAAAAAACCGAGCATTGCTCGGTTTTTTTGACTGCCTCAGAATGGTCTTTAACCTTCAAACAATTCTTTATGTAGTTTTTGGATCGCTTGGCGCGATACTGATTCATGCACCAAGAAACACAAGTTGTGAGGGCTTGCACCAAAGCAAATCATACGTAAGTTGAGATCTTCTAAAGTACTAAACACTTGTTTAGCATAGCCTTTGCTATCGCTCATATTATTGCCAATCAGCGCAACAAGACATAGGTTTTGCTCGATTTCTACCGTACACAACTCTTCCAATTCAGCACGAGCCGCCGCTGGTAGTTGTGGCGCTCCGCCACTAGTATCTGTTTGGTCTAAAGTTAGCGATACACTGATTTCAGAGGTGGTGATCAAATCAACCGACACTTTATGCTTGGCTAAGATCTCAAATACTTTGGCTAAGAAGCCATAAGCATGGAACATTTTAGCGCTACGCAGAGTAACCATAGTTTGGTTGCAACGCAGTGCGAGCGCGCGAAATAGTGGTGAGCTTTGCACTTGATGACGAATCCATGTGCCGCCTTTTTCTGGCTCTTTTGAAGAGCCGACGAAGACAGGAATATCGTGGCGTAGTGCAGGCACAAGCGTTGATGGGTGAAGGATTTTAGCGCCAAAGTTTGCCATTTCAGACGCTTCGCTAAAGCTGATTTCAGAAATTGGAGCGGCTTTTTCTGCGATGCGAGGGTCCGTTGTGTAAATTCCAGGTACATCGGTCCAAATTTCCAGTCCTTCGGCTTTGACTGCTTCAGCGATTAACGCTGCACTATAGTCACTTCCGCCTCGACCTAGCGTGGTGGTATTGCCTTCATCATCCGCGCCAATAAAGCCTTGAGTGATGACGATGGAGTCTTCGCAAAGTGGTGCAAGCAATTCTTTCGCGAGGATGCCAGTTTGTTCGACATTTGGTTCAGCTTTGCCAAACGTATCATCGGTTCGCAGTACTTGGCGAATGTCAAAACGTACCGCCGGCATGCCACGCTCACGCATCAACTGAGCAAGAATGTGGGTCGACATTAGCTCGCCACAAGCGACCAAGTGATCAGTAAGTTTAGTGCTGGATTGAATTGAAGCAGCTTCAGCAAGACTGGTCACAGTATCAAGAATTTGATACACCTCAGACGCAGTCTCTGTTGCATGATTAAGTTGAACA
The DNA here is from genome assembly GCF_009938165.1 of Vibrio taketomensis. Taxonomy (NCBI): domain Bacteria; kingdom Pseudomonadati; phylum Pseudomonadota; class Gammaproteobacteria; order Vibrionales; family Vibrionaceae; genus Vibrio; species Vibrio taketomensis. The sequence continues at coordinate 359,308 of NZ_AP019649.1, forward strand.
ATAATAGCTTCATGTATATCAGCTAATTGCTGAATTACTTGGCGTCGTTGTTGTTCATCGGTTACACCGTTAGCAAGTTCAACTAATAGGTTAGTGACACCTGAGCAGGCAGAGCTAACCACCAATCGGGTACTTGGATTGTTTTCTATTATGGCCGCACAGCGGCTCATGGCTTCAAAGTTTGCAACACTGGTTCCGCCAAACTTGGCGACATTAAAAGAGCTCACAGCGATTCTCCCACGACATCCTAAATATTGTTGTTGGTAATCCAACGTCCTTTGTTTTTGTGTTTGACTATCTAGCTGGTGGAAATGAGTTACGCAGACAACTGATTTCAGTTAGTGCACGTCAAATGCTTTGTAGCACCGTTTGTGTTCCGCAATTCACAGCTTGGCGATTCACCAATCCAATTGACTAAGATATGTTCAAACGAGAAGAGAGTATTGAGCGATTGTTCGAGGTAAGTTATTTGGCTTAATCTTCACCTCAGAAGCGCTTCATCAGACAGTGCTGATGACAGTTGATGAGATTCAACTCAGGTCAACCGACGTCACCAAACCGACAACTTGGTGGCATCTCGGCATTGCTCTCCCTCAATGAATCGTATCGGAGTTGTGGCTCCACGATGCATCTACCTAGGCAATGCTCCTCTTCTGTGATTAATTATTGAACGGCTTTGTGTGATCAAAGTCAACCGATAATTTTACTTCAGCACAACAATGATTAACAAAATGGGAGGTGGCCAGCTAAATAGGACTGTTTGAGTATAGACTTATGACCAATTGTCTGATGAAGAATATTGGTCTAAGGTGAGTGCAATAAAACATCAGCCACAAGGAGAGCGAACATGACAATCCAAAGCTTTATTCCACCTCGTCGAATTCTGATGGGGCCTGGTCCATCTGATATTTCTCCTCAAGTATTGCAAGCATTGAGTCGTCCAACGGTTGGTCATTTAGACCCGCTATTTGTTGGCATGATGGATGAACTGAAACAGTTACTTAAGTATGCATTCCAAACCGAAAATGAGTTCACCATAGCCGTTTCGGCCCCAGGAAGCGCAGGTATGGAAGCTTGCTTCGTAAACTTAGTTGAGCCGGGTGATAAAGTGATTGTTTGTCGCAATGGGGTGTTTGGCGAACGTATGCGTGAAAATGTTGTGAGGGCAGGCGGTGACGCGATTGTGATTGATGATGAATGGGGGGCGCCGGTTTCAATTGATAAAGTTGAAAGGGCACTCAAGGAACATTCTGATGTCAAAATCGTAGCGTTTGTTCATGCTGAAACCTCAACCGGTGCTTTGTCTGATGCGCAGGCATTAGGCGCTTTAGCAAAACAGCATAATGCCTTAACCATTGTTGATGCGGTGACGTCACTTGGTGGTGTGCCTTTAAAAGTTGATGAATGGCAGCTTGATGCTGTTTATTCAGGTAGTCAAAAATGCCTTTCTTGTGTGCCAGGATTATCACCCTTAACGTTTTCTTCAAAGGCAATTGCCAAGATTCAAAGTCGCAGCACACCAGTGCAAAGCTGGTTTCTGGATCAGAGCCTAGTACTTGGTTACTGGAGTGGTGAAGGTAAGCGTAGTTATCATCATACTGCGCCAGTCAACAGCCTTTATGCATTGCACGAGGCATTATTGATGCTGAAAAATGAAGGTTTAGACAATGCTTGGCAGCGCCATCGCACCATGCATGACAAATTGAAATTAGGTCTAGAAAAGTTGGGCTTTAAGTTCGTGGTTGAAGCGGCCGATCGTTTACCTCAACTCAATGCGATCTATGTGCCTGAAGGTATTGATGAAGCTGCTGTGCGTAACCACCTACTTGAGACTTACAATCTGGAGATTGGAGCTGGTTTAGGCGCATTGGCGGGCAAAGCTTGGCGTATTGGACTAATGGGCTACGGAGCAAGGCAAGAGAATGTCGCCCTTTGCTTGCAAGCATTGGAAGAGTCGTTGACTCAATAAAACAAAAAAGCGGCGCAATGCGCCGCTTTGTCTATTTTGCTGCAGAGGCTTTAAGTGCATCGATATCTGGAGCAATGTACTGGACTTTATCAAAATCCAACTCTGGAAATAGGAACTTGGCCTCACTACGAATTTGTTCAGCTTTAGCATCTTCGCCTAAACCCGATATGCCAATATCAAATTATTATAGAAAGCTGGGCGAGGGCTATTTTTTATGATCGCCAAAGACCAATCGATATACGGTTGAATATATTGTTTGTCTTGAGTAATGAGGCCAACTTGTAAGTAGGTGCTGTACACATCCCAGTCATAGCGATCTTTCCAAACAACAGGGTTCGTCACCTGTTGCAAAATAGTCGGATCTTTTGGCTTAGTCAGTTCAAACTTAGTGAGGACATAATTGGTGTGTAATGAACTTAGCATGTAAATCGAGATGACGACGGGAATGACAAGACTTAACGCTCTTAGTATGACCTGTGAAATACGACTAAACCCAGTTACTCGATATTTATTGGCTCGTTGATCGACCCAGTAAAGCAGAACAATAAATGTAATCCAGTGAACAAAAGAGTGATAGAACGGGTACTCTAATTGGCTATGCAAAACAATGGGTACGAACAAGCCGAACATGGCAAGGCGCGTCCCTTTTTTGGTTTGGTACATGCGCAGCAACATAAATGCCGCGGCGAGAGTAATACCTAATAACGGTAATAGTCCGCCTTCAACACCCCAATACAACATTTCATTATGTGGATGTGTCAGCGCGGGTAAGCCTACATGGTAATCAGGATTTAGCTGATGTTGGCGAGCCGTGTAAAGAATATAGTCTGATTCGAATCGACCGTAACCATAACCCGTAAATGGTTTCTCAATAATCATATCGAGCGCTTGTGGGTATGTGTAGCTACGTGGACTTTCGAAATTAACCTTATCTTTGACTAAATCAGCATTTCCGTGAGAGCTGATCATAGGCAGTAATAATCCCAGCACAATCCCCACTAACGCCGACAAACACCAACCAATAATGCGTTTGTGAGTAGCGAAGCGGTATAAATAGGGTAACACCAAGATTGTAGATAATATTGCGGCCAGCCACCCCGTACGTGAAGCGATAACAACAATAAGTGGGATGGTAAGTAGTGGCATCAAATAGAGCAGAGTTACATCACTTAACTTATGTTGGTATTTAATTGGTTGGCGTGAGAGCAAATAAGCAGAAATCGCTAGGCCAGTCGCTAAAAAGCTCGCCATGACATTCACTTGTTGGAAAATACCATAAGGCCGGTTATGAATTGTGTTGTAGCCAAACATATTGCCCGGCTCGAGCAGTAAATACTGTACCCAGCCATATACTGCTTGGATGGCGACAGCGATAACGATAAACCAAAGTAAGCGTTGTTTCTGACGGTTGCTGAAGCGGAATTGCTGCAAAATAACGAACAGTAAAAAACCCATCCACAATCCAGTCAATCGGCTCACCGAAAGTAGCAGTGAGCTATTTGGATAGAGAACTGGAGCGGTCATCATCAAGCATGAGATGAACAGTACAATCGTCATTTTGTTGTAGCGTAAGACACCTTGAGTTCCAATTTGGTACAAGCCAATACCAATGCTGATGGAGAAGGCTAACCAAGTAGTGGCGTTAAACGACAGTGCGAGGCCTGAACCACCAGGATTTGGCATAAAAAAATGCATTGCGACGATGTAGAGCGCACCTAATGACACCAAAAATGGTCGAATTAAAGGTAGCCTTGGGGCTTGTGGTTCGAGTTGCGTACCAGTGAGGTGTATGGTTGCCATAGGGATAGGTCACTTCTACATAAACAAAACCAGCGTATGATACGCTGGTTTCTAGGTAATGATCTATTTTAACATGGGTTTTAGGAAGCGTGCGGTATGTGAACCTTCGACCAATGCCACATCTTCCGGAGTTCCTTCGGCAATAATTTCACCGCCACCTTGTCCACCTTCAGGGCCTAAATCGACGATCCAGTCAGCGGTTTTGATCACATCAAGGTTATGTTCAATCACGACCACCGTATTACCATGATCGCGTAAGCGGTGTAGAACCGTAAGTAACTGTTGAATATCATGGAAATGCAAGCCTGTGGTTGGCTCATCCAGAATATATAGCGTCTTACCGGTGTCGCGTTTTGATAGCTCACGCGCTAATTTTACTCGTTGCGCTTCGCCCCCAGAGAGTGTGGTAGCCGCTTGTCCTAGGCGAATGTACGACAGTCCAACATCCATTAGGGTTTGCAGTTTACGTGCAATAACCGGGACAGGATCGAAGAATTGGCGCGCATCTTCCACTGTCATTTCGAGTACTTCATCAATGGTTTTGCCTTTGTAGCGTACCTCTAAAGTTTCACGGTTATAACGTTTACCTTTACAGATGTCACATGGCACATACACATCAGGCAAGAAGTGCATTTCTACTTTAATTACGCCATCACCTTGGCAGGCTTCGCAGCGGCCACCTCGAACGTTAAAGCTAAATCGACCGGGTTTGTAGCCACGAGAGCGCGCTTCTTGTGTGCCTGAAAATAGCTCGCGAATTGGAGTGAAAATACCCGTATACGTTGCTGGGTTAGAGCGAGGGGTACGGCCAATCGGACTTTGATCTATATCGATCACTTTATCAAAATGTTCTAGCCCTTTGATTTTTTGGTAAGGGGCGGGTACATCTACGGTGGCACCGTTTAATTGAATATGTGCAATCTTAAAGTATCATTAATCAAGGTGGATTGCCCGAACCAGATACACCAGTAATACAGCTAAAGAGTCCTACCGGGATGGTTAAGTTAACTGATTTTAGGTTGTTACCATTGGCGCCAATCAACTCAACGACTTTCTTTTTATCAAATGGTGTGCGTTTTTCAGGGATTGCGATTTGTTTCTCTCCTGACAGATATTGGCCAGTTAATGACTCTGGATTGGCGAGAATATCTTCCATCGTACCTTGAGCGATCACTTGGCCGCCATGCACTCCAGCTCCAGGGCCAATATCAATCACATGATCGGCTCTGCGAATCGCATCTTCATCGTGCTCAACGACGAGCACCGTATTACCGAGATCGCGTAGATGAGTTAGCGTTTTTAGTAAACGTTCATTGTCACGTTGATGAAGACCGATAGATGGTTCATCCAGCACATACATCACGCCAACCAAACCCGCGCCAATTTGACTGGCTAGGCGAATACGCTGCGCTTCACCACCAGATAGGGTTTCAGCACTACGAGAGAGGTTCAAATAGTTTAAGCCAACATTGACTAGAAACTCCAAGCGGTCGTTGATCTCTTTCATCACCTTCTCGGCAATTTGTGCTCGTTGACCCTCAAGGTGCAATTGAGCAAAGAAATTCAACGCATCGGCAATACTAAGCTCAACAATTTCTGGCAAGGTTGTATCGGCGATAAATACGTTGCGAGCTTCTAGACGTAGGCGACTACCGTTACAGCTAGCGCAACATTTAGTCGATATATATTTAGCAAGATCTTCGCGTACTGAATTGGATTCAGTATCGCGGTAACGACGCTCAAGCGTATTTAAAATGCCTTCAAATGGGTGACGTTTGACTCGAATATCACCACGATCATTGATGTAATTGAACTCAACTTCAGTACGTCCAGAGCCTTTAAGGATGACATCTTGAATTTTTTTCGGTAGTTGGTTAAATGGCTGATGAAGATCAAAATCATAATGCTTAGCTAATGAGCTTAGCATTTGAAAGTAATAGTAGTTCTTTTGATCCCAACCTCGAATGGCTCCCTGAGCAAGGCTCAAGGATTCGTCTTGAATCACGCGGTCAGGGTCGAAATATTGTTGAACGCCCAAACCATCACAAGTGCCACAGGCTCCCGCTGGGTTATTGAATGAAAACAGGCGCGGCTCTAATTCTTGCATGCTGTAGCCACAGTGTGGACAGGCAAAGTTTGCGGAAAAAACGATCTCTTCGCCGTCTGCATCCATTGGAGCGACAACTGCAATACCACCCGATAATTCAAGTGTCGTTTCAAACGATTCCGCTAAACGCTGTTGCAAGTCGGGACGAACTTTAAAGCGATCAACGACCACTTCAATAGTATGTTTTTTATGAAGCTCAAGCGTTGGTGGATCGGAAAGATCGCAGGTCTCTCCATCGATACGAGCTCGAATAAAGCCTTGTGCGGCTAAATTTTCTAAGGTTTTAACATGCTCGCCTTTTCGTTCTTTCACGATAGGAGCGAGTAGCATCAATTTAGAGCCTTCAGGCATTTCGAGCACTTTATCAACCATCTGTGACACAGTTTGTGCAGCGAGAGCGACCTTATGGGTAGGGCAACGTGGCTCGCCAACGCGAGCATAAAGTAGGCGAAGATAATCATACACTTCAGTGATAGTCCCAACGGTAGAACGCGGGTTATGTGAAGTGGATTTTTGCTCAATAGAGATTGCTGGCGATAAGCCCTCGATATGGTCGACGTCTGGCTTTTCCATCAAAGAAAGAAATTGACGAGCATAGGCAGATAAAGATTCGACATAGCGTCGCTGACCTTCGGCATACAGAGTGTCAAAAGCCAAAGATGATTTACCGGAGCCCGATAAACCAGTGATAACAATTAATTTATCGCGAGGAATGGTGAGATTGATATTTTTCAGGTTATGGGTGCGGGCGCCGCGTACTTCTATCTTATCCATGGTTATCGCTCTGTATGGGAAGAACTTCTAGTATTACACAGGGCGAGAAATGTTCAAAGAGAATACTGGACATAAAAACAGTAAGGGCAATCGAATGATTGCCCTTAGATTATTTTGTTAGTCGTTTTGCTTGGCTGTTGAGTGCTTACCTAATTCAGTTTTCTTACTGTCTTTTAGGTATAGATGCTCAAAGCAGTAGTTGGTCGCTTCAATGTATCCTTCGACACTGCCGCAATCAAAACGCTGGCCTTTAAATTTGTACGCTAACACGCACCCTGCTTTTGCTTGTTTAAGCAGAGCGTCAGTAATTTGGATTTCTCCGCCTTTACCTGGTTCAGTTTGTTCGATTAATTCAAAGATATCTGGAGTCAGGATGTAGCGACCAATGATAGCAAGGTTACTTGGTGCTGTGCCCGGTTCAGGTTTTTCAACCATGTCGTCTACACGGAAGATGTCATCTTTGATCATTTCACCAGAGATTACGCCGTATTTATGGGTTTCATCTGCAGGTACTTCTTGTACCGCTACGATAGAACAACGGAACTGTTTAAACAGTGCCACCATCTGTGCCAAAACACCTTCTTGTTCATTAACGCAGAGGTCGTCAGCCAGTACAACAGCAAACGGTTCGTCACCCACAAGTTCACGACCCGTTAGGATCGCGTGGCCAAGGCCTTTCATTTCACGTTGGCGAATGTAGGTAAAGTTTGCGCTTTCAATGATTTCGCGAATATCAACCAACAGTTCTTCTTTATTGGTACCGTTAATCTGATGCTCAAGTTCGTAGTTTTTATCGAAGTGATCCATGATCGAGTGTTTACCACGTCCGGTAACAATACACATACCGTTCATGCCGGCTTGAATCGCTTCTTCAACACCATATTCGATCAGCGGTTTGTTGACGACTGGCATCATCTCCTTTGGCATAGATTTCGTTGCCGGTAGAAAACGTGTACCGTAACCTGCTGCTGGAAATAAGCACTTCTTAATCATGATAAAACCTTTTATCTTTTAGACAGACTCAAAACTGCCGACAAGATAGCATGGTTTGATTAATAGATAATGAATACCCTAGTGCAAAAGTTGATTTTTTGCTCCATGCTTTAAATTTAAGACGCCAAATGTTGCTTTGCCCATGAAATGGCTTGAACTCGATTCTTTACAGACAGCTTCTTGAAGATTTGGTAAAGGTGGGATTTTACCGTGAACTCACTAATAAAGAGATCTTCGGCGATTCGATTGTTCGAGGCCCCTGTTTGTAGACTACGTAGTATTTGAATTTCACGCGTGGTCAAATCGACAGTTGCGGGGGAGGTTTGGCTATCGAAAACATGACGGTAGTAATGTAGAAGTTGTGCGGTGACTTTTCGAGGTAACCAGTTTTGGCTGTTGATAACTTCACCACAACCATATGCGATATCGACGATGCTGTCAGTCTTGTAAAACAGCGCTTTTAGGTTACCGAAACTGAGTAACTCCTCAGTGGTTAGCCGCTTTTCCACATTAAATATTACCGTCTCAAAGATTTTATTCGACAGAGGCAAGTCTCGAATGACGCTATTGAGTTGTTGGTATTCATGATAATCGATGAGCAAAATTTTATGCTTATGCTGCTGCATCGCCAGCATCGTATCTTGCGGTTCCATGCGAGGGATGGGAATGCAGAGGTTTTCTTCAATTAGGTCTACAATTGGATAGTGGGAGTCTTTATTTTCACAGAGAAAATACAGTGTTCTCGCATAAATGTTCTTTGCCATAGTTTGCTCTTATTCCGAGTTAATATTTTTCTTCTTTCTCCTGCTTCTATCCTGTCTTATTTGACGATAAAGAGCGATTCATCGACGGAATGAATCTGGTTTGTTTCATTTTGATAGTGAATTTTATTTATCTCATTGAAATTTCGAACATGAAAATGGAATTAAGTATTGGAAACTGAGAGCAGTCGCAACAAAGTTGTCGGAGAGTATGGATGGAACAGTTGTTTGATTTGCAACTGGAGTGTTATCCTAATGCGCTATCAAATTATCACAAGTGAATCTAAACGGAGCAAAACATGGCTAGCCGTGGAATAAACAAAGTTATTTTAGTGGGTAACTTAGGCCAAGACCCAGAAGTACGTTACATGTCTAACGGCGGCGCTGTTGCAAACATCACGGTTGCAACCTCAGAAACATGGCGTGACAAAGCGACTGGTGAGCCACGTGAAAGAACTGAGTGGCATCGTGTAGCTCTGTACGGAAAATTAGCTGAAGTTGCAGGTGAATATTTACGTAAAGGCTCTCAAGTATACATTGAAGGTCAACTGCAAACGCGTAAATGGCAAAACCAGCAGGGCCAAGATCAATACACCACAGAAGTGGTTGTTCAGGGTTACAACGGTGTAATGCAGATGCTAGGTGGTCGCCAAGGCGGACAAGGTGCCCCTATGGGTGGTCAGCAACAGCAGCAACAACAAAGCTGGGGTCAACCGCAGCAACCAGCAATGCGCCAACAAGCACCACAACAGAATCAAGCGCCTCAGCAACAGCCTCAATACAATGAACCACCAATGGATTTTGATGACGACATCCCGTTTTAATCTATTGAAAATCAAAAAGCCGCGATTATCGCGGCTTTTATATAGTAATTTCTGTGTTCAATTTAGACGTCTTTTGATGAAAGTAATCGTTAATGAGGTTCTTGGGCTCATTAAGTCTTGATCGAATGCATAGCAAGGAAGAAAAAGTGTGATCAAGCGAAGTGACTTGAATGTTATAGATGTTGAAGTCTTAGTAATAAAGTATTATTCGCTCATCATGCAAGATCGCTAGATTTATTAGAAAGGGAACTCCAATTTTATGAGGTATACACCTACCTTAAAATTGAGCACACGCCTAGTCGCTTTTGTGACCATGATAGTCATTAGTGCGATGTTTATTCTGTTTTTAGGTGGCACGCTTTCATTTCGCAGCTTAGGTCAAGAGTATTTAGACCAATCTTTAAATGGCATTGTTTCTGTCGTCGATAAAGAGATGGAAGATCCTGATGCGGCATACTCCATGCAGCGCTGGATGCCTAAGATGTTGCAAGCTTCTCGAATTGTCGAAATGGAATTGTCTTCTCCATCTGGGGTGATCTATCGCTATCGTGATACCTCATCTAAGATTGACGCCTCCTTACTGCATCATGCCCAATATCAACTTGAACGCAACAGCGATTATACCCTCAGCTTTGCAGCTATTCCGCCGTATGTTGGTTATGGCTATTCGGTTCAAGGTTTATGGTCGATTACTCTATCGGTAGGGTTGATCATTTTTTGCTTATATCAAGGGCTCAAGTGGCTTCGAGCGCAATTGTATGGTTCTGAGCTATTAGAAGAGCGTGGTCGCATGATTTTAGCTGGACGGGTTGAACAGTTCGCCAAGGGTGATGAACGCGAATGGCCTTATACCGCAAGCGAAGCTCTCGACCGTTTGATTGAAGAGTTGCAAGATGCACGTCAAGAACGGAGTCGCTTTGATACCTTTATTCGCACCCAAACGTTCCTCGACCAATTAACGGGCACGGCCAATCGAGTGCTTTTTGATAGCAAACTTGAGGCGGCGTTGTCCGAAAATGGCTCACATGGTGGTGTGTTGTTGATCCGAGTCGAAGATTGGGAGCAGATCAATGAAGAAGCTGATAAGCAAGTCGTCAATCAGTTTATAGTGAACATTGGTGAAGCGATTAACCAAGTTATTTTGCGTTATCCAGATGTCATTCTTTCTCGTTATTACCAATCTGATTTTGCTATTTTTGCTCCGCATCTTGGTTATAAAGAAGTTTCAAGTATCGCTATTAATTGCCTGAAGCAATTTGATAAATTGTATCCGATTGGTTCGCTGGATAAAGATAACTGGTGTCATATCGGCATTAGCATGTTCCAAGAAGGTGAACGTCAAGGCAAGATAATGGATGAAGCTGAAACAGCGTTACGCAGTGCAAGATTGCAAGGGGTGAATACATGGAGCCGTTTCGATAAGCAGTGGATGCAAGAAGAAAGAGGCAGTGTGCGTTGGCGCACCTTGTTTGATCAAGTTCTCTCGCCTGATGGGGTAATTTTATTTGCTCAGCCTTGTTATCAGTTAAAAGAGTTAACGCCCGAGCTGATTCATCATGAATTGTTTGTGAGAATTCAAGACCCGCAACATGGGTTAATTAAAGCATCTCGCTTCAATACCGCCATCGAATCTATTGGCTACGAGAGCCATTTAGATCGAGCAGTTTTTTTGGCGACTGTCAGGTTTTTGAAAGCGTCAAAAAATAGTTTATGTTATCTCTAAACCTTCATGTAACCCCTTTTTCTGGAAAGAGATACTTTCGTTGGTTTCGGGATGAATTGCTTCAACTTCCGATTGATATAAGACATCGTTTGTCATTTGATTTTTCAGAAGCTCGCTTAGTGAAGCATTTGGACTACATGAGACCTGTGATTCAAATGTTACATGGCTTAGGTTGTAAGGTCGTTGTTGGGCAAGCTGGGCGCTCAATTGTCAGTACCCATTACTTGAAGGACTTGCCGATTGATTATTTGAAGCTGCATCGCAGTTTAATTAAGCAAATAGATCACAGACATGAAAATCAGCTATTTATTCGCAGCCTCTTAGGGGCGTGTGAAGGCCTAAGAACTCAAGTTATTGCGGTCGGGGTCGATCAAGAGCGTGAGTATCAAACATTATTAGCTCTTGGGGTTCATGGTGTACAAGGGCGTTATTTTGAAGATGAACGTCAATTAATACCTGAACAACAAGTAGAACAATCAAGTAAGTCCAAATCAAATGTTCAAATTGGACGACGTAATCGTTGGCGAAGAAGTACGTAGAAAATGAATATTCAGTCTTTATTTGGAAAGTTTGGATCGGCTGCGAGTTCAGCAACCCGCTTGCGTGTTGTGGTTCAACCGAGAGCTTTGCATTTTCCTGATGGGTATAGCGATAAACTAGCGAAGCAGGTTGCCATTGATAGTGGCGATTGGCAAAAAACACTGCTTACTACTTTAAAACAAGCACATATCAGCAATGTGACGCTTGATGTTGTATTAAATTCTAATCTGTATCAAACCTACCAGATTGATAAACCTAATGTTCCTCAAGAGGAACTCAGTCTTACGTTGCCTTTTCTGCTTAAAGAGCTGATCAGTGAAAAAGTAACCGATATCGTCGCCGACGCAATGCCATTGCCTACGAGCAATAAATTACAGGCATATGTTGTGACGAAAAAACTGGTGCTCGGTTTGGTGCAACAACTCAGCGAATTGGATATTACACTCGGGCGAGTGTTGGTTGAAGATGATCTCTGGGGGCGAATTTCTCAAGAGGGCGAACGCTTTATTTTGTTGCAACGCAGCCAAGGTTGTAGCTACAAAATCAGTGCATATGTTGATAATCGATGTGTGTTTCAGCGAACCATTCGCGGTGTTGCCTCTCCGCTTGTAGGCGTCGCAACCAGTGGCTTGCAACTTGATGGTATCGCATTAGAGCTTCAGCGCTCAATCGACTATCTTTCATCGCAACTTCGTGGCGCTAATTTGCACCGCATGCAAGTGTGTTGTGATGAGGAAAATAACCTTGAATTAGCCAAAGAACTCGATGAGCGTCTAAGCGTTAAAGTTTCACCATTTGCAACATCGTTGGTTGATTCAGGTGCGATTCTTACTCAAGCATTGACGGATGACTTCTCTCCGGCAATTAACTTATACCCAGTACACCTAAAACCCAAAGTTGATCGATTTACTCTCAATAATGTTGCGTTGGTTTGTTTGGTGTTAGGGGGGCTGCTAACAGCTTGGTTTGGCTACGTTGAATTCAAAAATAGCCAATTGGAACAGCAGTTAAAGGTCGCACAGTCACAAGAAAAAGAATTTAATCAACAGCTCACCAGTTTGAATCAAAGATTGGCAAAGCACCGACCTTCACCAGAGAAGGTGCAGGCAGTCGCTCGCCTTAAAGAAGATATTGCTTCTAAGCAAGATTCACTGGAAGCGGTAGGAAAATACGATGGGCAGCAGCAGGTGGGTTACTCAGGAGTCATGCAATCGCTGGCTAAACTGGGCCGCAGCGATATCGCACTCAATTCGATTCAAATGGATGCCAACAATTTAGATATCCGCGGGATGGCACGAGACCCACAAGCCATTCCAAACTGGGTTAATCAATTTAAAAGTGAGATTAATCTTGTTGGCCGTTCATTTGAAAAGCTGAAAATTGCTCGTAATGAACAGAATGTTTTAACTTTTGAATTGCGAACTAAGCAAGAGGAACCTAAGTGATGAAAGCCCAGTGGCAAAAGATGGGGGAGAAATTCGCCAATTTAAGTCCGCGTGAAAAATGGCTAATCACGCTTTGTTGTTTCGTCGTTATTTTGATTGGTATTTCCGTCTTACTTCTTGAACCGGCACTTAAAAATGGCCAAGCACTAAAGCAACAATTGGTGACTACTGAGCAGAATAATCAACGCTTAGAAGGGGAAATATTAGTCATCACCGCGAAACTGACTAAGGATCCGGATCAATCGATCAATATCGAGTACAAAAGGCTATTACAGGAAAGCCAACACCTATCTGAAAAGTTAGCCAAAGTAATTGAGAATCTTATTTCTCCTAGTCAAATGGCCAAGCTTTTGGAGGATGTGCTTAAAGGGAGTAAAGGGTTGACCTTGGTTTCATTAGAATCCTTGAAGGCTGAACCGATTATTAAAAACCAATCATCAGAAAATTATGCTGGTTACTATTTACACCCTGTTCGTCTTGAGTTGACGGGTAACTACTTTGCGATTTTGAATTACTTAGAGACTTTGGAAACTCTACCTGTCAATTATTATTGGCGCAGTTTTAACTACCAAGTTGAAAAGTATCCTCAAGCTCGATTGATCTTGGAAGTATATACCTTAGGTACAAGGGAGGAGTTTATCGGTGGCTAATAAGTTAATTTTGATGTTGCTTGCATTTACCCCGTTAGTTTGGGCATCGCAAGATCCGACAGCCCCTTTAAATTGGCAAAAGGCTCCCGTTACTACGACAACGAAAAAAGTAGTATCAGCTCGAGTTCCAAATCTACAAAGTATTGTCTGCGGTGAGAATAAGTCGTGTTCTGCGACTTTAAATGGCCGAAATATGAGTATTGGTGAAAGCATTGATGGTTTTAGCGTTAAGCAGATCAATGCAGACTACGTTATGGTGACCCGGGGCAGTAAACAGTGGAAGCTGGAGCTGTTCCCCCTAGAAATAAAACAATAAGGTTGTTGGTATTGTATGCGTAAACTTGTTTTAGCTATCTCTTTAGTGTCTATGGCAGGATGTTCTATGGGGCACCGCGATCCTGTTGAGGCAAAAGATGCATTGAATGAAGCGATAAATCAATCGAATAGTCTCGCGTTACAGCAGTTACCGCCTTCGGTAGCCGCGGATCTTATGCCAGATTTAGATGGTGCAGATCCTGAGCAACATGAGATGGTCAAGCGTTTTCGAGTCAAAGCGAATGGTGTTGATGCACGCGCATTTTTTGCAAGCCTAGTTAATGGAACTGAGTTCAGTGTCGCGATTCATCCTGATGTGACAGGTAAGATCACGGTAAACCTTTCAGATGTGACGCTGGATGAGGTGCTCTCTGTTGTCAGTGATATGTACGGCTACGACATACAGATGGTGGGTAAAGTCATTCAAGTTTTTCCGGCGGGACTGCGCACCGTGACGATCCCGGTTGACTACCTGCAATTTAAGCGCTCAGGCCGTTCTTTAACATCAATTACCACCGGTACCATTACGAGCAGTGATGACGATTCCTCTAGTAATTCAGACTCTTTTTCAGGTTCATCTAACTCGTCGAATTCTTCTAACTCAACAGCAAGTGGCGGGACTGAAATTGAAACCTTAAGCGAGAGCGATTTTTGGCCACAACTGCAACAGGCTGTAGGGCAGTTAATTGGTAGCGGCAAAGGTCAATCGGTGGTTGTAACACCACAGGCGAGTGTGATTACCGTACGCGCTTATCCGGATGAAATTCGCCAAGTGCGTGAGTTTTTAGGGGTGTCTCAACAGCGTATGCATCGCCAAGTGATCCTTGAAGCGAAAATCTTGGAAGTAACGTTGAGTGATGGTTACCAACAAGGGATTAACTGGAGCAAGGCGTTCAGTTCAAATGGTACCGATTTTACTATTGGCCAAGGCACAATTAACCGTGATAGTAACGGCAACCCAGTCTCATCAGTATTGCCAGGGCTTGATACAATTGGCACTTTACTCGGAGGTCAAACGAATGTGGTGATCTCGAGTGGTAGCTTTGATGCTGTGATCAACTTTATGGCGACTCAAGGCGATCTCAATGTGCTATCTAGCCCCCGCGTAACGGCTTCAAATAACCAAAAAGCCGTGATTAAAGTGGGTACAGATGAGTATTTTGTGACGGACTTTTCTAGCGTGGTCGGTACTGGTGATAATTCAGAGCCATCACCGGAAGTTGAATTGACGCCGTTCTTCTCTGGCATTTCACTTGATGTGACGCCACAAATCGACGATCAAGGTAATGTGTTACTGCATGTTCACCCTGCGGTTATCGATGTTAAAGAGCAAGTGAAAGAGATTGGCTTTGGAGCCAATACGATCACGTTACCACTGGCAAGCAGCTCAATTCGCGAGTCAGATTCAGTTATTCGTGCGCGTGATGGTGATGTCGTCGTGATCGGTGGTTTGATGAAATCAAACACAATTGATCAAGTGTCGAAAGTACCATTTTTAGGGGACGTACCTGGACTTGGTCATCTATTCAGAAATACATCCAAACTGCAGCAAAAAACAGAGTTGGTGATTTTGCTTAAACCGACAGTCGTTGGTGTGAATACATGGCAGAAAGAGCTTGAACGCTCACGAGATTTGCTTCAAGAGTGGTTCCCTGAGCAGAAATAAGCCGATATGTATTTAGAGCATTTTGGTTTTACTCAATTACCTTTTCATTTAACCCCAAATACTGAATTGTTTTTGGGGTTAGCGCCTCACTATGAAGCAATTCAGATGGTGAATTCTGCATTGTCGATGGGCGAAGGGGTAATCAAAGTAACTGGCGAAGTTGGAACGGGAAAAACCATGGTGTGTCGAATGTTGGTTAACCATTTTTCCGAGCATATCCAATTGGTCTATTTACCTAATCCGGCTTTATCAGGAAGTGAGTTAAGGCAAGCGGTAGCGAGTGAGTTGGCGGTTGTTAACAACGATAGCACACGCATTGTTGACGATATTCAGCTGCGTCTAATTGAATTAACGCAATCCGGTAAACAAGTGGTGGTTCTGGTGGATGAAGCGCAAGCCTTAAGTGACGAGGCGCTTGAAGTTCTGCGTTTATTTGGCAACTTAGAAACGGAGCACAAGAAACTACTACAAATAGTTTTGTTTGGTCAGCCAGAATTAGATCAACGTTTAGAACAATATCATTTGCGTCAATTTCGCCAGCGAATCACCTTTAATGCCAAGTTACGCTCTTTGACATTGGATGAAACAGTAGCCTATATCAGTAACCGAATTGCAAAAGTTGGTGGGGCTGAGGATGTATTGTCACTCACTCAGAAAAAAGCGGTTTGGCGTGCTAGCCAGGGTGTGCCGCGCCTCATCAATCAAATTTGCCACAAAAGTTTAGTTTTGGCCTGCAGTCAAGGTCGAGCCATTGTGGCTAATATCGACCTCTACGCCGCAATGCATGACACATTTGATGCGTGTAAGCCTAAATATAGAATCCCGCGATTATGGGGTTGGAGTTAAAACCATGAGTGCGATCAATAACGCGCTATCACAATTATCTCAGTCGCAAACCGTGGCGCAATCGAGTATCGAGAAAGCTCAGATTCCTACAATTAAGCGCTTTAGTGCACTGCCATGGTTGATTGGCGGTTTCAGTTTGAGTCTGGCTGTTGGCGGATGGGCAATCTCGCAACAATCATTGCCTGAAACAGTGATAACCACAGAGGTGATGACACAAATTCCAAGTCAGCCAAGTCGTTCTGAAATATCGCTGTCATCGCCTACGAGTAAGCTGGCTCACGCAAGCGATATCATTTATGCCGCACCCGTAGTGGAGTCAAACGTTGAGCAGCCAAAAACTCAAATATTAGAAGTGGCATCAATTGCGACCCCAAAAGCGATAGATAAACCCATTGATGAAAGTGAAGTGATTGATGCTCGTTCAACTAAGCCAACTACATTAGTCAGTCAGACGACAGACAATCAGATTAGTCAGAGTCTTGAACTTGCTCAAGTTCAGCCCAAGACAGAAACTCAACCGGCAGTTCAAACCGTGGGCGAAGTCGTAGTTGAGCAAGTTGAGCTAACGCCGAGTCAGTTGGCGCAAAAAGCGATCGCGAGAGCTGAAAAGGCGCTGGATGCCAATAATCTAGATAAAGCCATTAGTGGTTTTGATGAAGCATTGCGCTATACCCCTCGTGACAGTAACACACGCCAAACTCTTGCTGCGCTTTATTACGGTAAGGGCGATATTCGCAAGGCAGCAGAGCTGCTGCAAAGAGGTATTTCGTTAGCTCAAGATGATCTATCGTTACGTATTGCGCTCGCTAAACTTTTGATTAAAGAGAAGCAAGATGCAGCCGCACTGACACCGTTGGTTTATTTGCCTGCACAGCCAAGTATTGAATATTTATCGCTACGAGCGGCACTAGCACAAAAAAATGCACAAGACGACTTGGCGCTGGGCAGTTACCAACAGTTGGTGCAGTTAGATGCTGATAACGGTCGCTGGTGGCTCGGTTTAGGTATTCAACTTGAGCGCGCACTTCAGCTTCAACCTGCTGAGCAAGCGTATCAGCAAGCATTAACTAAAGTCGGTTTGTCTAGTCAGTCTCACCAATTTATTCGTGACCGTATTGCTTTACTTAGCCGTTTAGAGGAGCAGTCCCATGCAAATTAAACTAAGAAAACGCCTCGGGGACTTGCTCGTTGAAGAAGGCATTATTACCGAACAACAAGTAGAACAAGCTCTGATTGAGCAAAAAGCAACGGGGCGAAAACTGGGAGCAACACTGATCGATCTCGGCTTCCTTAGTGAAAAGGAAATGCTGACATTTTTGTCGCAGCAGTTGGATGTTCCTCTCGTTGACCTTAGTCGCATGAACATTGATGTGGAGGCGGTGCAGCTATTGCCGGAAGTTCATGCACGCCGTTTACGCGCATTAGTGATTGGCCGTAATCAGGATACGCTTCGAGTTGCGATGAGTGATCCTGCCGATCTCTTTGCGCAAGAAGCATTGATGAGTCAATTACCTAATTATGGCATTGATTTTGTCATTGCTCCTGAGAAGCAATTGGTTGATGGCTTTGATCGTTATTACCGTCGAACCAAAGAAATTGCCTCCTTCGCTGAGCAGTTGCACGCTGAGCATCAGGTCAACGAAGCGTTTGATTTTAATATCGAAGATGCCGATAGCGATGAAGTAACAGTAGTAAAACTGATTAATTCATTGTTTGAAGATGCGATTCAAGTTGGTGCGTCTGATATTCATATCGAGCCAGACGCGCATGTGTTGCGTCTACGTCAACGTGTTGATGGGGTGTTACATGAGACGCTACTTAACGAAGTGAATATTGCTTCTGCTCTCGTGCTGCGCCTTAAGCTAATGGCAAACTTAGATATTTCTGAAAAACGTCTACCTCAAGATGGTCGATTTAATATCAAAGCGAAAGGCCAATCAGTAGATATTCGTATGTCGACAATGCCGGTGCAATATGGCGAGTCGGTAGTAATGCGTTTGCTTAACCAATCATCAGGGGTGAGAAAGCTGGAAGATTCTGGTTTACCAGCGGATCTATTGGCACGTTTGCGTAGTCAGTTGCGCCGACCTCACGGCATGATTTTGGTTACAGGGCCGACAGGTTCCGGTAAAACTACCACACTTTATGGCGCATTAAGTGAATTAAACGAGCCAAGTAAAAAGATTATCACCGCAGAAGATCCGGTTGAATATCGTTTACCGCGAGTGAACCAGGTACAAGTAAATCCGAAAATAAATCTCGATTTCTCGACTATTCTACGTACGTTCTTGCGCCAAGACCCGGACATTATTTTGGTCGGTGAGATGCGTGACCAAGAAACCGTTGAAATTGGTCTGCGAGCGGCTCTAACCGGTCACTTAGTATTGAGTACACTGCATACCAATGATGCGGTTGATAGTGCGCTACGCATGATGGATATGGGAGCGCCGGGTTATCTTGTCGCGAGCGCTGTGCGAGCCGTTGTCGCTCAGCGTTTGGTGCGTAAAGTTTGCCCAGATTGCAAAACTGAGCATCATTTAGATGATGCTCAACGTCAATGGTTGATGCAGCGCTTCCCAAACCAAGTTGACGCCCCTTTTGTACGTGGGCGAGGTTGCCAAAACTGTAATTTAACCGGTTATCGTGGTCGAATTGGTGTGTTTGAAATGTTAGAGCTTGACCATGCAATGATGGATGCATTACGTGCCAACGACGCCGTGGCGTTTGCGCAAGTCGCGCGCCAAGCAGAGAACTATAAACCGCTGTTGGCTTCAGCAATGGAGCTTGCACTGCAAGGCGTGGTGAGTTTTGCTGAGGTGATGAACCTCGGTGAAGGTGATACGTCAGGCAATGTTCAAGCTATCTACTTGTAGGGAATCGCATGGCAGTTTTTCACTATCAAGGGCGAAATTTAGACGGCAGTAAAGTCTCAGGACAAGTTGAAGCCGCTACGGTAGAACTGGCTTCTGATGCTCTAATGGCAAAAGGCGTGATACCGACAGAAATTAAGCTAGGCAAGAAAGATTCTGCATTTGAATTTGATCTTTCTAAATTTCTGACTCCAGCAATTCCATTGGAAGTCTTGGTGATTTTTTGTCGTCAAATGTACAGTCTAACCAAAGCGGGTGTGCCACTGCTGCGTTCAATGCGCGGTTTGACTCAAAATTGCTCCAATAAACAGCTCAAAGAAGCCCTGGAAGAGGTGACGAATGAGCTAACTAATGGGCGCAGTTTATCTTCTGCAATGCAAATGCACCCAAAAGTGTTTAGTCCTTTATTTGTCTCTATGCTTAGCGTGGGGGAAAATACGGGTCGTTTAGATGTGGCACTTCTACAGCTGGCAAATTACTACGAGCAAGAAGTCGAAACCCGCAAGCGGATCAAAACCGCGATGCGCTACCCGACCTTTGTTATCGCGTTTATCGTGTTGGCGCTATTCATCCTTAACGTCAAAGTGATACCTCAATTTTCATCAATGTTTGCTCGCTTTGGTGTTGACCTGCCATTGCCAACACGAATTTTGATCGCTACGTCGGAGTTTTTCGTCAACTACTGGGCATTTATGTTGGCAGCGATTTTTGCCACGTTGTTTGCGTTTCGTAGTTGGATTCAGACCAGTAATGGGCGAGAAAAGTGGGATAAATTTCGCTTGCGCATGCCTATTATTGGTTCGGTCGTGAATCGTGCTCAATTAGCTCGCTTTTCCCGCACGTTTTCTTTGATGCTTAAAGCGGGTGTACCACTAAACCAATCTTTAGCTCTATCGGCAGAAGCGTTGGACAATCGGTTTTTAGAAAATCGATTGTTGGAGATGAAATCTTCAATTGAAGCGGGTAGTTCAATTTCTAGTACGGCAATCAATAGTAGAATATTCACACCTTTGGTTATTCAAATGATAGCGGTCGGCGAAGAAACAGGTCGCATAGATGAGTTGCTCGTGGAAGTGGCCGATTTTTATGATCGGGAAGTGGATTACGACTTAAAAACGTTAACTGCACGTATTGAGCCATTTTTGTTAGTCGTCGTGGCTGGCATGGTGCTGGTTTTAGCCTTGGGTATTTTCTTACCGATGTGGGGCATGCTCGACGCAATCAAAGGTTAGTATGTTAAAGCAGGAAAGACGCATCCAACGTGCGATTTGGTTAATCGTTTTGTTGGTGTTGATATTGGCCTTTCTGCACGCTTGGCAACGGGTAGAGCGAGAAGCGAGCCAAACGGCGATGGCACTGGCGAGTAACAACATATATGAGCGTAGTAACTACTACAAACAACAATGGTTATTAGCTGGGCAGCCAACGCGGTTGGAAATAGACCAAAAGTTTATTAATTATTCAGCCCGAGGTTGGGTTACACCGTTTAATCAACGGTCACAAGTTGATTGTCAATATTGGTTTGAATTGCTGTATCCAGAGCAACGAGTGCTTGAGGCCATGCCATTAAGAATACAGAATAAATCGATTGCTGATGACTTTGAGTGTCACGTTTTTTATCCGCATAATCAGCGGTTGGATATTCAATTAGTGGATGATCAGTTTAAGGTGAGTGTCGGTTTTACGGCGGAATAGTTTTTTTGACGCATTAGGTAGTATTATTGTTTGATGGGCGTATAATACATCATACAAAAGAGTGAGATACATAACTATGAACAAAAAACAGACAGGTTTTTCATTGGTTGAACTTGTAGTTGTCATTGTGGTTGTTGGTTTATTGGCGGTTGCCGCATTACCTCGCTTTTTGGATGTAGCTGATGAGGCGAAAAAGCCAGCATTGAAGGGGTCGCTGGTGGTTTTGCTACGAGTGTGCTTTCTGCTCGCGCTCAGTGGGAGGCGGAAGGTCGCCCGACACAAGGTGACGGTAAACAGTATGTCGTCAATTATGATGGCGTTGAATTTTTGCTTTCACGCGCTCAATCAGAAGATGGAACTGAAACCGGCTACCGTGATGGCTATCCAGTCGATTTATATTCTGAAAATCCAAACTTTACGAGCCAAGTAACAGAACAATCTTGTATTCGCTTGATGGAGAACTTGCTTCAAAATCCTCCAAAAGTTGATACTGTAGCGAATGCGCAAAACAATCGTAATGTTAAGTATTCCGCTCAAGTTGATGGTGGTGATTCATGCATTTATACCCAGCAAGAAGGCAACACAAAACATCAGTTTGAGTATGAAGTTAAAACTGGTCGAGTGACCGTAAGCTTGCAGTAAACCTGCACAGAAACTTAAAAATAGAGAGATTTACTATGAAAAGACAAGGCGGTTTCACCCTGATCGAACTAGTGGTGGTAATTGTTATTCTAGGTATTTTGGCTGTAACAGCGGCACCACGTTTCCTAAATCTTCAAGATGATGCGCGCAACGCATCACTAGAAGGTCTAAAAGGTGCAATGGCTGGCGCTACTGGTATTGTTTACGGTCGTGCAGCGATTGATGGCGTTGAAGCAGATCCTACTGGTTCTGTTTCAGATGCGTCAGGAACAGTTCAAACTGTTTACGGCTATCCAAAAGCTTCAACAAGATGGTATCGGCCAAGCGGTTGTTGGCTTAAATGACGCAAATGGTGATTGGAAAGAAGTTTCAGGTGCTGAAGCTAACTCAATTCGTTACGCGTTCAAGTCAGAAAAAGAAGCAACACCAACCAAATGTTATGTTCAATACCAAATGGCAAATACATCTGGTGCAACACCATCAATTACAGTTGAAGAATGTAAATTAAAAAGGCCAGCTTAGCTGGCCTTTTTTAAACCCTCTTTTCACATAGATTCAACGATCTATTTGCAAATTTTCGATATACTACAAAGTTCATTTATTACTGGCGAAGGTAGAATGAGAGCTCACAAGCTATCGGGCTTTACGTTGGTTGAGCTGATCATCGTGATCATTTTGCTCGCAATTCTCTCGGTCTATGCTGCAAGCCGCTACATCGGCCTCGGCAGCTTTTCTGCACTTGCAATTCAAGACTCTGTTATCTCGATCGCGCGTCAAGTTCAGCTTGATGGGATGCAATCGAGTGTTACTGTTCCCAACGATAGTTTTACTCTACAGATTTCTAAAAACTGTTTTGGCTCTAAAAGTGCATGCGCTGATCGCGAAGGGCGTAGCGATTGGGTTGCGCATAAAGACGTGACATTTTCGGCATCACCGAATGTCAGCGAAATTCATTTTGATTTATTGGGTAGTCCAGAAGGTGCTGCTAGCGCTGGCGTTGCGATTACTATACATGGCTCCAACAGCAATGCGATTGTCAGTATTTGCGCCAATGGTTTGATATCAAAAACGGGGTGCTACTGATGAATCGAGTTCGAGGCTTTACCTTAATCGAAAGCATCATTGTCATGGTCGTCATGGCGATTGCGATGGTAACGTTTATTCAATTTTTGGTTCCCCAAATCGCCAATTCCGGCGACCCACATTATCAATCACGTGCAGCAGCGCTTGGGCAGAGTGTGATGACGAAAGTCTTGGCACGTAAGTTTGATCAAAATAGTGACAACTTGGGAGGGGCGATTCGATGTTCATCGGTTGATGCTGACTCAGTCCCATGTACCGGTTTAAGCGGGACTGCGAAGCTAGGACGAGATACCGTAGATGGTGTCGAAGAAGTCGAAGCGGTATTTAATGACGTCGATGACTATATCGGTTGTTGGACAGCAAATAGTTCAGGTGGCTGCCAAGACTTGTATCAGCTTATTTCTGATGGTGAAGACAGCGCCTACCATAATTTTCGTGTTGATATTGATGCCGCATACGAAACCAATACAGCGCAGCAAATGGTGAAAAAAGTGACCTTTACCATTACGGCAGGCAAACATTCGCCAATCAAATATGTGGCTTATCGAGGAAATTTCTAATGCGTATGCGTGGATTTACCTTGATAGAAATGGTTGTCACCATGGTCGTGGGGGCGATTCTCGTATTGGGGATTGCCGGGTTTGTTCAGTTAGGTACTCAAGGTTATGCCGATAGCGTTGACAGGCAAAGGCTACAAACCCAAGCCAAATTTGTTATCGCTAAAATGACTCGAGAAGTTCGCCATGCCGTACCTAATATTTTTGCAGAAGATTTGGCGAATAATTGCGTTAAGTTTTATCCAATTATTGATTACGGTTTTTACGCGGTTGCCGGTGATGACTTACTTTTTATTATCGGCGATACCTCGGCATCACTTAGTTCGATTAAAAATAAGCGTTTATTGATCAATCCAACGCAAACCCTTTTGCCATCTGAAGACTTGAGTAATGTCGCTAACAGTTTTGATCTTGCGAGTGCCGTTCAAGTTTCACCGGGTGTTTTTGCTTTACCGAATCAAGCGACAAAGCTCGTTGGTGGTTCGGTGGTGCACAGGCATTACATTACCGATGAAGATAGACGAGTGACTTATTGTGTTAGCGGTAATCGAGTGACTCGACAAGTGGGCCCTAACGGTGAGGCTTTACCATTGACTGATCGCGATGCCGTCTCTGTTGCCGGGGATTTCCGTTATCAACCCGCAAGCGTGCAGCACAATGGCATAGTGCATATGGATTTAGGCTTTACCCAAGCAGGTGAAACCACGCGTTATAGACAAGATGTGCAGGTGTTAAATGTTCCGTAGAAGAAACCAAACAGGCAGTCTGTATGTCGTGGTAATTTTTATTCTCGTGGTCATGGCTTTTTTAGCCGAGACCTTAACGCGAATTCAATGGTCAAATTCCAATTCGCATATGCGCGATGTTTTAGGCTCACAGGCGTGGGTGCTCGCTCGTTCAGTCAATGAAGATACACTTACGCAGCTTTATCCGTTAGACGTTGTAAGCTCGGCGGTTGAAGCCAATTGCAAAGACCCTATGCCACTACCAAGCTTTGTTGATACGGATAGAAATTTTAAAGAAACGACGATGAACTGCCGTTTAGAAACATCATACTGCCGACAAATGGGTGAGTTAGATAATACGCGTTATTACAAGTTATTTGCTTTGGTTCGTTGTGGCTCAGGTAAGAGTGAAGTTGAGCGAACAGAAGAAGTCTGGGTTAGGGAGTAGTTCTCATGAAGATATCTAATCGTGTTTGTCTACTGCTATTGCTGCTTGCGTTTGGTTATGCACCACTGGCTTTGGCATCGCAATGCGCTCTACCTGGTGCGAGTATCAATACAAAGCAAGGATTTTGCGTCAGTTTTACTCTGGATTCCAATGGCACTAACCGTCTGCGCTTAGAGCACGATGGCAGATATTACCCCCTCTGGACGGATGATTATGATTACTGGTGGTATTCCCCGGCTATCTTTGAGCGAGATTACGTTGGTCAAGGGAAGGAACGCGCCTTTCAAATCAAATTCACACCAACCTCAAATATAAATGCAAGATGGATTATTGGTACTCTGCAATATTATGTCGATGGGGTACTCAAGTGGACCGATCCTAATTTTGATCTTTCAGCGGTAACAGATGCCGATAAGTTTAATCCATATGTCGTATTCAATTTAATTGGAAGTGCTGGCACGCCAGATGATTTTTGTGTCACTGCGGGGGATTGTGTAGAAAAACCAGATTATTCGACCAATGCTACCTATGAGTTCGGCGTGGCGCACTGCGACAGCATGCCATGTACAATCCCTTTTCATAAAGATTACAAGTTTACTCCCTTGGTATTTGTCATGCCCACTATCGATGATGAGGAACAAGATGAGGATGCGCCATCAAGGCTTTATGTTGCTTCCGAGCTTACCCCTAATTCAACCAGTGTAACGATAGATCAAGACAGTCTTCCGAACTTAAGTAACAGCTTTAAAACAGTTCCTATGCGTTCGATCAGTTACCTGATCATCGAGCCAGGTACTGCGTCGATCGGTAACCATCAAGTTGTCGCAGGCTATGTTAATACCAACAAGTTTCGCTCAAAAAATGGTTCAACCGGAGATCAGAGCGTGTCCTATTCCTCTTTTGGTGGAGGATACTATGGTGACAACCCTGTCGTTTTACATCAAATTCAAACCCGTAATAATGCGGGGTATTGGATGACATCCGGACGTTACTGGGACAACAGTAGCAACCTTCGAGGCAGCCAAGCGCGACTATTTCTAGAGCTTTCAGCATCGAGAGATCGTTGGCATACTTATAGAAGTGAAAGAATCGCCTTTTTAGCGACTAAGCCTTCTAATGTGCTTGAAACCGATGATTATTATTTGCAGTTTAAAAATGACTTTGAAACGGTTCAACAGTCTAGTGATGAGCCGATGGAAGATGGCTGTGAGGAGCGCTTTGCGCAAACCGATTTAAGACATGTAGATGGTGTTATTGCGAAGAAGCAAGAGCGAGCTGGTGGGCATGGTGGTTGGTTGCGTACGTGTGAAAAACAAGGCCATCAGTTCAGTGTTGTGGTTGATGAAGATTACCGCGTTCGTTCGCATATCCCTGAACGTGTCGGTTATATAGCTTTCGAACGTAAAATTAATAACTTAGATTACTGTACTTATTTTCCTCAACCAGCACAGAGTTGGAAGAATGACAGCGAACTAGTATTTAAGTCATACAAAAGCACGACGAGTAAATATCCGTATTTTATTGGGGGCTGGAGCGATTCTTTTGTAGAACAATACTTAAAGACGGTCGACGGAAAAGATGTGTTACCAATAGGTTTTGGCTCCGTAGATCATAATGGCCAAGCAACCGATAATCGCAACGATGGCAGTTGTGATAATGGGCGCTGTGCTGCGAATAATATACGTGTACCAGCGCCGAGGTTGCTAAATCCATCATACCCTGAAACGGGTGATTTGGCGTTGGGGCCGTGGAATTTCGACTCAGAGTGTCCTGCAGATGACTCCGGTCAGTATTGTCGCTCATCATTGGATCAGGATGGAAATATAGTTGTGACGATAAAGTCCAATTTAAAGTCGCTGAGTGTACAGGGTAGTAATAATAAAAAAATGGTCGTGCGTTTTACTTCAGAATCATCCCTATATGGCCGTGTGATCGGGAATTATGAGGTGAATGCGAACGTTCATTCCATTTTTGATAATGCGGGTACATACACATTTGATCATCTAATTTTCCATACTAGAACGGATTTGACCATAGGTCAGAACATTGTTTGGAACATTGGTAGCAGCCTTGATTTTTCTAATTCAGTCAATTTAAACAATACAGCAACGACGGATGATTTTGTGATTTATGGTCCGGAGGCAAGTATTAAGTTCAGCACAATTACTGGCGATTTTTATGCGCTACTGCTGTCAGACAAGCTTTATCTACAAAATAATTTGACGCTGTTTGGAGCCGTTACAACGAATGAGTTGAATATTCATACTAATAACGCGACCATCGTAGGACAAAGCCAGTGTATCAATCCACCAATTGAAGAAGTGGCACGAATTGAAATCAAACCTTTTAATTACCACCTGACTTGTGAGCTTTCACCACAAAATATCGTTGAAGTGCATGTTTTTGATAAAGATGGCAAGCCTGTAGCGGGTAAACAACCAACACTGCGAGAAGCAAGTGGTAATAACCTCAGCATCACTGCTTTATCTCAGTCGGATAGCGATGGTGTTGCCACATATAGGGTTGTCAAAAAGAATCAAAGTCAGCTAGGGAGCTATACGTTAACCGCATCTTTACCAACTGGCGCAAATGATACGGTCACGGATACGGCGCAAATACATTATGTGCCATACAAATTTGAAGTGGCTGACATCAAGACTGTGGCAGGTAAAAAGACGAAATTTGATATCGCGGTTAAAGCCTGTAACGCCAACAATCAGTTAATTGATTTAGGTTATAAAGGTACACCAAGTGCAACTTTCTCGTATGTCCGTCCTATCACCACACCTATCGCGAGTGACCTTATTGTTCAAGCTGATTTAGATGATGGTAAACGAGATGCAGAGCTTACTTTTATGGAATCGGGCTCGATTACTGTCGCGCTGGAAGATAAGCAGTTTGTATGTGATGACGAACGTTGCCCTATTGCTGGAGGCTCTCTAAAGGGCGAATTTAGTGTCGATGCACGTCCATACAAAATAGCAATTTGCGATGTTAAGCAATTTGCTCAGCCTCAAAAACTGAACCCCGCAACCACAACGGGGATGCCTGGTTTTATTAGCTCTGGGAGTGCATTTTCGGTTACCTATGTGCCTATAGTGCACCCTGATTCAAAAGGAAATATTGCGACAAATAACGAGTGCGCCTACCCAATAACAGGTAACTATGCTTTAGACAAAGGCGAATTGAAACTGACACACGATGTAGTTTATCCAACCGTGCATTCGACTCTTGGGATCTTAACTCCAGAATCGATACCCGGCTTTAATTCAAGCAAGAGCACGTTGACGTTAACGCACTCGTGGGATGATGTCGGTACGATAGCATTGAAAACTGGGGCGAATTATCTTGGTATGGATTTGGATACCGATGTACAAAATGTAGGCCGCTTCTTCCCAAGCAGTTTTGTCATTGACCAAAGCGACTGGAATGCACCGCAGGAGCAAGGAGATGTGACTTATTTGAGTCAACCATTTGATAAGGTGGAAATTGGCGTAGCAGCGCTAAACATCAACGGAGACAAGGTCAAAAACTACCATCATTTTGCATCCGATTTACTCGCGAAGTTTGCTATCAAGCAAGACAGCAAAGTCGACAATAAACTGAGAATTGAAGAAACGGGGCATTGGCAAGCGAACACTGATGGTACGTCGGCCTGGAAGTTAATTGACGATAATGCGACAGTCATGCGTCATGAAGTAAAAAATACTGGCGCAGTGATCACGACCAAAGAAAACGGCCCGTTTAATATCGGTGGTGAAACAACCGATTATGGATTAACCATCTCTGGTGTCGATCCGGTTTCGTTTGATGCAGATAGTCAACAAACGGAAGAAGATTTTGCTTCTCAACCCAAGGTTCAATATGGGCGCATGGTCATGGGCAGTTTAGGTGGCGTGTCGGGTAGTAAGTTTACTATTCCATTGAGAATCGAGTACTGGGATGGTAATCGTTTTGCGCTTAATACTCTCGACGATAGAACCTTACTGACCGATGATGCGCAGTATCTGTGTAAGCAAACAATCTGGCCAACCACGGGATCAGATTCCGATTCAAAATTGGTCTTAGATGACGGAGTCAATAAGGTCGTCGACGGTGTGTCGACCGGTTTGGAGGCTTGGGCTGCGGATAATGTGCGAAGAGAGCAAGTACGTTTTTGGATGCAGCTTGATGATATGACAGATTCGAGCCATTCATCACCACATTTATCACGCGTGACGGGATGCGGAACGAAAGGGTTAGATGAACCTTGGTTGCAATATAACTGGCAAGGAGAGGGCGATGAAGATCCTTCAACGGTCGTTACGTTTGGTATTTATCGAGGTAGCGATAAGATCATTTTCCGAGGTGAAGCCGGCTTGACTGGGCAATAAATGGTGATGAATAACAGGCTTGCGTAAGGAAACTGTTAGAAATTGCGTGTTTCACTCCATCTTTCTAAGACAATGCCTTGCTGTAATGGTGAGGCATTGGTACATTTAGACCAATTTTTATCTTCTAATTCTTTCAGGACGAACGAAGAATATGTTCAAAAAACTTCGTGGCATCTTTTCGAATGACCTATCAATCGATTTAGGTACAGCCAACACCCTTATTTATGTCAAAGGTCAAGGCATTGTCCTTGATGAACCTTCAGTAGTCGCAATTCGACAAGATCGTAACCGCCCAGGTAAAAGCGTGGCGGCTGTCGGTCATGCAGCGAAGCAAATGCTAGGTCGTACGCCAGGTAATATTTCTGCGATTCGTCCTATGAAAGATGGCGTTATCGCTGATTTCTACGTAACAGAAAAAATGTTGCAGCATTTCATTAAGCAAGTGCATGACAACAGCGTACTGAAGCCAAGCCCTCGCGTACTGGTTTGTGTTCCTTGTGGTTCAACACAAGTAGAACGTCGCGCAATTCGTGAATCTGCACTGGGCGCTGGTGCTCGTGAAGTTTACTTGATCGATGAGCCAATGGCAGCAGCGATCGGTGCTGGTCTACGCGTTTCTGAGCCTACTGGTTCAATGGTGGTCGATATCGGTGGTGGTACGACAGAAGTGGCAGTAATCTCGCTTAATGGCGTGGTTTATTCATCATCAGTACGTATCGGTGGCGACCGTTTTGATGAGTCAATCATTAACTACGTGCGTCGTAACTACGGCAGCTTGATCGGTGAAGCGACCGCCGAGAAGATCAAACACGAAATCGGTTCAGCTTACCCTGGCGATGAAGTTCAAGAAATCGAAGTTCGCGGTCGTAACCTTGCTGAAGGTGTGCCACGTAGCTTTAGCCTGAACTCAAACGAGATTTTAGAAGCGCTGCAAGAGCCTCTAACAGGTATCGTGTCGGCAGTGATGGTTGCGCTAGAACAATGTCCGCCAGAGCTTGCTTCAGATATTTCTGAAAACGGTATGGTGCTGACAGGTGGTGGTGCACTACTAAAAGACCTGGATCGTCTGTTGACTGAAGAAACAGGTATTCCAGTTGTGATCGCAGAAGACCCATTAACATGTGTTGCACGTGGTGGTGGTAAAGCTCTAGAAATGATCGACATGCACGGTGGCGATCTATTTAGCGAAGAATAATCGCTGAGAATGCCCAACGCTGAATCTACGACGTTGGGCAAATAAGAATAAAAGGAACTCATAATCAATGAAGCCGATTTTTGGCCGAGGACCTTCACTTCAATTACGCCTATTTTTCGCCGTGATTTTATCAGCCAGCCTTATGCTGGCTGATAGTCGTTTAGGTGCTTTTGCACAGGTGCGCTACTTATTGAATAGTATTGTCGCGCCGATTCAATATTTGGCTGATGTTCCTCGAGAAATGTTTGATGGCGTTTACGAGCGTTTCAATACCAGCCAAAGCACGATGGAAAGCAATCGAGCCCTAAAACGTGAGGTGCTGCGTCTAAAAAATGATTTATTGCTGCTCGATCAATATCAAGAAGAAAACCAACGATTACGTAAACTGTTAGGCTCTTCATTCGTCCGTGATGAGCGTAAGATGGTTGCGGAAGTGATGGCGGTGGATACTTCCCCATATCGTCACCAAGTAGTGATCGATAAAGGCCATATTGATGGTGTGTATGTGGGACAACCTGTCGCCAATGAAAAGGGCATTGTTGGACAAGTTACCTTTGTTTCTGCGCACAATAGCCGAGTCTTGCTATTAACGGATTCGAACAGCGCAATACCTGTGCAGGTGATTCGTAATGATATTCGAGTGATCGCATCAGGTAACAGTAAGGTGGATAAAATCCATCTTGATCATATTCCAATTAGTACAGATATTCAGATGGGTGACTTGCTGGTTACGTCTGGCCTAGGCGGGGTGTACCCTGAGGGGTATCCAGTGGCATATATTGACAAAGTTGAGCGTGATAGCCACCGAGAATTTGCCATTATTGAAGCGGATCCTGTGGTCGATTTTGAGCGCCTACGTTACTTATTATTAATATGGCCAAGCGATTCACGCCAAGAAAAAGTTCAGTTAGCAGAGCCAGGCAATTTGGCAGAGGTAGAAAGCAATGGCAAATAGTGTAATGCGAGGCAAAATGGTGATTTTGGCTTCATTCATCATTGCTTTGACGCTGCAAACTATTCCTTGGCCCGGTGTACTTGATGTCTTGCGACCATCTTGGCTGTTTTTGGTGACATGTTATTGGGTGTTGGCTTTGCCTCACCGTGTCAATGTCGGTACCGCGCTGATTTTAGGTCTATTATGGGACTTACTGTTAGGTTCCACGCTCGGTATTCGTGGCATGATGATGTCGATACTGATTTACTTAGTTGCGATGAACTTCTTAGTGCTACGTAACATGGCTCTTTGGCAGCAAGCGATGGTCATCGGATTGCTCTCTATTGCTTTAGAGGTCATGATATTTATTGGTGAGTATTTGATTCAAGATATCACCTTTAATCCAATGGCGCTTTGGGCAGGATTGATTAACTGTATTCTGTGGCCATGGATGTTCTTATTAATGCGTCGAATTCGTCGTCGTTGGCATGTAAGGTAATGGTGTAATCAGCTATGCAATCAGGAACGCAGCCTAAAATATTATTGGCATCCGGCTCACCTCGTCGCAAAGAGTTGCTTGAGCAGCTCGGGTATCAGTTTTCCATTATTCGAACCGATGTCGAAGAACAGCGTCAACGTGATGAAAGCCCATTGGAGTATGTTACTCGCTTGTCGCAAGATAAGGCATTGGCTGGTTTACATATTGAAAATAACGCGATCGTCATTGGTTCAGATACGATCGTTGTTTGCGATCAAACGGTTTTGGAAAAACCACAAGATTACGAACACTCAAAACAGATGTTAATGCAGTTATCAGGGCGCTCACACCAAGTGATGACCGCAGTAACCGTAGTAAGCAAAGAACAACAAGAGACGGTAGTTGTGACTACCGATGTATGGTTTAAGCCACTGTCAGAACAAGAAATAAAACTATATTGGCAATCTGGTGAACCATGTGACAAAGCTGGCAGTTACGCAATTCAAGGTATCGGTGGCCGCTTTGTGACACGCATTGAAGGTAGTTATCATGCGGTAGTAGGATTACCGCTGTTTGAAACCGACTGTCTCTTAAACAAATTTATATAATTTTATTTTTAAGGGGCGCTCATGAGTGCAGAGTTGTTGATCAACGTAACTCCAAGCGAGACTCGCGTAGCGATGATCGAAGAAGGGGTTTTGCAAGAGATCCATGTTGAACGCGAGGCCAAACGAGGCATCGTTGGTAATATCTACAAAGGTAAAGTGAGTCGCGTACTGCCTGGCATGCAGGCGGCTTTTGTTGATATCGGCTTGGATAAAGCCGCTTTTCTTCATGCCTCTGATATTGTGCCTCACACTGAGTGTGTAGCAGAAAACGAAAAGCAACAATTCCAAGTTCGTGACATTTCTGAATTGGTTCGTCAGGGCCAAGATATTGTGGTGCAGGTGGTAAAAGACCCACTTGGTACCAAAGGTGCTCGTCTAACGACGGACATTACTCTGCCTTCTCGCTATTTAGTGTTTATGCCTGGCGCAAGCCATGTTGGTGTCTCACAACGTATTGAAAGTGAGTCTGAGCGCGATCGTTTGAAAAAAGTGGTTGCTCACTATTGTGATGAAGACGGTGGCTTTATTATCCGCACTGCTGCAGAAGGTGCAGATGAGCAGGAGCTATCGCAAGATGCCGCATTTTTGAAGCGTTTGTGGACCAAAGTAAAAGAGCGTCGAGTGAAATACAAAACTCGCGCCACTCTATATGGGGAGCTTGGCCTTTCACAACGTATCCTGCGTGATTTTGTTGGTACTGAGCTGAAGAAAATCTTGGTCGACTCACGGTTAGAATTTGAGAACCTCAAAGAGTTTACGTCGGAATATGTTCCTGAACTGACAGAGAAACTTGAGTTGTATGAAGGCGATAAGCCGATCTTTGATATGTACGACACTGAAAATGAAATTCAGCGTTCGTTAGATCGAAAAGTAGAGCTTAAATCTGGCGGTTATCTGATCATCGATCAAACCGAAGCTATGACCACCATTGATATCAATACTGGTGCTTTTGTTGGTCGTCGTAATTTAGAAGAGACGATTTTCAACACCAACGTAGAAGCGACCCAAGCGATTGCTCGTCAATTACGTTTGCGTAATCTCGGTGGCATTATCATTATTGACTTTATTGATATGGTTTCGGAAGAACATCGTCGTCGCGTTGTAGTATCGCTCGATAACGCACTGAGCAAAGATCGTGTGAAAACCAATATTAATGGTTTTACAAGCCTTGGTTTAGTGGAGATGACACGTAAGCGCACTCGTGAGAGCATCGAACATGTATTATGTTCAACCTGTCCGACTTGTGAAGGTCGTGGCCGAGTGAAAACAGTCGAAACGGTTTGCTATGAAATTCTGCGTGAAATTACGCGCGTTAACCGTGCTTATGATGCCGACAATTTTGTGGTTTACGCATCACCTGCAGTGGCAGATGCGTTGCATGGTGATGAATCTCATGCACTTGCTGAACTGGAAGTATTTATTGGTAAACAGGTCAAAATCCAATCAGAGCCGCTCTATATTCAAGAGCATTTTGACGTGGTAATGATGTAGTAGGCAAGGCGTGAGTTTATTTAATCGTATTGCTAAAGGCTGTTTATGGCTAGTTCTAACGGTAATGGTGTTGCTCGCCATTACCGTAACTGCACTACGCATTACGCTGCCGCAACTCAATCATTTTCAAAAAGAAATCCAAGCTTGGGTAAATCAAGGAACCGGGCTGGATTTTGAAATTGGCCAAATCAGTGGTTTTTGGCGCAATACCCACCCCTCTCTTTCGCTGGTGGACATTCGTGCCAAAACGCCGAAAGAGAGTGGCATTGGTTTTTCTGCTAAAACGGTTGAAATTGAGTTTGACTTGATTCAGTCGTTGCTTCAGTTAGAGCCGGTTGTAGCGGATCTCAACGTTTATGCATTAAATGTTGATATGCGAGCAGTTAAGTGGAGTCAAACTGATGACTCTCCACAACTTTCTCCTCAAGATGATCAGAAAAGCGTGATTGAACAGTTAGATAAACTACTGTTACGCCAGCTCGATCATTTCTCATTAAAAGATTCAACGGTTTACCTTACTTCAGTCAGTGGTGAAGAGCGCAGATTGGACATCGCGCAATTAAAATGGAGTAACCAAGGCCGTCACCATGCTGCTGAAGGTGAAATCACTATTCCTGAAGCAAAGTTCAACTCTCTGGATGTTAAAGCCCAGTTTGTTGACCATGGATCTCTACTTGATGTGTCTGGCGAGTTTTATCTCTCGGCTGAAAATATTCTTTTAACACCATGGCTGACTGAGTACTTACAACAAGAGACTGGCATTGAAAAAGGTCAGGTGAGTTTTAATGCATGGCTGACGTTAGAGCGAAACAAACCAGTAAGTGCTTACTTAGAGCTTTTACCCTCAGATCTAGTTTGGCAGGAAGATGGCCAACATGAGCTACTGTTTGAGTCGGGTGTGTTTGTACTTGAGCCCCAAGCTCAAGGTTGGCAAGTAAATGCCCACTCACTCAATGTTAGAACTGATGACAAACCATGGCCTAAACTCGACTTTGTACTGAATTGGCAGCCAGAGAGTTGGAAAATCAATCTTTCCGAGCTCGATCTCGGGGCTATTTCGCCATTAGCCAAATTGGCACCCCACTCAGAGTCGATCACGCAAGTGCTTGACCAGTTAGCGCTTTCGGGGCGCGTGGAAGATATTCGTCTGCAGATGGGGCAGAACATCGAATCCTTACAATACTCAGCGAATTTAACCCGTGGTGAGATGAAGCAATGGTCATTGTTACCAGGGGTTCATCATCTCCAAGCGAAAGTGAGTGGTGACTATCACCAGGCGCTCATAAAAGCGCGTTTGGTGGATGATGTCTTACCTTATGGCGACGTATTTCAATCACCGCTCAGAATCAAGCAAGGTGAAGTGGATTTAGTTTGGCAAAATCTAGGCGAGCAAGGTTCACGCATTTGGGCTGACAAAGTGACGGTGGCGACACCTGATTTACAAGCGTTGGGGGCATTTAGGCTCGATTTCCCGCGTGACAAAAGTCCATTCCTTTCATTTTACGCAGAAGCTGATCTATTTAACGCTGGTGAAACGTGGCGCTATTTACCAACGCCAGCATTGGGACAAGAGCTCACGGATTATTTATCAACGGCAATTCAAGGTGGTCAAGCAAAGACTGCCAAATTACTTTGGTATGGTGACTTAGATCAGTTCCCGTATCAAAAGCATGACGGTGTGTTTCAAGCTTGGGTAGCACTTAAAAATGGTGCCTATAGTTTTGAAACCACATGGCCAACGATTACGGATTTGCAATTAGATTTACTGTTCGAAAATGATGCGATGTATCTAGATTCGCGTAGCGCTAATTTAAGTGGTTTGCGTGCAAATCGTATTACAGGGCGAATTCCAGAGTTAGCTGAAGGTGGCCATATTGAAATAGAAGCTTCAGTTTCAGGGCAAGGCGATAAAGTTCGTGATTACATGATGGCTTCGCCGTTAGTTGATTCGGTTGGTGCTGCGCTAACCGCAGTGCAAGTTGATGGCAAAGTCAGTTCCAAGTTCCAACTTAACGTACCGTTTGAGGATTACGATACTCGCGCATGGGGGTATGCAGAACTCAAGAATAATCAGGTGGCAATCAATGCTCCACCAATGATGCTCGACAACGTTTCTGGTCGAATTGAGTTTGATAACGATGTGGTGAGTGCTGCGGGTCTCTCGGCGAAGTTGCTCGAACAACCGGTTTCAATCGACTTTAATGGGGAAAGTGCGGATAAGGGATACAACGTCTCTGTCGATGTGTTGGGAGATTGGACGACCAAACCGCTGGAACACTATGTCGGTGAGAAGTGGTTAAAACCTGTGTCAGGCTCGCTACCGTGGCAAACCAATGTTGATATTCAGCTTAACGATGTCGGTTTTACCTATCAGATTGATGCGAGTGCCGATCTGCAAATGTTAGCAAGTACTTACCCATACCCGTTGAATCATTCTATGGGTCAGGCAGGTAAAGCGAAATTACAGGCATCAGGTAACCAAGAAACGGTCTCTGCACGCTTACAGTTGGATGACTTTAAGTACCAAACAGAAATCGATTTGCGTCCAGATGTTCCAGTGCTTGATGCTACCAACATTGTGGTAGGCAAAGGCAGCTTCAAAATCAGTCCTATCGTGGGTCATGATTTGCAAGTTAGAACCGATAAGTTTGACATGGATGCTTGGATTGAGATGTTCACGGCGTCTGAGCAACAAACGAGTTCGGTGTTGTCTGAGCTAAATACACCTAAGATTCCAATGCCCCAGCGTGTGGATATTAATAGCGATGAATTGAAACTGGCAGGAATGGAATGGAACGACGTTAATTTTGATGCGAAACGAAAAAATTTAGGTTGGTATATCAACCTAACCAGTCAGCAAGCGCAGGGTGAAGCAAGTTATATTGAGCCTTATGACTTGTCGGTGAAGCTTGATCATTTACATCTGTTTTTCCCTGAGTTAGAAAATGAAAACGTTAAACGACGTAGTTTGCTTGAAGCCGAAGACCCAACAGAGCCTTTGGTGAATGATTTTGAGCGATCACTACATCAAAAATTACCTAACATCACATTGGCGATCGATGACTTGTGGGTACAAGGTTACAAGTTAGGAAAGGCTCATTTGGACATGCAGCGTCAAGGTGATCGTCTCGAATGGCGTGAATTGTCATTGAAAAGCGGCAGCAGCCAAGTCAGTTCATCGGGCAGTTGGCTACTGGCTGGAGATAAAAATCAAACATCAATGCAACTTTCACTGTCAGGTAAAAATAACAGTGAAGTGATGGAAAGATTTGGCATTTCATCTGGAATTCAGAAAGCACCTTTTGATATTCGTGCCAAACTTAAATGGGACGGCGCGCCTTGGTCAATGCGAGTCAGCAGTTTGAGTGGTGATGTAGACAGTAAACTTGGTAAGGGCTTTATCTCTGATGTGAGCGGCGCGGCAAGGTTACTGGGAGTGTTCAGTTTAGATTCGATCATTCGTAAAATGCAGCTCGATTTTAGCGATGTCTTTGATAAAGGGATGGCATTTAACTCTATCACGGGCAGTGGTGAGATTAAGAATGGTGTTTTCTTAACGAACGACATTAAGATGGACGCAATCGCCGGTGATATGACCATTAAAGGTCTAGCGAATTTAAATAATCGAACGGTTGATGCAGAAGTTAACTTTGTGCCAGATATTACCTCAGGCATTCCGGTGTTAAGTGCATTTGCAGTTACGCCGCAAACCGCACTGTATGTGCTGGCAGTCACGACTGTGTTGTCGCCCGTTGTTGAGGTATTTACGCAGGTTGATTATGAAGTTAAAGGCCCGCTTGAATCTCCGGTAGTTAGAGAAATTTCACGTAGCAAAGGTGAGTTTAAACTCCCTAAGAAATTACTTGAGGCAGCAAAATAAGGAGGTTAACTCATGGATAGAGTTGGCTTAGTACAAATGAACTCAGGGGCAAATCCTGAAGAGAATTTAGCTTATATCGAGCAGCAAGTTGGAGCATTGGCAGAACAAGGTGCGACTTGGATTGTCCTTCCTGAAAATGCATTAGTGTTTGGCTCGCGCGGTGATTATCACACGCATGCTGAAAGGCAAGCCATAGGTTCGATACAATTACAGCTATCGACAATGGCTAAAAGGCACCGTGTTTGGCTGGTCGTCGGAAGTTTCCCCATTCAAAGGGAAAATGGCGTGACGACGACATTATTGGTTTTTGATAATGACGGGCAATTGGTCGCCAGTTACGACAAGTTACACATGTTTGATGTGGATGTCGCAGATAGTCATCAACGTTATCGCGAGTCCGAGACGTTTTTGCCAGGCAAAGAAATCGTGACGGTTGAGACGCCTTTTGCTCATTTAGGGTTGAGTATTTGCTATGATGTGCGATTCCCTCAGCTCTATACAGAACTGGCAAAGCGTGGGGCGAATGTGATCGTCGTACCGGCTGCATTTACAGCCGTGACGGGGCGAATTCATTGGCAACCATTACTTACCGCACGAGCGATTGAAACTCAATCATGGATTGTTGCGGTTAATCAGACTGGATTTCATCAAGGGGGACGCCAAACATGGGGTCACTCAATGGTGATTTCTCCTTGGGGAGAAGTCGTTGCTAGTCTTGGGACAGAGCCAAGTAATTTGTTAGTGGATATAGACTTAACAACAGTTTCAGAGATCAGGACGACTATGCCAGTTATGCAGCACAATCGTTTTGATAATCGAATTAAACAATAAGAGCGAAATATGACCATTAATCACGTAGAAGAAGCCCTTCTAAAACCTGCAGGTCTCACCGAGCAGGATATCGCAGCGACTCTAGAGAGTATTGCGACGCGTCAGATTGACTACGCTGATATCTATTTTCAATCCAGCTGGCATGAGTCGTTGGTACTCGAAGATAGTATTATTAAAGATGGTTCATTTAATATTGATTGCGGCTTGGGTGTACGTGCGGTTACCGGTGAAAAAACAGGTTTTGCCTACTCAGACCAAATTCAGCTTGATGGTTTAAAGCAAAGCGCAATTGCGGCGCGCGGTATTGCTCAGCAAGGTCAAAATGGCAAAGTTCAGGCGTTTAAACGTACGGATAATCAAGCTTACTATGCGGCTGTTAACCCTCTTCAGTGTTGGGAGAAACAGCAAAAAACCGCTCTCCTGAAAGAACTCGATGCTTATATCCGTACCAAAGAGCCGTTAATTCAAGAAGTTTCTATCAGTTTAAGTGGTGTGCATGAGCAGATGTTGGTTGCCGCAACTGATGGCACTTATGCTGGTGATATTCGTCCATTAGTTCGTCTATCGATTACAGTACTTGCACAACGTGGTGACCGTCGTGAACGTGGTAGTGCTGGTGGCGGTGGTCGTTTTAGCTATGATTACTTCCTGACTTCAGAACAAGGCCAACAGATTGCTTATCAATATGCGGATGAAGCGATTCGCATGGCGTTAGTGAATTTAGACGCGGATGCAGCGCCTGCAGGTGCAATGCCAGTTGTGTTAGGTTCTGGTTGGCCTGGTGTATTGCTCCATGAAGCAGTCGGCCATGGCTTAGAAGGCGACTTTAACCGTAAAGAATCTTCAGTATTTAGTGGCCGTGTTGGTGAGCAAGTGACATCTAAGCATTGTACGATTGTGGATGATGGCACGTTGAAAGATCTTCGTGGTTCACTCAACGTGGATGATGAGGGCGTGGCTGGTCAATACAATATGCTGATCGAAAATGGCGTACTGAAAGGCTACATGCAAGATAAGTTAAATGCACGCCTTATGGGCGTTGCGCCAACAGGTAATGGTCGTCGTGAATCTTATGCGCATCTTCCTATGCCACGTATGACGAATACTTATATGTTGCCGGGTGAGCATACGCCAGAAGAGATCATCTCAACAGTGAAGAAAGGCTTGTACGCACCAAACTTTGGTGGTGGTCAGGTAGATATCACTTCTGGTAAGTTTGTGTTCTCGACTTCAGAAGCTTACTTAATTGAAGACGGCAAGATCACTCGCCCAGTCAAAGGCGCGACGTTAATTGGCTCTGGTATTGAAGCGATGCAGCAGGTATCGATGGTCGGTAATGACTTGAGTATCGACCGTGGCGTTGGTGTGTGCGGTAAAGCAGGTCAAAGTGTGCCGGTTGGTGTTGGTCAGCCAACACTTAAACTTGATTCCATCACCGTAGGTGGTACCGAGTAGTTAACGCTTTGATTTTCTGGGCGAGAGCACTTCGTTTCGAGTACAGAAAACGACTTTCTTTAACGCTCTATTTTATTAATAAGGCTGACGAAATGACGTCAGCCTTATTATTTTTAGCAGCTCTACAGCTTCATTCTTAGTTCTAGATTATCGTCTCTCAACTCTTGTACTCGTTTCTTCAAGCGCTGCACCTTAAACTTAAATGTCATCCCTTTCTATTGGGCAACTCATACAACGCGCACCACCGCGCCCTCGACCGAGTTCATTACCTGGAATAGGTAATACAGTGATGCCTGCCTTGTCATATTTTTCATTGGTATAAACGTTACGTTCATAGCCGATTACCACACCGGGTTTGACGGTTAAGACATTATTGGCGTCGTTCCATTGTTCTCGTTCGGCTTCATAACTGTCACCACCAGTGGTGATAATTTTTAGCGCATCCAATCCCAACGCTTTCTCAATCGAGCCCATAAGATCATTGGTTTGCTCAATATGCATTTGTTGATCGTTCTTCGGCGTTAAGCACCATGTGTTAATGTCTTTGTGGACGATTTCAGGGTAGAGCGAGAATGTATCTACATCCATGTGAGTCATGACGGTATCAAGATGCATGCAGGCTCGGTTTTTTGGTAGCTCAGTTACAATGACTTGCGACGCTTGGCCATGTTTAAACAGTTGCGCAGCTAGATTCTCGACGCCTTGCGGGGTGGAGCGCTCAGAAATCGCCATTAATACAGCCCCTTTACCAATGACTAACACATCGCCACCTTCAATCGTGGCATTGTCGTAATGTAGATCTTCGTTACCAAAATATTTGATGAAATCTTGTCCTGCAAAAGTCGGGTGCCAATGGTAGATTGCACGAAGATGATTAGTCTCTCGCTGGCGCGCAGGCATCATCATTGGGTTGAGGGAAACGCCGCCATAAACCCAGCATGAAGTATCACGCGTAAACAGATGGTTAGGTAGTGGCTCAATGGCAAAATCAAGTGCGCGGTTTAACTTGGGAAGTATGGACGCTGATTTAAATGGCAGCTCTGAATAAGCCAAGCCACCGAGTAAAACACAAGCTAAATGCTCGTTGTCCATTTCTGATAGGTAATGGCGAAAATCACGAGCAAACATCGGCCCATAACGGAAATCGGAAATTTGAGTGTTGAGCAGCCACTCTCGCGCGTCTGGAATTGCCAAGGTTTCTACAAGGAGGTCATGTAGTAGTAAGACTTCAACATCTTGCCCCCTTAAAGTATTGGCAAAAATATCGTGTTCTTCACCAGCCGCTTCCACTGCCAATACGTCATCAAATAGCAAATCGTGGCAGTTAGATGGGGTGAGATGGGTTAGGGCGCGCTCAGGTCGATGTAGCAGCACTCGTTTTAACTGTCCAACTTCAGAGCCTATATACAACTTACTCATTTCGTATCCTTACGTTAAGTCTTAAACTATTTATGACAATGTTAACAAAAAGATGCAAGTGTGTTTTTATAAGTGAATAGTAATGAAATGGCGAATATGTAGTGATTCATGCTAAAAATAAGCCTTATCTAAAGAGTGTTATCACTAAGCTTTGTGGGGATTGGCAGTCAAACTATCGGGTACTTATTCGTATCGATGTTGTTGAATCGAAGTTGAAATGACAGACATAACCCAGCCTTTGTTTGTGATGCTGAGATCTTCAGTTTTTGATGGTATTGATGACGAACGCCTAGTTATGCAAAGTACATTTATAACCACTCAGGGAGTAGGAAGAGCGAGTTTCTACTGAGGCAATAGATTGTTCTAAATTGGCGTGTGGTGAATAAAAGCGTTTTATCTTTGATTTTACCGTGAGAGCCCATGGTCAAATGCTAAGATGGTAAGAAAGATCATATCAAGCGGCGATTCTAGGTAGTATTTTTTGTTGAACCGTGCGATATTTCGTCGCGAGAAATCGTCATTATTGTTATTACACTCTGGAGCACAACTATGTCTCACGAAGATGAATATCTATCAGTAGAAGAATTAATTGAGATTCAAAAGGAAGAGACTCGCGATATTATCCAAGCATTGCTAGAAGATGGCAGTGATCCAGATGCGTTATACGAGATTGAGCATCACCTTTTCGCTGAAGATTTCGATACGCTAGAAAAAGCCGTCGTTGAAGCGTTCAAAATGGGCTTTGAAGTCCTAGAAGCGGAAGAGACAGAAGATGAAGACGGCAACAAACTTCTTTGTTGTGATGCAACGATGGAATCAGTACTAAATGCTGAAGCTATCGATGCACAAGTAGAGAAACTTGTTCACCTAGCAGAGAAGTACGACATCATCTATGACGGGTGGGGCACTTACTACGAAGGTGAAGATGCGCTGTTCTCTGACGAAGATGAAGAAGACGACGAAGATTACTAATTTTTTGTCGAATCAGTTTTAGAAAATACCAGCCAAGCGCTGGTATTTTTGTTTATTGTGTAGATTGCATATTCAAAACGATTGATTATACTCATGCCAATATTGATCTAGCGCAAGTTTGTATAACATGGAACTCTCTCTCGCAGGTCTTTGGCAGTTATCGCCACTGACTGACTTATCTATTCCTCAGGATGATGTGACTTTTCCTGCGCCTCTAAGCCGAATTCTACCGACTTCCCTTTCTGAACAAGATATCGCCGCCCAAGAGTGGCACTTAATGCACGATATCGATGTAGATCAATCTATGTTGGGATTTGCTGCCGTCGATCTTGTTATTGGTGGAGTGGATTATCATGCGGAAGTGCGTGTTAACGGTGTAGCAGTATTTGACTGCGATGGTAGCCAAAGCGTGTATAAAAAAGATATCCTCCCATACTTGCAACTCGGCCGTAACCGCTTCGAAATTCTATTCTTACATCCTGATGATGATTGGTTGTTGGACGAAGCAGAGCATGATCAGGTTTGCGCACTCGGGGAAGTGCAACTTCATGATCAACGAATGGGGATTTGGCGAGTACCTTATTTGCAGTTTATTCGTCATGTGCGTTTAGATTATATCGCTACGGAGCAGATCTGGCATCATGGTGGCGGTTGTGAGTTTAAAGTGGATCTCTATTACACCACCTACTCACCAGGGTTGGTGTCCGCGATGGTGAAGTTCAATGGCATGGCTTATCAATTGCCGATTGACGTGCGAGACAATCACTCCAGTGCATTATTTCAGGTTGAAGCCCCTATTTACTACGATCTCAATGCGCCAAATTCAGATCACCTATATCAATTGGAAGTGAGTCTGGATGGGCAAAAACAGAACTATCAAGTCGCGCTGTGTGAACAATTCTGCGTGAAGCACTATCCTGTCTAAAATTCTTGGTGACTGAGAAAGATTATCAGTGTGCACAAGCTAGGTTCATTGAGCGTTGTTGCTTTGATATCCATCGTTTTTCATGGAAGTAGTAGGCACAAGTATTAATGGTTGGCTCGATGGCTGCCATGATGCCCCCGACAAACGCATCACCGGTCAATAGATAAACGACACCAAAGGCCACGCTAAAATGAACGATCGCAAAGCTGGTGGTTTTTATTTTCGGGTTTTGCGCAATGTTCTGTAATGCGGAAACTCGACTCCAAACCAGTTCATGAAAATAGAAGGCCACGGTATTCACACTTGGTTCAAGCATTGCAATCATGCTACCAATAATAATGTCACCAGTAAGCAGATAAGCGACAGTAAAGGCGATAGTAAAGTGAATGCTGGCGAATGTAAGTGTCTTCTTCATAATCAAATTTCATTAGTCTGTAATTATGATTTGATTATTCCCCATAAGTTAATAAAGATAATGGCTTGAAATTATCATTTTGATAGGTTGTAACTATTAAACAGGCGCTGTATTACAGCGCCTTTTAAGTTTGATTAGCCTTGTGGTTTCACCACCAGTACATTGATGGGTGAAGACTCAACCACTTTGCTGGCCACTGAACCAAGTAAGGTTTTGTTTAGCTTTGAACGTTTATGGCTTGGCATGATGATTAAATCTGCCTTAAGCGACTCGGCATACTTAATAATGGTCTTATAGGCTTTTCCTTCAGCAACATGAGTGTGATAGGCGACTTGTTGGTTTATATGTGTTTGAGCAAATTGACTTAACTGCGTTTTGACATCGCGTTTCATCTGTAATGTCGCATCTTTAGGAAAATAACTCGCTACCATCGAAGAGTGGATGCCTGGCAATACTGTCAGTAAATGTAGTTCAGCTCCAGATTGCGTTGCATGCCAAATAGCGAGCTCCAGCGCTCGGTCTGCAAAACCATTTTCATTTAAATCGACAGGCACAAGAATTTGTTGATACATCGGATTTCTCTATTTGTGATGAGTTAACGTTAAGCAACTGGCAAAGTATTACGCGCGCGTCTTCTCTGATTCGCACCGAGCGCAATCACTAACAATAAGCAGGGTAGGAATACCCACTCTT
Source organism: Vibrio taketomensis (assembly GCF_009938165.1). Lineage (NCBI taxonomy): Bacteria > Pseudomonadati > Pseudomonadota > Gammaproteobacteria > Vibrionales > Vibrionaceae > Vibrio > Vibrio taketomensis. Next base: position 403,410 of record NZ_AP019649.1, read on the forward strand.
TCATTGGTCGATTCGCATCTTGTACGATCGATTGGATTTGCCAGTCAAAATCAATGCCAGCCGCCTCTGCTGGGCTGCCAAATTCGACCATATCGACAATCATGCGACCTTGATCTTCGATTAACATCAATCCGGTTGAGCTAATGCGTTCTTCTGCTGTGGTTGCATCATCGGCAAAAGGTAGGCGCACGGTTTTTTCTACCATGTCGCCTTCCAGATTTTCTCCCGCGACGCGCAGTTCTATCGCCTGTCCGACATTCAATGTTTCAATCACTTGTGCAATCTCGGTTCCTGGCGATAGTTCTTTGGCTGGGTAAATCATGTCCCACCAAAAACCAGGACGGAAGAATGAGAATGTGAGCACTAACAGCAATATTGTTTCCCACCATTTATTGCGAGTTAACCACCACCCTTGAGTTGCTGCAGAGAACAACAACATTGCGATGATGGATGAGATTACGGTAAGAGTAAGATGCCACCAAGAATCAATGCCTATCATCAGTAACTGAGTATTGAAAATAAACATAAATGGCAAAATGGCAGTACGTATATCGTAGGTAAAACCCTGAATACCGGTGCGAATAGGATCGGATTTTGCAATAGCAGCCGCAGCAAAGGCCGCTAAACCGACGGGAGGTGTATCATCGGCTAATATACCGAAATAGAACACGAATAGATGGACGGCAATTAATGGAATGATCAATCCATGTTGCGCACCAAGTGTTACGATTACCGGTGCCATCAGCGTTGAGACGACAATGTAGTTTGCAGTAGTGGGCAACCCCATACCAAGGATAAGGCTGATCACGGCAGTAAAGATCAACATCAGCATCACGTTACCGCCTGAAATGAACTCCACAAATTCCGTCATCACCAAGCCGATACCGGTTAACGTAACGACACCTACCACGGTACCAGCCGCCGCAGTCGCTACCCCAATGCCAATCATATTGCGTGCACCGTTGACCAAGCTTTCAGCTAAGTCAATAAAACCAATTTTGGTTTGTTCAATAACGTCGCCAGATTTAGCCATCAAAGCGAGTAGTGGACGTTGAGTGATCAAAATAAAGATCATAAATACGGTAGCCCAAAATGCGGATAAGCCGGGAGAAAAGCGCTCCACAGTAAGACACCATACCAGAACAATGATCGGCAATAAGTAGTGCAGGCCGGATTTCACCGTTGGACCTGGGTCTGGAACTTCAGTTAACTCGGCATCGATGGTGATGTCACCTTCATGCATGTAATTGGCGGAGATCTTCAATAGCACGAGATAAGCGATTAATACTGCAACGGTAACAATTGGGGTTGCAGCAGCACCAAATACATCTTTGGTCCAGCCGATACCGTAATAAACCACGGCACTTGTGATAGTAAGACCAAGAATAGTGCCAGTAAATGACAGCAAATTTTGCAATAGGGTTGGGTTATGGCGGCGAGGTAGCCCTGTCATTCCCGCCTTGCATGCTTCTAAGTGAACAATATAGATGAGCGCGATATAGGAAATAAGAGCAGGTAATAGTGCGGCTTTAATCACTTCAACATAAGAAATACCAACGTATTCGACCATTAAAAAGGCAGCTGCACCCATAATCGGTGGTGTTAATTGCCCATTTGTAGAAGCGGCGACCTCTACGGCGCCTGCTTTGGTACCCGGGAAGCCAACTCGTTTCATCAGTGGAATAGTGAAAGTGCCTGTGGTCACCACATTGGCGATTGAAGAACCAGAGACTAAGCCTGAGAGACCTGAAGCAACAACAGCCGCCTTGGCTGGTCCACCTTTCATATGACCGAGTAATGAAAAGGCGACTTTGATAAAGTATGCCCCAGCGCCAGCGCGTTCTAGCATGGCACCAAATAGTACAAATAAGAAAACGAACGAGGTCGATACACCAAGTGCAACGCCAAATACCCCTTCTGTGGTTAGCCAAAGATGAGACATCGCCTTGTTCAAACTAGCTCCTTTGTGGGCAATAACATCCGGCATATGCGGGCCAGCAAAGGTATAGAGCAAAAATACGGCAGCAACTACCATCAATGGTGGACCTAAGGCACGGCGGGTCGCTTCAAGCAGTAACAGCATCCCCGTTACTGAAATAATGATATCGACTTGCGTTGGAGCGCCAGAACGTTCGGCAAGTTCGGTATAGAAAATGTAGATGTAAGCAGCCGAAAAACTCGCAGCTAAGGCTAATAGCCAATCAACAAGAGGAATGCGATCTCGTGGTGAGTTTTTCAGGGCTGGGTAGGCGGTAAATGCTAAGAAAGTAGCAAATGTTAGATGAATTGCACGCGCCTCGGTGTCATTAAGAACACCAAAATTAAAAATAAATGGCAGTGGCGATGCGTACCAAAGTTGGAATAATGACCAACAAAGTGGAACAAACCATAAAATGCGTCCCGAAATCCCCTTCGGTGAACGTGCACCCGTATCGGCTTGGGCTACCATATCCTGTACATCTTGTGATGGTGTAGTCGTCTGCGTCATGGAGGTTATCCTTGTTATATTGGGTCGTTTTTGGTCTCTCGAATTAGTTGCTATCACCAGTGTAGACGCTGGGTGATAAAGCTTAAGAATATTCAGATAAAAATAGGCTTAGGTTTCAATATTGAAACCAGATAAATAAGTCGGAGGTAAAAAATGAAAGATGGTAAGGAGAAGATTCCTTACCATCTAAGCAGAATGGTCTGTTACTTGATTAGACCAACTTCTCTGTAGTATTTCTCTGCACCAGGGTGGAGAGGAATGGAAAGACCGGCTTGAACCATGTCTTCTTTTTTGAGGTTAGCAAAGGCAGGATGCAAACGTTTGAAGGTGTCAAAGTTTTCAAACACCGCTTTTGCTACGTTGTATGCGATTTCGTCAGAGACGTTTGTTGTAGTGACCATGGTGGCCGCGACACCAAAGCTGTTTACGTCTTGCTCTGTGCCACGGTACATGCCAGCAGGTACCGTGCTAAAGGCGTAATAAGGATTGTCTGCAACGATCTTTTCGATTGCTTCGCCAGTTGCTGGGATCAGTTTGGCATCACAAGAAGTCGTGGCTTCTTTGATTGAACCGTTTGGATGACCGACAACGTAAACAAACGCATCAATTTTGTTGTCACATAATGCTTGTGAACGTTCAGAGCCCTTCAGCTCAGAAGCGAGTTTAAAGCTATCGTTAGTCCACCCCATCGCGTCCATCACGACACCCATTGTCGCACGGTCACCTGAGCCTGGGTTACCAATGTTAACTCGTTTGCCGGCTAAATCAGCCACGTTTTCGATACCGGAGTCAGAGCGAGCAATAATATTGAAAGGCTCGGTATGTAAAGAGAAAACGGCGCGCAAGTCTTTGTAAGGACCTTGTGCTTCAAATTTACTGGTGCCGTTATAGCCGTGGTATTGCCAGTCTGATTGAACAATACCAAAGTCAAGCTCACCCGCACGGATGGTATTAACGTTGTATATTGAACCGCCGGTTGATTCTACTGAACAGCGAATGTTGTGTTCTTTACGACCTTTATTGACCAGCTTACAGATAGCACCACCAGTAGGATAGTAAACACCAGTCACTGAACCTGTACCAATGGTAATAAACTCTTGAGCGTTAACAGCCCCTGCACCCATAACAGCGGCGGCAATTGCGCCAACGTGAATCAGTTTTTTAAATGCCATTAGATCCCTTCCTTAATCGTTTTTATCCCTTAGCAAGTTTAGACGCTAAAGGAGTCTCCTATGTTGGAAACGGCATCTTTTTCATCAAGTTGATTGAAAAAGTGACGATATCATACCAAAAACCATAGATAATTACATAATTGTTAAAATTATTGGTAAATACAACTATTTGTTATTGGTGTGTATCGAGGAGAGTTTTTTAGAAATCCTATTCTATTCAATAAATTATATAAAATTGAGTGAATGGAAAGGTTTTAGTTAAGTTGTTGAAATAAATCACACCTAAAATAAGGTGTGATTGGTCTAAATTCTGCGTTTTAGGTGGGGTTAACCTGCGTACTCAAACAGCTCACAAACAGAATCAAACAATTGTTTTGTTGTGATATTTAAAGTAGGAGTAATAAAGATGGTGTCGTCACCAGCAACGACGCCAAGAATACCTTCAGATTTGCCTAGTGAATCAAGTAGACGGGCGATCAACTGAGCGGCGCCGGGGCCTGTATGAATCACAACTAATGCATTGTTGTAATCAATATCTAATACTAGTTCACGTAGGGAGCTAGAAACTGTCGGAACACCAAGCTCAGCGGGTAGGCAGTAAACCATTTCCATTTTCGCATTGCGTGTTCTTACCGCCCCAAATTTGGTCAGCATACGAGAAACTTTTGATTGGTTTATGTTTTCAAAACCTTCATTTTTAAGTGCTTCGACGATATCGCCTTGTGAACCAAAACGTTCTTCTTTTAGTAACGCTTTAAAAGCGCGCACGAGATTATCTTGTTTTTCTGTATGACGCATAGTGATTTGTATCGCTCGTAACATGATATAAGTGCATATTTTCGCATAAACATGCATTTTTTTCCAGTTACCAAGTTCAAATAGTTCAGATAAGAGTGGGCAAAATAGCGTAATTATGTGGTGCCTCTATTGCTCTTAATCACTGTAGAAATAAAGGGTTATCGTGGTAGTATTGCTTAATCATGTAGCACGTAAAATGCGATATGCGCAGTCTCGCAAGAATGAAGTTAAATAATTGTAATTCGACTTTAATTGCTATAGCTTGGGTGGTAATCCAATTTCATATTACCCTACCAAAATATAATAGAGAGAACATCTCAAGGAGAACAAACGATGAAAGTAGCTGTAATTGGTGCCGCTGGTGGCATCGGACAAGCATTGGCCCTACTACTTAAAAATCGCCTTCCAGCAGGTTCAGACCTTGCACTTTACGATATCGCTCCAGTCACCCCAGGCGTTGCAGCGGATCTAAGTCATATACCGACACCAGTAACGATCAAAGGTTTTGCAGGTGAGGATCCAACCCCAGCGCTAGAGGGTGCAGATGTTGTTTTGATTTCTGCAGGTGTTGCTCGTAAACCGGGTATGGATCGTGCGGATCTTTTCAATGTTAATGCTGGCATCGTTAAATCGTTGGCTGAAAAAATTGCAGTAGTTTGTCCAAAAGCATGTGTGGGTATTATCACTAACCCAGTAAATACAACAGTGCCAATTGCGGCTGAAGTATTGAAAAAAGCAGGTGTATATGACAAACGTAAGCTATTCGGCGTCACCACGCTAGACGTAATTCGTTCAGAGACATTTGTCGCCGAACTAAAGGATAAAGATCCAGGTGCTGTTCGTGTACCTGTGATTGGTGGTCACTCAGGTGTAACGATTCTGCCGCTACTGTCTCAGGTTGAAGGTGTAGAGTTCACTGATGAAGAAGTGGCTGCACTTACCAAGCGTATTCAAAACGCAGGAACTGAAGTTGTAGAAGCAAAAGCGGGTGGCGGTTCTGCAACACTTTCAATGGGCCAAGCAGCTTGCCGCTTTGGTTTAGCATTGGTGCGCGCTCTTCAAGGTGAAGAAGGTGTTATTGAGTGTGCTTACGTAGAAGGTGAGGGCGAACATGCTCCATACTTCGCACAGCCTGTGAAACTTGGTAAAGATGGCGTTGAAGCCGTTCTACCTTATGGTGCACTGAGTGATTTCGAGAAAGCAGCGCTAGACGGTATGCTAGAAACACTTAACGGTGACATTCAAGTTGGTGTTGATTTCGTTAAGTAAGACCGAATCATCATTGATGACTGAAAGCCGACCCTTGTGTCGGCTTTTTTGATCCTTCACTACACTTATCCGTAATCACTGTGGTGATTAGGAGGTGAGTTATGCAGCTATCAGAGGTTAAGCGAGGCATGATGCTAGAGAGTGCCCAAGGCAGCGGCAAGGTGTTAGTGATTGATGAAATGACTCAATCTATTTTGATTGAAAACCAAAACAGTCATGAGCAGTTTGCAGTGGGAATTGAAGAGATTATTGATGATCCCCAGTTGCATTTGGGCTGCGATAAGTATTACTAGCGATAATAGATAGGTAATAGAGATAGAAAAAAGGGTAAGCATAAGCTTACCCTTTTCAGTATCGTTAAAACTATTTGCTACGATGAACGGCAAGATGAGCCAAGGTAATTAACGCTTGCTTGTAATCGGACTCCGGTAGAACAGCAAGCTCAGCGATGGCTTTGTCTGCTTCTTCTATTGCTTTATTACGGGTGTAATCTAAAGATCCTGTTTGATCCATGCAACTCAAGATCTCTTCTAAACGATCCATGCCATTGGCTTTTTCGATCGCTTCGCGGATCATTGCTGCTTGTTCGGCGTTGCCATGCTGCATCGCATGTAGAAGCGGTAGCGTTGGTTTGCCTTCTGCAAGGTCATCACCGACATTTTTACCCATTTCTTCACCATCAGCAGTGTAATCCATCACGTCATCGATCAGTTGGAATGCGGTACCAAGGTATTTACCGTAGTTTTGCATTGCCAACTCTACATCGACTGAAGAGTCAGTCAGGATGGCACCGATCTGTGTGGCTGCTTCAAAGAGACGTGCGGTTTTTGAGTAAATCACCTGCATATAGCTTGCTTCAGTGGTATTTGGGTCATTGCAGTTCATCAATTGCAATACTTCACCTTCGGCGATTACGTTTACCGCATCACTCATTAGTTTCAAAATTTTCATCGAACCGAGTTCGGTCATCATTTGAAAAGAGCGAGTGTAGATAAAGTCACCAACTAATACGCTAGCTGCATTACCAAATGCGGCATTTGCTGTCGCTTTACCACGACGCATATCAGATTCATCCACAACATCGTCGTGTAACAGAGTAGCGGTGTGAATAAATTCAATAAATGCGGCTGCAGTTGTATGGTGCTCACCTTGATAGCCAAGCGCACGCGCTGAAAGTACCGCTAGAAGTGGACGTATGCGCTTGCCACCACCACTGACGATATAGAAGCCTAATTGGTTAATTAGCGACACATCAGAGTTTAGCTGTGCTTGGATTGTTTCGTTCACTTTTGCCATGTCATTGGCAGTAAGCGTTTGGATAGCTTTAAAATCCATGGTAATTCCGGCTGAGGTTAGGACCTATCAGGTCTTTTTATCTGCTTTAATAACGCAATAATACACTAAAAAACGTTGATAAAAACATGCTTTAAGGGCATGATCTGGGCACTTTTAATTGGCGACTAGCTTTTCGCCAATTTTTTCAAAATATGGCTTGTCATAGTGGCATCTCTTCTGTAGAATCTGCGCCCTATTGATGATTAGTTTAGCGCACACCCTATTGCTCAAATAAAATGCAACGGCTGTGCGGAAAAAGCGGAGTAAAATATGTACGCTGTTTTCCAATCTGGTGGTAAACAACACCGTGTAAGCGAAGGTCAAACTCTTCGTTTAGAAAAATTAGACGTTGAAACTGGTGCAACTGTTGAATTTGATAAAGTTCTTCTTGTTGCTAACGGTGAAGACATTAAAGTTGGTGCTCCTCTAGTAGAGGGTGGCAAAGTTGTAGCTGAAGTTGTACAACACGGTCGTGGCGATAAAGTTAAAATCGTTAAGTTCCGTCGTCGTAAGCACTCTCGCAAACAACAAGGTCACCGTCAGTGGTTCACAGAAGTGAAAATCACTGGTATCAACGCTTAATTAGGAGAGTTTAACAATGGCACATAAAAAAGCTGGTGGTTCTACTCGTAACGGCCGCGATTCAGAAAGCAAACGTCTAGGTGTTAAGCGTTTCGGTGGTGAATCTGTTCTTGCAGGTAACATCATTGTTCGTCAACGTGGTACTAAATTCCACGCTGGTAACAACGTAGGCCTTGGTAAAGACCACACTCTTTTCGCTCTAACTGACGGTAAAGTTAAGTTTGAAGTGAAAGGTCCTAAAAACCGTAAATTCGTAAGCATCGAATCTGCTGAATAATCAGATTCTTAGCTTTAGAAATTAGGTTTCTAGCTGAATTTAAAAGCCCTGCCGATTCGGTGGGGTTTTTTATTTTGAGCGAGGGCAAATAACCAGAGGCTTTTAGCACAAGAGAAAACCTCTCGTTATTTGGTCCAAAGTAGGCGACCCAAGATCTCAGGTGATCGATCTGTATATGGGATCTGCTAGAATTTATATCATTGGTGATAAGGCTAATGTGCCCAACTAGTGGTATTGCAACGCAAGATATGCGGAGTAACAAATGAAATTCGTTGATGAAGCGGTAGTTAAAGTTCAAGCCGGTGATGGCGGTAGTGGTGTAGTAAGTTTCTGGCGTGAGAAATTTATTACTAAAGGTGGTCCTGATGGTGGTGACGGTGGCGACGGCGGTGATGTATACATCCAAGCTGATGAAAACCTAAATACTCTGATCGATTACCGTTTCCAGCGCTTCTATGAAGCTGAACGTGGCGAAAATGGCCGTGGCGGTAACTGTACTGGTAAACGTGGTAAAGACATCGTTTTGCGTGTACCAGTGGGTACTCGCGCAGTCGATATTCACACTAATGAAGTGGTTGCAGAAGTTGCTGAACACGGCAAAAAGCTAATGGTTGCAAAAGGTGGCTGGCACGGCCTAGGCAACACGCGCTTTAAATCTTCAGTAAACCGCGCTCCACGCCAAAAAACACTGGGTACTAAAGGTGAGCTTCGTGAACTACGTCTTGAGCTATTGTTGCTTGCTGACGTGGGTATGCTAGGTCTGCCTAATGCTGGTAAATCTACTTTTATTCGCGCAGTGTCTGCTGCTAAGCCAAAAGTAGCGGATTATCCGTTTACGACATTGATTCCAAGCTTGGGCGTGGTGAGTGTCGTTCCTGAGAAGAGCTTTGTCGTCGCTGATATCCCAGGCCTAATTGAAGGTGCAGCGGAAGGTGCAGGCCTAGGTATTCGCTTCTTGAAACACCTAGAGCGTTGTCGCGTTCTTCTTCATATGATCGATATCATGCCGATTGATCAATCTGATCCGATCCAAAACGCATTGACGATCATCGATGAACTTGAGCAATACAGCGAAAAACTCGCTGATAAACCGCGCTGGTTAGTATTCAACAAAGTGGATCTCATGCCAGAAGATGAAGCCGATGAGATTATTCAAGGCATCATTGACGCTCTTGGTTGGGAAGAAGAATACTTCAAGATTTCTGCAGTGAATAAGCAAGGCACGAAAGAGCTTTGCTACAAATTAGCAGATTTCATGGAAACACTTCCTCGCGCTGAAGAAGAGATCACTGAAGAAGATAAAGTCAACTTCATGTGGGATGATTACCATAAAGACGCAATGTCTGGTAAAGACGTGATCAATGAAGATTACGATGACAGTGATGATGACTGGGATGATTGGGACGATGAAGAAGATGACGGTCACGTTATCTACGTTCGCGATTAATCCAAGATGAGAAAAGCCGCTATTCTTAGCGGCTTTTTTTATCATTGCTAAAAATAAATTAGGCTTTAAATCAAAGTTATTCGCTGTAATTTTGGTCACAATGATTGTCCTCAAAATGGATGTTGTGACGGAGAGATTGATTGAGTATGGATACTAAGCAAAGGGCGGCATCGCGCCTCATTGCTCAAGCAGGGCAGATGTTGTTAGCCCATGGTGCAGAGAGTGCGCTGGTTGGTAATATTATGGAGCGCATAGGATTAGCGTGTGGTTTGGATGAGGTTGAAGTCTCTTTGTCCGCAAGTTCATTAGTCGTTACTACGGTCTATCAAGGCCATTGTATTACCACCGCTCGACGTTGTGCCGATCGCGGAATCAATATGCGAGTTGTCACCCAAGTACAGCGCGTGTGCATCATGTTGGAACGCGGAATTATTGATGATTACTTGGCGCAACATAAACTCAATCAAATCAGCCCAGAGCGCTACAATCGGTGGTTAGTGGTCTTAATGATCGGTTTATCATGTGCTGCCTTTGCTCGCTTAGCGGGAGGGGATTGGGCGGTATTTGCTATGACCTTTATTGCTTCCGCTGTCGGTATGGTCGTTCGTCAAGAAATTGGACATCGCCACTTTAATCCGTTGGTCAATTTTGCTGCCACTGCTTTTGTCACAACCGCTATTTCAGTTCAAGCCTATATCTATGACATCGGCAACATGCCGACGCTTGTCATGGCATCGTCGGTTTTAATGCTGGTACCAGGGGTTCCGCTAATAAACTGTGTCGCCGATATGCTCAAAGGCTACGTCAATATGGGTATTGCTCGTTTTGCCATGGCGAGTTTATTAACTCTTGCAACGTGTTTAGGTATCGTTGCCGCGATGAGTCTATTCGATGTTTGGGGGTGGCTCGTATGATCTCTTCATCACTATTGTTTGGCTTGATCAACGATATGTTTTTTGCCGCTATCCCGGCTGTCGGATTTGCATTGGTGTTTAATGTGCCAAGCAAAGCACTGAAGTATTGTGCTCTCGGCGGTGCGATTGGTCATGGCTCACGCTATTTAATGATGCACTTTGGTATTCCTATTGAATGGGCAACATTTTTTGCCGCCACCTTGGTGGGTATGATTGGCGTGCATTGGTCACATAAGTTATTGGCGCACCCTAAGGTCTTTACCGTGGCCTCTTTGATACCCATGGTACCAGGGGTATATGCCTTTAAAGCGATGATTGCCTTGGTTGAATTAAACCATCGCGGCTTTGAGCCCCAATTACTTGAAATGCTGGCGAACAACTTTTTAAAAGCCATGTTTATTATCGCTGGTCTTGCAGTTGGCTTAGCTATGCCGGGCTTGTTATTCTATCGCCGTCGTCCAATCGTATAGACATTAGGAATACTTGATGATTATTAGCATGATCGCTGCAATGGCAAATGAACGCATTATCGGCAAAGATAATCAAATGCCATGGCATTTACCTGCCGACTTTGCTTGGTTTAAACGCTGCACTTTGGGGAAACCAGTGATCATGGGTCGTAAAACCTATGAATCTATTGGTCGCCCGCTACCTGGTCGTCAAAATATCGTGATTAGTCGCGATAGTAATCTGGGGATTGATGGGGTAGAGACGGTCACATCGATTGATCAAGCGTTATCTGTTGCTGGCGATGTTGATGAAGTGATGATCATTGGTGGTGGTTCAATTTATGCGAGTTGCTTACCTATCGCCAATCGTTTGTATGTGACTCATATTGATGCAAATCTTGATGGTGATACTCAGTTCCCTGCTTGGGATGAGAGTTTTGTAGAGAGCTATTCGGAGAGCTATCAAGCGGATGATAAAAACGCTTACGATATGCGTTTTGTGGTTTTAGATAGAGCGTAAGTGAGTACTTCGTTTAATAATCGAGATATGAGAGAGTGCTGAGCGCACCACCTCGTATCTCGGTTCTTTTAATAAAGCTTTGCTTTGCTGTCTCAATAAGAGTCAACGCTCTATCGCCTGCTGGACAAAATATTGTTTATCTTCCCAGCGCAGCATCGTCAATGACCCGCCCCAAACACAACCTGTGTCAAGACCGATAACTTCGTTACCGTCATATCCTTCCAAAGCAGCCCAATGCCCAAACAGTACAGTTTTCTCTAGTTTGATGCGGTTAGGGAGTTCAAACCATGGTACTAGCTCTTCGCTTTTGACCATTTTTGGCGGTAACTTGCATTCCATATCAAGTCTACCGTCTGCAAAGCAGAAACGCATGCGAGTATAGGCGTTGATGATGTAACGATAGCGATCAATACCTTGTAGTTCGCTCTCCCAAAAGTCAGGCTGGTTGGCGTACATATGCTCAATTAGCCATGGCCAATCTTCATTTTGTAGAAGTTGCTCTATCTCATTGGCACATTGGCGTGCTGTGGCTAAATCCCACTGCGGAGAAATCCCAGCATGACACATCACAAACTCAGGGTGTTCTGCGAGCAATGGTTGGTGTCTTAACCATTCAAGTAGTTCATCGCAGTCTTTGGCTGCGAAAATAGCTGCCGTTTTATCTTTGTCTTTAACACGATGAATTCCACGAGAAACTGCCAGTAAATGCAGATCATGGTTGCCAAGTACGACTTGAGCACTATCACCAAGTTGTTTGATAAAACGAAGGGTTTCTAAAGATTGAGGACCTCTCGCAACCAGATCGCCTGCGAGCCAGAGTTTGTCTTGTGATGGGTTAAATTGAACCGTATTCAGAAGATGTTTCAGCTCATCCAAACAGCCTTGAATGTCGCCGACAATGTATGTTGCCACTAAATTTCCCTAGTTTAAAACATTTGGAACTGCGAGACGAAAGGGCTCTATTTCCGCTGTGAATTGTTTCCCTTTCGCATCGAGCATAATGTATTGACCTTGCATAACCCCAACTGGTGTATCCAATGCGGTACCGTTAGTGTAGGTATATTCGTCATTACCTTCGATGAAGGGCTGCTGGCCAACCACTCCGTCACCTTCCACAGTCGCCTGCTTGCCGTTAGCATCGGTGATTAACCAGCGACGACTGATCAGTTGCACGGTTTCAGTACTGAGGTTTTTTATCGTAATCAGATAAGCAAAGATATAGCGTTTTGTTGCAGGATCAGATTGTTCAGCCATATAGCGGCTTTGAACTTGGACTTTAATACAAGGTTGTGAGATATCCATATAAACTCCTCGTATAGCCAAACAAAAGGGCGCAGTAGCGCCCTTAGAGATTATGCTTGGTGATTGCTGTTCGCATCTAACCAGTTTGCCATCGCAACGAATTGCTCTAACGTCAGGTTTTCTGGACGCATTGCTGGATTTACGCCTAGCTCTTCCAGTGTTTCAGCACTCATCAACGCTTTGTAACAGTTACGAACGGTTTTACGGCGTTGGTTAAAGCCTTCGCGACATACGCGTTCTAGCCATTTTAGACTTGTCGCTGGGTGTGGCAGTGTCTCGTAAGGCACTAGGCGCACAACCGCTGAATCCACTTTTGGCGGCGGAACAAATGCCGTTGGCGGAACTTCTAGCACAGGTACTACTTTACAGTAGTATTGAGCCATTACGGTTAGACGACCATAAGCTTTGCTGCCAGGACCTGCCGCTAGACGGTTTACCACCTCTTTTTGCAACATAAAGTGCATGTCTTGAATATCCGCATGGAATTCAAATAGGTGGAACATCAGCGGTGTCGAAATATTGTATGGCAAGTTACCAAAAATACGCAGTTTATTATTTGGTTTTACCAATTGCGTGAAGTCAAAACGCATTGCATCGCCTTCGTGAATTGTCAGTTTATCTGCCAATTCTGGGTGATTGCGAAGGCGTTCAGCCAAGTCACGGTCAAGTTCGATAACGGTAAACTTGTCTACTTCACGGCCGACAGGTTCGGTAATTGCGCCAAGGCCAGGACCGATCTCAACCAGGTTTTGACCTGGTCTTGGATTGATGGCTGAAACAATACCATCAATGATATAAGGATCGTTTAGGAAGTTTTGACCAAAACGTTTACGCGCTTTGTGCCCTAGATGGACATCATTTCTCATTGTTTCTTCTCTACTAAATCTATTGCGTGCGCCAATGCTGTTCGGAAGCTCCCTGTATCTGCTGAACCTGTACCAGCAAGATCAAGAGCTGTACCGTGGTCCACCGATGTCCGAATAAATGGTAGGCCAAGAGTGATATTCACTGAACGGCCAAATCCTTTGTATTTTAGCACGGGAAGTACTTGATCGTGGTACATGCCCAATACGGCATCTGCATTTTGTAAGTACTTTTCATTAAAGATAGTGTCTGCAGGAAGGGGACCCATTAAGTTAAAGCCTTTTTCACGTTTGATACGTTCTAAAGTCGGCGTAATGGTCTCAATTTCTTCTCTGCCTAAACAACCATCTTCCCCAGCGTGAGGATTAAGCCCGCAAACATAGATGTTTGGCTGCGGAATAGCAAATTTTTCTACCAAATCGGTATGCAAAATATCGATAATTTTTTCTAGTCGTTCTGCGGTTACTGCTTTCGATACATACGCAAGAGGGATATGCGTAGTGACGACCGCGACACGCAAGCCTTCGGTCGCTAACATCATAACAACCAGCGGGGTATTCGACTTTTCAGCAAAAAACTCGGTATGGCCGCTGAAGGCAACACCTGAACGGTTGATTACCCCTTTGTGCACCGGACCTGTTACAACCGCATCAAACTCACCTTGCATACAACCATTAGCTGCACGCTCTAGTGTGTTTAATACATAGTGACCATTGGTTTCGTTGAGTTTGCCGGCAATCACTGGCTCAGTTACTGGTAGATGCTCCACGATTAGCGAGCCCGCTTGCTGCTTGGTTGCTGGTAGACTTGGGTCATAATCGATAAGTTCAACATCAATATTCAACTGAGCCGAACGCTGAGCCAACATCGTTTTGTCTGCGCAGACTACGATTTGATGCTCCCAACCTTGCTTTGATAGCGCTAGAACTAAGTCGGGGCCGATGCCTGCAGGCTCACCTGCAGTCACGACAATACGCTTAATTGTCATTTTGCTGATCCTTTAGCACTTCAACATATGCGCCAGCACGAATTTCTTGTAGCCATGCGCTGACTTCTTCGTTGAACTTGCGGTTAAACAAAATTCGGTAAGCGCGATTCTTCATCGCAGCATCTGTACGGTCGACTTCACGACGATCAAGTACCTCGACTATATGCCAGCCATGAACGGTTTCAAACGGTTCGCTAATTTGGCCGATTGGAAGGGTATCAACTTGGTGTTTGAACTCTGGAACGTAAAGATCAGAGGTTTGATAGCCTAGTTCACCATTTTGTGCTGCTGAACCAGGATCTTGGCTGTATTGTCGAGCTAATTCACCAAAGGTTGCTTCGCCTGATTTGATTTGGCGAATGATCTCATTGAGTTGTTTTTTAACGCCATCAGCACTCAAGATAACGGTTGGCTTGATTAGAATGTGACGCGCGTTAATTTCAGTTACCGCGACCGTTTCTAAGCCTTTGACATCTTCAATTTTTAGGATGTGTACACCAGCACCACTGGTAAATGGACCAATGATAGTGCCTTTGTTTTGCAGTTTGATTTGATCAGCAAAGATGGTTGGCATTTCTTCTTTACGCATCCAACCCCAATCACCGCCTTGTAATGCTTTAGGACCTTTTGAGTAGGCGTAAGCTAGCTTGGCGAAGTCCTCACCATTTTTCAGTTTTTTAACCAGCTCATTGGCTTCTGCTAGCACTGCATTTTTGTCTTCGCCATCGGCAATGCGCAATTGGATATGGCCAATTTTGTATTGAACGGTGGCACTGGTTTCGTTTGCCAAGATTTCCGCTAAATTATCGACTTCTGCTGGCAGAATATTGATACGACGACGTACCAAAGCATTTCGCGCTTCACTTGCTGCAAGCTCTTTGCGAATTTGTTGACGGAATTCTGGGTAGGTAATGCCAGATTGGCTAAGTGTCGCGATAAATTGGTCGACACTTTGGTTATTTTTTTTAGCGATTTCGGCAATCGCACTGTTCAAGCGATTGTCATCGATACGAACCCCCAGTTTTTCTGCTTCTTGCTGCTGGATGGTATCTAAAATTAGCTGTTCTTTAACTTGGGCGATCAGTGTGTTTTGGTCGGGTAGGGTTTGACCATTTTGCTTAGCATTGATCTCTAACGTTTTGAGTGCAGTGTCAATATCGCTTTGCAGCACGACACCTTCATTAACGATGATAGCAACTTTATCCATTTCCACTGCATTGGCATTAGCCGCACCGATATGGCATGCCGCTACAAGGGTAAGCAGTGTCTTGTTCCAAATATTCATTTATAACCCTTTGAAGTATGCCAGCTATTGCTAGCTGGCGGAAAAATTAGTTGTTCAAGAAGAATGGGCGTCCGTAACCCAGAGAGTTGCCAGCATCATCGGCAGCTAAGCCAGAGCCTGCACCGATATTGGTACCAAAACCGACAATACCGAAGTTAATACTAAAGTTATTCTCGTAAACGGGCTCAGCATTAGGGTAGTCGGTAAAGCCTGGAGTCCAGCCTCGTAATTGATTGCTATAGGTAAAGCCGATATACCAACAGTCATCGATATAATTTAGACGCGCTAACCATTCAATAGATTGATCTGTGGTGAGGTCGTAAAATATTGTGCGCTGGCATTCCAGTTCGGTGAGAAGGTATAGCCAGTTAATACCCTGCTTGTGAAATACCTTCACGAGTAATGCCATCAATGCCATCAGTGCCAGCGATACTGTCTAAATCTACCGTTTGTTCAATATACTCTTTGGTAACATAGCGATAGTTTCCTTGGATGTAGCCATTGTTAGTGCGGTACTCAAGAGTACTGTTGGCCACTTGCATTTCGCTAGAGTCAATATCGTATTGCACCCTCCGTGGTAAAAGATAGTCATTAAAGTTGAAATCCATTTCTACCGCCCAAGCAGAATAGTTACTCTCTGGATCTTCACCAGATGCGCCTGCGAGATTGCCGTTGTTTTTGGTTGACTTATCCAAATAGAATATTTGACCAAAAGAGATATTCAATCGCTCTTTGTACATGTCGTCAAAGAAACGAGTCGAGGCACCATAACTAAATTGATTGGCTGGTGCAATTTGATCGACACCGCTAAATTTACGGCTACGGAATAGACCGTAGTAGTCAGTTTGCAGCAATGTAGTATCGTAAAGAGCAATATCGGATTGGTCTTCTTTCGGTACATATAAATATTGAATTTGTGGTTCAAGTGTTTGAGTGTAGCCTCCAAGTACATAGCTATCACGTTCAAGAACCAAACCCATATGTGTACGGAATTCAGGAATCACTCGCGTTACGTTTTCTTTGTATGGAGTATTTGCAGGTAGCCCATCTAAATCTTGTTGGTAATGCGTTCCAAGAATTCGGGCTTCTGTTGTCCATGACCCCCATGTTGTATGGATGGGAATGGTTATACCAGGCTCAACATGGACGCGAAGTGCAGATGGTTTACTATTATCATCCGTCTCAAAATTCGATATATGACTAATCACGTCAAAATCCACGTATGGAGCTAATTGAGGCGAATAATAATTAAAGCCTATCTGCGGTAAAATACGGTAGGGCTGGTTACCTTGACTGTTAGTACTTGGAAGTCTCGAGCTAAAGGGTGGCGTCCCAGTTATTAGTACGATATTGGAATTTTCCTTCTTGAACTAATTGACCATCTTCACGTTTACCGATACCAGAATCGATGTCGCTAAAGTAATCAATATCGCTCACTTTAGTAGTCGATATGGAACTTCAATTCTCTTTGTAAAGTCCATCGTGGGTGTACTGCATTGCCCAACGATCGCCTTTTCAGAGTACTTCTTGTCATCTGGCAAGTACTCAGACTCGATTTTACCTTGGCCAAAATCGGTCAAGTAACGGAAGACACTATTCAGTTGGGTGCCACGTTTTCCATGTACTTTAATGTGGTTTCAAGATCATATTGAGGTGCTAAGTTCCAGTAAACTGGCACTTCAAACTCGACACCGTCACTTGAACCGTATGAAACAGTTGGGTAAAGGAAGCCTGTTTTACGCGTATCACCGATTGGCACGGTTAAATATGGCAAGTAGAACACTGGTACGCTTTGAATTTCAAAACGTGGGTTGAAGAAGGTCGCTTCCTCTTCATTTTGATCAATTTCAATACTTGAGGCCGTCATGCGCCATGAATTATCACCTTCTGGACATGAGGTGATAGAGCCATCTTCAATCTCATACATGGCCTTGCCGGTTTTCGAAACGAAAACAGCATCGCCGCGACCAGGTTCGCATAGAAATTGGTATTTAGTGTTGTCTAGTTCAACATAATCGGTATTAAGGTTATTCACCGCTTTATCGGAAATAGTCTTAACTTGGCCGTCGCTGAATGTGACGTTGCCTTCTGCCACAACGACATTATCTTGTTGATGCAGGGTGACGCTATCTGCCTGCATACGTTTTTTGCCTTGTACAACGACCACATTGCCGCTATAAGTGGCTTTGTCTCCATTGACGCCTTCAAGGCGGTCGGCTTCAACATTGATCGGCAATTGATTAGGATTTTCTGCCTCAGGTTGATTAACCAAGCATTGATCTACAGCAGGTAATTCTTGCAAACTACCGTCGGTAGTTTCTTGCTGTGCTTGAATCTGAGGTGCAAAAAGTGCTGCACTGATCGAAGCGGCCAGTAACGTACGTGGAAAACGTGGCATTGAGTTTTACTATCCTGTTGAACTTGATAAATTCGGTGACCTAGACAACCGAACAAAAAATAAAACGGTCTTTATCATAAAGTAATTTACATCATCCGGCACTATCAGACCGCGTAACGAAGTAAAAATTCATAGATTGAGAGCACATAATGCATATTTTTGGCAAAATTCTCGGTACTTTTTTTGGCTTTCTATTTGGAGGGCCTTTTGGTGCACTTTTTGGTCTGTTCTTAGGCCATCAATTTGATAAAGCGCGTCGCTTAAGTCAGGCGGGCTTCCAATCGTCACCATTTGGCAGTGGACCAAGTCAGGCGCAAAAACAAGAAGAGTTCTTTAAAGCGGCATTTGCCGTGATGGGGCACGTGGCAAAAGCAAAAGGTCAAGTAACTCGCCAAGAGATTCAATTGGCATCGACCATGATGGATCGCATGAACCTGCATGGTGAACAGCGTTTGGCTGCGCAAGAGGCATTCCGTCTCGGGAAATCGAGTGATTTTCCATTGGATGAAGTCTTAAAACGAGTCAAGATTTCATCAGGTGGTCGATTTGATTTATTGCAATTCTTTTAGAACTGCAGATTTCGGCCGCGTTTGCAGATGGTGATATTCACCCAAGTGAACGTGAAGTGTTGCACCGAGTGGCGGAAGGATTGGGCTTTTCCATTCAGCAGCTTGAACAACGTCTTCGTATGCAAGAAGCGGCCTTTCGTTTTCAACAAGGCGATTTTGGCGGTGCGCATGCAGGCGGTAGTCACCAGTCAGGCAATTGGCAGCAAGCCTCTGCGGCAAGTCAATTGAGTACTGCCTATAACGTTTTGGGTGTCGATGAGAATGCCGATGCAAAAACGGTTAAGCGTGCGCATCGTAAGCTCATGAATGAACACCATCCAGATAAGCTAATGGCGAAAGGTTTACCGCCAGAAATGATGAATGTGGCAAAAGAAAAATCACAAGAAATTCAAAACGCTTACGATCTGATTAAAAAAGTGAAAGGTTTTAAATAGTATTTCACTACAGCAGAAAAGAAAGGCGAGCATAAGCTCGCCTTTTTTGCATTTGGTTATCAGTGATTATTTACGAACTGCAATCGCTTCGATTTCAATACCGACATCTTTTGGTAGGCGAGCTACTTCTACACATGAGCGTGCAGGGTAGTTAGCAACGTTATGCTCATCAAAGAATGCACCGTACACTTCATTTACAGCAGCAAAGTCATTCAGGTCTTTTACAAATACCGTCATTTTTACGATATCTGCAACACCAAGGCCTGAAGCTTCAACCACTGCTTTTACGTTTTCAAGAGATTGACGTGCTTGTACAGTGATTTCTGCGGAGACTTCACCGGTCACAGGGTTCACAGGAATTTGACCTGAAGTCATTACCATGTTGCCTAGGTCAACGCCTTGAACATAAGGACCGATCGCTGCTGGAGCTAATTCCGTGTGAAGTACTTTAGTCATGTGAAATTTCCAATCGAATAGATGAATGAGGACTTCAGTGTGCCTGTTAAAAATTAGTAGGTAAAGCGTAAAATACCCCGCATTCGCGAGGTATTATTTCGATTAACTGAGAATTGTTGCGTGAGTTTTAGCGCTCAGTAACGATCTCTCTAGAGAATACCTTTTCACAGTATTTGCACTTCAAACGGACATCATGTGCTTTTGCAAATACGCGGAAGCTGCTTTCTACTGGTTCGCCATGAGTGATGCAGTTTGAGTTTGGGCAAGCAAAAACGTTATTTACCTGTTCAGGAAGCGTTAACGCTAGCTTCTTAACGACTTGGTAGTTTTCAATTTGATTTACGGTTGCGTGCGGAGCATACAGTGCTAATTTGCTTGCTTGCTCTTCATTGATAAATACATTTTCAATTTTAAGTAAGTCTTTGTGACCTAATGCTGAAGAAGGCAAGTTTAAGCCAATCGTTACGCGTTGATTGCTTTTGTGCATGCTAAATAGCTTGAGCACCTTAATGCCTACTTGTGCTGGGATATGGTCGATCACTGTACCGTTTTTAATCGCTTCGACTTGTAATTGAGTTTCTTTAACCATGATATTTTCTCCCGATTACAGTGATTGATTAAGAACAAGAGCAAGCAGTGCTTGACGAGCGTACACGCCATTTTCTGCTTGTTGGAAGTAGTAAGCGTGCGGTGTCTTATCGACATCGGTAGTAATTTCATCCACACGAGGTAGTGGGTGTAGCACTTTCAGATTCTCACGCGCATTTTCCAGCATCGCGGCGGTTAGGATATAAGCAGACTTGATGTGGACATATTCTGACTCATCAAAACGCTCTTTTTGCACGCGCGTCATGTAGAGAATATCCAGTTCAGGAATCACACTTTCCATGTCCGTGTGCAGGCTGTATTGAATTCCCGCTTCATCAAGCTCTTCGCAGATGTAATCTGGCATCGCTAACGCTTCTGGTGCGACAAAGAAGAAACGAACATTATTAAATTTCGCCAGTGCTTGAGTGAGTGAATGCACGGTGCGGCCGTATTTTAAGTCACCAACAAACGCGATATTGATGTTATCAAGGCGACCTTGAGTTTCAGATATGGTGTAAAGATCAAGCAGTGTTTGAGTTGGGTGCTGGTTTGCGCCGTCACCAGCATTAATCACTGGTACACCATTAGAGAATTCAGAAGCGAGGCGGGCTGCGCCTTCACGTGGATGACGCATCACAAAGGCATCTACGTAAGTTGAAATGACTTGAATTGAGTCAGCCAGTGTTTCGCCTTTATTGGCCAGTGACGTGTTGCCTGCGTTATCAAAGCCGATGACATCACCACCAATGCGTTGAATCGCAGTTTCAAAAGAGAGGCGAGTACGGGTTGAAGGCTCAAAGAAGCAACTCGCGACAACCTTATTTTTGATCAGATTCGGATTTGGATCGGCCTTTAATTGGCCTGCGGTTTGAACTATTAACTCGAGCTCATCGCGGGATAGCTCCGGAATCGAAATGATGTGCTTGTTGTAAAGCGTATTGGTCATAATCGTCATCCCTATCTGACTAGATACTAAAATTTAGGCAATAAAAAGCCTCCCAATAGGGAGGCTTTAAAATCAATAGAAACTGTAAAAAATAAGCCAGTAAGCAAGCAAACTTACCTTGAGTAAAGCGCATTGTAGAACACGAATTACGTGGCATTTATTTACAACCTCCAGACAAATTGTCGTGCATTATACGCAGAAGATTGCTTTGCGCAAGCGATTACACAACTAATTGGTTTGTTTTATGCAAATTTAGTTACCTAAAGTCGCCACCATAACCGCTTTGATTGTATGCATACGGTTTTCAGCTTCATCAAATACAATCGAATAATCTGACTCAAAGACTTCTTCGGTGACTTCCAGTCCTTGCATGCCATATTTTTCGGCAATCTCTTTGCCAATCGTTGTTTCGTCATTGTGGAAGGCCGGTAGACAGTGCATAAACTTGACCAGTGGATTGCCGGTTTGTTTTATCACATCCATATTGATTTGGTATGGTGCCATTAGAGCAACACGTTCATCCCAAGCTTTCGCAGCTTCGCCCATGGATACCCACACATCGGTGTAGAGGAAATCACAACCTACGACGCCTTCAGCGACATTTTCGGTGAGGGTAATTTTCGCCCCAGTATGTTGGGCGATCGCTTGGCAAGTGGTAACTAATTCTTGCTCTGGCCAGAACTGTTTGGGCGCCACTAAGCGAATATCCATCCCCATTTTGGCCGCGCCAACCATGAGTGAGTTACCCATGTTATTGCGTGCATCACCAAGGTAGGCAAACTTCATTTCTGATAATTGTTTACCTTGGCCATGTTCTAGCATGGTTAGAAAGTCCGCAAGGATTTGCGTTGGATGGAATTCATCGGTGAGACCATTCCATACAGGCACGCCGGCATGTGCAGCGAGCTCTTCCACGATTGCCTGACCAAAACCGCGATATTCGATGCCGTCATACATTCGACCCAGTACTCGAGCTGTATCTTTCATCGATTCTTTATGGCCAATTTGTGAGCCGGAAGGGCCGATATAAGAGACTTGCGCACCTTGGTCAAAAGCGGCGACTTCAAACGCACAGCGAGTGCGAGTCGACGCTTTTTCAAAGATCAGTGCGATGTTTTTACCTTGCAATTTTTTCTGCTCGGTCCCCGCATACTTAGCCTTTTTTAAATCCGCAGAGAGGTCGAGCAAAAATTGAATCTCTTTGGGAGAAAAGTCTAAAAGTTTAACGAAATGACGGTTACGAAGATTAAAAGCCATATTCTGATCCTTGAATACAAATGGAATATGCGTCCAGTTAAACATAAAGACGCATTAAATGTGAATAATTATTTTACATTGATGACGAATTAGAATAGTAATTCGTCATCATGCTATGAGGACACTTATAAGTTTTCTTCTGCGAACTCAGCAAGGCGGCTGCGTACCACACCGTTGAGGTGAATATTGGCGCTACCCTCGAAATTCTTAAATCGTTCGACCATGTAGGTCAAGCCTGAGGTCACCGGAGTGAGATAATGAGAGTCAATTTGTGCCAAATTACCAGAGCAGACGATTTTCGTGCCTTCACCACAGCGAGTAATGATGGTTTTTATCTGTGAGGCAGTGAGGTTTTGGCACTCATCAAGTAAAACAAACGCATTTTGAATTGAGCGGCCGCGCATAAAGTTGATCGACTTAAACTGAATATTGGCTTTATCACAAATGTATTTCAGCGAGCCTTCAGTGCAATGATCGTTTTTGTGTAGCGCTTCGAGAGTGTCGGTAACAGCAGCAAGCCATGGCAACATTTTTTCTTCTTCGCTGCCGGGTAAAAAGCCGATCGACTCACCAATATCTGGTGTATTACGAGTGACGATGATCTTATCAAACATCTTTTTCTCAATGTTTTGTTCCAGTGCCGCCGCTAATGCCAGTAGGGTTTTACCACTACCTGCCGCACCCGTTAAAATCACCAAATCGATGTCTGGGTCGAGTAGGGCATCGAGCGCCATCGCTTGGTAAATGTTTTTCGGCGTAATATCCCAAGCTCGTCGATTCATCAATCGCTCACGGCTGAGATCTCGCAGCATGATGGTATCGTCTGTGATGTCAGCAACGCGACCGACAAAGTCGCTGGTTTTATCAATCACATATTGATTCAAATAAGTCGGCTCAAACGGTTCACGAGCTAGCGTGTGGAAAGTTCTACCGCCAAGATTCTTACTTTCAACTTGATCGACATTGGCCCAGAAATCCCCTTCAATTTGTTGAAAACCCTTGGTGAGGTATTGCACATCATCGATCAATTGATCGCTGCGATAGTCTTCGACGAAGCGTACTCCAGCCCCTTTTGCACGCAGGCGCATGTTGATATCTTTGGTAACAAGAATGACTTCGCGCGGTGCACGTTTATTTTGCAGGTAAATGGTAGCGTTCAAAATGCGGTTATCGCCTGCTTTGTCAGCAAACGCTTTGATGGTTTCTTGCAACTCAAAATCAGCCAAAATCGCAATATGGCCAGTGCCTTCATTGTCACGATTAATCGGAATCCCTTCGGAAATTTCATCCGGAGTGGCATCTTTAAATAGCGCTTCCAACGCGCGAATAGCTACCCGAGCATCACGGGCGACGTCGCGCTTGCTATCTTTAATGCGGTCGAGTTCTTCGAGTACGGTCATCGGAATGACCACATCATGTTCTTGAAAGGAATAAATAGCGAGAGGTTCGTGAAGTAGAATGTTGGTATCGAGAACGAAGAGTTTTCTGTCCATATCGCCCATAAGCATCTCCTGTCGCAAAACGGGTGTAAGCCAACAACAGTTGGCAGACTGGTTTGCTAGCAAAAACTCTCATCTAACGACTTATCGATGTCTGAGAAGCTCCGCGCTCAGAGGCTGATCGAGCGGGAAGCTGGCTAGCAAACCCGTGAAGATCGTCTTTTATACGTATGAGTGAGGCAAATGGTGAGCAGTTGGTCTCACTCATGTGCTTTATAAAAGTATATACATGAATTTATTGATATTGCAGTGCGAATTGAGGATTCGTTGTCTCAATCACAACTTGAGATTGGTAAATGACGCTCAATATTCAGACTCAATAAATTTGTATATGCAATCTGTATTACTAGTAGTGCCACGCTATTTTTACACTCATATGTCAAGCGTATTTGAATGGAAAATTTGCGAGTAAATCCATGCTAGGCGCGTGACCAATCTCACGTCATCGAGTAAGATGAGCCCCTTTTTCCCACGCCATCACTGACTTAGAAATTCCCCCGTCAGTCGCCTTTGAAATGGCGTGAGAGCAGCTAGAATATATCCAAGTAACTAGAGAATGTTGATTCGTTGCATAGCATCAGCCTTGCTGGAGAGTGTGATTGATTCTTGCGCTTAGTTATTTAGATAGAACTTAAAATTGTTAAATGAGGTAGTCGATTCATGACATTTGCTTTGGGCCAACGTTGGATTAGCGATACAGAGAGTGATTTAGGTTTAGGTACCGTTGTTGCCTTGGATGCCCGCACCGTATCACTAATGTTTGCAGCATCTGAAGAAAACCGTGTGTATGCGCGCACTGATGCTCCGGTAACGCGAGTTACTTTCAATGTTGGTGATGTGATCGAAAGTCAGCAAGGCTGGTCACTGAAAGTTGAGCAAGTGATCGAAGAGCAAGGTCTACTCTCATATGTTGGTGTACGTGAAGATAACGGCGAAGAAGTGGTGCTGCGTGAAATTATGCTCAGCAACCAAATCCGTTTCAACAAACCTCAAGATAAGTTGTTCGCTGGTCAAATTGACCGTATGGACAACTTTGTGTTGCGCTACCGTGCACTAAAAAACCAATACGAGCAACATAAGAGCCCAATGCGTGGTCTATGCGGTATGCGTGCTGGTCTCATTCCTCATCAGCTTTACATTGCTCATGAAGTCGGTCGTCGCCATGCACCGCGTGTCCTATTGGCCGACGAAGTAGGCTTGGGTAAAACCATCGAAGCGGGCATGATCATTCACCAGCAAGTGCTGGCAGGTCGTGCTGAGCGTATTTTGATCGTGGTGCCTGAAACACTGCAACACCAATGGCTGGTTGAGATGATGCGTCGTTTCAATTTGCACTTCTCTATCTTTGATGAAGAGCGTTGTATCGAAGCTTTCGCAGAATCAGATAACCCATTTGATACTCAACAATATGTTCTGTGTTCGCTTGATTTCCTACGTAAAAGCCGTAAGCGCTATGAGCAAGCTTTGGAAGGTGAGTGGGATCTATTGGTTGTCGATGAGGCACACCACCTTGAGTGGAGTCAAGATAAACCTAGCCGTGAATACCAAGTGATTGAAGGTTTGGCGGAGCGTACTTCAGGCGTGCTACTACTCACCGCAACGCCAGAGCAATTGGGTCGTGAGAGTCACTTTGCGCGTCTACGTCTGCTGGATTCAGACCGCTTCTATGATTATGAAGCGTTCGTCAGAGAAGAAGAGCAATACGCACCTGTAGCTGATTCTGTGAGCATGCTATTTTCTGGCCAGTCACTGCCGGATGAAGCGAAGAACCAAATTACTGAGTTGCTGTCTGAGCAAGATGTTGAGCCACTGTTCCGTATTATCGAAAGCGACAGTGATGAATCTGACAAAGCGGCAGCGCGCCAAGAGCTGATTGATAACCTTATGGATCGCCATGGTACAGGTCGTGTGTTGTTCCGTAACACTCGTGCAGCGATTAAAGGCTTCCCTACACGTAATGTACATCTACTGCCTATGGCGATTCCGCAGCAATACACCACCTCAATGCGTGTTGCTGGAATGATTGGCGGCAAGATGAGTCCTGAAGCGCGAGCACTGAAAAACCTTTATCCAGAAGAGATCTTCCAAGAATTTGAAGGTGAAGATTCAAGCTGGTGGCAGTTTGACTCTCGTGTGAACTGGCTACTAGAAAAAATCAAAGACAAGCGCAGTGAGAAGATTTTGGTCATCGCATCGCGTGCTAGCACTGCGCTGCAGTTAGAGCAGGCATTGCGTGAGCGTGAAGGCATTCGTGCGACTGTATTCCACGAAGGGATGTCGATCCTTGAGCGTGATAAAGCGGCGGCTTACTTTGCGCAAGAAGAGGGCGGTGCTCAGGTTCTTATCTGTAGTGAAATTGGCTCAGAAGGTCGTAACTTCCAGTTTGCGAACCAACTGGTGATGTTCGATTTGCCGTTTAACCCAGATTTGCTGGAGCAGCGTATCGGTCGTTTAGACCGTATCGGTCAAAACCGTGATATCGATATTCATGTGCCATACCTAGAAGGTACCTCACAAGCTATTCTCGCTCGTTGGTTTGATGAAGGCTTGAATGCGTTTGCTGAAACTTGCCCAACGGGCCGTTCGGTTTACGATCGTTTCTCTGAGCGCTTAATTGAGATTCTGGCTTCAGGTACTAGCGAAGGTTTGGATGAGGTGATTGAAGAATCTGCTCAAATGAACAAAGAGCTAAAAGCGCAACTGGAACAAGGCCGTGACCGCTTGCTTGAAATGCACTCAAATGGTGGTGACCGCGCACAAGAAATCGTTGAGAAAATTTCAGCGACTGACGGTGACACTAATCTGGTGACATTTGCCCTAAGTCTGTTTGATACCATTGGTCTTGATCAAGACGACAAAGGTGAGAATGCATTAGTCGTGACCCCTTCTGATCACATGATGGTACCAAGCTACCCTGGTTTACCATATGAAGGGGCAACCATCACTTTTGATCGTGATACGGCACTATCTCGTGAAGATATGCACTTTATCAGTTGGGAGCACCCAATGATTCAAGGTGGTATCGATCTACTGATGAGTGAAGGCGTAGGTACTGCTGCAGTTTCGCTCCTGAAAAACAAAGCGCTACCAGTGGGTACTATGTTACTTGAACTGGTTTACCGAGTAGATGCACAAGCGCCGAAGCGCAGTGGTATTAGTCGTTTCCTACCACAAACACCTATTCGTATGATGCTTGATGGCAAAGGCAACGATCTGTCTGAGCAGGTTGAGTTTGAGAGCTTTAACCGTCAACTAAGTCCAGTAGGTCGTCATATTGCGGCGAAACTGGTGACTTCAGTGCAAGCACAGGTGCATCAGTTAATTGGTGCCGGTGACAAACTGGTTGAAAGTAAGGTAGAAGCCATTCGTGCTCAAGCTCAGCAAGAGATGCAAGTCAGCCTAAACGGTGAGTTAGAGCGTCTACAAGCACTGAAGGCGGTTAACCCAAATATTCGTGACGAAGAAATCGAAGCGATTGATGCGCAAATCAAAGAGCTAACGGGTTACATCAGTAAAGCTCAGTACCAATTAGATTCTCTGCGTATGATTGTGGTGTCTCACCAATAATCGTTAAGACTAAAAAAGTAAAGGCCTTCATTATGAAGGCCTTTTTTGTCGCTGCAGTTTGGTTAATGGTTTACATCAACCATTTCCACCACACAAACAGTGCGAGGAAACCAAATAAATAAATGAGACCACTAATAGATAGCCAATTTTGGCTGCGGCTCAAAGCCAGTTCTGCAGGCAGTTGCGTGCGAGAGACCAAAATATAGTTCAACAGAGCAAAGAACGGAGTAGTAATAAACGCCATGATCATTGCAAAGTCGAGCATTGGGATCAGAGCGCCGGCCCAAAAAACAATGATGCCTAATGCCAGCGCAGAAATTGCGATCATCCAGTTTTGGGTGATTTTCGGATTAAGCTCAGCTTGTTGACGCAGCAAACGTTGTGATTCAGCGATAACACGGGCATAACCATCAATCACGGTAATGGTACTTCCGAAAATACAGAAGAAAGCGATCACTGCAATTAGATAGCGAGACCATTCACCAATAGTTGTTGCGTAAAGACCAATCAATTGATGCGAGAAGCCTGCTCCCGATTTAGACAACTCAACGCCGCTGCCGTGCAATACCAAAGCGCCGAGTGCAAGAAAGACAACCGCTAATAGGGCAGTGCCAATGTAGCCAACATTGAAATCAAACAACGCAGACTTCGAGGTTACATTTTGGTAGCGACGTTGGCTCTTGAGCCACATTGACGTTAAGCTGGAAATCTCTATCGGTGCGGGCATCCAACCCATAGTCACCACAATAAAACCAATCGCCGCCAACGACCAAGGTGACGGTGACACAAAATCCGCTGCGGGTTGCACAGGTTTACCGGCAGCAATGATCACTGCAATCACGGTTGCCACGGTAAGCACCGCCATGATCGCTTTAGATAAACCATCAAGTGCTTTGTAGTGCCCAGCAAATAAAATGGCTAAGCAGGTAATTAAAACAATACAGCAAAGCGTGATAGCTGAGAGCTCAAATGGGATAAAGTAGCCGAGTAAACTGGCACTAAAGAGAAGTAGAGCGGCAGTATTGATGATCGCCGAAAACACGCATAGTAAAACAAATAGCCACAAATAGGATTTCCCCATTTTGGCATAACCTTCAACTAAACTTTCCCCAGTGCCCATGGTGTATTGAATACCCGCACGGAAGAATGGGTACTTGAATAAATTTACCAGCAGAATTAATAGTGCAAGTTGATAACCATAGATAGCGCCAGCCTGTGTTGACGCAACTAAGTGAGAACCACCAACGGCCGCAGCCGCCATCATAATGCCAGGACCCATCGAGCGAATCAGTTGCATGATTGACGATGATGATTGTTGGGCCGGGATCTCCTCAGAGGTATTTTCCATTTTCTTTCCTTGTAATGGTTGGGAATGCATCGTTCAAATATTCATCATCGAGCTTTACAGCGTCAATTTTGTTTTACAATCAAGTCGATAAGAAATTTATCGTAAAGAGCAATGTTTGTTGTTTAGCGATGTGATTGAATAATAATCTGTGAATTAATTAAATAATTGGTTTTATATCCTAAAATTTACAAACTAAAGTGGTCAGTCAAGAAGATAATTTGGTTTGGTTATGGGTATAATCGCTGCGAAAAATTATTTTAGAGAAATATTATGGCAATGCTGGAGTACAACCCACCGTGCGATCCTTGGGTTGAGATTGTTTTTGAAGATGAGCAAATCTTAGCGATTAACAAACCATCTGGGTTGTTGTCGGTGCCTGGGCGTTTACCTGAGCATCACGATAGTGCTTGGAGTCGTGTGCAAGAAACTCATCCTGAAGCACAAATCGTCCATCGTCTTGATATGGATACTTCAGGCTTAATGGTGCTGGCTAAGAACAAACGTGCTGAAAGTGCTTTGAAAAAGCAGTTTCAATATCGCTTAACTCATAAGGTTTACTACGCTCGAGTGTGGGGGCATGTAGAGCAAAGTGAAGGTGTGTTAGAGTTTCCGCTGATTTGTGACTGGGAAAATCGCCCACGTCAAAAGGTGTGTTTTGAGACAGGTAAACCATCGAAGACATTGTTCCAAGTCGCGAAATATGAAGAAAAGACCACCATTGTGCGCCTACTACCAGTGACTGGCCGTTCGCACCAATTGCGCGTTCACATGCAAGCATTAGGGCACCCGATTGTCGGTGATGAGTTTTATTCAGAAGGTGAAGCCTTTAGTTGTTCAGATCGCCTTGCATTGCACGCTGCTGAGCTAAGCTTTTATCATCCACGTAGTCATTGGCTACGTAGTATTTTTGTTCCATGTGATTTTTATCCGGAAGCAGAAGAGATGATCTTTAACTATTTCGATCCTGTGCGAAAATTACCGGATTATAAAACGCTGCCAAGACCTTAGTGATTTAAACCACTCAATCTACTCGCGGTTTTAACGTTCGTAGATTAAGAATATAAGGCAGCACAAAGGAGATACTTATGTCGCTGCCTACTGTTGTTTTTCTTGATCGTGCTACGATTCCATCTCATATCGAGTTTCCTCATCTACCTTTTGACCACCAATGGGTCGAATACGACACCACCTCTCCTGAGCAAATTGTTGAGCGCTTAAGTCAAGCGCAAATCGTGATCACCAATAAAGTGGTGCTCGACCGCAGCACCTTGGCGCATCTCCCTAACTTAGAGTTAATTGCTGTCTCGGCGACAGGCTATAACATTATTGATGTTGATTATTGTCGTGAAGCGGGCATAGCGGTGACCAATATTCGCGGTTATGCCACTCAATCGGTACCTGAGCATGTCATTGCGATGATGTTTGCATTGAGGCGTAATTTACGTGGTTATCACAATGATATTTTGGCTGGAGAGTGGCAGCGAGATAAGCAGTTTTGTTTCTTCACCCATCCGATTGGTGAGATTGCGGGCTCAACGCTTGGTGTGATTGGTAGTGGTGAATTAGGGCAGGCGACAGCGGCGCTCGCCAAAGCTTTGGGTATGAATGTGATTTTTGCTGAGCGCAAAGGGCAAAGTCATTGCCGTGATGGTTACCTACCTTTTGAACGAGTATTGATGTTATCTGATGTGGTGAGCTTACATTGCCCACTCAATGATGAAACGCGTAACCTAATTGGTAGCAAAGAGCTAAGCCTGATGAAATCCAATGCGATTTTAATCAATACCGGGCGGGGTGGTTTGGTCGACGAGCAGGCTTTGGTCGAGGCGCTTAAGCAGCAACGAATTGGTGGTGCTGGTGTGGATGTGTTTACTCAAGAGCCTGCCGATGAAAGCAATCCATTATTGGCTAACGGTGAGTTACCGAATTTATTGTTAACCCCGCACGTTGCATGGGGCAGCGATTCGGCGATTCAGAAGCTGACGCATATTTTGATTGATAATATTCGTGCTTATATGAATGGCGAGCAGCAAAACCGAGTGGTTTGATTCAGTGCTTTAAAGACAAAAAAAGACCGGTCATTTGACCGGTCTTTTCTATTTGCGATAACGAGAGATTAAAGCGCTGCGATAGTCGCTTTTTGCTCTTCTAGTTTCGCTAGTGTTTCTTGGTAACCCACTAGTTTCTCACGCTCTTGTGCTACAACCGCTTCAGGTGCTTTAGCAACGAAACCTTCGTTACCTAGTTTACCTTCTAGACGTTTGATCTCACCATGCGTCTTCTTGATTTCGCCATCTAGACGAGCAAGTTCTGCATCTTTGTCGATCAGACCTGCCATTGGGATCATCAGCTCAGATTTAGCCACTAGTGCGGTTGCACATGCTGGCGTTTCTTCACCTGCTGCAAGTACACGTACCGATTCTAGTTTCGCTAGAGACATCAGTACTTGCTTGTTCGCTTCAAGGCGCGCTGCATCTTTCTCGTCAGCTTTTAACATTACTTCCAGAGGTTTACCTGGGTTGATGTCGTACTCTGCACGTAGGTTACGAATGCTAGTGATGAACGCTTTCACCCACTCGATATCGTCTAGCGCTTCTTGGTTGAAGTTCGCTTCGTCGTATTGAGGTAGTGCTTGTAGCATGATGGTCTCGCCTTCAACACCTTCCACTAGTGGCTTGATGCTTTGCCAGATAGTTTCTGTGATGTAAGGGATCACTGGGTGAGCTAGACGTAGCGTCTTCTCAAGTACCGTGATTAGCGTGCGACGAGTACCACGTTGTTGCGCTTCAGTGCCTTTCCATAGAACCGGTTTAGTTAGCTCTAGGTACCAGTCACAGAATTGGTTCCAGATGAACTCGTATAGCGTGTTTGCAGCCATATCTAGACGGAAGTTGTCGATATGGTTGTTGAACGATTTCGCTGCCAGTTCAAACTGAGACTCGATCCATTTGTCTGCTAGTGAGTATTCAATCTCACCACCGTTGAAGCCACAATCTTGCTCTTCTGTGTTCATCATTACGTAACGGCTCGCGTTCCATAGTTTGTTACAGAAGTTACGGTAACCCTCAAGACGTTTCATATCCCAGTTGATATCACGACCTGTTGATGCCATTGCTGCAAGCGTGAAACGTAGTGCGTCAGTACCGTATGCTTCGATACCGTTTTCAAACGTTTTACGTGTATTCTTCTCGATCTTCGCCGCAAGTTGAGGCTGCATCATGTTGCCACAGCGTTTCTCAACTAGAGACTCTAGGTCGATACCATCGATCATATCGATAGGGTCAAGTACGTTACCTTTCGACTTAGACATCTTGTCGCCGTTTTCGTCACGGATTAGACCCGTTACGTAAACTGTCTTAAATGGTACTTGTGGCTTGCCGTTTTCGTCTTTCACGAAGTGCATGGTCATCATGATCATGCGCGCAACCCAGAAGAAGATGATGTCAAAGCCAGTTACTAGCACGTCTGAAGGGTGGAATACTTTCAGATCGTCAGTTTGTTCTGGCCAGCCTTGAGTACCAAACGTCCAAAGTGCAGAAGAGAACCATGTATCGAGTACGTCTTCATCTTGGCGAAGTTCGATAACTGACTCTAGGTTGTTATTTTTACGAACTTCGTCTTCGTCACGACCTACGTAAACATTACCTTGGTTGTCGTACCATGCAGGGATGCGGTGACCCCACCATAGCTGACGAGAGATACACCAATCTTGAACGTCACGCATCCAAGAGAAGTACATGTTTTCGTATTGCTTAGGTACAAATTGAATGTCGCCGTTTTCTACTGCTTCAACGGCTGTTTTCGCTAGAGGCGCAGTACGCACGTACCATTGGTCAGTTAGCATTGGTTCGATAACCACGCCACCACGGTCGCCGTAAGGCACTTGTAGGTCGTGATCTTTGATCTCTTCCAGTAGGCCTAGCTCTTTGAATTCTTCCACGATTGCTTTACGTGCAGCAAAACGCTCCATACCGTGGTATTTTGCAGGTAACTCAGTCGCGTAAACATCAGACGCTTCGCCGTTAGTATTGAATACTTCAGCCGCATCACGGATGTTTGCATCGAAAGTCAGAATGTTGATCATTGGTAGCTGGTGGCGCTTACCTACTTCATAGTCATTGAAGTCGTGCGCAGGTGTGATTTTCACACAGCCAGTACCTTTTTCCATATCCGCGTGCTCGTCACCTACGATTAGAATGCGACGATCAACGATAGGAAGAATAATTTCTTTACCGATTAGATCTTTGTAACGTGGATCTTCTGGGTTAACTGCAACACCAGTATCGCCTAACATGGTCTCTGGACGAGTCGTTGCAACAACGATGTAGTCTTTACCATCGGCTGTTTTCACGCCATCTGCTAGCGGGTAGCGGAAGTGCCACATGTGGCCTTTAGTATCTTTGTTCTCTACTTCGAGATCAGAGATCGCTGTGTGCAGTTTAGGGTCCCAGTTAACGAGACGCTTACCACGGTAAATTAGGTCATCTTCGTATAGACGAACGAAAACTTCTTGTACTGCATTTGATAGACCTTCATCCATCGTGAAACGTTCACGATCCCAGTCTACCGATGCGCCAAGACGACGAAGCTGCTTAGTGATGGTGCCACCAGATTCGCCTTTCCATTCCCAGATTTTGTCGATGAAAGCGTCACGACCGTAATCGTGCTTAGTTTTGCCTTCTTCAGCCGCAATCTTGCGCTCAACAACCATTTGAGTTGCGATACCAGCGTGGTCAGTACCCACTTGCCAAAGGGTGTTTTTACCCTTCATTCGTTCGCAACGAATCAGAGTATCCATGATCGTATCTTGGAACGCATGGCCCATGTGTAGGCTACCAGTGACGTTCGGTGGTGGGATCATGATGCTGTATGATTCTTTAGTGGTGTCACCGTGTGGCTTAAAGTAGCCTTGCTCTTCCCAAGTCTGATACAGAGCTTGTTCGATTGAAGTTGGGTTGTATGTTTTTTCCATAGCGCTCTTTTTTCACCGTCATAATCGACGTTGTATCGTTGTTGTCTGCGTTCGTTCGTCTCATCACATACCTAAGTATGCCCAGAGAGCTCACTTACTTGCCGCCTAGATACATTCCCCGATTATTTTGGGGAAATTCGTTCTGGTTAATCATAGTCAATCTGGATAAGTGAACTCAGTAAATGAGTTCAATACCAATTTGAACAAATATCTGGATGACTCCAAGTTATCCTTGGTCCTTATATCTATTCAAATTGGTATAAAAATCAGCATTGACCGTTAAGGGTATTCGATCTCGATCGTTTGCAACTGGTAGCCAGCTTGACGGTAGATTTTATACCTTTCTCGTGCGAGCTGTTTAGCTTTTTCTTCGCAGGGAACGAAGTCTACCACTTGAGCAAACTTGTTCGCAAAGGTTGTCTCATTTTCAGCCAAATTAATTACCAATTGTCGGTTCCAAGAGGGTTTTACGCCCTGGTGACCGATTTCGATATTGGTGCCATATCTTGGCCCTTCGCCTACAAGGTTGTGTGCAATAAACTTATCAACATCGACTTGCCAAAATAACTCAGCAATCGACTCTGCATGCGTTTTATCATGACAGTTTAAATACACTTTAGCGCCTTGCTTGGCAAAATGCTGAGTAAGGAATAGTACGTACTCAGCAAAACCGGTTTGGGTCGCTTGTGGGCTGTCCGATTTAACTATGTAGAAAGTCGCCGTTTGTTGCATCACATTCTCTATAAATTAGCGAAAAAAGGGCCTTACGGCCCTTTTTATTGTTACAGAAATTATTCTTCTGTTTCTTGGCCACTGCGGTTCAATAGGAATTGGACCAGCATTGAGACCGGACGACCTGTCGAACCTTTTGCAGCACCCGATTTCCACGCAGTACCTGCGATATCGATGTGCGCCCAGTTATACTTCTTAGCAAATTTAGATAGGAAGCAACCTGCCGTGATAGTACCAGCTGGACGACCGCCAATGTTCGCCATATCTGCAAATGGGCTCTTTAGCTGCTCATGGTATTCGTCAGCCATTGGTAGACGCCATGCACGGTCACTTGCTTGCTCAGAAGCGTTAACTAGCTCGTGAGACAGCGGGTTATGGTTTGATAATACGCCACTGATGTGGTGGCCTAGTGCAATCACGCATGCGCCAGTTAGTGTTGCAACGTCAACTACGCAGTCTGGTTCAAAACGCTCAACGTAAGTTAGCGCATCACACAGTACCAAGCGGCCTTCAGCGTCGGTGTTTAGCACTTCAACCGTTTGACCTGACATTGTCGTTAGGATGTCACCTGGGCGGTATGCATTGCTGCCTGGCATGTTTTCACAACCAGCTAAAACGCCAATCACGTTAATTGGTAGGTTTAGCTTCGCCAGTGCTTTCATTGTACCGAAAACAGATGCTGCACCACACATGTCGTACTTCATCTCGTCCATGCCTTCGCTTGGCTTGATTGAGATGCCGCCTGAATCGAAAGTTAGGCCTTTACCAACAAGTACGATTGGTTTTGCGTCTGCATCTGGGTTGCCCTTGTACTCAATGACCGACATCATCGATTCATTTTTCGAGCCACGACCCACTGCAAGGTATGATGTCATACCCAGTTTTTCCATCTCTTGCTCACCAATGATCTTAGTGGTGATAGACTCGTAATCATCAGCTAGACGACGAGCTTGAGAAGCTAAGTAAGCTGGGTTTGCGATGTTTGGTGGCATGTTGCCAAGGTCTTTACACGCTTTCACGCCTGAAGCAATCGCTAGGCCGTGAGAAATTGCGCGCTCGCCAAGGTTTAACTCACGACGTGTTGGCACGTTAAATACCAATTTGCGTAGTGGGCGGCGAGTTTCTGGTTTCACACTCTTGAATTGATCGAAAGTGTAAAGGCCATCTTTAGTCGCTTCTACCGCCTGGCGTACTTTCCAGTAAGTGTCGCGGCCTTTAACGTGCAGTTCAGTTAGGAAACATACCGCTTCCATTGAACCAGTTTCGTTTAGCGTGTTGATGGTTTTTTGGATGATTTCTTTGTATTGACGTTCGCCTAGCTCACGTTCTTTACCGCAGCCAACCAGAAGCACACGCTCAGAGAGCACGCCTGGTACTTGATGCAATAACAGCATTTGACCTGGTTTACCTTCTAGATCACCGCGGCGAAGCAGTGAACTGATATAGCCATCGCTAATTTTATCTAGCTGTTCGGCAACTGGAGAGAGGCGACGTGGTTCAAAGACGCCCACGACGATACAAGCGCTGCGTTGTTTCTCAGGGCTACCACTTTTTACACTGAACTCCATGCGTACTCCTACATCCTGAAGACAAATAGAACTAAATGTTAGATAATGCCTGCTTACTTGTTGATTCCACAATCGGAACTACCTTTAAATTAAGCAAGCTAACAGTCAGTTAGAAATTTTAAAAATAAAGGGTTCAACGGGAAATTATAGTGATTCAATTAAAAACAAGTTTTGTATAGGTAATTTCAGCGTGATTATTGTTAGATATTTGATCCGCGAGACACTCAAAAGCCAATTTGCGATATTTTTATCCTGTTTTTGGTCTTTTTGAGCCAAAAGTTGATCAGCGTTTTGGCCGAGGCCTCTGATGGTGAAATCCCTGCACGTTTAGTTATGCACTACGTGGGACTAAGCATGCCTTCGATGGGCTTGCTAATGCTGCCATTAAGTTTGTTCTTGGGGATTCTTCTGACCTTTGGTCGCCTGTATGCGGAAAGTGAAATTACCGTAATGAATGCAACGGGAATCGGTAATAAGTTTCTGATTCGCGCAGCTTTGTATCTGGCAGTGATCACCGGTTTGGCGGCAGGCTTTAACGCCTTTGTGCTGTCACCATACAGCCAAGAAAAAATCATTCAGCTTGAAGAAAAAATGCAGGCTGAAAACAGTGTTGACCTGCTTAAAAAAGGTCACTTCCAAGGCACGCCTGACGGTTCATCTGTGGTGTTTATTGATGATATTCAAGATGGCCAAATGACCAATGTGTTCGTTGCTCAGATGCGTCCGCGTGATTCGATTTTACCGAGCGTCGCTTTTTCGCAATCTGGTGAAGTTAAAGAGCTGAGCGATGGTCGCCAAGTGATTCGTATGTATGACGGTACTCGTTACGAAGGTGTACCGACACGTATCGATTATATGGTGACGCAGTTTGATCAATACCAAGGCGTGATCGGACAACGTGAAGTCAAACCAAAGGGTCGCGATTGGGAAGCGATTCCAACGCTGGAGTTGATGAAGAATCCGGATTCTGCCGCGCAAGCTGAATTGCAATGGCGTATTTCGTTAGTGGTGTGTATTCCACTATTGACCATGTTGGTGGTGCCTTTGTCTGCGGTAAACCCTCGTCAAGGTCGCTTTGCCAAAATGGGCCCTGCGATATTGATTTACTTGGCTTACTTCTTGGCAATTAGTGCGACTAAGTCTGCTTTGGAAGACGGGGCAATACCTTCCGTAATCGGTATGTGGCCAATAAACTTTGCATTGCTAGTGACCGCTATTGCGATCAACTTAATGGATAGCATTCCAGTGCGACGTTTTAAAGACAAACTTAGACAAAAAAAGAAGGCAGCGTAGTTCGTGTTTAAGATTTTAGATCTCTACATTGGTCGAACCATTATTACTACCACATCTTTGGTGTTGGCGACCTTCGTTGGTCTCTCTGCCATCATTAAATATGTTGAGCAGTTGCGTAAGGTTGGTCGTGGTACCTACGACATGATCGATGCGCTGCTGTTTGTTGGTTTGAGTATTCCTCGTGATATCGAAATGTTCTTCCCAATGGCGGCGCTACTTGGTGCTTTGATTGGTTTGGGTATGTTGGCGTCAAGCTCTGAGCTAGTGGTGATGCAAGCGGCAGGTTTTTCTAAACTTGATATCGGTTTGTCGGTACTCAAAACCGCCGTGCCACTGATGATCATTGTGACACTGCTTGGTCAGTGGGGCGCACCACAAGCACAGAAAATGGCGCGTGATTTACGTGCGTTTGCTACCACCAACGGTGCCATTATGTCAGTGCGAACTGGGGTATGGGCGCGTGATGCCAATGACTTCATTTTTATTGGTAAAATCGAAGACGACAAACTTTATGGTTTGAACATGTGGCGCTTTGATGATCAGAAGCATCTGCAACAAGTTTATTTTGCTAAAGAAGTGGAATATTCAAGCGATCACGTTTGGATAATGAAAAACGTGCAAGTGACCAACATGGCTAATGATATTCAATTGTCAAAAACTGAATTGCCAGAATATCGCTGGCAGACATCGTTAGAGCCAGACAAACTAGCTGTGGTCACGGTTAAGCCGGAAGAGCTATCGCTAGGTGGATTGTATGACTATGTTAATTATCTAAAAGCCTCTGAACAAGACGCGTCGCGTTATGAGCTGGCATTTTGGCGTAAAGTGACGCAGCCTATTTCAATTGCCGTCATGATGTTGATGGCATTGTCGTTTATCTTTGGTCCACTGCGAAGTGTGACCATGGGGGCGCGCATTCTGTCAGGTGTAGTGGCTGGTTTTAGCTTCTATATCTCGAGTGAATTCTTTGGTCCGCTGAGCTTGGTATACAACATTCCACCGGTGATTGGTGCAGTTATGCCAAGCATTGCCTTTTTGACTATTGCGCTGATGCTGTTAAGACGCAAACTGTAATATTCGAATGGTTCAAAACAAAAAAACGCCCCCATATTTGAGGGCGTTTTTATATCTGATACTTTTTACTTGAGGCGATGAAATGCCGCTAACATTGAGCTTAAAAAGCCTCTTTAAAGCGCATTGATAAATCCATCGCTTTAAGGTGCTTGGTTAGCGCGCCAACAGAGATATAGTCAACACCGGTATCTGCGTATTCACGAATCGTTTCTAGCGTAACGTTACCTGAGTTTTCTAGCGCAGCGCGACCAGCGTTAATCGCTACCGCTTCACGCATCATCTCGGTAGTGAAGTTATCGAGCATGATAATATCGGCACCTGCTTCAATTGCTTGTTGCAGCTCTGCAAGGTTTTCTGTTTCTACTTCTACCGGTTTGCCTGGATTT
Organism: Vibrio taketomensis; assembly: GCF_009938165.1. NCBI lineage: Bacteria > Pseudomonadati > Pseudomonadota > Gammaproteobacteria > Vibrionales > Vibrionaceae > Vibrio > Vibrio taketomensis. Next base: position 442,187 of record NZ_AP019649.1, read on the forward strand.
AGCTTTTTAGCAGTTTTAATAGCTTGCTCGATACCGCCGCAGGCAATGATGTGGTTTTCTTTGATGAGGTAAGCATCAAACACGCCAATACGGTGGTTGTAACCGCCGCCACACGCGACAGCATATTTCAGTGCGCTGCGCAGACCCGGAATGGTTTTGCGCGTATCCAATAGACGACAGTCTGTACCTTCCAGCTTTTCGGCATACTTAGCGGTCACTGTGGCACAGCCAGAAAGGGTTTGGATAAAGTTCATTGCATTACGCTCACCCGTAAGCAATGCACGAGATGGGCCTGATAGAGTACAGAGCACTTGGTTTGGCTCAACTTTATCGCCATCTTGAACATGCCATTCGATGGTTACTTTACCGCCTAACTGTTTGAATACTTCATCTGCCCATGCTTGGCCGCAGAATACGCCGTGTTCACGAGTAATAATTGTCGCTACATTGTGTGTGTCCGCAGGAATTAGACTTGCAGTAATATCGTTGGCTGGATCGAGTGTGCCACCCAAATCTTCTCTTAACGTTTCACTGACCGCACGAGTGATTTCTAGAGGCAATTGTTGCTTTAAAAATTCAAGACGTTCTTGGCTGTTGTGTGTGTTTTTCATTGCAAATCTAATACGCAGTTGAACAGAGAAGAGAATCATACGCTGACTGCGTGCGAAATTCAGCCATTAATCTCGCATTTCACAATCAAATGAATAAAAATACACAGCGATATTGAAGTTATGGAACAGAAGAAAAAGCCAATGATTGATTCACACGGATGGTATCAAAATGCACGTCATGTACCGTCACCATTTTTTGACCAACGCGCTGATCAGCAAGATATCTCGCTTTTGGTGATCCATAACATCAGCTTACCTCCTGGTCAGTTTGGCGGCCCGTATATTGAGCAGTTTTTTCTTGGGCACTTAAACCCAGATGAGCACTCATTCTTTAAGGTGATTCATAACATGGGGGTCTCTGCCCATTGCTTGATTCGCCGTGATGGTGAAGTGGTGCAGTTTGTCTCTTTCCTCGATAGGGCGTGGCATGCAGGCGCTTCCAGTTTTGCAGGAAGAGCGCGTTGTAATGATTATTCGATTGGCATTGAGATGGAAGGCAGTGACTTTGTAGCGTATACCGATGCGCAGTATCGGGCGCTGGCAATGTTGACACAAGAGTTGATGACGACCTATCCGCTGATCACTATTCCACGCATTACCGGCCATCAGTATATTGCGCCGCAACGTAAGACGGATCCGGGATTGGTATTTGATTGGCGAAGATATAGAGATGCGCTGCGCTAAGAATGAGAGAGAACGCGTTTAGATGTGAAAAGTTGTGGATTTATGTCGCGAGTTTCCTCGCGACTATTGAAGCTTGCGTTAAAAACGCAAGCGTTCCTGATTCTCGTAACGAAGCGTTGTCAAATCTTACAAAGATTCATGATATTCCGTTAGCACTTGCTCAATCCAAGTAGCGATGCGCTCATCGCTGAGATCGTATTGTGAATCTTCATCTAGCGCTAAGCCGACAAACATGTTGCCGTCTTGGGTAAGAGCTTTAGAGGCTTCAAAATGGTATTGCTCGTCGTTAGGCCAGTAGCCAATTACGTTCGCACCAGCGAGTTTAATTTGATCGTGCAGCAGACCCATTGCATCAAGGTACCATTCACCATAGCCTTCTTGATCACCAAGACCAAACAGCGCTACGGTTTTACCTTGTAGCGATACGCCACTGATGGTGTCCCAAATCGCCTGCCAATCTTCTTGAATCTCACCAAAATCCCAAGTGGAAATGCCGAGTAGTAGCAGATCATAGTCTGCCATTTTTTCTAGAGGCGTTTGTTTTACATTGTGAATGTCGACCAACTCTTCACCAATGATAGCGCGCATCTTTTCTGCTGCCATTTCGGTGTAGCAAGTGGTGGAACCATAAAATAGACCGATTTTCATCATTGTGTATCTTTATTGTTGAGCGGTTAGCGAATTCTAACCATAAAACGGCGAGCTTTGCAGCGAATATCCGTTGCTAAACGGAATTTTTATGGCTTTATGTGCTGTATACATTTACAGTAAATAAAAATAATAATCACAAAATGAGAGTTGCAGTGTCGGAAGTAATGTCACCTGATCATGCTATTGTTGAACAGTTTCTCGATTCCATGTGGATGGAGCGAGGTTTGTCTGAAAATACGCTGAGCTCATATCGTACTGATTTATTGAAGCTATTGGCATGGATGCAAGTGCACAATTATCGTCTTGATTTTATTAGTTTGTCTGGTTTGCAGGAATATCAAACTTGGCTGGTGGATCAAGATTATAAACAGACTTCTCGCGCCCGTATGTTGTCAGCGATTCGCCGTCTGTTTCAGTATTTACACCGTGAAAAAGTGCGTAGCGACGATCCTAGTGCACTATTAGTGAGCCCTAAACTGCCTAAACGCTTGCCGAAAGATTTGACCGAAGCCCAAGTGGATGCGTTGCTGAATGCACCAGATACTAATGATGCGATGGAATTGCGCGACAAAGCGATGCTTGAGCTGCTCTATGCGACGGGCTTACGTGTGACAGAACTGGTTAGTTTGACGATGGAAAACATCAGTTTGCGTCAAGGGGTAGTGCGAGTGACTGGTAAGGGTGGGAAAGAGCGTTTAGTTCCAATGGGTGAAAATGCCATTGAATGGATTGAAACTTTTATCCAGCAAGGGCGGTCTCAGTTACTGGGTGAACATACCTCTGATGTGGTTTTTCCGAGTAAACGCGCTAGACAGATGACCCGTCAGACTTTCTGGCACCGTATTAAATATTATGCTGTGTTGGCAGGTATCGACACTGAGCTGTTGTCACCACACGTACTGCGTCATGCTTTTGCAACGCACTTGTTAAACTATGGCGCAGATCTCCGTGTTGTACAGATGTTGCTCGGACATAGTGACTTGTCGACCACACAAATCTATACTCACGTCGCAACTGAGCGATTGAAACAGCTTCATAGTGAGCATCATCCAAGGGCATAAGCTCTTGCTTTGAAAACTATTTAAGGTGAAAAAACAATGAGCGTATTACGCCGAATGACATTACTTGCGCTGCCATTATTAGCCGTGTCTTCCTTTGCAAGCGCACAAGTAGAAATTGATAAAGCAAAACTCGCAGATCGCTTTTCAAAGCTAGGTCTACAAATTACGGATGTTGTCCCTGCTGATATTGATGGCTTGGTTGAAGTACAAACTAATGGTGGCGTGTTGTTTGCTTCGCCAGATGGTGAGTACTTCCTTGCTGGCTCACTATATAAACTGGGTGACAATGGTGAATACCATGACGTACTTGCTAAACGTCAGGCACCAATCAACGCTGCTAAAATTGAAGCGATGAAAGACTCTAGTATTGAGTTCAAAGCTAAAGATGAAAAATACGTGGTGACGGTGTTTACCGATATTACTTGTGGCTATTGCGTAAAACTGCACAATGAAATGCAAGATTACAACGACCTAGGTATTACCGTACGTTACCTTGCGTTCCCACGCCAAGGCCCAGTGGGCGGTGTGGCTGACCAAATGGCGTCAATTTGGTGTGCTGAAGATCCAAAAGCGGCCATGCATAACGGTAAAGTGAATCGCGAATTCCCAGCGAAAGGCGAAAACTTTAAGCAGTGCCAAGAAACGATTCAGAATCAATATATGTTAGGTCGTGAATTGGGCATTAGTGGCACGCCAGCGATCTTCTTGCCAAATGGTGAAATGGTGGGTGGCTACCTACCAGCAGATCAACTGCTGAAACGACTAGAACAGAAATAACCTAAGGAAATAGGCTCGATAGAGCCTATTTTATTTTGATATGATAGAAATTCAACGCCGTCCTGAGCAAGATACATCATTGCTACCTGACACCATCCCCCCTTTGCTAAAACGCATCTACTTGGCGCGCGGGATTACTTCTGTTGCGCAGCTCGAAACGGGTGCTCGCGGGCTACACTCATACCAAAAACTGCATGGCATTGAGCTTGCGGTAGAGCTTTTATTTAATGCGATCAAAACTAACCAACGCATTATTGTGGTTGGAGATTTTGATGCCGATGGCGCAACCAGTTCGGCTTTATCGGTATTAGCTCTGCGTATGCTTGGCAGCAATAATGTCGATTATTTGGTGCCAAACCGCTTTGAGGATGGCTATGGACTTAGCCCTGAAGTGGTCGATCAAGCGATTGAAATTGGCGCGCAAGTGATCATGACGGTAGATAACGGTGTATCTTCGATTGAAGGGGTGCGTTACGCCAAAGAGCAAGGTCTACAAATCTTAGTGACCGATCATCACTTGCCGGGTTCAGAATTGCCGAATGCCGATGCGATGGTGAACCCTAACTTGCAAGAGTGTGCGTTTCCCTCTAAATCGTTGGCCGGTGTTGGCGTCGCTTTCTACTTGATGATGGCGCTTTGCGTACACATGCGAAACAGTGGTTGGTTTGCTCAGCAAGGTCTCGCTGAACCAAAATTGATGGAGCTGATTGATCTTGTAGCACTTGGCACGGTCGCTGACGTGGTCGCTCTGGATGAAAACAACCGCATTTTAGTGCATCAAGGTTTGCAACGTATTCGAGCAGGCCTTGCTCGTCCTGGTATTCAAGCGCTCATTGAAGTGGCGAAAAAAGATGCCAGTCGTTTGGTTGCCTCGGACTTTGGTTTTGCACTTGGTCCTCGTATCAACGCTGCTGGCCGCTTAGATGACATGTCATTTGGGGTTGAATTACTGCTGAGTAACAATATTCATGCAGCCCGTCGTATGGCGAGTGAGCTCGATGGTCTCAATCAAACTCGTAAAGAGATCGAAGAGGGCATGAAGCAAGAGGCGATGGCATTCTGTGAGCGTTTGCAGTTTGGTGAAAATGTACAGTTGCCATTTGGCTTAGTACTGTTCCAACGAGATTGGCATCAAGGGGTGATCGGTATTCTTGCTTCAAGAATCAAAGAAAAGTACCACCGCCCAGTGATTGCTTTTGCTGATGGCGGAGAAGGGGTCATCAAAGGTTCATGCCGTTCGATACCGGGTTTACATATGCGTGATGTACTGGATCGAATTGATACGCAGAATCCTGGTTTGATCCTTAAATTTGGTGGCCATGCGATGGCGGCGGGCTTATCGGTTGAAGAGAAGAACTTTGAGCGTTTTGCCAAGCTTTTTGATCAAGCGGTGAAATCAGAATTAGATGAAGCGGCGTTACGTGGCGTGGTGCTATCGGATGGTGAGCTGAAGCCTGAAGAGTTCTCGATGCATGTCGCACAGATGCTTCGCGCTGGAGGACCATGGGGGCAAGCTTTTCCTGAACCGGTTTTCGATGGTGAGTTTAAAGTATTGCATCAAAAACTGGTCGGCGAAAAACATCTTAAACTGATGCTTGAGCCATTATTTAAAGGCCATCCGACCAACATTATGATTGATGGCATTGCCTTTAACGTCGATTTGCGTCGTTGGCCTGATGCTTCAGTCAAAACCGTCCACTTAGCTTACAAACTCGATGTGAATGAGTTTCGTGGCAACCAGTCATTGCAACTGTTGATTGACCATATCGAAGCTAAATAGTCACAACAAACCTATGATCACAAAGTCTGCTGCTTTATTTTTGTACCAAAAGCGGTGGCTTTGTTCTCATATTTATCACTTCCCATACACTATCTTCCTTTACGCGCATTGCGCGATTCTCTCTTACTCCCAAATAACTATACATTTTTCAATATTTATTCATCAAATTTTAAAACTTACCAATTTTAATTTGAGTAAGCTGGAAAAACATTCATTCCTGTTTATATTTTGTAATTGGTAATACCATCATAATTGCTGAATACCTTAATTAAATGTTAATGATTTGTATGTAATAGCCTGCTTTTATGATTTGGGTCAATTTTTGGCTGGAATTTGGTTTTGGGTTATGTTAATTTCTATGGCAACAAAAATTGGTATGACCAATTAACAATAAGAGAAAACAATATAAGTATGGCTTATCAAAGGATTCGTCAGCCCAAGCTTTCTGATGTGATTGAACAAGAACTCGAAAGGCTGATTGTAGAAGGAACATTATCGCCGGGGCAGCAACTGCCACCAGAGCGTGAACTGGCAAAGCAGTTCGATGTTTCTCGTCCTTCAGTCCGTGAAGCCATTCAGCGCCTTGAAGCCAAAAAATTATTAACTCGACGCCAAGGTGGCGGTACGTTTGTTAGCGAAACGATTTGGAAAAATTTTTCTGATCCGCTGCTAAATTTATTAGCGAGCCACTCTGAAACTCAGTTGGATTTACTCGAAACACGCCATGCGATGGAAGGCATCTCCGCCTACTTCGCAGCACTGCGTGGTACAGATGAAGATTTTGCGCGAATTCAAGACGCCCTAGAACAAATTAGTTCTGAACAAGCAAAACAAAACGTGGATGCGGAAGCCGCTGCGGTAATGCAGTTTCTGATTGCTCTAACAGAAGCTGCACACAATGTTGTGTTGTTACACATTGTTCGAAGCCTCGCGCCACTCTTGGAACAGAACGTTTTACAGAATTTAAAATTACTACACCGCCGCGAAGAAGTGGTGGAAAAAGTCAGTAAACATCGAGCCAATATAGTGGATGCGATTGTTTCAGGTCAGCCGGAAAAGGCACGTGAAATGTCACATTCACATTTGGCTTATATTGAAGAAACATTGTTGGATTTGACTCGTGAAGAGTCTCGACGAGAGCGCTCTCTGCGTCGAATTCAGCAAGGTAACAACTCATAAGAGTTGTTGCTTAAATCAGTAGATCCAACCAACAGAAGGATAGATCGCCATGTCTGATATGAAGCATGACGTTGATGCACTGGAAACTCAAGATTGGCTAGAAGCACTTGAGTCAGTTGTACGTGAAGAAGGTATTGAGCGCGCTCAATTTCTACTAGAAACCGTTCTAGAAAAAGCACGTCTTGATGGCGTTGATATGCCAACTGGTATCAATACGAACTACATCAATACGATTCCAGCTGCGCAAGAGCCGGCTTACCCGGGTGACACCACACTTGAGCGTCGTATTCGTTCAATCATCCGTTGGAACGCGATTATGATCGTTCTACGTGCTTCTAAGAAAGACCTAGACCTTGGTGGTCACATGGCTTCTTACCAGTCTGCAGCCGCGTTTTACGAAGTGTGCTTCAACCACTTCTTCCGCGCAGCGAACGACGTAGACGGTGGCGACTTGGTTTACTACCAAGGTCATATCTCTCCAGGGATCTACGCACGTGCTTTCGTTGAAGGCCGTCTAACTGCAGAACAACTAGACAACTTCCGTCAAGAAGTTGATGGTAAAGGTATCCCTTCATACCCACACCCTAAATTGCTTCCTGAATTCTGGCAGTTCCCTACGGTATCTATGGGTCTGGGTCCTATCTCTGCGATCTACCAAGCTCGTTTCCTAAAATACCTAGAAGGTCGTGGTCTTAAAGACACTTCTGCTCAACGTGTATACGCTTTCCTTGGCGACGGTGAGATGGATGAGCCAGAGTCACGTGGTGCATTGTCATTTGCTGCGCGTGAAAAGCTAGACAACCTATGTTTCCTAATCAACTGTAACCTACAGCGTCTAGACGGCCCAGTAATGGGTAACGGTAAGATCATTCAAGAGCTTGAAGGTCTATTCAAAGGTGCAGGTTGGAACGTAGTGAAAGTAATCTGGGGTAACAACTGGGATTCTCTACTAGCTAAAGATACCTCTGGTAAGCTACTACAGCTTATGAACGAGACTATCGATGGCGACTACCAAACATTCAAATCTAAAGATGGTGCTTACGTACGTGAACACTTCTTTGGCAAGTACCCAGAAACAGCGGCACTTGTAGCAGATATGACAGATGACGAGATCTTCGCACTTAAACGTGGTGGTCACGATTCATCTAAACTATTCGCAGCATTCAACAATGCGAAAGAGACTCAAGGCAAACCAACTGTAATCCTAGCGAAAACCATCAAAGGTTACGGCATGGGTGACGCAGCAGAAGGTAAGAACATTGCACACGGTGTGAAGAAAATGGACATGACTCATGTTCAACACCTACGTGATCGCCTAGGTCTACAAGATCTAATTTCAGACGAAGAAATGAAAAAACTTCCATACCTAACATTGGAAGAAGGTTCGCCTGAATACAACTACCTACACGGTCGTCGTCAAGCACTACTAGGTTACACACCTAAGCGTCTGCCAAACTTCACGGGCGAATTCCAAGTTCCTGAATTGGAAGAGTTTGCGCCATTGCTTGAAGAGCAAAAGCGTGAAATTTCAACTACGATGGCATACGTACGTACGCTAAACATCCTGCTTAAGAACAAGCAAATTGGTAAGAACATTGTTCCTATCATCTGTGACGAAGCACGTACATTTGGTATGGAAGGTCTGTTCCGTCAAATTGGTATCTACAACCCACACGGTCAAGAATACACTCCAGAAGACCGTGGCGTAGTGTCTTACTACAAAGAAGCGACTTCTGGTCAAGTTCTACAAGAAGGTATCAACGAGCTAGGCTCAATGGCATCTTGGGTAGCGGCTGCAACATCTTACAGCACCAACAACCTGCCAATGATCCCATTCTACATCTACTACTCAATGTTTGGTTTCCAACGTGTAGGTGATATGGCGTGGATGGCTGGTGACCAACAAGCTCGTGGTTTCCTACTAGGTGCTACGGCTGGTCGTACAACGCTAAACGGTGAAGGTCTACAGCACGAAGATGGTCATTCGCACATCATGGCGAACACCGTTCCTAACTGTATCTCTTACGATCCAACATTCGCATACGAACTAGCAGTTATCATGCAAGACGGTATCCGTCGCATGTACGGTGAGAACCCAGAAAACGTGTTCTACTACCTAACGCTAATGAACGAAAACTACGCAATGCCAGCAATGCCTGAAGGCGCTGAAGAAGGCATCCGTAAAGGTATTTACAAGCTAGAAACTTACGCAGGTTCAAATGCGAAAGTTCAGCTAATGAGCTCAGGTACTATCATGAATGAAGTACGTAAAGCAGCTCAAATCCTAAGCGAAGATTACGGCGTAGCGTCTGATGTGTACTCAGTAACATCATTCAACGAACTAACTCGTGACGGTCAAGATGCAGAGCGCTTCAACATGCTTCACCCAGAAGCGGAAGCGAAAGTACCTTACATCACAACAGTACTTGGCAGCGAGCCAGCTATCGCAGCGACTGACTACATGAAGAACTACGCAGAGCAAGTTCGTGCGTTCGTTCCTGCTGAGTCTTACAAAGTACTGGGTACTGATGGTTTTGGTCGCTCAGACAGCCGCGCTAACCTACGTCGTCACTTCGAAGTGAATGCAGGTTACGTAGTAGTTGCAGCCCTAACTGAACTAATGAAACGTGGTGAAGTTGAGAAATCAGTTGTTGTTGAAGCGATTAAGAAATTCGACATCGATACTGAAAAAACTAACCCGCTATACGCATAAGACAACGCTTAAGTAAAAGGTAGATAAGCAATGGCAATCGAAATTAATGTACCAGACATCGGTGCGGATGAGGTTGAAGTTACTGAGATTCTTGTAAGCGTTGGCGACAAGGTTGAAGAAGAGCAGTCTCTAATCACTGTAGAAGGCGATAAAGCTTCTATGGAAGTTCCAGCTTCTCAAGCTGGTATCGTGAAAGAAATCAAAGTTGCTGAAGGCGACAAGGTTTCTACCGGTTCTTTAATCATGATTTTCGAAGCTGAGGGTGCTGCAGCTGCAGCACCTGCTCCAGCAGCAGAGGCAGCTCCAGTAGCTGCACCTGCAGCGGCAGCAGCGGCTGAGTTAAAAGAAGTTCATGTTCCAGATATCGGCGGTGATGAAGTTGAAGTTACTGAAATCATGGTAGCAGTTGGCGACAACATCGAAGAAGAACAATCTCTAATTACTGTAGAAGGCGATAAAGCTTCTATGGAAGTTCCAGCACCATTCGCTGGCGTACTAAAAGAGATCAAAGTAGCCGCAGGCGATAAAGTATCAACTGGCTCACTAATCATGGTATTTGAAGTTGCAGGTTCAGGCGCAGTAGCGGCACCTGTAGCGGCAGCACCAGTAGCAGCGGCTCCAGCAGCATCTGCAGTTAAAGAAGTGAACGTTCCAGATATCGGTGGCGACGAAGTTGAAGTAACTGAAATCATGGTAGCAGTTGGCGATACAGTAGAAGAAGAGCAATCTCTAATTACTGTTGAAGGCGACAAAGCTTCAATGGAAGTACCAGCACCATTTGCCGGTACTGTTAAAGAGATCAAGATTGCAGCTGGCGACAAAGTGTCAACTGGCTCACTCATCATGGTATTTGAAGTGGCCGGCACTCCGGTTGCAGGTGCAGCACCAGTTGCGGCGCCAGTAGCAGCAGCTCCAGTAGCACAAGCCGCAGCACCAGCAGCCGCGCCAAAAGCTGAAGCTCCTGCAGCAGCACCAACAGCAAACGACTTCCAAGAGAACAACGAGTACGCTCACGCTTCTCCAGTGGTTCGTCGTCTAGCACGTGAATTTGGTGTTAATCTTTCTAAGGTTAAAGGTTCTGGTCGTAAGAGCCGCATTCTGAAAGAAGACGTACAAAACTACGTGAAAGAAGCGCTTAAGCGTCTTGAATCTGGTGCGGCAGCATCTGGTAAAGGCGACGGTGCAGCTCTTGGTCTACTACCATGGCCAAAAGTTGACTTCAGCAAGTTTGGTGAAACTGAAGTTCAGCCACTATCTCGCATTAAGAAGATCTCAGGTGCAAACCTACACCGTAACTGGGTGATGATTCCGCACGTTACTCAATGGGATAATGCAGACATCACTGAGCTAGAAGCGTTCCGTAAAGAGCAAAATGCGATTGAAGCGAAGAACGACACTGGCATGAAGATCACGCCACTTGTGTTCATCATGAAAGCGGCAGCGAAAGCGCTAGAAGCATTCCCAGCGTTCAACTCTTCTCTATCAGAAGACGGTGAAAGCCTAATTCTGAAGAAATACGTGAACATCGGTATCGCAGTAGACACACCAAACGGTCTAGTTGTTCCTGTATTTAAAGACGTGAACAAGAAAGGCATCTACGAGCTATCTCGCGAACTTGCTGAAGTATCGAAGAAAGCACGTGCAGGTAAACTGACTGCGGCTGATATGCAAGGTGGCTGTTTCACTATCTCTAGCCTAGGCGGTATCGGCGGTACGGCATTTACGCCAATCGTAAATGCACCAGAAGTTGGTATCCTTGGTGTATCTAAGTCTGAAATGAAACCTGTTTGGAACGGTAAAGAGTTTGAAGCTCGCCTACAACTTCCACTATCTCTATCATACGACCACCGTGTGATCGATGGTGCGGAAGGTGCGCGTTTCATCACTTTCCTAAATGGTGCGCTATCAGACATCCGTCGTCTTGTTCTTTAATTTAGAATAGACGAACGAGAGGCGGCATTATTGCCGCCTCATTTAACACTAATACCTGACAATTTGATTAATCATGTACTTAAAATGAGAGCATGAAGGGTCGAATTGCTGTCTAGCTCACAGGCTAAATTGATTTACTTTTCACATCGTTAACATCTCTGTAAAATATTAACGGTCTGAAAAAGCGGTTTTGAACATAAAAATAACGTTTGAACGCATCACATCAATACCCATTCAGCCTGTTAGGGATAATGACTACAAGAGGTCAAAATGAGCAAAGAAATTAAAGCCCAAGTTGTTGTACTTGGTTCTGGTCCTGCTGGTTACTCTGCTGCCTTCCGTTGTGCAGACCTAGGTCTTGAAACAGTACTGGTTGAGCGTTACAGCACGCTTGGCGGTGTATGTCTAAACGTAGGTTGTATCCCATCAAAAGCACTACTGCACGTATCTAAAGTTATCGAAGAAGCAAAAGCGATGGCTGAGCACGGTGTTGTATTTGGTGAACCACAAACTGACATCAGCAAAATCCGTATCTGGAAAGAAAAAGTTGTTAATCAGCTGACTGGTGGTCTAGCTGGTATGGCGAAAATGCGTAACGTAACAGTGGTTAACGGTTACGGTAAGTTCACTGGCCCTAACTCAATCCTAGTTGAGGGTGAAGGTGAGTCTACAGTCGTTAGCTTCGATAACGCTATCGTTGCAGCGGGCTCTCGTCCAATCAAACTGCCATTCATTCCTCATGAAGACCCACGCATCTGGGACTCAACTGACGCACTTGAGCTGAAAGAAGTACCAGAAAAACTGCTTATCATGGGTGGTGGTATCATCGGTCTAGAGATGGGTACGGTTTACCACTCACTAGGTTCGAAAGTGGATGTGGTAGAGATGTTCGACCAAGTTATCCCTGCTGCGGATAAAGACATCGTTAAAGTATTCACTAAACGCATCGAGAAGAAATTCAACCTGATGCTAGAAACAAAAGTGACTGCAGTTGAAGCGAAAGAAGATGGTATCTACGTTTCAATGGAAGGCAAAAAAGCGCCTGCAGAAGCTGAGCGTTACGACGCAGTTCTAGTGGCTATCGGTCGTGTACCAAATGGTCTACTCATCGATGGTGAAAAAGCAGGTCTTGAAATCGACGAGCGTGGCTTCATCAACGTTGATAAGCAAATGCGTACTAACGTACCGCATATCTTTGCAATCGGCGATATCGTTGGCCAACCAATGCTTGCGCACAAAGGTGTGCATGAAGGTCACGTAGCGGCTGAAGTTATTTCTGGTAAGAAACACTACTTCGACCCTAAAGTGATTCCTTCAATTGCTTACACTGAGCCAGAAGTGGCATGGGTTGGTAAGACTGAGAAAGAAGCGAAAGCTGAAGGCATTAACTACGAAGTGGCGACATTCCCATGGGCAGCATCAGGTCGTGCAATCGCATCTGATTGTGCAGACGGTATGACTAAGCTAATCTTCGATAAAGAAACTCACCGCGTTATCGGTGGTGCTATCGTTGGTACTAACGGTGGTGAACTACTCGGTGAAATCGGTCTAGCGATCGAGATGGGTTGTGATGCGGAAGATATCGCACTCACTATCCACGCTCACCCAACGCTACATGAGTCTGTTGGTCTAGCTGCGGAAGTGTTTGAAGGTTCTATCACTGACTTACCAAACAAAAAAGCAGTGAAGAAGAAAAAATAATTCTTCTCAAAGCTTACAATGAAAAACCGCTGCAATGCAGCGGTTTTTTTGTGTCAAAAATGGAGTAATTACTGAGTAATGTTCAGTGATCAATCTTTCTTGTAGATGCATAGCATGTTTAAGTAGGTGTCAGCCAACTTAACTAAATCATTATGCTCGGTAGTACGGTTTGCTTGTACAAACAGCGAGTAGCAAATACCGTGGAATAAGTTGGCGAGATCTTCTGGATCATATTCATCACACACTTCACCACGTTCTTGGCCTTTCACGAACATGTTTTTGACCAGTAGCTGGTTGGTTCGGTTAGTGGTTACAAACAATGGCCACACTTCTTCACGAGTCGATGCGCTCCATTCAAACCAGACTTTTAGCCAGTGACAATCTTCAGCCACTAACGTCATCATCGAGTTAGTGATGTTGCCGAGGTTTTCTTTAGCGTGCAGATCAAGATCGATATTGTCTGATAAGAAGTTGGAGAACTGGCGGACAACGTAGGTCAGTACATCATCGACCAAATCTTCACGAGTTGGGAAATAGTTAAATACCGTTGCCACTGAAACCTGTGCGATTTCAGCAATATCGGCATGTCCGCCACGACCAATACCTCGACGAGCAAATACCTCAAGAGAGATATCCATTAATTGTTGCTTGCGCTTTGTGGGTGAAAGACGGGTTCTTGGTCTTTTCGCAATTGAATCCATAGTTTTATCCTTGCCAATAGAGTTGATACCTTCCGTGTGTCCGATACCTTTTGTACATCGCTGTTTTCTTCACGGCGAATCGATAAACAGCATCAAAAGATGAGACAGTGTGAGGTACAGAATGGGCTTTGCCCTATTAATTATTCTATTAATTGTATAACGCGTTCATGAGTGTAATGGTGCATATGAAAGTGGTCAATATGTACAGTACAATTAGTAATCACTTTTATTCGCAACGTGCGAGATGTCATATTGTTTATTAGGTTGAATGAAAACTTGTCGCTTAAAGTTTTTCCTGATTAGCCTGCAGTGCTAAACTACGTGCTCAAAAATTTCTATCTCAGTGTCTAAACTACAATTACTTGGATGCTGAAATAACAAACGAGAATGGTATGAAACACACAGTAGAAGTAATGATTTCTGAGCAGGAAGTTCAGGAGCGTGTACGCGAACTAGGTAAACAGATCACTGAACACTACCAAGGTAGTGAAGATCTAGTGATGGTAGGACTGCTACGTGGCTCTTTTGTATTTATGGCGGATCTGGCTCGCAGCATTACTCTGACACACCAAGTTGATTTTATGACCGCATCGAGCTACGGCAACACGATGGAAAGCTCACGTGATGTACGTATCTTGAAAGACCTAGATGATGACATCAAAGGCAAAGACGTACTGCTAGTGGAAGATATTATCGACACGGGTAACACCTTGGCGAAAGTAAAAGAGATTCTGGCACTACGTGAACCAAAATCTATTGAGATCTGTACGCTACTAGACAAACCTTCTCGTCGTGAAGTTAATGTACCTGTTAAATGGGTAGGCTTTGAAATTCCTGATGAATTTGTGGTTGGTGTAGGTATCGACTACGCGCAGAAATACCGTCATTTACCATTTATCGGTAAAGTTGTACCACAAGAGTAAGCGCTTGCTCTTGTCTCGAATGATACGAAAAACCCATCGCATGCGATGGGTTTTTGCTATTTAAGCTTCAATTTCTCAAGCTTTAGTGTCCCGCAGAAGTTTAGCGACAAAGTAGTTTATGTTCTGGGTTAAGTATTTTCTCTAAAGCAGTTTGGTAAGACGCTTCAACCGTTTCGATTGAGTGAGAGCGAATGCCCAAGTATTCCAAACGGCCATCTTCGATACCGTAAACGACACCGTGGATCTCCACTTCCTGACCACGTTCCCACGCATTCTGCATAATGGTTGAATTACCAAGGTTATATACTTGCTCGGCAACGTTGAGCTCAGCAAGCTTATCACCACGCTCATCTTCCGCCATATTTTCGATATAGTTGCGATGTTTGAAATGAATGTCACGAATGTGCAGTAGCCAGTTGTTGATAAGGCCCAAGTTTGGATTTTTGATTGCCGCATTAACGCCACCACAGTCGTAGTGTCCACAAATTATAATGTGTTTTACCTTCAGTACATCGACGGCGTACTGAACGACAGAAAGGCAATTTAGGTCGGTGTGAATTACCAAGTTGGCTACATTGCGATGAACAAATAACTCACCTGAAAAAAGCCCGGTGAGGCGTTCAGCTGGAACTCGGCTATCAGAGCAGCCAATCCACAAAAAGTCTGGCTTTTGCCCTTGGGCTAGTTTGGTGAAATATTCCGGACGCTCGGACTTGATCTCTTCAGACCATTTCGAGTTGTTATCAAATAGCTGTTTAATCTTTGGCATAGACGTGACTTATATCCCTAAAGTTTCTTGGCGACAATATACACAATGTTACAAACGCAAGCTCGATAAAATTCGAGCAAAAGTCACTCATCTGACGTGTTATTGCGGGAAAACTCAGCAACTTTGCTCCTAAATATGCAACGAGATGTGTCAAACATTTAGCGAGGGTTAGTTTGCCCTTTAAAGTGATGCAAAAACTTTGTTACAGTACAGCGACACTTTTCACATATTTCAGGGAGTAATATGTTGTTTGGAAAGCGCTTTAAAGACATCAACCTGAAAGGGGATATTTTTGGTGGTGTCACCACTGCGATCATCTCACTGCCACTGGCTCTTGCATTTGGTGTTGCCTCGGGGGCTGGCGCTGAAGCTGGCTTGTGGGGCGCAATTATGGTCGGCCTATTTGCGGCGTTATTTGGTGGATCTTCCACGCTGATTTCCGAGCCAACAGGCCCAATGACGGTGATCATGACCGCAGTATTAACTAGCATGATGGCCAAATACCCTGAAACGGCTATGGCAATGACCTTTACCGTTGTAATGATGGCCGGTGCTTTTCAGATATTACTCGGCACATTAAAGTTAGGAAAATACGTTACTTTAATGCCATACAGCGTGATTTCCGGCTTTATGTCGGGAATTGGCGTGATATTAATTATTTTACAAATCTCCCCGTTACTAGGGCATGCTGCTCCTTCTGGTGGTGTGATTGGCACCTTAAAGGCGCTGCCGGAGCTTATCGCTAATATAAAGTTCGGTGAGTTATTCTTAGGCGCCCTAACGTTAGGTATTTTGTTTTTCTTTCCTGAGAAATATCGAAAATACGTCCCTGCACAATTAGTCGCTCTGGTCGCCGTTACCTTACTGTCTACCATTTTGTTTGATAGTGATTCGATTCGTCGTATCGGTGACATCCCTGCAGGCTTACCGAGCCTTGTGATACCGCATATCAATCCTGAAATGTTTACCACCATGGTGATCGATGCTTTAGTGCTCGGTACGCTAGGTTGTATTGATACGTTACTTACTGCGGTTATTGGTGACTCGCTGACACGTAAAGAGCACGATTCAGACAAAGAGCTGCGAGGGCAAGGCTTGGCCAATATGTTCGCTGGTCTATTTGGCGCGCTACCCGGTGCAGGGGCAACCATGGGGACGGTGACCAATATTCAAGTTGGTGCGCGTTCGCCGCTTTCTGGCGTTGTTCGTGCTTTAATGCTCGCTTTGGTCGTGCTGGTGGCAGGTGGTCTGACAGAGCCTATTCCAATGGCCGTTTTGGCGGGTATTGCCGTCTATGTTGGTTTTAATATTCTCGACTGGAGTTTTATTCAACGTGCGCACAAAGTGAGTGTGCAGGGGATGGCGATCATGTATGGGGTGATGATGTTGACGGTGTTTGTTGACTTGATTGCAGCCGTAGGTCTAGGGGTTTTTATCTCCAATATTATAATCATTGAGCGTTTAAGCCGAGTGCAGTCACGCCATGTGAAAGCGATCAGTGATGCCGATGAGGATGATGTGCCATTAACGGAAAGTGAGCGTGGATTGCTCGATCAAGCCAATGGTAAAGTGCTGTTCTTTTATCTCTCTGGCCCGATGATTTTTAGTGTTTCTAAGGCGATTTCTCGTCAGCATTCAAGTATTTCCGACTATGAAGCGATGATCCTCGATTTGACGGATGTGCCAATGATTGATGTCACTGTTGGTTTGGCGCTAGAAAACGCGATTAATGATGCGCTCGATGCCAACTGTGCGGTTTATTTGCTTTGTCCAAATAAACAGATTTGGCAGCAATTAGAGAAGTTCCACATTTTAGATTTGGTGCCCATTGAGAATACGTACGCTTTTCGCTATGAAGCATTACGTGCTGCGATTAAACAAGTCGATAAGTCGGCTGAGGTTGATGAGTTACACGCGTATTCCATCTAGAGGGTAATCACTCGCTAAGTGCTCACTATGCTTTGATTAAACTGGCTGTGACAAAAATGCCGCGACGATTGTTTGCGGCTTTTTTGTTTGTATTGCTAGCCTCCAATCAAAACCATAACAAGCTATATTTCGAAAAAAACCGAAAGGTTTAATTGTAATCATCGTCACTCGACGATAAACTTATTTTCAACAGAGTAAACCAGTCGCTATCGAATCAGTGTTGCGACCAATAGAATGAGAAATTATGTACGCATTAGAAATAGACCAATTGCGTAAAACCTACGCAGGCGGTTTTGAGGCGTTAAAAGGAATTAGCCTCAATGTGAAGAAAGGGGATTTCTACGCATTGCTTGGTCCAAACGGGGCGGGTAAATCGACCACCATTGGGGTGATCTCATCTTTAGTCAACAAAACTTCGGGCATGGTTAAAGTCTTTGGTTTTGATATTGATACTCAGCTTGAACTGGCGAAGCAAAATCTAGGTTTGGTACCTCAAGAGTTTAATTTCAACCAGTTTGAAACGGTTGAACAGATTGTGATGCAGCAAGCGGGTTACTATGGTGTATCTAAAGCTCTGGCGAAAGAACGGGCTGAAAAGTACCTAACTAAGCTCGATTTGTGGGAAAAACGCAAAGAACGTGCACGAAATCTATCTGGTGGTATGAAGCGTCGTTTAATGATTGCACGTGCATTAATGCATGAACCTCAGCTTTTGATCCTCGATGAGCCAACTGCTGGGGTTGATATCGAACTGCGCCGCTCAATGTGGGAGTTCCTAAAAGAAATCAACCAAGAGCAGGGCATTACCATCATTTTGACCACTCACTATTTAGAAGAGGCTGAGATGCTGTGTCGTAATATCGGCATCATTAATCGCGGTGAGTTGATTGAGAACACCTCGATGAAATCGCTGCTGTCTAAATTGCACGTTGAGACGTTTATTCTCGATATTGAGGGCGAAGGGGAAGTCCCACAGCTTGATCGAGTGGTCTCTCAGCGTCTAGTTAATGGTTCATTAGAGATTGAAGTCGAGAAAACTCAGGGTTTGAATCCGGTGTTTAGCCAGTTAACACAAAGCGGTATTCAAGTGATGTCGATGCGCAATAAAGCCAATCGCTTGGAAGAGCTCTTTGTTAGTATCGTGAAGCAACAAACGCGAGGAGAAGGCTAATGTACCAACTCTATTGGACTGCATTTTGTAGTTTGTTGACCAAAGAAATTAACCGTTTTACTCGTATCTGGGTGCAAACCTTAGTGCCGCCAGCGATCACCATGACGCTGTATTTTATTATCTTCGGTAGCCTGATTGGCTCTCGTATTGGTGATATGAACGGCTTTAGCTACATGGAATATATTGTGCCGGGCTTGATCATGATGTCGGTGATCACGAACTCATATTCTAACGTGGCTTCATCATTTTTTAGCTCTAAGTTCCAGCGCAATATTGAAGAACTATTAGTAGCTCCAGTGCCAAACTATGTGATTATTCTTGGCTTTGTGATGGGCGGGGTAGTGCGTGGTCTTTTGGTTGGATCTATCGTTACCTGTGTTTCGTTGCTGTTTGTTGATCTGCAAGTGGATCACTGGGGGATTATTATCGCCACGGTATTTTTGACCTCGGTAGTGTTCTCACTCGGTGGTTTAATCAATGCGGTTTATGCGAAGACTTTTGATGATATCTCGATTATCCCGACGTTTGTTCTAACGCCGCTGACCTATCTTGGTGGGGTATTTTACTCAATCAGTCTTTTACCTGAGTTCTGGCAAGGCGTGTCGAAAATCAATCCGATCGTCTACATGGTTAATGCTTTTCGTTATGGCTTTTTAGGTGTATCTGATGTGGGCATTGGCACTTCATTCGCTGTGCTGATTGCATTTGTTATTGCACTCTATGCCGTTGCGCATTATTTGGTGACCAAAGGGATTGGCTTGCGTTCGTAATATCAGGTAACGCTTTGCACGAAAATGAGCTGAGCATCATTTAAGGTTATGCATATGAAAAAGGTTGGCCATTGCCAACCTTTTTTGTTCTTGAAGCGAAGCGAGTTAAGATTTTGCGTCTCAACCCTCTTGTGAGTTTTCTTCGGCCGTTTCTTCTTTGGTTTCAGTGACCATATCAACCGTTTGGTTGTCGATAAGGCGGGCTTTACCTAAGAATGCTGACATTAGGATCACCGCTTGAGTGGTATCAGCACTCACTGGCAGCAGCGTGCGAGCATCGCGAATAAAGATCTCATCCGGTTGAAGACCCGCTGCGCGTAGCTGGTCGCTGGCGTCTTCAATGATTGATGGGTAATCATCGCGGCCGCCACGAATTGCGCTACTGATCCAACGCATGGTACGAGCTAGAACAGGTGCACGCTGACGCTCATCCAAAGTCAAAAGACCGTTGCGAGAACTCATTGCTAGGCCATCCATCTCACGTACAGTTGGTACGCCAACGATTTCGATATCCATCGCCATGTCTTCCACCATTTTGCGAATGATCGCAAGCTGTTGGAAATCTTTCTCGCCGAAACATGCCACTTCAGGCTGTACGATGTTGAATAGCTTAGTCACGATGGTCGATACGCCACGGAAATGACCAGGACGAGAGGCACCTTCAAGCATGCTTGATAGACCAGGGACTTCAACAAAAGTTTGTTTGTCTAAGCCTTCAGGGTAGATGATCTCAGGTGTTGGTGTGAATACGAGTTCGACACCTTCACCATTAAGTTTGTTGAGATCGTCTTCAAGCGTGCGTGGGTAGTTGTTAAGGTCGTCCGCTCGCTCAAATTGCATTGGGTTAACAAAAATGCTCACCACGACAATATCGGCAAGTTCATGCGCCTTACGCACGAGAGTTAGGTGACCGTCGTGTAGGTTACCCATAGTTGGAACAAACGCAATCTTGCGACCTTCACGTTTGAACTGTTTAATTTGATCGCGAAGAGCGGTTATTTCAGTAAATGTCTGCATGCGTAGCTCCTTTATGCGATCGTGTGTGCTTCATCAGGGAACGCACCTGTTGCTACGTCTTCGATGTATTTAGTTACCGCAGCACGCATGTCACCTGTTTCAGCCAAGAAGTTCTTTGAGAATTTTGGCATATAGTTCGCTGAAATACCGAACATATCGTGCATAACTAGAATTTGACCATCCGTCACGTTACCCGTACCGATACCGATCACAGGAACATCCAGAACTTCAGTGATGCGAGCAGCAAGCTCTTGAGGTACACACTCAAGTAACACGATTTGTGCACCAGCTTCTTGTAGCGCTAGAGCATCGCGAACCATGCGATCTGCTTTATCTTGTTCACGGCCTTGAACTTTAAAGCCACCAAAGATATTAACGGATTGTGGTGTTAGACCTAGGTGTGCACAAACTGGCACCGCGCGTTCAGTCAACATCTTAACGGTATCAACTAACCAATCGCCGCCTTCAATTTTAACCATGTTAGCACCAGCGCGCATAAGCTTACCTGCGTTCTCACACGCTTGCTCTGGCGTTGCGTAGCTCATAAATGGCATATCAGCCATCAATAGGCTGTTTGGGCTTCCTGCGCGCACACAGCGCGTGTGGTAAGCAATGTCATCAACAGTAACGGGTAGCGTGCTTGATTCACCTTGTAACACCATGCCAAGTGAATCGCCAACAAGTAGAACCGGCATCTCTTGTTGTTCAAACAGTTGTGCAAAGCTAGCATCATAAGCAGTCGATGATGCAAATTTACGACCTTCTTGTTTCCACTTCATTAGGTCGTTGATGGTAATTTTTTTCATTTTTTTTCCTTACAAGGATCTGGCTATGATTGCCACACGCTGAGCCCATTACGATCGACTTTGGTCAGTAGAGTCGTAAGCTCAGTCCCATCAGGGAGAGTTAAATTTGGTGCGATTTCCGCCAGCGGGTAAAGAACGAATTCTCTTTCATGCATTCCGTAATGTGGAACCACGAGACGCTCGGAATCGATCACTTCATTGCCGTAAAGGACGATATCGAGATCTAGGGTTCTTGGTCCCCAGCGTTCGTCTTTACGGACACGCCCTTGATCTAATTCAATTGCTTGGGTGCAATCGAGCAGTTCCAGAGGCGTTAATTCGGTTTTAATGGCGACTACGGCATTAATATAATCAGGCTGATTTTGCGGCCCCATTGGTGTACTACTGTACAACTTTGAGGCCAGTATAAACTCTGATTTCGGTAGCAACTTTAATGCATTGATTGCGGCATTTGCCTGAGCAACCGGGTCGGCAAGGTTACTGCCTACGGCAATGTAAGCAGTAATCATGATTCACTTTTACTCTTACGGAAGCTGCGTTTTTTATTACTTGGCTTGCGACGACGAGAACTTGGTCGGCTTGGTGTTGCGCTATCGAGATCATTCACCATCGCTTGACGCATATTGCGGCCTGCGTTTTGGAAAGTGTGCCACCATTTAGCCAGTTGTTCTGTTTCGCCACCTTCGATCTCGCCACGCATCTCTAGGAAGTCAAAGCCCGCACGGAACTTATTGAGCTCCATAAGACGGAAAGCACGCTTGCCATTACGGCGAGGTAGACGCATTTGTAGCTGCCAAATCTCACGAATGGTTGCCGTATGGCGACGCGGAATCGCAATCGTACGTACTTGATCATCAAGAATATCGTTACTTGCTTCCATGACCGCATCGTAGTGACATAAGTTGCGTGATTCCATTAGCTCATCGGCTCTAGCTTGCAGTGGGTACCACAGCATAGCGGCGAACATAAACGCAGGGTTAATGCGTTTGCCTTCGTCAATGCGTTGGTCAGTTGAGTCCAACACAAGATCGAGCATTTGCTCAGCTTTAGAGTCGTAGCTGTCGGTGAAGAATTCCGATAGTGCAGGGAACAGTTGTTGGAATAGATTGTACTCACGCATTAGGTGGTAGGTTTCCAAACCGTAGCCTGTTTGCAGCATTTTTAGCGATTCTTCATATAATCGCGCTGACGGAATTTCTTTTAGTAGGTGCGACAAATCTTCAATTGGCGCAGCTGTATCTTCTTCGATATCAAAATCGAGTTTTACCGCAAAGCGAACCGCACGCAGCATACGTACTGGATCTTCACGGTAACGAGTTTCCGGATCGCCAATTAAGCGGATTAGCTTGTCTTCGAGGTCTTCAATACCACCTGCGTAATCATGGATCGCATAGTTAGCGATGTTGTAGTACATCGCGTTAATGGTGAAGTCTCGGCGCTCAGCGTCTTCATCTATAGTGCCATACACGTTGTCACGTAATAGCATGCCTTCTTTTGACTGCATTGACACATTTTTGCTTGGCTCTTGGTGGTGACCACGGAAAGTCGCAACTTCGACGATATCACGGCCAAACATAATGTGAGCCAAACGGAAGCGGCGTCCGATCAGGCGGCAGTTTTTAAATAGCTGACGTATTTGCTCAGGAGTTGCGTTAGTCGCAATATCAAAATCTTTTGGGTTTTGGCCTAACAATAGATCGCGTACACCGCCCCCTACCAGATAGGCATCAAAGCCCGCACCGTGCAGACGGTATAGCACTTTCAGTGCATTATCGCTGATCTGCTTGCGCGAAATATTGTGCTCTTGGCGAGTTAGAATGTTAAGAGCGAGCTCGGGACAACTAATTGGCTCGCTTGGTGTATAGTCATTTCTATTCATGTGCATCTAGCGAAATGCGGCGCTTAAACCGACTTCGCTTCCATTTAAATTTTGAGGCCTTAGGGCAAATTTGCGGCTAATAATAGCTTACCGAGGGCGTTTTGAGAATCTTGGTGTGATCTCTGTTGTGTTTGGCAGTTGATCTAGATGCCAATTCTGCTCTCCCCAAGCGATGATTTCGGCTAAAGAAGCATCACAAATTGCCTTATCCATTTCAAAGCCTAAAAAGTGCATAGCTTCGATTAAAGCTGGTTTAGGATTCTCGATATCAATCGCAGGTGCATGATTTTGCTTAGAGAGTTTTAAACCGTTATCACCTAAAGCCAAGGGTAAATGTAAATACGTTACCGGTGTTTGTTCGAGCATTTGGTACAGACTGATTTGGCGACCGGTTGGCTCAATTAAATCTGCGCCACGAACGACTTCTGTCACCCCTTGGTCAATATCATCTAAGACTACGGCAAGGTTATAGGCAAATAAACCATCACGACGTTTGATAATAAAATCTTCATCAGCGAGCGCTTTGGGAATAGTGAGTAGGCCGTGTTTTTGGTCAACGAACTCATACACTGGGTGAGTCATACGTAAACGAGTTGCGCATGGATTGTCGCCACTTAGATGTTTGTCGCGACAGGTGCCGAGATAAAACCCACCACTTTGTTTGATCTCTTTACGGCTGCATTGGCAGTAGTAGGCTTGGCCTGACGTTAGCCATGACTCTATTTGGTCTTGATAGAGTTGATGGCGTTGGCTTTGATACACCACTTCGCCGTCCCATTCTAATTGGTAGGCTTCTAACGTACGCAGAATGAGCGCTGATGCACCTGGCATTTCTCTTGGTGGGTCAATATCTTCAATTCGCACCAACCACTGACCGTGATTGGCTTTGGCTTGAAAATAACTGCCTAAGGCTGCGACTAATGAACCAAAATGCAGCGGTCCAGAGGGAGACGGTGCAAAACGACCAATATACATAAAGCGACCAAGTAAAAAATTAAAACGAAGGAAACCAAAAAGGGAGCATATACGCTCCCTTTTCGTTAGTCATCTGCAAACAATTAGCCTTGCATCTGTCTTTCTTTGATTTCTGCAAGTGTTTTACAGTCAATGCATAGATCTGCCGTTGGACGCGCCTCAAGACGGCGGATACCAATTTCAACACCACATGACTCACAGAAGCCGAAATCATCATCCTCTAGTTTGTTTAGAGTTTTTTCGATCTTCTTGATCAGACGGCGCTCACGGTCACGGTTACGCAGTTCTAGGCTGAATTCTTCTTCTTGAGAAGCACGGTCAACTGGATCAGGAAAGTTTGCCGCTTCATCTTGCATGTGGTGCACAGTACGCTCTACTTCTTCGCGTAGCTGGTTGCGCCAAGCTGATAAAATCTTTCTAAAGTGATCCATTTGCTCAGGTGACATGTATTCTTCACCTGGCTTCTCTTGGTATGGTTCAACACCTGCAATGGCTAGGATGCCTAGCGCTTTTTTCTTCGATTCTGGCATGCAGTATCTCCTACTAACACCTAGTCAACTGCTTGAGCAGCTAAATTTAAGGCGGGTATCTATAGCAAAAAGAACTTTAGGAGGCAAATACTGTTGAGTAAAGTTGGCGCCTATGTGAAGACCGCATCATTTTTTAGCCGAGAAAACTGAAATCTACAGCGTTTGCGAGCCTAATCTCACCGTGGGATATGTCGGCTTTGTAGCACAACACTTCCACCCCTTGTTCTATTGCTTTTTCCAGTAAATGTGAATAATCCGCGTCTATATGGTGTGCAGGAGAAACTTTTTCAATACCTGAATGCAAAACAATAAATAAAAGTATTGAACGATTCCCACTTTTTACCATTTCAGCGAGTTCACGCAGATGTTTTTGACCTCTCGTGGTCACTGCATCTGGAAAATATCCCTGACCCTGTTTGTCTTGATCTAAAAGCGTGACGCTTTTGACCTCTATATAGCATGGGGGACGGTTTGAATCGTTGAGCAAGATATCAATCCGACTATTTTCGCTGCCATATTTCACTTCAGTACGCAGTTGCTCGTAACCAAGCAGTTCTGTAATCACTCCGTGTTCAATGCCTTCAACCGCAAGTTGATTGGCACGCGCGGTATTAATGCATATACGATCACCAGTACGGGTTTCGCTCAATTCCCAACTGTTTGGATACTTTCGTTTTGGGTTGTCTGAGGTGGAAAACCAAACTCGGTTACCAGGATCTGCACAACCAGTCATGGCACCAGTATTGGCACAATGAATCGTGCGTTCGCTACCGTCGTCTAGCTGAATGTCGGCGAGAAAGCGTTTGTAGCGTTTAATTAAAGTAGCTGATTGTAGGCAAGGTTCAAACTTCATTTAGGACTGGTTTTATGTACAATGTTTGCAACATTACACCATAAGGCTTTTCTCTTGTCACAATTGCCGATTGAAGGCGTGATGCCCGCATTACTTGCTGGCGTACGCGACCACACTCAACTGATCCTTAAAGCGGCCCCGGGTGCTGGTAAATCCACTTATTTCCCACTCCAGCTTTTGAAGCAGAGCATGGTGTCGGGCAAAATTATAATGCTTGAGCCTCGTCGCTTAGCGGCGCGCAATATTGCTCGTTATCTCGCGCAGCAATTAGGTGAAGAAGTGGGGCAACGCGTTGGTTATCGTGTGCGAGGTGAAACCAAAGTTAGTGCGCAGACGCAATTAGAAATTGTGACCGAAGGGATCATGACCCGCATGATTCAATCTGACCCAGAATTGTCTGGCGTGGATCTGATCATCTTTGATGAATTCCATGAGCGCAGTATCCATGCCGATATGGGATTAGCTTTGTGTTTGGAAATTCAAGAAGCGTTGCGTGACGATCTTAAACTGGTGGTGATGTCTGCAACCTTAGAGCAAGACGCGTTGGCGGTATTAATGCCGGACGCACTCTATGTTGAGTCGCAAGGGCGCAGTTTCCCGGTGGAATTTCGCTATCAAGCTCTCAAACCGAATGAGCGCTTAGTTGAAACCATGGTTAAGCAAATCGAGTGGTTGATGAGCAATGAACAGGGTTCACTACTGGCGTTTTTACCGGGTGTCGCCAGTATTTTGCAGGTGCAAGAAAGACTGCATGGGTTGAATGGCGATATCGAAGTGTGTCCTTTATATGGGCAACTTAATTTTAACCAGCAACAAGCCGCCATTCAGCCACCACAGTCGGGTAAGCGTAAAGTAGTATTAGCGACCAATATTGCGGAAACCTCACTGACTATTGAAGGGATTCGCCTTGTGGTGGACAGTGGTTTGGAGCGCATCGCTAAGTTTGACCTGAAAACTGGTATCACCAAATTAGAGCAGGTGCGTATTGCCCAATCCTCGGCTGAGCAGCGCGCCGGACGAGCCGGGCGTATTGAAGCGGGCGTTTGCGTGCGCTTATACAGTGAAAGCCAAGTAAAACAGCAGCCTTATGTGCCAAGTGCCGAGATTTTGCATTCCGATCTATCTTCACTAGCGATGGAATTAGCGCAATGGGGTTGCAGTGATGTCGGTGAGCTTAAGTGGCTCGATGTGCCGACTGCGAGCGCTATGGCACAAGCGCGACAATTGCTGATTTCATTGGGTTTGCTGGATAATAAGTTTCAACTCACTCCATCAGGGCAACGCGCGCAGCAATTGGGGCTGGAGCCACGTATTGGTGCGATGCTGGTGGAAGCTTTAACACATACAAATTGGCAATCAACAGCTCTCGCCATTGCCGCATTGCTTGAAGAGCCAGAACGCAATGTGGTCGATTTCTCCCATAGTGTGCAGCGCTTAGTTCTGGGTAAACATAGTAAGCAAAAAGTGGTGTTAGCTCGTGCACAGAGTCTAGCCAACAAGCTCAAACTGCGCTTTGAACTCAATAAAGTGGATGAAGGTGTTGCGCCATTGCTGTTGGCACTCGCTTACCCGGATCGCCTTGCGCAGCGCCGGGCAAGAAATTCAAGTTTCGTCTTAGCAAATGGCCATGGCGCAGAGTTTCGTCTTGATGAGCCGATGGCCGATTGCGATTATGTGGTTGCGCTTGATTTGATGCGTAGCCATGGTGACGCAGCATTTATTCATTTAGCGTGCGAGGTTGATATCTACCAATTACGCGATATCTTGCCGGCTAAATTTGTCACACGAGAGGTAGCTGATTGGGATGATAAGCGTGGCAAGTTAATCGCTCAGCAGAGAGTCTATTGGCAAGGATTGGTTGTTGAAGCCCAAGATATGGCTGCGCCCTCTGCAGATAAAATTACCGAAGCATTGCTTAACTATATACGTCGCCAAGGTTTAGAGGCACTTAATTGGAATCAGGAAGCGCTTGAGCTATTGGCGCGCGTTCGCTGCGCAATAGAATGGCTTCCGGAACAAGATTGGCCTGCATTTGATGAAGCCGCGTTATTAGCAAACTTGGAGCAATGGTTAGAGCCGTATTTAGTGGGTGTTCATTCCGCTAAAGCGTTAAAGCAAGTCAACATTGCTCAAGCCTTATCAGCGTATTTAGGCTGGCCACTGAATCAAGAGATTGATGCTTGGCTGCCAACGCATTTTCAACTACCAACGGGCAACTCAAAGAAAATCATTTATCAAGTTGGACATGAGCCGTTGCTGTCGGTGCGAATGCAAGAAGTGTTTGGCGAGCAGGGCTCCCCAACGGTGGCACTGGTCGAAAAATCGTGTTATTAGAATTGTTATCTCCTGCACAACGCCCACTTCAAAGAACCAGTAATCTTGCAAGTTTTTGGTCAGGAGCGTACCAAGAAGTTAAAAAAGAGATGAAAGGTCGTTATCCTAAGCACGTTTGGCCGGACGATCCTGCCAATCACGTAGCCACAACCAAAACTAAAAGACAACTCAATCAGTAACCATGACAGATAAAACAACCAAAACTCCGCGTAAACCGGCGGCAAAAAAAGCGCCCGCAAAACGCGGCAAACCAAGTCCAAGAAAGAAAAAGCCAGCTAATGGTAAAAAGTCATGGTTAAAAACTCTGTGGGATTTGCTGGAAACTCGCACTTGTCGGGTTGGCAATATTGATTTTGTTGGCGTTTATCTTGATAGCTTGGTTAAGCAGAAATTTGAGGGCCAGCTATTTGAACTGCCAACGGTAGTGTATGCCCGTATTCTCAATTTGGCTCCGGGCGATGAAATTAGTATTCAAGAAGTGCGCAACGAACTGGATGTATTGCACTATCGAAAAGTGACTCAGCCTAAGTTTGCCGGAGAATACTCGTCATCATCGAGTAAAATTGAGTTGATTCGTCGTCCGTTCGAATTTGCCGATGGTCCAGAACCTGAGCGTCGAGTGATGTTGCACTTTGATTCTAATGGCTTAAACCGTATTCAGTCGTTAGAACAAGGACGTGATTTGGGCTACCTGCGTATTGAGCCAAAGATGCTGGGTATGCTGGAAAAAAATCGTGATGAACAGCGTTTGTTCTTACGTCGTGAGCAATTCCCTGAGGTAATGGTTGATGCGTTGCTCGTTACGGAAGATCGTGATTTCTATCAGCATGATGGTGTATCACCATTGGCGATTGCTCGAGCAATGGTGGTGAACATCAAAGCAGGGCGCACGGTTCAAGGCGGCAGTACCTTAACTCAACAGTTGGCAAAGAACCTATTTTTGACCAGCGATCGTACGCTGTGGCGTAAGATTCGAGAGGCGTATATTGCGATTATTTTGGATTACCGCTACTCCAAAGATCGTATTCTCGAAGCGTATCTAAATGAAGTCTATCTTGGTCAAAGTGGTGGTGAAGCGGTGCATGGCTTTGCTCTGGCTTCACGTCTTTACTTTGGTCAGCCAATTCAAGAGTTGCGGATTGATCAATTGGCATTGCTTGTGGGGATGGTGAAAGGCCCTTCTTACTATAATCCAGTTCGTTATCCAGAGCGCGCCAAAACGCGTCGTGATTTGGTGTTGCGTTTGATGATGCAACAAGGGTATCTAACGGCAAGTGAATTTGATCAAGCCGCAAGCCGCCCGCTGGATATTCAAGATAATCCGCGTATTGCCAGTCGTCAGCCTGCATATTTTCAGCAGCTCAATATCGAATTAAAAGAGAAAGTGGGTTCAGAGTATGAAGCTGATAAAGGTTTGCGTGTGTTTACTTCACTTGATCCGGTTTCTCAGCATCAGTTGGAAAAAGCGATCCAAACCAAGATTCCACAATTGGCAAAAACCGCTGGTAAGGACTTAGAAGGTGCGGCAATTGCTGTCGACCGCCATAGCGGTGAAATCCGTGCCATGGTGGGCGGTAAACGCACCGGTTACGATGGTTTTAACCGTGCACTGAATGCCAGCCGTCAGATTGGTTCATTAGCTAAACCCGCGGTTTACTTAACGGCGCTGCAGCAACCTGATCGATATAATCTCGCGACAACACTAAATGATAAGCCTCTGAGCCTAAAAGGTTCGAAGGGGAATGTGTGGACGCCACGTAACTACGACCGTAAATATCGCGGTGATGTGCCTTTGTATATCGCATTGGCAAAATCACTCAATGTGCCAACCGTGCAATTAGGTATGCAGCTTGGTATTGATAACGTGATCAAAACGTTTGAAAAACTTGGGGTGGATAAACAAGAAATTCGCCCAGTGCCATCCATGTTCTTGGGCTCGTTTACGTTGACACCTTTCCAAGTGGCACAGATGTTCCAAACCGTGACTAACTCAGGTAAGCAAGCAAAACTGTCTGCGCTGCGTTCAGTGGTGGATATGGAAGGCAATGTATTGTACCAATCGATTCCTGTAGCTAAACAGACCGTTGACCAGCAAGCAGCTTGGCTGACGACTTATGCAATGAAGCGTGGTGTTGCAGAAGGCACAGGACGTTATCTAAATAGTCGGTTTTCTGCTTACGCGTTAGCGGGTAAAACCGGTACCAGTAATGATACCAAAGACAGTTGGTTTGTTGGTGTCGATGGACGTGAAGTGACCACCATTTGGCTCGGCCGAGATGACAACAAGAGCACCAAACTGACGGGTTCGAGTGGGGCATTGCGTGTTTACGCAGAATACTTGCAGCATCGCATCCCGAGTAAACTGATATTGCCGTGGCCAAAAAATATTTCTACTTTTGGTTTTGCTCCAGCAGCAAATGGTGGTTTAGTGCTTGATTGTGATAATCAATTTAAGCTGCCAGTTTGGGATCCTGAGGGTAAAATGAAGCAAGAATGCAGCAACCAACCTGCGGATTGGTTAAAGAAAATTTTTACTTGGTAGTCACTGACTGAATAGAGGGAAGATCATCGGTGAAAAAGCTTAGCGTATGGCTGACATTATTTGCATTATTGGGTGCCAATGCGGGTGCTGAAGAGCTTACGCCAAAGGCTAAGCTTGTTTCTTCGACTGCGAATGATAGGCCTAAAGTTGCTCTAGTACTTGCAGGTGGTGGTGCGAAAGGTGCAGCACATATTGGAGTGCTTAAAGCGTTAGAAAAAATGCATGTACCGGTTGATTATATTGCCGGTACTAGCATGGGCGCTTTTGTAGGTGGGTTATACGCGACGGGCATGAGCGCCGATGAAATCGAAGCTTTTATTGTCAGTATCGATTGGAACAGTGGTTACCGCGATCGCGTCGATCGCAGTGAGCGCCGTGTTCGTGATAAAGAGTACGAAGACCGTTATCAGCTCACGACGGATTTAGGTATCGATTGGAATGGCATCAAAGGGACGCGAGGCGTTGTGCAAGGGCAGGGGATGCTGCGTATCTTGCGCGAGACTACCGGGAATTTGCCATCGTTTCAGTCTTTTAATGATCTTGCCATCCCTTATCGTTCTGTCGCTACCGACATCATTGCCTTAGATACGGTAGTCATCGACCATGGTCAATTGGTTGATGCAATGATGGCAAGTATGTCAGTGCCAGGCGCATTACCTCCGTATCGTATTGGCGATCAACTATTGGTTGATGGTGGCGTGACGAACAACATGCCGGTTGATGTTGCTCGAGCAATGGGTGCGGATGTGGTTATCGCAGTCGACATCAGTACCGACTACAAACAAGAAGAAGATTTTACTGACTTATTTACCGTTGCTGACCAGCTTTCTAACTACTTGGTTCGCCGTAGCACGCAACAACAAGCCGAAACTCTGACGGACAAAGATCTGTTGTTGCAACCTCAAGTCGGGGATATGGAAACCACCGAATTTGATCGCATGCCAGAAGCCTATCAAGAAGGGTTACGTATTGCGCTTGAGCAAAGTGACTATCTCAAGTCATTGGCGCTTAGTAACGCGGATTACCAAAAATACCTCGATGATAAACAGGCGGCACGTAAAACCTTACGTTATGGCGACCAAACCATCGTGAAAGACGTCGTGATTAACAATCATACCCACTACAGTGATGAGTTGATTGCAACGCGTTTAAATCTACAACCTAACCAAAAGCTTTCCACCAAAGAGATCGAGCAGAGTGTGCAAGACTTGTATGCGCTCGACCGTTTTGAGTTGATCAAATACAAATACGATGGTGCTCCTGATGAAGAGGTACTCACCGTTGATGTAAACGAAAAATCATGGGGGCCTAACTACATGAATTTTCGTTTCTTTGTTGAAGATGACTTTAATACCGATAGCCAATATTCGATTGGTGTGTCGACGAATTTTACCGATTTGAATTCGCACGGTGCTGAGCTGCGCACTAACCTAGAAGTGGGAACAGATAAGCTGGTGGAAGCTGAAATATACAGTCCGTTTCTATCGAGTCAGAAATTGTTCACAACCTTTGGGGTTCAATATAACCAACAAAAACGTAATGCACCGTTAGGTGGTTTTGAAGATACCAGTTTAGAAGCGACCAAGAATTTCCTTCCTGTTCGTTATGATGAATGGGTGCTTGAATGGGCTTTGGGTTACCAGCAAACCTTATGGCGCGAATTCAAAATCGGATTGCGTTATACCAATGGTGATGGTCTGTTTTCGACCCTGCAATCGCTAGGGGATGTTAATTTTGAGCGCCAAGGTGCGTTTGCTAATTATCGTATTGATACCCTTGATAATTACAGTTTGCCGACTCGAGGTATCTATCTTGATTTGAGCTATTTGATCTCAAAAGACCAAACTAAAGGTGAGCCGAATACGATTTTTGCCGGCTCTGAAAGTGATGTTTCCAATGAATTTGGCGCCGTTTTTACTGCGGCAACCAGCTTTTCACGCCATACTTTGGTCGCAAATTTAGAAGCCGGATTTGTTGAAAGCCAAAATTCATCAGTGCCAATTGATCCAGAGGATATTGGCGGCTTCCTGCAACTTTCTGGTATTCCCCGTAATAGCCTAATTGGTAAAAACAAAGTGTTCGGTAGTTTGGTCTACCGTTACCGTTGGTTTGACAATGATTTTGGTTTGTTCACCTCACCATTTTATGTGGGGGCATCACTGGAATACGGTGGGGTGTGGTCTGATCCAGATATTGGCTTGAACGATGCGCCGTTATATACAGCAGGCTCTATTTTTGCAGGGATTGACTCGCCAATTGGACCTGTCATGTTTGCCTACGGGCGAACTGAAGATAACTTTGATTCGGTTTATTTAATTGTTGGAACCTCATTTAAATAACCGTTGAATATTGTTTGTCGAGCAGTGAATGCGGGTGTGCTCGACAAAATTGACCTTTATTGCGTAGAACTTTAGTCGGAACTTGCTATGTTGGTCAAAGTGGTGAGATTTTAATTTAAGGTTAAATTTGCTATTATCCCGCCCAGTTTGGCCTCTCTGATGCTGTTAATCAGTCAATATAGAGAATGAGCATATGGCAATGGAGAGCCAAGTTTCCAAGGATGTTTACTCCTCATGTTTACAACAAACATAAAATGAGGAGAGACCGCAATGAGAGGAAAAAGTCGTGCTTGAAGCCTACCGTAAACACGTCGAAGAGCGTGCTGCTGAAGGAGTTGTTCCAAAACCTTTGGATGCAGAACAAGTTGCTGGACTTGTTGAGCTATTAAAGACCCCACCACAAGGTGAAGAAGCGTTTATTCTTGACCTCCTAGAGAATCGAATTCCACCAGGCGTCGATGAAGCAGCTTATGTTAAAGCGGGCTTTCTGACCGCAGTGGCAAAAGGAGAAGTCTCTTCTCCATTAGTGAGTCGCGAAAAAGCGGCGCAACTGCTTGGCACAATGCAAGGTGGTTATAACATCGCACCATTGGTTGAGCTACTTGATGATAGTGCTCTAGCACCGATCGCTGTAACGGCATTGTCTCACACCCTATTGATGTTTGATGCATTCTACGATGTGGAAGAGAAAGCGAAAGCTGGTAACCAATTCGCGCAACAAGTGCTGCAATCTTGGGCCGATGCTGAGTGGTTTACATCGAAAGAAAAAGTGGCTGAAAAAATCACTGTAAAAGTATTTAAGGTCACTGGTGAAACCAACACCGATGATCTTTCTCCTGCACCAGATGCGTGGTCACGTCCTGATATCCCAGTACATGCTAAAGCGATGCTGAAGATGGAGCGTGAAGGCATCAATCCTGACGAGCCAGGCTCAGTTGGCCCGATTGCGCAAATTGAAGAACTGCAAAAAGATGGTATCCCACTGGCTTATGTTGGTGATGTGGTTGGTACGGGTTCATCGCGTAAATCAGCGACTAACTCAGTGCTTTGGTTTATGGGTGAAGACATTCCATTTGTTCCAAACAAGCGCACTGGCGGTATTTGTCTTGGTGGCAAGATTGCTCCAATCTTCTACAACACGATGGAAGACTCAGGCGCGCTGCCAATTGAATTAAATGTTCAGAACATGAATATGGGTGATGTGATTGAGATTTACCCATACGAAGGTGTTGTACGCAAGAACAACGAAGAGATCTCAAGCTTTAAACTAAGCAAAGTGCTGCTTGATGAAGTGCGTGCTGGTGGTCGTATTCCACTGATTATCGGGCGTGGTTTAACGAGCCGAGCTCGTGCTGCACTTGGCCTAGAAGAAACAGACCTATTTGCTAAGCCAGTTGACCCATCTGAGTCCACCAAAGGCTACACGTTGGCTCAAAAAATGGTGGGTAAAGCTTGTGGTGTTGAAGGTGTACGCGCAGGTCAATACTGCGAACCGAAGATGACCACCGTTGGTTCACAAGATACTACCGGCCCAATGACGCGTGATGAGCTGAAAGACCTTGCGTGCCTAGGCTTCTCTGCTGACCTTGTGATGCAGTCATTCTGTCATACCTCTGCGTATCCAAAACCTGTCGATGTAAACACACACCATACGCTTCCGGATTTCATCATGAACCGTGGTGGTGTGTCACTGCGCCCTGGTGATGGTGTTATCCACTCGTGGCTAAACCGTATGCTACTGCCTGATACTGTTGGTACCGGTGGTGACTCGCATACTCGTTTCCCATTGGGTATTTCATTCCCCGCAGGTTCTGGCTTGGTCGCGTTTGCTGCGGCAACCGGTGTGATGCCATTGGATATGCCAGAGTCAATTTTGGTACGTTTCAAAGGCGAGATGCAGCCAGGAATCACGCTGCGTGATTTAGTGCATGCCATTCCTTATTTTGCCATTCAACAAGGTCTACTGACGGTTGAGAAAGCGGGTAAGATCAACGAATTCTCAGGTCGTGTACTGGAAATTGAAGGGGTTGAGCATTTAACTGTTGAGCAGGCATTTGAACTGTCTGATGCATCGGCAGAGCGTTCAGCAGCAGGTTGTACCGTTAAGCTTTCGCAAGCATCAGTGGAAGAATACCTAAACTCTAACATTACGATGCTTAAGTGGATGATCTCAGAAGGTTACGGTGACCGACGTACTATCGAGCGCCGCATCACCGCGATGCAAGAGTGGTTGGCTAACCCTGAATTGATGGAAGCGGATGCAGATGCAGAATACGCACACGTGATTGAAATTGATCTTGCTGATATCAGCGAGCCAATTCTATGTGCGCCAAATGATCCAGATGATGCGCGTCTGTTGTCAGAAGTACAAGGCACTCAAATCGATGAAGTATTTATTGGTTCTTGTATGACGAACATTGGCCATTTCCGCGCAGCAGGTAAGTTGCTAGAGCAATATGGTGGTCAGTTAGATACTCGTCTATGGGTAGCACCACCAACGAAGATGGATAAAGATCAGCTAACCGAAGAAGGTTACTACGGCATTTACGGTCGTGCTGGGGTACGTATCGAAACTCCAGGGTGTTCGTTATGTATGGGTAACCAAGCGCGCGTTGCGGATAAAGCGACTGTTATGTCGACATCAACTCGTAACTTCCCGAACCGTTTAGGTACTGGTGCAAATGTGTATCTGTCATCAGCCGAGCTTGCAGCTGTGGGGGCAATTCTAGGTCGCATTCCAACTAAGGAAGAGTATCTAGAGTATGCGAAGCAGATTGATGCGACAGCGGCAGATACCTACCGTTACTTGAACTTCCATAAAATGGAGCAGTACACCAAGAAAGCGGATGAAGTGATCTTCCAAGAGCCCGCGTAAGCACGGGCATTGAGCTAAAAGTAAAAAACCGCTGATAATTCAGCGGTTTTTTTATTCATTTTTGAAGTCGCGTCGTCCTCGATTGAGGAGTCTTTGGACTAAGAGCTACAGCTTCATGTGCAGCGTCGCAGCTACGTTACGCGCGGTTAATTCAATATTTTGAGCGGCTTGTGCTAACGCTGTTGGGAGGTCGACCGCACCATTAACGACAGAAAATACCGCATCGATACCATGCTCGTGCACAACACCACAATCATGGGTCAAGCTGCCGGCAATACCGATCACGGGCACATGGTGTTTCTTGGCGGTACGTGCGACACCAATCGGTGTTTTGCCATGAATCGTTTGGCTATCGATACGACCTTCACCGGTAATTACTAAATCGGCATCGGCCACGATATCTAATAGATTCACTGCATCCATGACGATTTCAATGCCTGGGCGCAGTTCTGCATTGAATAATCCCATCAGGGCCGCTCCCAAACCACCCGCAGCACCTGCACCCGGACGGTTTAGTACATCATGACCCAATTGCTGTTTAATCACTTCAGCGTAATGCGCAAGGTTGCTATCTAATTGTGCCACCATCTGTGGTGTCGCGCCTTTTTGTGGACCAAATACTTGCGATGCGCCTTTTTCTCCACATAGTGGGTTATTTACGTCACATGCTACTTCGAGACGAATCTTAGCCAAACGAGGATCGATTGCTTGCATGTCGATGGTATGCAGTTTTGCAAGCTCACCCCCACCAAACCCAAGTGATTCACCTGTTTCATCAAGAAGTCGAATACCAAGTGCTTGGGCCATTCCGAGACCACCATCGTTAGTCGCACTGCCTCCGATACCGACAATGATATGTTCAACGCCCTTATCAAGTGCCGCTAGAATTAGTTCACCTGTGCCAAAGGTGGTGGTGATCATTGGATTACGTTTTTCTGGCTCAACAAGGTGCAAACCCGATGCAGCGGCCATTTCGATGATGGCGGTTTTGCCGTCGCCCAACAAGCCGTAAAAACCCGTCACAGTTTGACCTAGCGGACCAGTGACGACGTGTTCGATAATATCACCACCAGTAGCATCAACCAGTGATTGCACGGTACCTTCACCACCGTCAGCCATTGGCAGTTTGACGTATTCAGCATTTGGCAGGATTTGTTTGAATCCTTGCTCAATCGCAATCGCGACATCCATCGCGCTAAGACTTTCTTTATAAGAATCAGGAGCAATAACAATTTTCATAGTGATACCTAAATGCTTTTAACCAACAAAGATGAACAGCGACAACCCAAGTGCTAAAGAAAAATGCCGTAAGAGAGCTGACTGTTAATCACTATAATTTGTCACTAATGCTAAGTCTTTAGTGATATAGGCAACTATGCCACTAGAAAATCATTATATTTTGTGCAATTGCACAATTTAATTAAGAGTGGATCTGCATCGCAAGATAAAGATGTACGAGATGCTCAATATTATTCACGCTGAGTTGAGAGATCTCTTCGATTTTTTCTAAACGGTAACGCAGTGTATTACGGTGAATGTTTAAATACTGGCAGGTGTTATGAACATCGCAATGATGAGCAAAGTAGGCTTGTAGTGTATTGAATAACACCCCCTTACTGTCTTGTGCTTTAAGGTTATCCAATGGTTGTCGTATTTGCCGCGTTTTCCAAGAACCATCGTTTAAATCGCTGATCAATACGGGAAGACGATAGTCGTGATAGAAAAACACTTTATCTTGCCTTCCTTGCGCAATGTTCAACGTTAATTTTGCTGTTTGGTACGATTTGCTGAGCCCATCACTTTCCGCAAAGTAATCACCCAAAGCGATGCGAATTTGGCAAGGGATAAGTTGCTCTATTTGTTTGACTAATGCATTTATGCGCGGATGCTCTTTTTCTACCATCCATCCTGATTTCGAGAGTTTAATTGGCTGTAGAACCACAATTTCGTTTTGCGATACAGATAATACACCGACTAGATTTCCTGCTGAGAATTGTTCAAGAATATTGACCAATTGCTGAAGATGATTAAGCGATATCGGCGTTTGATTGTTTCGCGGGTCAATTTTTACCACAAAGGCGATCCGTGGTTGAGACAGGTCTACACCGAGCCGTAATGCCAGAGAGGAGATTTGATTACTATCGGCATTTGCTCCTTGAATTAATTGCACCACCAACTCTTCTTTATGACGTTTTTGCCATTCAGTTTGGGACATTAAAGCGGCTTGCTCGATGATCAATTCTGCAGTCATTCTAACCAGTTCACCGTATGGTTGAACTGTTTTTGGGTCGCCAGATATGCCAATCGCCCCAATGGTTTTATCTTGGTGAATAATCGGTAAGTTGATGCCTGGTTTTACCCCTTTTAGGTGCTCGGCTGTGCTGGCATCAATCGCGACAATACGATTTTCTGTGATAGCGAGTATTGCACCTTCGTGGCGCTGCAACAGGCGAGATGGTTCACCTGAGCCAATAATATGGCCGAATTCGTCCATAACATTGACTGAGTATGGAATAATTTTCATCGTACGCTCAACGATTTGTCGAGCGATAGAGTCACTAATTTGCATAACAACTATCTTGAGTGGTGGAGTAGGCAAGATAGCAGTCGCTAAATCTAGTGACAATCTCGGTGACCTAAAACTCGCTAAGGAGGTGACTAATTTTGACCAATTTAACACCTTTGAACGCTTGCGTTTGGCTTTGGTGTGAGTAAACTCCGCTTCTTTGTTTGGTCTTGGTAAGTAAAGCGATGGAATTTGAATTTATTCGTAACACTCTAATGGGTGAATACTACGTTAAGTGCAGCATGGGGCATGAAATTGTCGGTCGCTGGCTGCAGGATGAAGTCGGTAAAGATTGGCAGAAAATTGCGCAAGTAGAGCAACTGATTGAAAATGCTTTAGCAAATCCTCAAAGTGAACACCTATTGGAAGGCACTGAAATCACCGTATCCATTGTTGAAGATGAAGTGGTGGTACAAGAGAACGTATTGTCGCATGGTGAAGAGATGGATGCTGACAGTGAGTTCGATTTCTATGATTGCGAAAGCACCGCGAGTTGCGGTCTTGAAGATTTTTCGATCATGCTTGAGCAATGGAAAAGCTTTCTAACTACTCGTTAATGCACCACGTTGGTGAAATCACCAACCCTTGCTTTAAATTCGTGAAAAGGCGCACCAAGTTGGTGCGCCTTTTTTGTATCTAGCAGAGGATAATTAACCAATTAATAACAAAATCATGAGTTTATATAGTTGGCACGCCACTTGGATTGTAGAAAGCAAAAGGACATTAGATCTAGGAGAGAGCGTAATGAAACTGATCAACGCAATAATCAAACCGTTCAAATTGGACGACGTGAGAGAAGCCTTAGCAGATGTTGGCATTGAGGGAATGACCGTATCAGAAGTGAAAGGTTTTGGGCGTCAAAAGGGGCACACGGAGCTTTATCGTGGCGCAGAATATCAAGTGGACTTCTTACCAAAAGTAAAACTAGAAATCGCCACCCAAGCTGAGAATGTTGACCGGGTTATCGAAGCGGTGACTAAGGCCGCGCACACGGGAAAAATTGGTGACGGTAAAATATTTGTTTATGACCTCAGCCAAGCGGTGCGTATTCGTACTGGCGAAATGGACTCAGAAGCCCTGTAACAGGTAAGAAGAATAGGAGATTAACTCATGGAATTATCATTAACTGTTAGTGAATTACGCTACGCACTCGATACCTTTTTCTTTCTAATTTCAGGTGCATTAGTCATGTGGATGGCGGCGGGTTTTGCAATGCTTGAAGCTGGATTAGTTCGTTCAAAAAACACGACCGAAATTTTGACCAAAAACATTTGTTTGTATGCAATCGCTTGTACTACGTATCTGGTTGTCGGTTACAACATTATGTATGTCGATAATGGCGAGGGCGGCTGGTTACCTTCGTTTGGTACATTAATTGGTACTCAAGCAGAAGGTGCCGATCACTCATTAGAATC
Organism: Vibrio taketomensis; assembly: GCF_009938165.1. Taxonomy (NCBI): domain Bacteria; kingdom Pseudomonadati; phylum Pseudomonadota; class Gammaproteobacteria; order Vibrionales; family Vibrionaceae; genus Vibrio; species Vibrio taketomensis. Next base: position 481,670 of record NZ_AP019649.1, read on the forward strand.
AGACTTCTTCTTCCAAGTTGTGTTTGTTGCAACAGCAATGTCGGTTGTCTCAGGTGCCGTTGCTGAACGTATGAAATTGTGGTCGTTCCTAATCTTCTCTGTGGTATTAACGGCGTTTATTTACCCGGTAGAAGGGTACTGGACATGGGGCGGTGGTTTCCTTTCTGAGGCTGGTTTTAGTGATTTCGCAGGCTCGGGTATCGTACATATGGCGGGTGCGGCTGCAGCATTAGCAGGAGTGTTATTACTTGGTGCTCGCCGTGGTAAGTACGGTAAGAACGGTGAAGTTTATCCAATACCAGGTTCTAACATGCCATTGGCGACATTAGGTACCTTTATCCTTTGGTTTGGTTGGTTCGGCTTTAACGGTGGTTCTCAATTGATGGTCTCTGACTTTGAAAACGCAACGGCAGTAGGTCAAATCTTCCTAAATACCAACGCAGCAGCAGCAGCAGGCGCGATTGCAGCGCTACTTGTGTGCAAAACGACGTGGGGTAAAGCGGATTTAACCATGATTTTGAACGGTGCGTTAGCTGGCCTTGTCGCTATTACTGCCGATCCTCTATCACCTTCACCACTGTACGCGGTATCAATTGGTGCAGTATCGGGTGCGCTAGTCGTGTTCAGCATCGTAGCGCTAGATAAACTAAAAATTGATGATCCAGTGGGTGCGATTTCAGTGCACGGTGTGTGTGGTTTCTTTGGTCTAATGGTTGTGCCTTTGAGTAATGGCGATGCCACCTTTGGTGCTCAGCTTCTAGGTGCTGCGGTTATCTTTGCTTGGGTATTTGGTGCAAGTCTGGTGGTTTGGGGCGTATTAAAAGCAACACTTGGTATTCGAGTTTCGGAAGACGAAGAACTGGAAGGAATGGATATGCACGATTGTGGTGTTGGTGCTTACCCAGAGTTTGTCTCAGTGAAATAAAACGTTACAAATGTATGAATACAAAGCCTGCTCTTGTGAGCAGGTTTTTTTTATTTCGGATTGAAATCTAAACAAACATGCATATAATAACGCAACTGATAAACATTATCATTACAATATAAGCGAAGGATTTCGACAATGAAAAAGCTGTTAACTCTTTCTGCACTAGCTTGTGCATCTCTTGCCCCTGCAGCGATGGCTGCTGAAGAAGTGAACGTATACTCTTACCGTCAACCTTTCCTAGTTGAACCAATGTTCAATGAGTTCACTAAAGAAACAGGCATTAAAGTAAACGTTAAGTTTGCTAAGAAAGGTTTGGCTGAGAAGCTAGCTCAAGAAGGTGAATACAGTCCTGCAGACGTAATCCTGACAACAGACATTAGTCGCCTAGCTGAATTAACAGACAAAGGTCTAGTTCAATCAGTAGACAGTAAAGTGCTAGAAGAAAATATTCCAGCGCAATACCAAGATAATGAAAACGAATGGTTTGCTCTAACTACGCGTACTCGTAGCGTTTACTCATCTCGCGATCGTATTGGCAAACTAGGTAATGATTTTACCTATGCAGACCTTGCTAAGCCTGAGTTTAAAGGCAAGATTTGTACTCGTAGCGGTAAACACCCTTACAATGTATCACTAGTATCAGCAATGATTGCTGAAAAGGGTGAAGCAGCAACGAAAGAGTGGTTGGAAGGTGTAAAAGCCAACCTAGCACGTAAGCCTCAAGGTAATGACCGTGGTCAAGTGAAAGCGATCAAAGAAGGTCTATGTGATGTATCGCTAGGTAACAGCTACTACCTAGGTAAAATGGTTAATGATAAAGAGCAAAAAGCATGGGCTGACGCGGTTTACATTAACTTTCCGAACCAAGAGACAACAGGTACCCACGTAAACATCTCTGGTATGGCGATGGCGAAATACGCACCAAATAAAGATAATGCTCTAAAATTGATGGAGTTCCTATCTGGTGATAAAGCGCAAAGCATGTATGCAGAAGTGAACTACGAGTACCCAGTGAAACCGGGTGTTAAACCATCTGAGCTAGTGGCATCTTGGGGTGAATTTAAAGCGGATACGATCTCTCTAGATGAAATTGCGGCGCATCACCAAGCGGCAATTAAACTGCTAGACGAAGTGCAATTTGACCTTTAATCACTAACAAGGGTATAAAACTACTCGGAATTAATAATTGAATATCAGAGCAAAAAGATAGGTAACATCCCCTTCTTTTTGTTCTTGTTTCAGCCTGTAGTGATTAGGCGATGAAAGAAAAAAACTCTTTATGGCGAACCAGTAGCGGAGCTTTAGCTCTGCTACTGGTTTTGCCTATTTTTGCGATTTTTTATACAGCGATCGGTGAAACCGATGAGCTGTTTTCGCATTTAATGTCGACAGTGCTGCCGACTTATACCTTCAACACGATCGCCTTGGCATTGGGCGTGATGCTGCTTTCTCTGGTGTTGGGGATCCCTTCCGCTTGGATCATGGCGATGTGTCGCCTTCCTACCGAACGCATTTTACAGTGGGCACTGGTGCTGCCACTGGCGATGCCTGCCTATATTGTTGGTTATATCTTTACCGATTGGTTCGACTTTGCCGGCCCGATTCAAATCGCGCTGCGCAATTTGATGGGGTGGCAAGCTGGCGATTATTGGTTCCCTGATATTCGAACGCTGGGTGGTGCCATTGTGGTACTGGCTTTAGTTTTGTATCCGTATGTCTATTTGCTGTGCCGTGCGGCATTTCTAGAGCAAAACGTTTCTTTGCTGCAATCCGCACGCTTACTCAAATGCTCTGCGTGGGAAAGCTTTTATCGCATCTCGCTACCTTTAGTGCGTCCGGCAATCGCTGTTGGTTTGTCTTTAGTCGCAATGGAAACCATTGGTGACTTTGGTACGGTAAGCTATTTCGCCGTCAACACTCTGACAACGGCGGTATACGATACTTGGCTTGGTTATTCGAGTCTGACAGCCGCGGCTAAGATTTCAGCGATTATGTTGGTGTTTGTGATTCTGTTACTGTCTTCAGAACGCTATAGCCGTCGCAAGCAAAAGCTCTTTCAAAACCATTTTAGTAGTGGCGAAGATTTTCGTTATGAGTTGACTGGGTGGAAGAAGTGGGCGGCGCTAATCTGGTGTTGGGGACTAGTCGCGGTTGCGTTTATTTTCCCGCTAGGTCAATTGCTTATTTACGTTTATAAATACTTTGCTCAAAGCTGGACGGCTGAGTTTCAACAGTATGCAATTAACAGTTTGTATGTGTCGTTGAGTGCCTCACTGATTGCCGTTGCGATTGCCGTTGTGGTGAATTTCTACCAGCGCTTGTCGGCCAAACGCAGTGCGGTAGCCTTTATGCGTTTATCTTCGATGGGGTATGCCGTGCCGGGTACGGTACTCGCGATTGGGGTGATGGTTCCGGTGATCTTTATGGATCACTTGGTCAATGATATTGCAAAAGCAATGGAATGGGGCAGACCTGGTCTGATTTTCTCGGGTTCAATGTTTGCGATTATTTTCGCTTTAGTCGTGCGTTTCTCGGCGGTGGCGATCGGCAGTATTGAAAGCAGTTTAGGTAAAGTGTCTCCTTCATTGGATATGGCGTCTCGCACAATGGGCTGCAACGCAAATCAGATGCTACGTCGAGTTCATTTGCCATTGATTCGTCGTGGTGCATTGATCGCAGGCCTATTGGTGTTTATTGAATCGATGAAAGAGCTCAATGCTTCATTATTGTTGCGTCCATTTAACTTTGAGACACTAGCCACTTACGTTTATAACTTCGCGTCTGACGAGCATCTTGAACTCGCGGCGATGCCAGCAGTGCTGCTGGTGCTGGTGGGATTGATCCCACTAGTTTTAGTCAACCGTTCTTTAGAGCAGGTACATTGATGAGCTGTGCACTTTCTATAAAAAATCTTACCTGTAAATACGACGATCAAACTACGATTCTGCAAGAACTTTCTCTGCAGGTTGAGCAGGGTGAAATCATCTGTTTGCTTGGCGCTAGTGGTTGCGGTAAAACCACGTTACTAAAAGCGGTTGCAGGTTTATTACCACTCAGTTCTGGCTCGATGACACTTAATGATGTCACTATCGATGATGGTGCGAATTGGTTGCCACCAGAGCAGCGCAATATTGGTATGATTTTCCAAGATTATGCGCTGTTTCCACATCTCACTGTGGAGCAAAATGTGGCGTTTGGTCTACGTAATATCAGCCAAGAAGAGCAGCAAGCGAAAGTTACTGAGATGCTGGAATTGGTGCATCTTGAGCAATATCGTGAGCGCTATCCACATCAACTTTCCGGTGGTCAGCAACAACGTGTGGCGATTGCCCGTTCTCTTGCTTACAAGCCGGATTTGCTGTTACTCGATGAGCCGTTTTCAAATATTGACACTCAAGTGCGCCATGAATTGATTAGTGAGATCCGTAAAATCTTTAAGCAACAAGGCGTAACCGCAATTTTTGTCACTCATAGCCGAGAAGAAGCCTTTGCGTTTGCCGACAAGATGGCAGTGATGAATCACGGTGTGATTGAACAATATGGTACCGCTAGCGAGCTTTATTACCAGCCGTCGAGTAAGTTTGTGGCCGATTTTCTTGGCGGTGGCAGCTACCTCAGCGCCAAACGTATTTCAGAGTCGGAATTTGATACCGATTTGGGTCTAATTGAAGCGATCGCACAACAACCAATCGAACTCGAGGCTGCTTGTGAACTGTTGCTGCGTCCGCAACATGTCCAGATCAGTGCTGATGATGAAAGTGGCGTAAGAGTGATGGAACAGCAATTTATGGGCGATCACTGTCGTTATGTAATTGATGCCAATGGCCATAAACTTTATGCCAGCTCTTCTGAGCCTTTGTCTATCGGTCAAGCAGTAGCGGTAAAAGTCGAAACCCAAGGGGTATTGGCGTTCTAGTTGCTAATTGCGAGCACAAAAAAGCCCAGCAAATTTGCTGGGCAAAAGCTCTTCACCTGTAGGGTGCTCGAGGAGCTTGGTAAAGTTATAGCTTGAGGAAGTCTTTCATCTGCTGAACGACACGCTCTGCAGTTGGTTTGTCTTCCATTTCAGCGAAGATACGCAGTAAAGGTTCTGTACCCGAGAAGCGAGCAATCACCCAACCGCCATTGGCAAAGTACACTTTTGCCCCATCTTCGTAGCTAACTTTTTCAATCTCGTACTCAAATTCAGGTAGTTGTTTTTCAACGTAGATTTTGTCGTATAGAGATTGTTTTGCTGATGCTTTGAACTTGCAATCGCCTTCAGCGGTGTAGGCATAACCGTACTTGCCGTAGATTTCGTCAAGCAATTCAGACAATTTCTTGCCTGTTACCGAGATCATTTCTACCAATAGGCTTGAAGCGAATACACCATCTTTACCTTTGATATGACCACGAATAGTCAAGCCGCCTGAGCTTTCACCACCAATCAATGAGTCATCCGCTTCCATTTGTGAGCTGATGTGCTTAAAGCCTACAGGAACCTCAAAGCATTTCTCACCGTGATCGGCAGCAATCTTATCGAGTAGGTGAGTGGTTGCGATGTTACGCACCACAGAGCCGCTCCAGCCTTTGTACTCAAGTAGGTAGTAGTAAAGTAGGATCAGCACTTCATTTGGATGAATAAAGTTACCTTTTTCATCAATGATACCAAGACGGTCAGCATCGCCATCAGTACCAATACCAATGTCGTAACCTTCGTGCGCCACAAGGTGCATCAAACGGTATAGTGTTGCCGCACTTGGTGATGGCATTAGGCCACCAAAGTCTGGGTTTTTGCCATCATGAATCACGTCCACTTCACAGCGGCCGTTGATCAGTACGGTTTGAAGTGCGTTTTTCGCTACACCGAACATTGGGTCAATCAGAACGCGTAAATTCGCTTTCTTGATCGCTTCGATGTCGATGAAGTTAATGATTGAGTCGACAAACTCATTCATTGGATTGATGATTTCAATCAGTTTGTCATCGACCGCTTGTTCAAAATCGACACTGTTGACTTGATCGTAAGTCAGCGTGTCAATTTGCTGTTCGATTTTTTGCGTGATGATTTCATCGGCATCACGGCCGCCTTCGATAAATACCTTAATGCCGTTGTAGTCAGCCGGGTTGTGCGATGCTGTGATACATGCAGAGTATGCACAGTTCATCTCTTTGGCTTTAAACATTACGATTGGTGTAGGGACAAATTTATCGATGAAGCTCACTTTTACGCCGTTGGCAGCCATTACTTCAGCAAACCATTGACCTGCTTTATCAGAAAGAAAACGACGGTCGTAACCGATAATAAAGCCACGGTCGGCAACGTTTTCATCATTGATGATGTTAGCCAGAGCTTGGGCAACTAGACGGACATTATCCTTGGTAAACTCTTCACCAATAAAGGCGCGCCAGCCACCAGTACCAAATTGGATCATGGTATATTCCTTAGAAAATAGGGCAGCCTAATGGCTGCCCGATGTTTTTAGCCTAGAGTAACGATAACTTCGTTTACGCTGCCTTCAGCTTGCACTGGTACTGCGCTGCCGTTAACCAATTCACCGTTTACAGTGATTGATTTCACGCCTTTGCTTACTGAGTCTGGGTTGACAACTTTAATGTTGTAAGTTGCGCCAAGCCATTGACGAGTTACTTCAAAACCAGGCCAGTTAGTTGGGATACATGGATCGATAGTTAGACCATCAAAACCAGTACGCACACCTAGAATGAAGTTAGTCACGGCAAAGTAAGCCCAACCAGATGTACCTGTTAGCCATGGGTGGTTTGCACGGCCATGGTCTTGGTGGTCACGGCCCATGATGAACTGAACGTATGAGTATGGTTCTGCCACACGTTTTTCGATCATGTCGTTTTGGTTGTATGGGTTTAGTGCGTCGTAGAACTTCATTGCACGGTCACCACGGCCAAGTTTCGCTTCTGCAACCCAAGCCCAAGGGTTTGGATGCGAGAAGATAGCGCCGTTTTCTTTAACGCCTTGGTATACGCGAGTGACGAAGCCGATGTCATCATTTGGCGTAGCAAATGATGGTGAGTTTAGGTGTAGGCCGTATTCAGAGAATAGGTTCTCATCTACTGCATCCATCGCTTTCTCACCGCGCTCTTGAGAAACCGCACCAGACAATACCGCTAGTGTGTTTGACTCAAGGTGTACACGACCTTCTTTTTGCTGCGCAGTACCGATCTTGTCACCGTTCTTAGTTAGACCACGGATGTACCAACCGCCTTCGTCATCCCAAAGGTGTGTTTCACATGCTTCACGCACGTTCGCCGCCATTACAGTGTATTTCTCAACGTCTTCTGCTTTACCCAAGAATTTCGCCAGATCGATAAACTCTTGTAGAGCCCAGAAGTGTAGGAAAGACACCATTGATGACTCACCGCCACCTAGGTTTAGACAGTCGTTCCAGTCTGCACGTAGGCCTTTACAGATACCGGTTTGACCCACGTATTCAGCAGAGAAGTCCAGTGCGGCTTTCATGTGATCGTAAACAGTTGCAACGCCACCATCTGCGTAAGGGATCATTTCGTTAAAGAAGCTGTGCTCACCAGTTTCCATTACGTACTTACAGATGGTTGGAACTAGCCATAGATGGTCATCAGAACACGTATCTTCGATACCGTGGATCTTATCTTCATCTGAAGGTGTTGGTACCACTGTTGGTGATTTCGATGGTTTCACGTCCGCTTTTTCTGGATCGAACCAATCTGGATCAAATAGGTGTAGACCGTAACCCGCTTTCACTTGACCACGAAGTAGGTCAACAATACGTTTGCGCGTCATCGCTGGGTTTGCGTGTGGTACCGAGATTGCGTCTTGCGCAGTATCGCGGTAACCCAAACCAGTACGACCACCGACTTCGATAAATGATGCAAAGCGAGACCAAACCACACACGTTTCTGCTTGGTATAGCGTCCACGCGTTGATCATGGTGTCTAAACCTTCGTTTGGCGATTTCACTTGGAACTTGCCACAACGCTCATCCCAGTGTGCTTTGATGCCAGCGAATGCATTGTCAACTTCAGCAAGGTTTTGGTACTTCGCACGTAGACGCTCACCGTTACCTTTACCGATACCTAGAATGTATGCGAAACGCACTTCTTGGCCTGGTTGAATCACGAATTGCTTGTGTAGCGAACCACAGTGGTTGTAACAAGTTTGTGCGGTGTTAAAACACTTACCTTGTTCAACTGCAAGTGGGTTTGATTCGTCGCGGTATAGACCTAGGAAGCTGTCACGTTGGCCGTCGTATGAATCAGGATCAAACGTTGAAGCTAGGTAGTAGAAACCTTCGAAATCATTGGTGTTGTAGTATAGGTCGTATTCAATCACGCCATCTTTGTATGCTGTACCCGCTGAGTACAGAGACATTTGGTGGTTTTGGTTGTCTGATTGAATATGGCTAAATGAGAACTCAACAAAAGAGAATGCACTAATGGTACGAGGTTGATCAGAGGTGTTCTTGATCACTACGTCCCAGATTTCCGCATCTTCTCCTTTTGGTACGAATAGCGTTTTAGTTGCGGTGATACCGTTGTATTCACACTTAAATTTCGAGTAAGACAAGCCGTGACGAACTTCGTAGTTTGCTTCATCAAGGCTTTTCGCAACTGGTTGCCATGAGATTGACCAGTAGTCGCCAGTTTGATCGTCGCGTAGGTATACATAGTGTCCTGGACGGTCAAATGTCGCGTTCGGGCGGAATTTGGTTACACGGTTGTACTCAGGAGAGTTGTAGAACGAGTAACCGCCTGCGTTGTGAGAAATTACAGTACAGAATTTTTCTGTACCAAGGTAGTTCGTCCATGGTGCAGGCACGTCTGGGCGGGTGATGACGTATTCACGATTGTCATTATCGAAATAGCCGTATTTCATCTTAGTTTCCTTTTTACCAAGCCACTCTTAGGTGGTTAAACTTAAAGCTAGAAAAACTACTAACAATTATTGTTAGGGTTATTTTTGTTTCCACGGTTGACGGTATTGCACACCCTGTTTATCTAGGAGTGGTAAATGCCCCTTCAATCGTGATAAATAATCTTTCCAATCACGGTGCTGTTTGTTGGTCCAGCAGGCTTCAGCAAGTGCGGTTAGACGTGGGAATATCATGTAATCCATGCGTTGTTGGTGAGTAATAATCTCGCACCACAATGCGCATTGAATTCCTAGAATGCGTTTGCGAATCGGATCGCTCTCTGGCACATTTTTCAGCGGTTCATAGCCATAAGCGATTTCCAATGGAATCGTTGCAGCCCAGTCCACACCTGGTTCTTCAGGTGCGTAATCCTGAGTCATATCGAGATAGGTGTATTGAGCTGGCTGCATGATGACGTCAAAGCCTTGGCTGGCACAATTGAGTGCCGCTTCTTCGCTTAACCATGAGTAAATGACAGTATCTTTGCTTACTTTGTTGCCGTGCTGAGCTTCTTCCCAGCCCACCATGCGTTTGCCCATTTTTTTCAGGCTCTTTTCTGCATAACGCAGAAGGTGGCCTTGCAGCTCTTTATGGCATTGGTAGCCAAGCTCCTCCATCAGCGCTTTGCAGCTTGGACTATCAATCCAAACCCCATTGGGTACTTCATCGGCACCAATGTGAACCCAAGGTGATGGGAACAGTTCAACCACTTCAGCCAATACGGTATCTAAAAATTCATAGGTACCTGCGAGTGCGGGAGATAGCACGTTGTCGTTATAGTGTTGAATGCTGCGAAATTGCGATTTGTCTTCACTATCCGCCAATAGATGAGGTAGTGATTTGATGGCTGCGCGGCAGTGTCCTGGAATATCAATTTCAGGGATCACGGTGATGCCACGTTCTGCTGCGTAGGCAATGACGTCGCGAATTTCATCTTGGCTGTAATAGCCTTGATAGACTTCTTTGAGCGTACTGAATTGTGGCTCAAGCGCAGTGCCTGGGCCGCGTTTAGAACCAATGTCGGTGAGTTCAGGGTACGCTTTGATCTCAATGCGCCAGCCTTCATCATCGGTTAAATGCCAATGGAATTGGTTGAATTTGTAGTGTGCTAGCTGATTGATCAGGCGCTTTACACGCTCTACTGGATGGAAGTGACGCGCACAGTCCAGCATCATGCCGCGATAGCGAAAACGAGGTGAATCAGAAATTTTCACATGACGAACACGCAAGGTATTGCGAGTGTCTGTTGCTTCGACTAACTGTAGTAGCGTCGCACACGCATGGATAAAACCTGCTGCTGAGCCAGATTCAATACGAATACCTTCTTTTCCTACTGTTAATGAGTACTCGCCCTCATCTAAGATCGGATTGTCGCGAAATAGAATATCGCTATGGCCAATCGAGTGCGTTTTAAACTCATACAATCTTTCTAATTCAACTTGCAGCCAGTTTGCTGCACCTTCGGCGCGCGTTGAATTCAGTGTGATCTGACTGTTTGGTGATAGCAGGTAGTAGCCATCTAACAAATTGATCTGATTTGGTTTAGGGATCAGAGCGAGTTTAGAGGCTTCCACTTCAGGAATATGTGAACGCTCACGATAAGGTGAGGCCAAAGCGATTGGTGTGACCACGACAGGGTGGCTCACTTCTCCGTTATGCTCTACGACTAACGCATCTTTAAAGCCATCGGTGTAGTAGCGTAGTGGTGCAGTATTGATGCTCAGTTCGCAATAGTAATGCTGATTCGCTTTGAGAATTTGAACATCAGGTGTAATGGTGCAAAAGCTACCAATCTGTTTGATTTCACCATGGTTAACGCTTTCAGGAAGCACATAGCGATCGATAATAAATTGCAACTTCCAATCAATGAGGTCTTGATCAGACAAGTTATGTAATGTGACACCAAATCGACAGAATTGTTTCTGTTCAGATAAAACGGTGAGATCAATGCGATAGCTCATATCTACAAAATCCTTAGTACAGATTATGCTCTGCTTTTCCTGCCATCATGATCGCGCCTTCAATTGCATCGAATTGAGGTTGTACGATCCATTGTTGTACAGGTGGAGAGAGCCAATCTTGAATGCGTTCTGCAATGCTGCCCATTAAACAAATACGAGTAGCGCCCTTGTTATTTAATGCGATAAGGAACATCTCGATATCTGCTGCTGTTTGTTTCAGCATTGAGATAGCGAGAGCGTCCCCTTCAAAGGCGTACTGGAAAATAGCCGGAGAAAATTGACCGTAATCTTTAGGAATAGCCCCTTTTGACCATTCAACAATGGCATCGACATCATGATTGAAATGATTGAGCACATGCGTAACGAGTGGCGTGGTTGCTACGATACCGTCGTAAGCGAGCAATACTTGTTGAATCAAGCGCAAACCCATTACAGCACCGCCACCTTGGTCTGAGATCGGGAACTCGCGACCACCGACCACATGCTGTTGACCATCTTTTAACAAGATACCGCAAGAACCCGTGCCACCAATCATAATGGCGCCATCATCACCATTGTGAGCACCTAAGCATGCGCCGTAGGCGTCGGTATTTAGCACTATTGATGCGAATGGATGAAGTTGCGCCATAAACGCCTGCCAAGAATTTTTATGCTCGGCACCGGCTAACGCTAAACCTACGTGCATGTTAGAAAAGTCATCTTGAGTCAGGTTTGCTTGCTGCGCAGCGCTAGCAATGGCCTCGATGATTGAAACCATTGCAATATCGGCACCCAACATGATGTTTGCACTGCCACTTTTGGCTTCACCTAACAAATTATGCTGCTCATCGCGAATACGCGCGCGGCAAGAGGTACCGCCGCCGTCGATGCCAACGTAAAACTGTTTCATTCTTTAACCCTTCATACTGTCAAAGTGGTTAAATTGGGTCATGATCGCCAGTAAGTACCATGCACCATGTGGAATCCATTGCTCACCCCAGCGCCAGTTCTGCAACATGTCATCTTTTTGCGCTTCCGGTTTGAAGGCGATATCTTCTTCGTCATCAAAACCGCCAGTAATACCGTTACATACGCCGCCTTTGGCATTAAAGAAACCAAGCTCAGGTAGGTAATCAGGGTTGTTGTGGCCGAAACCATCCAACATGCACATGTTGTATGGGTTATGACCCACAATCCAGTTCAGAGCATTTTGCGCGTATTGCAGCAGTGCTCGTTGAGTCTCTTGTTCGACAAATGGAATCGCCATCAGCGCCATCGTTGCGAGTGATCCTAAGCGAGCATTTTCACCTTGCCACCAGTAGCCTGTTTCGTTGTCATGCGCGACAAAGAATGCGCTGCGTTTTTCGCCATTAACTGGTTTTACATATTGGCGTGGGTAGCCAAATGGGTTGGCAACCTCTGTGCTGATAGTCAGCTCGAATTCAACAGCTTGAGTGACGACTTGTTTGATCACTTGCTGCTGATCTGCATCCATTTCAATTGCAAGATATTCACATAGCGCAATAACGGGCAGGCCAGCCTCGGCTGCGTGGAAATATGGGCGAGAGCCGTCACTGTTTGCTGACCAGTAATGTTGCATGTTTTGGTCAGAGGTTTGGCGTGCTGCTAATCGGTTTGCCCAAATGCGGCTTTCTGTGAGGTATTCTTCATTATTCGTTGCGCGGAAAAGCTCAACTGTCGCCAATAGGGCGCAGTATTCATCGATGATATTTTCTTCACCATCGTTAAGGTATTCGAGGTTCATCTCTTTGAGATGCGCATAGCCTTTTTCTGCCGCTTGTAAATAGTCAGCGGAAGAGTATTCACCTTCAAATTTTGTACTCGCTGCTTTTGCAAGCGCCGCAATTGAAATGCCGCCACCTTGTCTAAAGCCCGCTTGGTAATCTTCAGACTTATGACCCTGTTGCGTGGCATAAGCGCAGATATCACGTTGATTGATATCTTTTGACCATTTATCAAAAACGGTCATGTAGAAATAGCCGGTTGAATGTTGCATGCGCACTAAGAAGTCTGCACCAAACAAGGCTTCTTCAAGTAAACGCACTGCAGAAAATTTGGCAAATTTCTCATTGTTGCCCAAAAGCTCAAAGCCTTTGAGCATGTTCCACACCACCATTGGGATTTGCTGTGGATTGAAATAGTTCGCGTAGGATAAATGGCTTAGATACTTGCTGACATCGCCGGATGCATCGTACCAACCACCATGGACATCCACGGTTTCATCGCTACCGAGAGGTTTTGCGTGACGATCTTTCTTGTCAAAAACACCGCTACAACGTTGTGACTTGAAGTAGTGAATTACATCGGAAAATGTACGTTGCATTAGCACGCCGGTGCCAATTTCAAATACTTCAGAACGAATATTATCAAAGCGTAAGTAATAACGGCCTGCTTGCTTAAATTCAGAGAAATCAATGCGAAAAAAATTCCCTTGGTGCCAATGGGCGACTTTTCCGCCTTTATTGACTTCCATTGACGCAACAGTCTGATGACTATCAGCACACACCAGTAAGGCAGTGGTAGTAGACAGGCGAGGCTTTCTCGTCATCAAAACAGCCTGTTTAGGCCCAAGGGATTCATAACCAATATGGTTAGTAACTAGCAGCATTGCTGTCTCCGCAAAAAAGTAATGGCATTGGTTAGGGAGTAGAGCCAAGAGTTTTCACTCTTGGCTCATTAGTGCTTAGTCTTCGAAGAGGTAACAACGAACAAAGTGGTTTTCTGACAGTTGAGTGACGCCAGGTAATTTTTCACGACACTTGTCAGTTACATGCATGCATCGGCCTGCAAATGGGCAACCTACTGATGTAGGAGTCCAAAGAGGAATTTCGCCTTTGTTACCTTTCAGTTTTTCGTGAATAGATTTACTTGGATCTGGCACCGCAGATACCAACAGTTGAGTATAAGGGTGTTGAGGATCGTGAATGATCTCTTCAGTATCACCCCATTCAACCATGTGACCAACGTACATAACCGCTAGATCTTCTGCGATGTAACGCGCTGTTGCGATATCGTGAGTGATGTAAAGGAGAGACATTTGTTTCTCAAACTTCATCTCTTCCATTAGGTTAAGAACACCAGCACGGATCGATACGTCAAGCATGGATGTTGGTTCGTCAGCGAGTACCACTTCAGCGCCTACTGCGATGTTACGAGCCAAGTTAACACGTTGACGTTGACCACCAGAAAGTTGGTGAGGGTATTTCTCTGATGTCGCTTTTGGCGGAATTAGGCCAACTTGCTCCAACAGGTCATATACACGCTCTTCTAGTTCCTTCTTATTGCCTGGGCTTACTTTTTTGTGAATTAAAAGTGGGCGCGCAATGTGGTGGAAAATAGTGTGCGTTGGGTTTAGAGAACCAAACGGGTCTTGCCATACCATTTGCACACCTTCGCGGTAGTGCATTAGGTCTGCACCAGAATGAATATCAAGAATGTCACGACCTTTGTAGGTAATTGTACCTGACGTCGGTGCATACATTTTTGCAATCATCTTTGCAGTTGTTGATTTACCTGAACCAGATTCACCAACCACAGCCAAACCACGGCTCTTGTACATCTTGAATGACACGTCATTGATAGCACGCATCATTGGTTGTTTTAGGGCATTACTGCTGATAGGAAAATCTTTAATCAGGTTTTTACCTTCTATCAGTAGTTCGCCGAAATCTTTGCTCATAATTGTCTCCAGAAATTATTCGTTTTGCTTATCAGATTGCTAGATTTTGGTCTGGGCAATTGGCTCACCGTAAAGGTGGCAGTTTGAGAAGCGATTTGGCTCGATCTGTCTTAATACGGTTTGTACTTGAGTACATTTTTCATGTACGCGGTCACAACGAGCTTGGAAACGACAACCTTGCGGTACTTCAAGTAGGTTCAATGGGTTACCTGGAATACCGGTTAACTTAGTTTTTGGACCAGTCAGTGGAGGGAATGAACTTCCCAGACCCTTGGTGTAAGGGTGGAATGGACTGGTCAAAATTTCTTTTGACGGAGCAACTTCGATCAATTCACCTGAGTACATGATGCCGATACGGTCTGAGAACTCGACCATTAGAGAAAGGTCGTGAGTAATAAACAGAATCGAGAATCCGAACTCTTCTTTTAGCGCATAAATCTTTTGTAGGATTTCACGTTGAACTACTACGTCTAGTGCTGTAGTCGGTTCATCCATGATGATCATCTTTGGATTTAGAGCTAGTGCAATTGCAATAACCAGGCGTTGACGCATGCCACCAGAGAACTGGTGAGGATAGTCCGTCAAACGACTTGGGTGAATATCCACGATTTCCAACAGACCTTCAGCACGGCGACGCGCTTGGTCGCGAGTCATGTTCGTATGACGCATGATTACGTCACAGAACTGCTCTTCCATCGTTAATACAGGGTTCAAAGCGTTCATCGCGCTTTGGAACACCATCGACATTTCGCTCCAACGGAATGCCTGCATGCGTTCATCACTGTACTCTAGAATGTTTTCACCGTTGAAAATTACCTCACCACCGGTAATGAACGCTGGCGGCTTATGTAGGCGCATTAGCGAGAACGCAACGGTTGATTTACCACAACCAGACTCACCAGCAAGGCCAAATACTTCACCAGGAGCGATATCAAAGCTTACGTCGTTACATGCGCGTACATCACCTGCTGCTGTAATGTAGTCTACGCAAAGGTTGCGGATAGAAATTAGTGGTGCTGTCATAATTATTTATCTCCGCTCAAAATTGCATTTTGAGGCGCTAGCTCAAGCTCACGCTCTTTCTTCTCTTGTTCTGCTAGTTTCTTCCAGCGCTTCATGCCTTTGTGTGAACGTAGCTGCGGGTTAGCAATTTCGTCTACTGCAAAGTTAAGTAGTGCAAGACCAGTCATTAGAATAATCAGTGCAGAACAAGGAGCTAATAGTTCCCACCATGCGCCGATTAGCATTGATGAAGACGTTTGTACGTTGTAAAGCATGATGCCCCAGCTCACAGTGTTTGGATCGCCCAGACCCAAGAATGAAATGGTGGCTTCCATCATGATTGCGTACATAACAGAACCGATAAAGCTTGCACCAACGATTGGAATTAGGTTCGGCAGAATCTCAATGAAGATGATACGCCATGAAGATTCACCCAATACTTCCGCTGCTTTAACAAACTCTTTTTCGCGCAGAGCCATGGTTTGCGAACGTACAACACGCGCACCCCAGGCCCAGGAGGTAAAGCCGATAATCAAGGCGATGGTGAGAGGGCCTGCTTCACCGATAAATGCCGCCAATACGAACAACAGTGGATATTGCGGTATAACCAACATGATGTTCATCGCTGCGGTTAAGAAGTCATCGACACGACCACCGAAGTAACCTGCCGAGATACCGATTACCGTTGCTAAGAAACATACTGCGATACCAGCACCGAAACCGACAGATAGAGACACGCGCGCACCGTGTACGAATTGTGACCAAATGTCACGACCCATACGGCTAGTACCCATTACGTGATCCGCTTTCTTAGACATTGCAAGTGTACGGCGGTCATCTGCTAGGTTAGTTGCTACCCAGCCATCTGGGTTTGCTTTTGCTGCTTTCACAACGAAAGCAGGGTATTCATGTGGGTTACCTGTACGTTTATCTGGCGCATGTTTTGCCAATACTGGTGCAAATAGGGCAATAAATAGGAATGCCATTAAGATGATGCTACCCACTAGGGCCATCGGGTTACCGATTACGAGTTTAACGAAGCCTTTCATAATTATTTGCCTCCCTTGCGTAGGCGAGGGTCTAGTACAACGTAAAGCATGTCAGCCAGTAGGTTAAAGAACAGCATGAATAGCGTCATGATAAGTAGCTGACCTTGAAGAACTTGGTAGTCACGCGCTTTGATTGCGTTAAACAGAACTG
Source organism: Vibrio taketomensis (assembly GCF_009938165.1). Classification (NCBI taxonomy): domain Bacteria; kingdom Pseudomonadati; phylum Pseudomonadota; class Gammaproteobacteria; order Vibrionales; family Vibrionaceae; genus Vibrio; species Vibrio taketomensis. The sequence continues at coordinate 498,347 of NZ_AP019649.1, forward strand.
AACCTAGACCTGGGTAGTTGAAGATGATCTCGATAATAAGCTGACCACCGATCGCCATACCTAGTGCCATAGAAAGTGCTGTTACACTTGGAAGCATCGCGTTACGTGCTGCGTAGTTGAATACCACGCGTTTTTCACTTAGACCCTTACCTTTAGCCATCGTGATGTAGTCTTCTGCAAGTAGGTTAATCATGTTGTTACGCATGTTTACCAAGAAGCCACCGATTTGAACGATAGATGCACAGACAAGAGGGAGCACTGCGTGGTAAGCCGCATCTTTATAGAATGCCCAGCTTGTCCAATCTGGTGTTGTACCCGCTGTGTAAGCGTAGCCAGTTGGGAACCACTTTAAGCCGATAGCAAAGGTAAACAGTGCAATCATCGCAATAACAACTTGAGGTACTGCTTGAATAACTAGCATGCCCGGAGTGATGAACGCGTCATACTTGCTGCCGCGGTGCCAAGCTGCGTAGATACCAAGAATCGAACCCAAAGAGAACGAAAGTACTACTGCTGTACCAGCTAGGAATAGTGACCAGCCAAATGCGCCACCTAGTAGCTCATTTACTGATAGAGGGTAAAGTTGAATTGAAGTACCCAACTCCCAGCTTAGAATGTTTTTCATGTAGGCCAAGTATTGCATCCAAAGTGGACCATCTACGAAGCCAAGTAGTTTTTTCATCGCTTCGATACGCTCAGGCGTAACGTTAGCGGCTGCGTTAGCAAACATCATGGTAACTGGGTCACCAGGCATTGCTCGTGGAATAATGAAGTTTAAAGTCGCGGCAACTAGGAGCGCGATAAAATAAAATGACAAACGTCTTAAAAAATAACCCATAACTTACACCTTACTCACCCAGATATTTCCTGTCCCTGGTGTCAGGTCGCTCTTAGCGAAACCACAAATTTGAGCGTAAAAATCCCCTGACGCTTTGCGCCATTCCTTAAACGACCGATAGGATTAGGGGGGGATGTGCGGCGCACGGAATGTGCGCCGCTAGATTGAATATCTATTACTTAACTGGTTTTAGGTCCAGTACGTGTAGTAGACGTTCAGGGATACCAGCCCATACGTTTGGACGGCCCTTAGGATTTTCTTCGTTCCACCAACCAGTGAAGCGAGTTGTATTGTATTGGTACATGTATGCACCAGACATTACAGGGATCGTTACTTGGTCAGCTGCGATGATCGCTTGGATACCGTGAGCGATTTCCAATTGTTCCGCTTTATCTGCAGTCTTGTAGAAGCTGTTTAGTAGCTGGTCTAGCTTAGCATTCTTGTAGAAGTGCATTGCGAAACGAGGCATACCGTCGCCAGATTGCAGTTCAGAGTTGTATGCACTGTTCCAGTACATGTGTGGATCTGCACCGTGGAAGTAGTTAGTGTATGCAACGTCGTATGTACCTTCTAGCATCTCTTGGTTGTACACAGAGAAGTCTGGTGTACGAGCTTTCGCTTTGATGCCAACTTCAGCTAGTTGCTCAACAGCAAGTTGAACAGTGTTGTTGAAGTCAGTCCAACCGTTTGGAGATTGGATTAGAAGTTCGAAAGATTTACCAGATGGCGTGTCAACGAAACCGTCTTTGTTCACATCTTTAAAGCCAGCTTTCGCTAGAAGCTCTTTAGCGCCTTCAACGTTGTATGTGTTGAAGCCTTGGTATTTCTTATGAGTTTCTTCATCAGACCAAGTCTTAAATGCGTAACCTAGACCAGAAGCGAAGTCGTTCACTGTACCGCCACCGTAGAATGCGATGTCGATAATAGTTTGACGGTCAAGAGCCATAGAGAACGCGCGACGGAAGTCAACGTTAGTTAGTGCTTCGTTCTTAGCTGCGTCTGGGTTTTTGAAGTTAACTACGAATGCTTGAGTACCTGATGGCGGGTACCAGTATTGGTGGTTAGGACTTGCTGCTGCGTATGTACGATCGATATCTGGAATGAATGAAGAAGACCAGTCGATTTCGCTGTTTACAACTTTACCAAGGAATTGGTCGTTGTTTGCGATTTGAGGAACGCGTAGACAGTCAACATCTAGGTTGTCTGCATCCCAGTATTTAGGGTTAGCACACTGGATGTATAGCTGACCAGTAAATGTATCGATCTCAGTAAATGGACCAGTACCTACTGGGTTTTCGTTCGTGAAGGTAGCTGCATCTTTAACTTTGCTCCAGACGTGCTCTGGAACTACAGGTACTTTAACGATTTCGTAAGCTGCGTTTGAGTTAGCTTCTTTGATGTTGAACTTAACTTGGTAGTCGTTCAATTTTTCAACGCTAGAAACCCAGTTGTTGATACCGCTTTGGTCTAGTTCAGGTTTAGCTTTAACTAGTTCAAATGAGTAAACAACGTCATCAGCATCGAATTTTTCGCCATCAGACCAAGTCACACCCTTACGAATGTCAAAAACAACGCTTAGTAGATCGTCAGCAATTGTGTAGTTCTCTGCTAGACGGAATACTGGAGTGTTACCTTGCATTTCGTTAAATACAACTAGAGGCTCGTAAATAAAGTCAGTTGTTGTATGTAGGTTAGTAGCACCTAAGAATGGGTTGAAGTTACGAACGAAAGTTGTAAATTCTTTAGGGTAGATTGTTAGTTCACTGCGTTCTGCAGCAGTTGCTACTGATGCAAAACCAGTAGTTGCTGTTGCGATGATCGCTGTTGCTAGTGCAGTTTTTTTAATGTTGGCAAGCATAGCTGTTCCTTACTATTTGCTTTCATTTCACTAATGGATACGAATGTTATCAATTGATGAACACTCACTAAGGCCTACCTCAAATAAGGATGGATAACGTCGGAGGTTGTCATTCATCCTGAGTGGCCTGTAGACCTCAGGCAGGGTTAAGAAAACACCTTATTCGTCGGTTTAGCAATTGCGTTTCCCGTCAAAAACGTTAAAAACACCTCCGTTCACGTCAATAACGTAAATATTCAATCTCAATTGCACCAAATTGGTGAAAATCCCCTGTTGATATAGCTCGCAAAAATCCGCCGGTTGATACACTTATGTAAGTGGTTACTATCGCTATGAGTTATCTATTTTAAAGGTTTGCGTTCTTGTTTTTGGATGTGAGATCTTAGTCACTGCTAATGTAAAAGGTTAATTTCACACGCTAATTTAATTCTGCCGAATTATTGTGATAACTCTCTCAAATACGTTCTAATATTGGTCAGATTGTGCTTTTTTACTGCAATTGAGTCTGTCATTAGCAAAAAAATACGCAATTTTGACGGTGATATTTGGGTTGTTTTTCGCCGTGTAAAAACTGTTTTTACGGGTAAGATTGAGGCAAAAAAAAGCCCACTTTGAAAGTGGGCTTAGCATTTATATCGTACTTATTTTATCGCGCTAAGTGGTGAGCAAATACTGCAGCTTATCCCGCAGCTCTTCAATCTTAGTTCGCTCTTTGGTCATATCTTTGCAGTTATCTAAAATGTACTCTAGTGAATTCAACACCGTGCGCCAGCGTGGCGTCTTCGGTAGAGTTTCGATACGCAAATATTTATCCAGAGTTCGAGTTTGTAGCGTACTACGGTCCAAATAAACTCGCCATAGACCACTTTGCTCAGCAAAAGTAAATTTGCTGTGACCTGATGAGCTTTCCCAATAATCCAGAGCTGTGGTCATTGCGTCCACCAGTACTTCACGCATCAAATCTTGCTTAGATTTTTGGTCACTGCTAACGCGATCTGCCAAGCGTGTAAATTCGCCGCCGAGCTCTTTCAGTTGCTGTAGCTTGCCTTTATCACCATCAAAAGCGTAGCTGCTTAGCGCTTCAATTGCAGTTTCTAAGTTATTGATGCGTTGAGCGTTTACACCACCACCGTTATCAAAGATATACATTGATTTTAGGCCAGAAGCCTCAGGTAGGCGCAAAATGTCTGCATCGATATGTTGACGCATATCTTCCACATAAATATCAACCTTCCCGCAGTAGTGTTCTTGGCTGATATCGAGGAATCGAGGGGCAAGAATCTCTTCTGAGCTTGAACGCTTGAGTTGTTCTACGGAGCGCTTAAATAGTCGTGCTGCAGCCTCATTCGCGAAGCGAATTCGATTGTCATTACGTGTACACACGATGGCTTCTGGTGCTGATTCTAATTGCTCTAAAAGCCTGCCTTGAGTTTCAATCAAGCTGGCTTCAACGGCCGCGCGGTGGCGCAATTCGTCTTGCAACACTTGGTTTTCGATACGACGTTTTTCCGCCTGGCTTGCCGATAGGTGCACTAAAATACGCGCGGCGAGTTCCTGCTTATTAAACGGTTTAGATAAATAGTCATTCGCACCAGAGTTAAAACCACGAATTCGGTCGTCCGCTTGATTGAGCGCGGTAAGCATAATTACTGGAAGCTCGATATTATCGTAGCTTTCACGTATCGACTCACACACTTGATAACCACTCAGGCCAGGCATCATAACATCCAGCAGCACAAGTTCTGGTTTCTCTTCTTCGATTGACTGCAGAGCTTCATAGCCATCTTTTGCTGTGCGTACTCGGTAGCCGGCGAGACGAAGGAAACTATCTAAAACGCGTAAGTTGACGGGTTCGTCATCAACGACGAGTAACAATTCACCATCAGGATTTTCCGGTAGACTCGCCTCTACCGTCTCTTCCATGGCGTAACTTTCAGGAGCTTGGAAATGTAAGCTGTCACTATGGCGAGCTTGTGCAACCTGATCTTCGGTGGCTAGTGGTAACGTAAAGCTAAATGTCGTGCCGACCATAGGCTGGCTACTGACGTACAAAGAACCGCCCATTAGTTCAACTAATTGACGACTAATAGAGAGGCCTAATCCTGCACCTTGACGGTAACGACTGGCATCATCGCCAGCTTGAATCAGAGGTTCAAAAATATGCTCCAGCTGATCGGCGGGAATGCCTTGGCCGGTATCGACCACTTGAACGCGCATTTTTGCGTCGACAATATTGGCAGAGATAACGATCTTGCCTTCACGCGTGTATTTGATGGCATTACCAACTAAGTTATATAGCACTTGCTCAAGTCGTTGCGGATCTGCGCACACCCAAACTGGCTCAACGGGCACTTGGTTGATAATTCGAATCTGTTTATTGCCTAATAAATGGGAAGAAAGCTCAAGTACTAAGCGTGTGGCACTGGATAGGTCTACCGCACAGGTATCGATATCCATATTGCCATAACGCATTTTGTGATAGTCGAGCAAGTCGTCCACTAATGTGGTTAGACGCTGTCCACTGCTAATGATGATGCCTAGTTGATACTTATGCTCGGAACGAATAGGGCCGTTCGCACCAGAAATTAATGCTTCAGCAATTCCGACCATACCGTGTAAGGGCGTTCTTAGCTCATGTGAGGTTGTTGCTAAGAACTCATCTTTAAGTTTATTGGCCAGTTGCAACTCTTCATTCTTTTTACGAATTAACTTTAGGTTGTTCTCTAGCTCTTCATTTTGCTCTCGAATCAGCTGCATTTTTTCACGAATAGAACGTTGCATTCGTTCAAATGCGGTTGCTAAGCGGCCAATTTCATCGGTCCGTTCAGTATTGATCTCCGCACTGAGATCGCCAGCGGAGGCTTTTTCGGCTGACCAAGTGAGTTTCAGCAATGGTGCGGTAATGAAATTGGATAAATAGTGAGAAGAGACAATCACCACCAAAATAGCAACCAGCATCGCGATGACAAACAAGGTTTCGAGTTGTTTGATGCGAGAGAATGCCTCTTTTTCTGATACTTCGACCACTAATGCCCAGTCCAATCCTTTAGCTTGAATGTGACTATGAGCGGCGATAATTTCTTCACCTAAACTATTGGTAAAAGTGCCAACTGAGGTAGGTTGAGTAAACGCTTGATTGATAATCGATTGGCTGTTATCAACATCTTCTTGGCTATAAGAAAGTGTGCGTAATTGATTGTTCTTGTTAACCAATAATGTCTTGATCGACCAGACGTTATTATTGTCAGCGATTAACTTGGTTAAGCTATTATTCGGCAAGCGGAACATTGCGTAGCTGTGTAGGTAACCTTGCTGAATAATTGGAGCACCAATCCAGGCGTAACTTTTTCCTTCATGTTCAGCAAAGTCAGAAAAAACCACGGGTGTATAGTCGAGGCTTTGTTTTCTTTTCTGTGCGACTTCGTCCTGCAGCGCTTTAAATGCCTTTCCTAAGTTGTCGTTGTGGTACTTTCCGTCAAGTAAGTTGGTGCCAAAATAGTCGTGCTTATAAATCGAATACGTCACGTTGCCGTTAATATCGACCAGCAAAATGTCGTCAAAATCAGAGCGTTTGAGTAACTCCAAAAACGAACCGTGATAACGCTTGTGCAGTAGGCGGTAGCGTTCCGTCGCATTAAATACCTCAGACTCCGGCAAAATTGACGTTTTTATTTGATCACCTGATCCGATGATATAGCGCTGCTGTGCCAATTGTCTTGCATCCTCAATGTTGAGGCCAAGGTTTTGAAAGGCGTTGACTAAACCATAGAAGCGGCCACCGCTGGCATAAGCGAGTTCCGAGCGCACGACGCCCATAACCTCTGATTCCCTTGCGTTAAGATAATCGACAATTTGCTGTTGCTTACTATCTCGAACAGAAATTAAGTGAGAGGTGCTTTGTTCTTGTAAGTCTTGGCTATGTGAATGCAGAAAAAACAGCGCAATAACAGTCAACGGTGTAATGCTAAGTGCAAGAAACGCTAGCATCAGCGTATGTTGCAGGCGCTTAAATCTCTGTTTGCGGTACAACTTAAACATAATGAGATGATTACTTTCCATGAAAGCTGGTTCAAATTAACCAGGGGTTAAAACATGTCACTTCGGTTGTTTCGCGGGCGGCATCGCACATGAGAAGGGCTCGTCAAAAACGAAGAAGTGTGAATTTTCCTAAAATGACAAAATTAACGAGTTTTTTTGCTTTGACAAGTAAGTCCAACACAAAGCGTGGTAGGCAGCGCATAAGGTACTAAGTGTATCCGTCACTGTTGAGGGCGGAGTTTCTCGGATAGAAATTTGGCAGGTAATGCGGAAAATAATGCCCAACCAAAGGTTTTGGCTGGGCATAGGATTATTTTTGCGCGTGGTAAATCGTAAATTTATTGGTTTTATTGAGCGTCTCACAATGACCAAAAGATTGTTCGATAATTGGTGGATACTTCAAAAAGCTATTAGCCACAATAATCAATTCACCCGCCGATTTTAACTGTTTTGGCGCGTCTTTTAACAATGTTTCCGTTGCTCCATAGCTTGTGTTTAAGCCCGAATGGAATGGTGGATTGCTAATAATAAATTGATAATCATCGGCGCAGTCTGAATATACGTTAGACGCGAATACTTTACCTTGCAGATTGTTCGCTCTCAGTGTTGCCTTTGATGATTCAATCGCTAATGCGCTGATATCACACATTTCTAGCTCAATGGTAGAGTTTAAGGTAGCCATTACCGAACCGATTACTCCAGCCCCACAGCCAAAATCGAGCACTTTACCTGACAGGTTAGGTAAAGTGTCTAGCAGTAGTTTACTACCGATATCAAATTCACCATGGCTGAATACACCCGGTAAACTCTTAATCGTCAATTGATGCTGTTGGTAATTGACGTGGTAGGTCTTAAACCATTGCTGCATATCAAATGGTGCCACGTCTTGAGTACATTGCCCCCAATAGAAAGAGCAACGACGAGCAGAATCGTATTTAGTGATAACACCGTATGGTTTAAACATTTTTTCAATGCTTTTGATCCCAGAGCGGTTTTCACCTACGACGACGATTTCCGTATCTTTGCCCAACTTTGCCATCAGCATTGCCAGCAAATATTCTGCTTCTGCTTTTGCTTTCGGCCAATAAAGCAACACTAAGTCCGCTTGGGTTGGTTGATCAAATTCTGCGCCAAATACACAAGTAATGTTGTTGCTGGTTTTAAGTTGATCGTAGTAGCCGTAATGAGTGGTAAATACCGTGACGGATTCACAGTACTTTTGCAGCTCGATCGGAAATAAGTCTTCAGCTTCGCCGGCTACCAGGACGTGTTTGCCTTCAAAATAGGCAAGTTGGCGCTCAGCAATTTGGCTTGGGGCAGTATAAGCAGACATGGATTGGCTCAGTGATATAAAACAGTGGGGGATTTTCTCACAAAGCTTTGCTTGGTGCTAACTTATCTGTCACCAATAAAGCGGTGAGATGGGCAACATATTGAGAATGAAACAAAAAGCCTTGGAACAGAGGCCAAGGCTTTGATGATTACGATAAGGTATCAAGTTTACGTTCGATCTTGCTGGTCGAGAAAATCAGAAAACTCTTCTTCGTAGATATAGAACAGCACCATAGTGACGGCGAAAATGATTGGACCGTAGATTAAACCAATCAAGCCAAAGAGATGCAGGCCACCAAGTAGAGAGAAGAAGATCATCAGCGTGTTCATTCCCGCGCTGCCTTGCATTAATAATGGTCGTAGAAGGTTATCAATTGAACCTACGATTGCCACACTCCAAATTAACAAGAAGATGGCCCAAGTCGTATCACCAGTTAGGAAGAGGTAGATAGTCGCTGGAACCCAAATGAGTGCCGTGCCGACGACTGGGATAAATGACGCAAAACCCATCATTGTGCCCCAGAAAAGCCCAGGGAATCCGGCAAGCCACATCGCAAAACCGCCCGCAAGACCTTGCGCGATCGCGGTTAAGAACGATCCCATCACAGCGGATTTTGCCACCTTCTCAACCTCGTTGAGTAGTTTGTCTTCTTGGCTGCGAGATAGTGGCAGAATATGACGCATTGCTGAGATGATTTTGTCGTGATCGCGCAATAAGAAAAACAGCACAAACAACATCAAGAAAAAGGACATCAAAAAGCTGGTCGCGTCCCCCAAAATCTTGGCGCTAAAGCCAACAATATTGCTACCAAAGGTCGTAGCGAATTGACCGATACGAGCGGCAATTTCTTGTGGTTTGATTTCCTCAAATGGTAGGTAAGTGTTGACTAACTTAAGAACTTTAACCACCCAAGGGTGCGCAAAGGCTTCTTGAATGCCACCATGAGTAACCCAAGAGTAAACGTTTTGTGAGAAGACAGTACCTTGCTGAACAATCGCTGCAAAGACAAACAGGAGTGGAATAACGATGATAAAAGTTAATACCACACAGGACAGTAGCGAAACAACATTCGGGTGTTTAGGCAGTTTTTTCTCAATCCATTGATGAATAGGGAACATCAGTAGCGAGAGAATAAATGCCATCACAATTGAGTTGATATAAGGCTCGACTAACAAGAAACAAGCAAAGCCTGCAGCAAGCAATGCTGCGATCAGAACCCAATGTCCTGAGGTGATTTTTAGTTTTTCTGTCACGATAGTGCCCAATTAAGAATCAAGTTATAAGGTTATACCCAAGTAACCTCGAGCTGCATATTTTCGCGAGGATGACTAGGTTAGGCGTCACTTGGTTATATTATGAGTATATAATGGCTGGAATTCTAAGTGTTATCAATCAGGAGTTAAGTGATGGGGTGTTGTAATAACGATAAATGCAGCGAAAGCCAAACTCGTAAAACCGCTAAGCGAATTCCTTGGTTTGCCATTGTGCTTATTTGCTTAGCGCTATTGGTCGTCATCAATTGGCAATAAAAAAGGCTGCATTGGCAGCCTTTTACCGAGTATTTCGTTACAAATTAAGCTTCTTGAGCCAGAATCGCAAAACAGCGATCAGCAGCGCCTAATGTTGCTTCAATTTCTTTGTTACCGTGAGCAAGCGAAGTAAAGCTCGCTTCAAATGCAGAAGGTGCAAGGTAAACACCGTGATCTAGCATTAGATGGAAGAAACGCTTAAAGCGCTCAACATCACACTTGGTCACTTCTTCATAGCATGTCACTTTGTCTTGGTCAGTGAAGAAGAAGCCAAACATGCCGCCCACTTGGTTTACTACGAGTGGAATACCGTGCTTATCAGCCAATTGTTTAAAGCCTTCAGCAAGACGTTTAGTAATATTGCCAAGACGTTCTTCGTTGCCTTCTGCGCGCAGCACATTCAAACATGCGTTACCCGCTGCCATCGCTACTGGGTTACCAGAAAGTGTACCTGCTTGATAAACAGGACCGGTTGGCGCGATGTATTGCATCACGTCACGACGACCACCGAAAGCACCGACTGGCATACCACCACCAATCACTTTACCCAGTGTGGTTAGGTCTGGCTTGATGTTGTAGTAAGCCTGTGCGCCACCAAGAGCAACACGGAAACCAGTCATTACTTCATCAAAAATCAGTAGTGCGCCTTCTTGGTCACAGATCTCACGTAGCCCTTCATGGAAGCCTTCTACTGGTGGAATACAGTTCATGTTGCCTGCAACAGGCTCAACGATGATACATGCAATTTCGCCTTTGTTCGCCGCGAACAGTTCACGCACTGAATCTAGATCGTTGAAAGTAGCAGTTAGTGTGTGTTTTGCGAAATCTGCAGGTACGCCTGGTGAGCTAGGTTGACCTAACGTTAGTGCGCCTGAACCAGCTTTTACCAAAAGACTGTCGGCATGACCGTGGTAGCAACCTTCAAATTTCATGATTTTGTCACGACCAGTGAAACCACGTGCAAGACGAATTGCACTCATTGTTGCTTCAGTGCCTGAGCTAACCATACGCACTTGTTCCATTGATGGAACGAGCTCAGTAACTAATTCAGCCATACCAATTTCAAGTTCTGTTGGCGCACCAAAGCTTAGGCCACGTTGTGCTGCATCAATTACCGCTTCACGAATCAGTGCGTGGTTGTGACCCAGAATCATTGGACCCCAAGAACCCACATAGTCGATATAGGCTTTGCCATCGGCATCAAAAATAAATGCGCCATCCGCACGTTCAACAAAGATTGGAGCGCCACCAACGCCGTTGAAAGCACGTACTGGAGAGTTAACGCCACCAGGGATGGTTTTTTGTGCTTTTTGATACAGGTCTTCCGATTTGGTCATTGGTATATCCTCTGTGATTACTCGGACTAACTTAGGGGGGCATTGTAACTCCCAATTACGGCTTGAAAAACGTTTTCTGACATAATCGGGTTAAAACGCATACAAATGGGTGTAAATACAATTAGAAAAAGAGTAATCAGTGGTGAATACTTGAACGCTGCACTCAGGTATTAGATAATCACTCTATTAATACCAAACGAATACTGCAAAGAATAAGCCTAATTAAGGTAACAAAAGCAGTAAAAACAAGTGAGAGAGGTCGGTGTGAGCGAAGCCAATATCCCCCTAACGTTTTCAGATGCGGCGGCGAAGCGCGTTAACACTCTGATTGCAGAAGAAGAAAACCCAAACCTGAAATTACGAGTTTACATCACTGGTGGTGGCTGTAGTGGTTTCCAGTATGGTTTCACGTTTGATGAGAACATCAATGACGGTGACACGACGATCGTAAACAGTGGTGTAACACTAGTGGTTGACCCGATGAGTCTGCAATACCTTATTGGTGGTGAAGTTGATTATACCGAAGGTCTTGAGGGTTCGCGCTTCTTCGTAAACAACCCAAATGCGACCACAACTTGTGGTTGTGGTGCATCATTTAGCGTATAAGTTGCACATCTGAATTCGAAAAGCTGCCTAGTGCAGCTTTTTTTATGCCTAGCAAACAGACAATGTTGAATTAATGATCGCGATCATAATTGTTGAGGTTAAAAAATTTGTTTCATTTTGTTGTCTTGTGATCTCGTTTAGCCTTGTTATGCTAACCACGAGTTAGAAATACATCTTTTTGATTTCAAGCGACAAATGGTGCGTAGAAAAAGGAATTCCAAGCACAAGAACTTTTTACCGCTAAGGATAGTTATGGCTAAGTCGTCTATTTTCCGTTTTCTTTCAGTAAGACCTTATCTTATTTCTCTAGCTCTGGTGCTGGTACTCGGGGTTTGGCTGGCGATGGGAGTAAGTAATTCACAAGAGATTCCATCGCAAAAATCGTCACAAACCAGTGAAATCCCATTGGCAAAAGTAGCATTTACTTCATTCTCAGCAGAATCGGTACATAAGAGTATTGATCTCTATGGGCGCACTGCGCCGGATAGGCAGGCTCAGTTAGGGGCGGAAATTGCCGGTAAGATTGTTGCCTTACAAGTCAAAAAGGGTGACAGCGTTAAGCGTAATCAAGTGATTGCAAGCATTGATAAAGGCGATTTAGCGATTCAATTGCAACGCGCTTTGGCCATGCTCAAAGTGAGGGAAAAAGAGTTTAATGCCGCTCAATCACTGAAAAGTAAGGGCTTACAGGGTGAAGTTGCTTTTGCTAATGCTCAAGCGATGTTGGTTGAGGCGAAAGCGATGGTGAGTAATGCTCGATTAGCATTGCGCAATACGGATGTGAAAGCCCCGTTTTCGGGAGTGGTCGATCATTTGTTTATTGAACTCGGCGATTTTGTTGGCGTGGGCGATCCTGTCGCGACCTTGATTGATTTACAACAAATCGTGATAGAAGCGGACGTCAGTGAACGTCATATTCAAGATCTCAAACTCAATCAACCTGCGACGGTGCGCTTTATTAACGGTCAAGAGACGCAAGGGAAAGTGCGATACATCGCGCGAGTGTCCTCAACCGCCACCAATACCTTTCCCATTGAAGTTGAGGTTGCTAACCCACAGCAATTGATTCCAGCCGGTGTCAGTACCGAAGTGGAGCTCAACCTTAAAGATCAACTTGCAGTCAAAGTCACGCCAGCAATGTTGGCGTTAGATGAATCAGGTAACTTGGGAGTAAAGACTTTAGTTGAGCAAGACAAAGTGCGATTTGTGCCGATTCAGTTAGTGAAAGCAGAACAAGATGGCGTTTGGTTGACGGGACTCGGCGAGCAAGTCGATATCATTACCACCGGGCAAGGCTTTGTTCGTGATGGTGACCGTGTGAAGGCAGTTATGGCTGATGAACAGCCAGCGAATCAATAGGCGGTCGTATGTTTACTCTTATTGATGCGGCGTTATCTCGTACTCGTACCATGCTGGTGCTATTGGTATTTATTCTTATCTCAGGAGTGATCACTTACGTAACCATTCCGAAAGAGTCGAGTCCAGACATTACCATTCCGATCATTTACGTTTCAGTAGGGCATCAAGGAATCTCTCCCGTTGATGCTGAGCGCTTGTTAGTCAGGCCAATAGAACAAGAGCTGCGTTCTATTGAAGGGGTAAAAGAGATGACCTCAACCGCAGGAGAAGGACACGCCTCGGTGATGCTTGAATTCTCGGTTGGGATTGATCTTGATAAAGCGATGGCAGATGTGCGAGATGCCGTTGATCTTGCTAAGCCTAAGTTACCTGAAGACAGCGATGAGCCAACGGTTAATGAGGTCACCTTTGCCTCTGAAGAACCTGTTTTATCGTTAGTGCTTTATGGCACCGTACCAGAGCGCAGCATCATACAGATCGCGCGTCGTTTACAAGATAAACTCGAAAGTTACCGCCAAGTGCTTGAGGTTGAAATCGCCGGTGATCGCGAAGATATCGTCGAGATCATTGTCGACCCGTTATTGATGGAAAGTTATGGCTTAGATCAGGCCGATATCTACAATTTGATCGCGCTTAATAACAAAGTGGTCGCAGCAGGCTTTGTTGATACCGGCTATGGGCGTTTCTCCGTTAAAGTACCATCAGTATTTGATTCGCTTAAAGATGTGTTAGAACTGCCGATCAAAGTCGAGGGTAAGCAAGTGATCACCTTTGCTGATGTCGCGACTGTACGTCGCGCATTTCGCGATCCTGAAAGCTATGCTCGCCTTGATGGTGAATCGGCGGTGGTGCTCGATGTGAGCAAGCGTGCCGGTGAAAATATTATCGAGACGGTGGAACTTGTCAAAGCGGTGCTGAATGAAGCGCAAAAAAGCCCGCAATGGCCAGATAATCTATTAGTTAAGTACACTTGGGATCAGTCCGACGATGTACGGATGATGCTTAACGATCTGCAAAACAACATTTTGTCCGCCATCATATTGGTGGTGATAGTGATCATCGCAATCTTAGGTATGCGTACAGCGATGCTGGTGGGGATTTCGATTCCCGGCTCATTCCTAGCTGGTTTACTAGTATTAGCGGTGTTTGGTGTCACGATTAATATCGTGGTGTTGTTCTCGTTCATTATGGCAGTTGGCATGCTGGTGGACGGTGCGATTGTAGTGACCGAGTTTGCTGATCGGCGTATGCAGGAAGGCACGCCGAGAAAACAAGCTTATCGAGATGCAGCTAAACGTATGGCATGGCCAATTACCGCTTCGACGGCAACCACACTTGCCGCATTTGCACCATTGCTCTTCTGGCCCGATATTACGGGTGAGTTTATGAAGTTTTTGCCATTGACCTTGATCGCAACCTTAAGCGCCTCTTTAGTGATGGCGATGCTCTTTGTCCCTGTGCTTGGTGGATTATTCGGTAAGCCGCAAATCGTTACTGCAGAAAGTCGCCAGCGAATGGTGGCGCTGCATGATGGTGATTTTACGCAGGCGACGGGTATTACTAAGCTCTACTATCACACGCTCAATGTCGCTCTTAACCACCCGCTTAAAATTTTATTGTTGGCGGTGGCGATGGCTTTTGGCGTGGGCACGGCTTACAACAAAGCAGGGTTGGGGGCTGAATTTTTCCCTGAAGTCGATCCCGCCTTTTTTACTGTCAAAGTGCGCTCTTATGGCGATCTGTCGATTAATGAAAAAGATCAGATTATGCGTGATATTGAGCAAATGATGCTGGGTCATGATGAATTTGAGAGTGTTTATACCCGCACTGGTGGCGACGATGAAATCGGTCAAATCCAAATTACACCAGTAGATTGGCAATATCGCCGTAAGGTTAAAACCATTATTGAGGATCTAAAACAGACGACGGACCAATACGCTGGTGTCGAGATAGAATATAAGTTTCCTGATGCTGGCCCTCCGGTTGAACACGATCTGGTGATCGAAATGTCCGCACAAGATTTGGACCAACTCGATTTCGCCGCCAAACAAGTGCGTGAATGGGCAGATAACTATCCGGCATTGACCAATATTAGTGACAATTCGAGCAAAGAGGGCATTGATTGGCAGATTGATATTCGCCGCGATGATGCTTCTCGTTTTGGTGCCAATGCAACCTTGGTGGGAAATACGGTGCAGTTTGTGACGAACGGCTTGAGACTGGGTGACTATTTACCGGACGATGCCAATGAAGAAGTGGATATTTTAGTTCGTTATCCTGAAGACAAACGAGACATTGGCAAATTTGATCAACTTCGAGTGAAAACCGCGATGGGGTTAGTACCAATCACTAACTTTGCTAGCATTGTTCCGGATCATAAACAAGATACGATTCATCGCGTTGATGGTCATCGTATCATCAGTATTAAAGCCGATATTGCCGAAGGCTATAACCTCGCGTTACAGCTGCCTAAAATTGAGCAGGCACTGAGGAAAATCGACTTTGCCCCAGGCGTTGAGTTTAAATTGCGTGGGCAAAATGAAGAGCAGCAAAACTCCTCGGCGTTTTTACAAAATGCATTCTTAGTTGCATTGGTCGTGATGGCATTAATCCTAATCACTCAGTTCAACAGTTTCTATCAAGCGTTTTTGATTTTAAGTGCGGTGCTGTTCTCTACCGTCGGTGTCTTTGCAGGGTTATTGATTTTCCAACGCCCATTCGGTGTTGTGATGTCCGGGATTGGTGTGATTGCATTGGCGGGGATTGTGGTTAACAACAATATCGTCTTGATTGATACCTACAATCAATTACGTCAGCGTGGAATTGAAAAACGTGAGGCAATTCTTCGCACTGGTGTACAGCGTTTACGCCCGGTATTGCTAACTACAGTGACCACCATTCTTGGTTTACTGCCGATGGTGCTGGAAATGAATATCGACCTAATCAATCAAAAAATTGAGTTTGGTGCACCAAGCACGCAGTGGTGGTCACAACTAGCGACGGCCGTATCGGGGGGGCTGGCTTTTGCTACCGTACTTACCTTGGTATTAACGCCATGCTTATTGATGTTGGGGCGCAACCAATTACCTCAGAATCAAGACAAGCCCATTGTGGTGGAAGATTAGAACCAATAAAAAAGCGCTGAATAATCAGCGCTTTTTTCGTTACTCTTGAGCAGCGGCTTGGTTATACGCGAGCAGTTCTCGATAGCGTTCAAGCTTTTTCAAACGAATCTCAGCATTGGCCATAAAGGTTTGTTTGGCTTGGCCCGTGAGTGATTTTGATTGTGGCAATTTTACCGTGCGTGCATTTTTGTGTACGCCATTAACCAAGAACTCATAATGTAAATGAGGCCCAGTTACGCGCCCTGTGCCGCCGAGTGTACCGATCGTTTGGCCTTGTTTGACTCGTTGTCCTGTTTTCACCAAACGGCGCTGTAAATGCAAATACTTGGTGATGTAGGTGTTGCTGTGTTTGATAAACACATAGTTACCGTTGAACTGGTTATAGCTCGATTTCGTGACAATACCATCACCTGCAGCCCAAATCGGGGTGCCAACGGGTGCCGCATAGTCTGTACCGCGGTGAGCACGAACCTTACCCGTAACAGGATGGCGACGTGTTGGATTAAAGTTTGACGTTACACGACGGAAATCAAGCGGTGAGCGCAAAAATGCTTTTTTCATCGCTCGGCCATTTTCGTCGTAGTAGTTGCCCGTTTTATCATCCAAGATCGCTTTAAAGGTATCGCCTTGGTTAGTAAAAATAGCCGCGATAATTTGACCACGATCGACGACTTCACCTTCAACCAACTTTTCTTGGTATAAGATTTTAAAACTGTCCCCAGCGCGAATATCGAGGGCAAAGTCGATATCCCAGCCAAAGATTCCAGCAAGTTCCATAATTTGGTTTGCGGTTAAGCCTGCATTAATCGCTGCGTTCCAAAAATTCGAAGTGATTGACGCTTCTGCGTAGTTGTACTGGTAGTTAACTTCTTTGCTTTCAAGCTTACCTTTGTAACTATTGCCATCTTTGGTAATGACGTAAGCTTCATAAGCGTTGATAGGTCGCTTGATCTGAATAAGTTCATTATCACCATCAAAGCCAAATTGCAGTTCATCACCAGGGCGTAATTTGGTGAGTTGCTGTTCAATTTCTTTGCTGGCACTCGTGAGGTTGTAGAGTAAACGTGAAGAGAGATTCGCTCGTTGGAAAACAATGGCGGCGCTTTCTCCCGAACCAACGGTATATGTTTGCCAATTAAGCTGAGAAAGTGGTGTCGCGCTTTTGTTGACCACTAAGTTAGCCGGTTCGATGGCTAAATCGTATGGTTGACCAATGACATAGAAGCTTTTCTCGTCGCGTAATGATTTAGGATCTGGCAACAACATGACGATGCCGATCAGCACGACCACGAGGATAATGAGAGCTCGATGAAGCCGAGGCAATCGAGAAAAAAGCGAAAACATGGTATGTCCGTATAAAAATTTCGACAAAAAAGCTAGCTCTATAGTCTAACTGGTTTCAAAAAGCATCGCTATTCAAGTAAGATGTCAAATTATCAAATTTTTGCCAAATCTGTGGGAGTGAACAAGAATGGCGAGTATTGAAGCAGCACTGGCCGAAATTAAGCGCGGTGTAGAAGAACTGATCCCTGAAGATGAACTGATTGCGAAACTAAAAGAGGGACGTCCTCTGCGCATCAAACTAGGTGCCGATCCAACAGCACCGGATATCCATCTTGGTCATACCGTGATCTTTAACAAACTGCGCGCTTTCCAAGAGCTTGGACATGAAGTGACTTTCCTAATCGGTGATTTCACCGCAATGGTTGGTGACCCATCTGGTAAAAATACCACGCGTCCGCCGCTAAGCCGCGAGCAAGTTCTGCAAAACGCAGAAACTTACAAAGAGCAGGTGTTTAAGATCCTTGATCCTGCAAAAACAAAAATTTCATTTAACTCTGAGTGGCTATCTGAGCTAGGCGCTGAGGGTATGATTCGTCTTGCTTCGCACCAAACTGTGGCGCGTATGCTAGAGCGTGACGATTTCAAAAAACGCTATGCTGGTGGTCAGCCAATTGCAATTCATGAGTTTATGTATCCGCTGCTTCAAGGTTATGACTCAGTTGCCATGGAAACCGACGTTGAGCTGGGTGGTACGGACCAGAAGTTCAACTTGCTAATGGGTCGTGAGCTACAAAAAGCGAACGGTCAAAAACCACAAGTAGTGCTAATGATGCCTCTACTGGTTGGCCTAGACGGTGAGAAGAAAATGTCTAAGTCAGCAGGTAACTACATTGGTATCAGCGAATCGCCAAGCGAAATGTTTGGTAAGATCATGTCTATCTCTGATGATCTAATGTGGAGCTACTACGAGCTACTATCATTCCGCCCACTAGGTGAAATCGAACAGTTCAAAGCTGACGTAGCGCAAGGTAAAAACCCGCGTGATATTAAGATTCTGCTAGCAAAAGAAATCATCGCTCGCTTCCACACTGAAGCAGATGCAGATGCGGCAGAGCAAGAGTTCTTTAACCGTTTTGCTAAAAATCTAATTCCAGATGAAATGCCTGAGTTTGAATTTGATGCAGAAACGCCAGTTGCCAACCTGCTAAAAGAAGCGGGTCTATGTGCTTCGACATCGGATGCGATGCGCATGGTTAAGCAAGGCGGAGCAAAAATGGATGGCGAGAAAGTGGCTGATGCGAAATTTGCACCAGAAGCAGGCACTTACGTATTCCAAGTCGGTAAACGTAAATTTGCTCGTATCACTATCAAATAACGGTAGTTGAAAAGAAGTTAATAAGCGCCTTTCAAGGCGCTTTTTTTGTGGCTAATTGTCGAGAAATTGACTGGAATTTCAGTTGATGTTTGTTATCATGCGCTCGTTGCGAATAACGCAACGATTTCGGAGACTTTTATGAACAATACCGACCATCCCCCTAGTATGAGGGGAGAAAAATAACCCGCTTCGGTATTGGCGTTCTCCGTCTCTGCCCATCGGGTAGAGCTTCTTATTTATCTCTCTTTGATTTTTCTCCTCTCTTTTCTAGATTCCGTATAGCCTGACTTTTGTTAGCGGTTTAGTTGTGTCTTGTGCTCACTGCCCTAACTTGGCGGTTTGTTTTTTATTGCTTATCGCAATAAGAATAAGCGTGGCTGTATTTGATGGTCGTTACCTTAAGCTAATCGGGAGATTCGCCCATGACGGTAATGAATAACATCTATATGGAAAACAGCGTTAATTTCTCAAAAGAAGAAATCGGCGCGGCAAGGAATGCCTTTTTAAAATACGATCAAACCCAGCAGGTCAATCTATTGGGTGTGATGCCAATAGAAGAAGCGGTCGCTATCTTAAGACATTGCTCATTGGGCTATGTTCAACAATTGCTTTCTCAATTGGAATTACATGGCAAGGATAAACTCGCTCGTCATTATGCTCACCAACTGGGGTTGATCTACTCGGAAGTTGCACCGAGTCAAAGCTATTTGGCAACATCGGTTTGGCAACATGTGAAGCAGCGCATTGGTTGGATTGTTGGTTTAGCCTTGATGGGTATTTTGTCGGGGCTGATCATTGCACAGTATGAAGATACTTTGAGTCAACTAGTGCTGCTGGCGGTATACATGCCAGTCATTGCGGCGGCAGGGGGAAACACTGGAAGCCAAGCGGCAACCTTAGTTATTCGAGCGTTAGCCACGGGAGAGTTGCGTAAGCGCCAATGGCTTTCCGTGGTATGGAAAGAAAGCCGAGTTGCGATTTGTTTGGCGTTAGCGGTTGCCGCAGTGATGGTGGTGCGGGTGCTGTTTTTCAGTGATGTTAGCCATATTGGCGGTTTTGATCTCAATAGAATTGCACTTGCCGTCGCCGTTGCACTATTTGTGCAAGTGACGCTTTCGACCACCCTTGGTGGGGTTTTGCCAATTTTAGCGAGAGTGTGCAAACTGGACCCAGCGGTATTAGTGAGTCCAGTATTGGCATCGATCGTTGATATCAGCGGAATGTGGATCTATTTCAGTGTGGTGAATTACTTCTTAGGCATAAACTGACTGAATTTCAGCACATCTTGATAAAACAACTGTTCAAATTGACTAATCGGGGCGATGGTAGGCTTATCATCGCCCTTTTGGTTTGGCAGGTAATCGGCCACAAACTGGATGAACAGAGTAGTTGGCTTACCTGACTTATCTAAGCCAAACCCTGCCATATTATAACTGCCATAAACAGAACCACTTTTCGCAATCAAGTGACCTTTAATTGGTGCGTTACGCATACTAGAGCGATATTTTAGGGTGCCATTCTCTCCTGCAGTAGGCATCAACGCAATTAAGCCAAGTTTACCTTCATTTTGTGCAATATAGCGCAAGATCGACGCCATATCTTCACTGGTAAATCGATTGTTGCGCGACAACCCTGATCCGTCAGCCATTACATCGCGTGATAAGTCGATTCCTGTCTTCTCAAAAATGACCTGTTTAATTGCTTCGGTACCATTGTTGTATGAGCCGGCGGTAGAGAACGTTTTGGCGCCTATCGTTTTGGCTAAGTTGTCAGCAATAAGGTTGTCAGAGTCTCTAAGCATCACTTCCAGTAGATTTGGTAATTTCGTTGAATAATGGGTAGCGATAGAAGAAAAATTGCTTTGTTGTGGCTTACCAATGCGTACATTGCCTTGCAGGTTAATTTTGAGTTGGGCAAGCAAGCTAAGTACAGTTCGTTGGGTATAAATGGCTGGATCTTGTACCGCAAACTTAAGTGGTAATGGCTTACTTCGCTCGACGAGACACCCTTGCAATTGGTAATGGTTGTCGGGTGAAACTTGCAATTCTAGATCGCACTGTGTCGCCTCTTGCTCTTGTTTTGATACGGTTCTAGCTTGAGTGCTGACGTAGATTGGAAAATGTTCTGGCGCGTAAACTCGAGTTGAGCCATTGCTATTGGCATAAATAGAAGCGTGGACACAGTTTTCGTCTAAGCTGATCGCAGACGATGGTGCGCTATAGCACACACCAACAATATCCCATGGCCAACCAATTGCTTTTTCATATCCAGTAAAAGCGCTGTTGTCGAGCCATATATCCCCTTTAATGTCGGTTATTCCTTGCTGCTTCGCGAGCGTGAGCAATTGTTTTAAATCGTCACGTGACAGAGTAGGGTCACCGCTAAAGCGAATAACGATATCGCGCTGGTTAGTTTGTAGCTCGGTTTTAAATTGGAACTCATCGCCTAGAGCCAGTTTTGCAGCCAGAGCGGTGACAATTTTCAGTGTACTTGCTGGTGGAAAAAGTTGGTCGCGATTCGACGTCGTCAAATATGCACTGCCTTCCGCGAGAGGTTCGATAGCGATGGAGACGCGACTGCCAGCGGGAAGATGGTCAAGCGGAGCATAAGCAAAGCCACTAATAGAGAAAAAACCTAACGTACAGACTAAAAAAGAGCGAAGAGAAGCAAACATGAGTAGATATAGGCCAATATGACGAGTGATTATTTGAGTATATAAAAAAAACGCCTGCAAGCGAGCAGGCGTTTAATCTTTGTGACTTATCGTCAGCTATTCCCACGCTGACAAATGGTAACTCAGCTTAGAAGTCGTAACGTAGACCTAGAGCTAGTTCGTCTTCAGCTTGAGCAGCAGTTGCAGTTACGTTTGAGTAACCAGCAGTACCGAACTTGTCACCTTCTTGAATTAGGTTGAAGTTGTATGATACGTAACCGCGGAAGTTAGGTTTGAAGTAGTATGATGCATCGATTGCAATGTTATCAGCAGAAGTTTCGTTGTTAGTCTCTGCGTTGTTGTAAGTCGATGTAAATACTGTTTGACCTAGAGTGTACGCTGCAGCAAATTCGTAACCGCGGTAGTCGCCGTCTTTCTCTTGCACTTGGCCATCAGTGAAAGTTGTTGCGAAGTATAGGTCATTGATAGCGTAAGACGCTGCTAGCATGTATTCGTTTTGCTCTGCTTCACCAGAGTATTGGCTTGCGTAACCAGCACCCACTTTAACACCAGTGTCACCTAGAGCGTAGATAGTTGATAGAGAGTAGCCGTCAGCGTTGTTGTTGCCGTAGGTATTAACAACTTCTTTTTTAGTCACTGGATCAGTGATCATGTTTTCAGTACGGTCAGCAAAACGGTAGCTTGCTTTCACGCTTAGGTCAGCAAATTGGCCTTTGTACGTTAGCATGTTGTCTGCACGGTCAGCGACGTTGATTTTCATTGCCGCAGAGTTGCCGTGGTATGCCATGATATCGGTAAAGTCAGTGATAACGCCTAGAGCACCATCGTTTTTACCGTAAGTTACTTCACCGTAAGTACCGCCGATACCAGCGTATGCGTAACGGTTAGTGATGTCGTTGCTGTGGCTGTCAGTTGCGTCGCCATCATCAGCAGTAGTGAATTCACCTTCGTAGAAACCCACACCGTATAGACCATCAGTGATTTGAGTTTTACCTAGGAAGTTTAGACGTACACGAGAGTTGTCTTTAGCTTCGCCATCTTTTAGTGATAGACGCGCTTCTGCACGACCACCCATATCTAGAGAAGTACCGTCTTGGTTGTAGAGTTCAGCAGCTTGAGCACCAGAAGCCATTGCAGCAGCAGATACTGCTAGGGCAATCAAAGTTTTGTTCATGTTATAAATCCTAAAGTCTTGTCCATCAATTGGTTGTCTGAAATGAAGCTGCATTGTCCGTTTAGCTTCAATTTCATTACTCAGTGAGACGCACACGTTTTGCATTTTGTAAATCAATGCTTTGACGTCGTGGCATTTCGTGAGTCAAGTTGTACCCGCAAGGTTCCCTAATCAGTTAGTAAAACGATATAAAATCGCATTATGAACAGTGTTTTATTTTGCATTATTTTAATTTAATTCTTTGTTTTAAAAGACAAAAATAAAGTTCAAAAATAGTGGTCTGAAAGTGAATGTTTTGGTTTTTATCTTTATTGAGTTTGTTGTGGCGTAATGTTGCACAATTAGTGATGGAAAATGTGACCAAAAGTAAGAACATCAAAGCCACAAATGGAATTAAGATGATTTAGCAGCTAAGTTTGTTTAAACTAGCTGAAATTAATGAGTGTATAAGCTACCTAGCTCTTATGAGCTGGGTAGTTTTATTTTGTCCAAAGCTTGCTTTGGTCTAGAGGTATATGATGGAAAAAGTTCCAATGACAGTATCTGGCGAGCAGAAGCTACGCGTAGAACTGGAAAGACTACTAAAGCTTCGTCCAAAAATTTCTGAAGCAATCGCTGAAGCTCGTGAGTTGGGCGATCTAAAAGAGAACGCAGAATACCATGCAGCTCGTGAAGAGCAGGGCATCTGTGAAGCTCAAATTCGTGATATCGAATACAAGCTATCTGTTGCTCAAGTGATTGACGTAACTAAGATGGAAAATACAGGTAAAATTATCTTTGGTTCAACAGTGACATTGATTGACTGTGATACTGAAGATGAAAAAACTTACCAAATCGTTGGTGAAGATGAAGCGGACATTAAGAGTGGCCGTATTTCAGTAAGTTCACCAATCGCTCGTGGTCTAATCGGTAAGATGGAAGGTGATGAAGTCGTTATTTCAACACCAGGCGGTGAGCGTGATTTCGAAATCGATCGCGTGGAATACATCTAATTCCGAGCAGATTTAGAATGCAAAAAAGGTCGCCGAGGCGACCTTTTTTCGTAATTATCGACAGATTACTTGCGAGGTAATTCGATTTTACGATCTTGAGTTTGACGGAAAAGAATCAGTGTCTTGCCGATCACTTGAACTTTTTCTGCGCCTGTTTCACGAACGATTGCGTCTACAATCAAAGACTTAGTTTCGCGATCTTCTGATGCGATTTTTACTTTGATTAGCTCGTGGTGATCCAGTGCGATTTCAATTTCCGCTAGAACAGCTTCCGTTAGTCCGTTTGCGCCCAATAGCACAACAGGTTTTAAGCTGTGCGCTAGGCCTTTTAGGTGCTGCTTTTGTTTGGTGCTTAGGTTCATTACGCGGCCAATTTTCTATAGAATAAGGGTTGAAAAAAGCTATTTTAACGCCATCTATTGTCAAAGACTATAATTTATTGAGCAATAGGATTGGCCTATTACAACAATAGCTCCAAATTAGTGCCTTATTGAGATTAAAATGAGTAAACAAAAACATTCGGCTAGTTCTGGTCGTTGGTTAAAGGAACACTTTGATGATAAGTATGCTAACGAAGCGCGTAAAAAAGGCTTCCGTTCTCGTGCTTACTTCAAGATTGAAGAGATTCAAACCAAAGATAAATTGTTGCGATCTGGGATGACTGTCGTCGATTTAGGTGCAGCTCCGGGTGGTTGGTCTCAATATGCTGCTAAAATAGTAGGAGAGGAAGGTCAAATTATTGCATGTGACCTGCTTCCGATGGATCCCATTGCTGGTGTAAGCTTTCTTCAAGGCGATTTTCGTGACGAAGCGGTACTCGAAGCTTTGTTAGAAAGAATCCAACCTTCAATGGTCGACGTAGTAATGTCTGACATGGCACCCAATATTGCGGGTAACAACTCGGTAGACCAACCAAGAGCGATGTACTTAGTTGAACTTGCTCTGGATATGTGTCGACAAGTTCTAGCCACCAATGGTAGCTTTGTCGTCAAAGTCTTTCAGGGAGAAGGATTTGATCAATTCGTGAAAGATGTTCGTGAAATGTTTACCACCGTTAAAGTGCGTAAACCTGACTCTTCGAGAGCTCGCTCCCGAGAAGTTTTTATCGTAGCCACTGGTTACAAAGGTTAACTATTTGCTTCTCGAAGCGGTCGTTAACACTATAGCTACAGTCCAAGAACTGTAGTACCCTACCTTTAATTACAATTAGTTATCGCGAGGCTGACACCTTGAGTGACATGGCAAAAAATTTAATTCTGTGGCTTGTGATCGCCGTAGTGTTGATGTCGGTTTTCCAGAGCTTTGGGCCAAGTGAAAACAACGGCAGAGCGGTTGATTACACTACATTCGTACAGGAAGTTGGCCAAGGCCAGATTCAGGAAGCAACTTTTAAAGACGGCGAGATTTCTTTCGTTCGTCGTGGCGGCGGTGCTAAATATGTAACCTACATGCCAGTTTACGACCAGAAACTTCTTGATGACTTAATTAATCAAAATGTGAAAGTACAGGGCACACCTCCGGAAGAGCAAAGCCTACTAGGTACAATTTTCATCTCTTGGTTCCCAATGATCTTACTGATTGGTGTATGGATTTTCTTCATGCGTCAAATGCAAGGCGGCGGCGGTAAAGGCGCAATGTCTTTCGGTAAGAGCAAAGCTCGCATGATGAGTGAGGAACAAATCAAGACGACTTTTGCTGACGTTGCAGGTTGTGATGAAGCAAAAGAAGACGTGAAAGAGTTGGTGGACTACCTGCGCGATCCGAGCCGTTTCCAAAAACTGGGCGGTAAGATTCCAACGGGTGTGTTGATGGTTGGCCCTCCAGGTACAGGTAAAACTTTGTTAGCGAAAGCGATCGCTGGTGAAGCAAAAGTACCGTTCTTTACTATCTCAGGTTCTGACTTCGTAGAAATGTTCGTTGGTGTGGGTGCATCTCGTGTGCGTGACATGTTCGAACAAGCGAAAAAAGCAGCACCATGTATCATCTTTATTGACGAGATTGATGCGGTAGGTCGTCAACGTGGCGCGGGTGTTGGTGGTGGTCATGATGAACGTGAACAAACGCTAAACCAAATGCTAGTTGAGATGGATGGTTTTGAAGGTAACGAAGGTATCATCGTTATCGCTGCAACGAACCGTCCTGACGTTCTTGACCCGGCGCTACTGCGTCCTGGCCGTTTCGACCGCCAAGTTGTGGTAGGTCTGCCAGATGTTCGTGGTCGTGAGCAGATTCTTAAAGTGCACATGCGTAAAGTTCCACTAGCGGGTGATGTTGAGCCATCGCTAATCGCACGTGGTACTCCTGGCTTCTCGGGCGCTGACTTGGCTAACCTAGTAAACGAAGCAGCACTGTTTGCTGCTCGTGGCAACAAACGCAACGTTTCTATGGTTGAGTTTGAACTAGCGAAAGACAAGATCATGATGGGTGCAGAACGTCGTTCAATGGTTCTTTCTGAAGAAACGAAAGAATCGACGGCTTACCACGAAGCGGGTCACGCTATCGTTGGTCGTCTAGTGCCTGAACATGATCCAGTGTACAAAGTCTCTATCATTCCACGTGGTCGCGCGTTGGGTGTAACTATGTACCTGCCAGAGCAAGACCGTGTAAGCATGTCTCGTCAGCATCTAGAATCGATGATTTCGAGCTTGTACGGTGGTCGTCTAGCTGAAGAACTGATTTACGGTAAAGATAAAGTATCAACGGGTGCATCAAACGATATTGAGCGCGCAACGGATATCGCACGTAAGATGGTGACTCAGTGGGGCTTCTCTGAAAAACTAGGTCCACTGCTTTATGCAGAAGACGAAGGCGAAGTGTTCCTAGGTCGCAGCGTGACACAAACTAAGCATGTATCCGATGATACGGCGAAGTTAATCGATGATGAAGTTCGTAAGATTATCGACCGCAACTATGACCGTGCTAAGCAAATCCTAGAAGACAACATGGATATCATGCACGCGATGAAAGACGCGCTAGTGAAATACGAAACTATCGATGCAGGTCAGATCGACGACTTGATGGAGCGTAAAGCAGATGTGCGTGAGCCTGCTGGTTGGGCTGACAGTCTAAGCAACAAGTCTGACGATAAACCTCAAGCTAAGCCTGAGGTAAAAGAAGAAGTTCAAGAGAAACCACAGCCAACTGAAGAACCGGTTGAGCAACCAACTTCTCAAGAGAGCACTTCAGCAGAAGCGACAGAGAAAAAAGACTCTGAGTAAGTCGTGACTTTTAAACAAACCCCGAGGCAACTCGGGGTTTTTGTATTTATACCCAAGTAAACAATGAAAATCACAGCCAAAAATAAATCTCTCGATCTCTCTACGCCGCAAGTGATGGCGATTTTGAATGTCACCCCAGATTCATTTTCTGACGGTGGCAAATTTAATACCCTTGAGAATGCGCTGCTACAAGCAGAAAAAATGATTGCAGCAGGTGTTTCGATTATTGATATAGGTGGTGAGTCGACTCGTCCTGGCGCACCCGATGTCAGTCTGGAAGAGGAATTAGCACGCGTCATTCCGGTGATCAAAGCGATTCGAGCTAAGCATGACGTTTGGATTTCTATCGATACCAGCAAGGCGGAAGTGATGCGCCAAGCGATAGAAGCTGGAGCGGATTTAATTAATGATGTGCGTGCATTGCAAGAGCCAGGAGCATTAGAAGCCGCAGCGCAAGCGGGCCTACCAATTTGTTTAATGCACATGCAAGGTCAGCCAAGAACCATGCAGACCAATCCTCATTATGATGATTTAATGCAAGAAGTGGGTGAGTTCCTTGAGCAACGTATTGCCGCGTGTGAAGCCGTAGGCATTAAGCGTGAACAACTGATTCTTGATCCCGGTTTTGGCTTTGGTAAAACCTTAGATCATAATTACCATATGCTGGCCAATTTTGAACAGTTCCACCAATTTGGTTTGCCAGTATTGGCAGGGATGTCGCGTAAGTCTATGTTGTTCAAGCTTTTAGATAAATCACCAGCAGAATGTGTTGCTGCCAGTGTTAGTTGCGCTACCATAGCGGCGATGAAAGGTGCACAAATTATTCGTGTGCATGACTTTGAACAAACGCTTGATGCAGTAAAAGTGGCGGTTGCCACGTTAAAAATCAATAAAATAAAAGGAAACCTTATGTCTGACAAAGACGTTATTTTGGTACCGATGGAGTTCGTGGCAAGGTTGGACAGTACCTATTACTCCAGATTTCGTACTAAAGCTTGGCTGGGCTGCTGGTCGCGTGCTTGCGAAGCAAGGCACAAAAAAAGTGATTATTGGTAAAGATACTCGTATTTCTGGCTACATGCTTGAATCAGCATTGGAAGCGGGTCTTGCCGCTGCAGGTCTTAAAGCGACGCTTACTGGCCCAATGCCTACGCCAGCTGTGGCTTATTTAACACAAACTTTCCGTGCAGAAGCGGGGATTGTGATTTCAGCATCACACAACCCATATTACGACAATGGGATTAAATTCTTCTCTTCTGAAGGTACCAAACTGCCAGACGAAGTGGAATTAGCGATTGAAGCTGAGCTGGATAAAGAGATTGAGTGCGTTGAATCTGCGTTGCTAGGTAAGGCGGCTCGTCTGCATGATGCGGCTGGTCGTTATATCGAATTTTGTAAAAGTACTTTCCCTTCAGCTTTGAGCCTTGCTGGTCTTAAGATTGTGGTTGATTGTGCTCATGGTGCGACTTACCACATTGCTCCAAACGTATTTAAAGAGCTTGGCGCAGAAGTGATCGCAATGGGTGTAGAGCCAAACGGCACCAACATCAACGATGAAGTAGGTGCAACCGATGTGCGTGCACTACAAAAACGAGTTGTGGCAGAAGAAGCGAACCTAGGTCTTGCGTTTGATGGTGACGGTGACCGCATCATTATGGTTGACCACCTCGGCAACAAAGTAGATGGTGATCAAATCGCTTATATTATCGCTCGTGACGCGCTGCGTCGTGGTGAGCTAAAAGGCGGTGTAGTTGGCACATTAATGACCAACCTAGGTATGGAAAATGGCCTTAAGCAGTTAGGTATTCCATTTGTTCGCGCAGCAGTCGGTGACCGCTACGTGATGGAAAAATTGCTTGAGAAAGGTTGGACTATCGGTGCCGAGAACTCTGGTCATGTAATTCTATTGGATAAAGTGACTACTGGTGATGCAATTGTTGCTGCGTTGCAAGTGCTTGCTTCTGTGGTGGGTAGCGAACTGTCTCTCAATGAACTGTCTCAAGGTATGACACTGTACCCGCAAGTACTTGAAAACGTGCGCTTTAGCGGTGATTCAAATCCACTCGAAGCGGAAGCGGTAAAAGAAGCTGTGGTTCAGGTTGAAGCTGTTCTGGGTGAAAAAGGTCGTGTACTACTGCGTAAGTCAGGCACAGAGCCGTTGATTCGTGTGATGGTAGAAGGCGAAGACGCTGATTTGGTGCAAAGTTCTGCGCTGAAAATTGCAGATGCAGTGAAGGCCAGTTTCTAACCATATAAAAGATAAGTCATCATAAGGGAGGCTTCGGTCTCCCTTAAATTTACCTACGAATGAATGAAATTGCCCTTTTTTTGAGCGTTTAATTCTCAAGTTACGCTTTTTTGTCAATTTTCTCTTGTCAGCTTTATTTGGTTTCGCTAGTATTGCTCCGCCTTCACTAAGGAGGTCGCTAGCCTTGTTCTGGAATGAAATTTCGAGCGGCGCTGGCCTAACAATTTGGAACATAGGTGGACATAATGCAAACAGTTCTACTTGTGATTTACCTGTTGGCAGCGGTTGGTGTAATCGGCCTCGTCTTGATTCAACAAGGTAAAGGCGCAGATATGGGAGCCTCATTCGGTGCAGGCGCATCAAACACAGTGTTTGGCGCAAGCGGCTCAGGTAATTTCTTAACCCGAATGACTGCAATTTTTGCAACAGTATTTTTCGTTATCAGCTTGGTGCTTGGCAATATGTCAACGCATAAAGGCGAATCTCAATGGGTTGACCCATCACAAGGTCAAGTGATTGAGAAAACAGCTGATGATGTAGCGAGTGATGTTCCGGCTCCTGCGAGTCAAGAAATCCCGCAATAAGCGAATATTCGCTGCCGAGATGGTGAAATTGGTAGACACGCTAGCATGAGGTGCTAGTGCCTTAGGTGTGAGGGTTCGAGTCCCTCTCTCGGCACCATTGATTTACAAACTTGTAAAACCTTGAGTTGAGCGTATAATGCTCATCAAGTCGGACGCGGGGTGGAGCAGCTTGGTAGCTCGTCGGGCTCATAACCCGAAGGTCGTCGGTTCAAATCCGGCCCCCGCAACCAATCCTTTGGATTAGTGCAAGTTTGCGCAGAACGCTTTGCTTTCGTTTTGCGAGTTAAACAGCTAATGTTTAACACATCAGGGTCAGTAATAAAAACCCCGACTTATCGGGGTTTTTATTATCTAAATTTTTAAAGATTTAGATCTTGCTTGGAATTTAAATTGGGCTCTATGCCCTTTTTTTGTTTCTGGAGTGGTTCAAATGACTGGTTTAGAAAGACAACTAACTGAAATGCTTGAAGCGCCTGTAGAGGCGATCGGCTACGAGTTGGTTGGATTAGAATTTATTCGTGCTGGTGAGCACTCAACTCTGCGTATCTACATTGACCATGAAAATGGTATCAACGTTGACGCATGTGCAGAAGTAAGCCATCAAGTAAGCGCTGTACTCGATGTAGAAGATCCTATCTCAGTGGCTTATAACCTTGAGGTTTCTTCACCGGGTCTAGAAAGACCACTATTTAAAGCTGCGCACTATGAACAATTTATTGGTCATGAAGTGAGCATCGTTTTGAAGATGGCTGTAGGTAACCGTCGTAAGTGGAAAGGTGTTATCCAATCTATTGATGGTGAAACCGTCTCTGTTACTGTTGAAGGTAACGAAGAGCAGTTTGCGTTAAGCAACATTTCCAAAGCTAACCTGATCCCTAAATTTTAGGTCCCTAAAAAGTAAAAGCTTAGAGGCTATATAAAATGAGTAAAGAAATTTTAGCGGTAGCAGAGGCAGTATCGAACGAGAAAGCGGTACCTCGCGAGCGTATTTTCGAAGCACTAGAAATCGCTCTAGCTACTTCTACTAAGAAAAAGCGTGATATCGAAATCGACGTGCGTGTTGCTATCGACCGTAAAACTGGCGAATTCGAAACTTTCCGTCGTTGGTTGGTTGTTGAAGAAGTTGAACACCCAACGAAAGAGATCTCTCTAGAAGCGGCTCAATACGATGATGAAACTGTTCAACTTGGTGATTACGTTGAAGACCAAATTGAATCAGTGACTTTCGACCGCATCACGACGCAAACTGCGAAGCAAGTTATCGTACAAAAAGTACGTGAAGCTGAGCGTGCACAAATCGTTGAACAGTTCATCGACAACGAAGGTGAGCTAGTAACAGGCGTAGTTAAGAAAGTTAACCGCGAAACTATCGTACTAGACCTAGGCAACAACGCTGAAGCAGTTATCCTACGTGATGACCAACTTCCACGTGAAAATTTCCGCCCAGGTGACCGTGTACGTGGTCTACTATACAAAGTTGCTCCAGAAGCACGTGGTTTCCAACTATTCGTTACACGTTCTAAGCCAGAAATGCTACAAGAACTGTTCCGTGTAGAAGTACCAGAGATCGCTGAAGAGATCATCGAACTGAAAGGTGCTGCTCGCGATCCAGGTTCTCGTGCGAAGATCGCAGTGAAAACTAACGACAAACGTATCGACCCAGTTGGCGCGTGTGTTGGTATGCGTGGTGCGCGTGTTCAAGCGGTATCAGGCGAACTTGGCGGTGAGCGTATCGATATCGTGCTTTGGGATGATAACCCAGCGCAATTCGTTATCAACGCAATGGCTCCAGCTGACGTTGCTTCAATCATCGTTGATGAAGATGCACACTCAATGGACATCGCGGTTGAAGCTGATAACCTAGCACAAGCGATTGGCCGTAACGGTCAAAACGTACGTCTAGCATCTCAACTAACTGGTTGGGAACTAAATGTAATGACAGTTGCTGATCTTCAGAAGAAACACGCTGAAGAATCTCAAGCATCTATCGAAAACTTCATGAAGTACCTAGATATCGAAGAAGACTTCGCTCAACTACTAGTTGAAGAAGGTTTCTCAACACTAGAAGAAGTAGCATACGTACCAGTAGCTGAACTACTAGAAGTTGACGGTCTAAATGAAGAGTTAATCGAAGAGCTACGTAACCGTGCAAAAGAAGCACTAACTACGCTTGCTCTAGCGCAAGAAGAGTCTTTTGAAGGCCTAGAACCTGCAGAAGATCTACTAGGCCTTGAAGGTCTAGAGCGTGAAATGGCATTCAAACTGGCTGCTAAAGGTGTTGCAACACTAGAAGACCTAGCGGACCAGGGTATCGATGATCTAGAAGGAATCGAAGGATTAACAGAAGAACGTGCAGGTGAGTTAATCATGGCAGCACGTAACATTTGTTGGTTCGGAGACGAAGAATAATAATTCAGCAGGGAGGGAAGCGGAATGACACAACTAACAGTAAAAACTCTGAGTGAAGAGATTGGTACGCCAGTTGACCGCTTAATTGAACAACTTGCTGACGCTGGTATTTCGAAGTCTAGCAGCGATGCGATTTCAGAGGGCGAGAAGCAGCAGCTTCTCAGCCATCTAAAAAAAGAACACGGCGATACGTCGGGTGACTCAGCGCCTACACGCCTTACATTACAACGTAAGACTCGTAGCACACTGAGTGTCAACGCTGGTGGCGGCAAGAGTAAAGATGTTCAAGTTGAAGTGCGCAAGAAACGTACCTACGTGAAGCGCAGTGCAATTGAAGATCAAGCGAATCGCGAGGCTGAAGAAGCAGCTAAGCGTGAAGCAGAAGAAGCAGCGAAACGTGCCGCTGAAGAAGAAGCAAAACGTCAAGCTGAAGAAAAAGCGAAACGTGATGCCGAAGAAGCAGCAAAACGTGAAGCAGAGGCAAAGCGCAAAGCAGAAGCAGAGAAAGCGAATGCAGAGCGCAATGCTGAAGACAAAGTTAAGCAAGAAGCAGCACGAAAAGAGGCCGACGAGCTTAAGCGTCGTCAGGAAGAAGAAGCCAAGCGTAAGGCTGAAGAGGAAAGTCAGCGCAAGCTTGAAGAAGCTCGCGAAATGGCGGAAAAGAACAAAGAGCGTTGGTCTGCTGCAGAAGAGAAAAAGGGTGATATGGAAAATACAGATTACCATGTAACGACTTCGCGTTACGCACGTGAAGCCGAAGATGAAGCAGATCGTAAAGTAGAAGGCGCTAGCCGTCGTCGTAAACAGAAGAAAATGTCTTCTAAGTCTGACGACCAAGAGCGCGGTGCTCGCAACCCTCGTGGTGGTAAAGCGGGTCGCCAAAAAGGCAAATTGTCTAAGCCAAGCTCAATGCAGCAAGCGTTTGATAAAACTGCTGCTGTAGCGAAATCGGATGTAGTGATCGGTGAGACGATCGTTCTGTCTGAGCTTGCGAATAAGATGTCTGTTAAAGCAACAGAAGTTATCAAAGTGATGATGAAGATGGGCGCTATGGCGACTATCAACCAAGTGATTGACCAAGAAACTGCACAACTTGTTGCAGAAGAAATGGGTCACAAGGTAATTCTTCGCAAAGAAAACGAACTAGAAGAAGCGGTACTAAGCGATCGTGATAGCAACGCAGAAGCTGTGCCACGTGCACCAGTTGTTACTATCATGGGTCACGTTGACCACGGTAAAACTTCGACTCTTGACTACATCCGTCGCACACACGTTGCGTCAGGTGAAGCGGGCGGTATCACACAGCACATCGGTGCATACCACGTTGAAACTGACAACGGTATGATCACGTTCCTTGATACTCCTGGACACGCAGCGTTTACTGCAATGCGTGCTCGTGGTGCTCAAGCGACAGATATCGTTGTACTAGTAGTAGCAGCAGACGATGGCGTAATGCCACAAACTGTGGAAGCAATCCAACACGCGAAAGCGGCGGGTGTTCCACTAATCGTTGCTGTGAACAAGATCGATAAAGAAGACGCGAACCCAGATAACGTTAAGAACGAGCTAGCTCAATACGACGTTATTCCTGAGGAGTGGGGCGGTGAGAACATGTTCGTTCACATCTCTGCGAAACAGGGTACAAACATCGATGGTCTTCTTGAAGCAATCCTTCTTCAATCAGAAGTTCTAGAACTTACTGCAGTTGCTGAAGGCATGGCGTCTGGTGTGGTTGTTGAATCTCGTCTAGATAAAGGTCGCGGTCCAGTTGCTACAGTACTTGTTCAATCAGGTACTCTGCACAAAGGTGACATCGTACTATGTGGTCAAGAATACGGCCGCGTACGTGCAATGCGTGATGAACTAGGTCACGAGATCACTGAAGCTGGTCCGTCTATCCCTGTAGAGATCCTAGGTCTTTCAGGTGTTCCTTCATCAGGTGACGAAGCAACAGTTGTTCGTGATGAGCGTAAAGCGCGCGAAGTTGCAAACTACCGTGCTGGTAAGTTCCGTGAAGTGAAACTTGCTCGTCAGCAAAAATCTAAACTAGAAAACATGTTTGCGAACATGGCTGCTGGTGAAGTTGCTGAACTGAACGTAGTACTGAAAGCTGACGTACAAGGTTCTGTAGAAGCAATCGCTGACTCACTACTGAAACTATCAACTGACGAAGTTAAAGTTAACATCGTAGGTTCTGGTGTTGGTGGTATCACTGAAACTGATGCAGTACTTGCAGAAGCTTCTAACGCAATCATCCTTGGCTTTAACGTACGTGCTGACGCATCTGCGCGCCGTGCAATTGAAGCAGCAAGCGTTGATCTACGTTACTACTCAATTATTTACCAATTGATTGACGAAGTGAAACAAGCGATGAGCGGTATGCTTGCTCCAGAATTCAAGCAAGAGATCATTGGTCTTGCTGAAGTACGTGACGTGTTTAAGTCACCGAAACTGGGCGCAATCGCTGGCTGTATGGTAACTGAAGGTGTGATTAAGCGTAATGCTCCTATCCGTGTTCTACGTGATAACGTAGTAATCTATGAAGGTGAGCTTGAGTCACTACGTCGCTTTAAAGACGACGTTTCTGAAGTTAAGAATGGCTACGAATGTGGTATCGGCGTTAAGAACTACAATGACGTTCGCGCTGGCGACCAAATCGAAGTATTCGAAACAGTGGAAATCAAACGTACACTGGATTAATTGACTAAAATTGCCTTAAGGCAATGATTGGTTGTTGAATACGCCATGGGGGGCTGGGTTAACCATCCCCCCATTCTTTCTATATAAGAGAAGAATTATGTCAAAAGAATTTAGCCGCACGCAGCGCGTGGCACAGCAGCTGCAAAAAGAACTTGCGATGATCCTTCAGCGCGAAGTTCGTGATTCACGTTTAGGTATGGTAACCATCTCAGACGTTGAAGTATCTCGTGACCTTGCTTACGCGAAAGTTTTCGTTACTTTCCTATGCGTGGGTGAGCAAACACCAGAATCATGTCTTGCTGCACTGCGTGAGCATGAAGTACACATTCGCATGATGCTAGGTAAGCGTATTCGTCTACGTCTTACGCCTGAAATCCGCTTCCACTACGACAACACTCTAGTAGAAGGTATGCGTATGTCTAACTTGGTTACTGAAGTAGTAAGCCAAGACAAGCAGAAGCAAAAAGATGCTGGTCGTGAGGACGAAGAGTAATGGCTCGTCGTCGCAAAGGTCGTCCTATTGATGGCGTGATCCTATTGGATAAGCCAACCGGTATTTCATCAAATGATGCACTACAAAAAGTTAAGCGTATCTATTTTGCTGAAAAAGCGGGTCATACTGGCGCTCTAGACCCATTGGCAACTGGCATGCTGCCTATCTGCCTTGGTGAAGCGACCAAGTTTTCTCAGTTCCTTTTGGACTCAGATAAACGCTACCGCGTGATCGCAAAACTGGGTGAGCGTACGGATACCTCTGATTCAGATGGTGAAGTGGTTGAAACCCGTCCAGTCGACGTGGATCTGACTAAGCTAGAAGCGTGCATCGATAAATTCCGTGGTGAATCTGATCAAGTGCCATCAATGTTCTCTGCGCTTAAGTACCAAGGTAAGCCTTTGTATGAATACGCGCGTAAGGGCATCGAAGTACCGCGTGAATCACGCAAGATCACTGTTTACGAAATCGTTCTGCATCGTTTTGAAGGCGATGAAGTGGAGATGGAAGTGCATTGCTCAAAAGGCACTTACATTCGCACAATCGTTGATGACTTAGGCGAAATGCTTGGCTGTGGTGCGCATGTCACGATGCTACGCCGCACAGCAGTTGCAAAATACCCATACGAACGTATGGTGACGCTAGAACAGCTTAATGAGCTTCTAGAGCAAGCACATCGTGAAGAGCGCGCACCAAAAGAGTTACTTGATCCACTGTTGATGCCAATGGACACGGCCGTTGAAGATCTACCGGAAGTAAACCTGATCCCTGAGCTTGCGGATATGGTGCAACATGGTCAGCCAGTACAAGTCTTTGGCGCTCCAACTGAAGGCACTGTTCGCCTAACGATGGGTGATGAGAAGCTGTTTATCGGTGTGGGTGAGATGAATAATGATGGCAAAATTGCACCGAAGCGCCTAGTGGTGTTTCGTGAGCAAGAATAATCATTGTTGATTGCTTAGCTGAAATAAAAAAAACCTGCTCATGAGCAGGTTTTTTTGTATTTATCGTATTACTTTGCTGGTTTTAGACCTGCGTTGATATCTAGGATGTCTTGTTCATTTAGCGTGCCGACTGCTTGGCGTAGTTGTAGTACGCTAATGATGTAATCATAGCGAGCATCCGATAGGCTCTTGTTTGCATCGTATAGACGACGAGTTGCATCTAGTACGTCAACGATGGTACGAGTACCCACATCAAAACCTGCTTCTGTCGCTTCAAGTGCAGACTCAGCAGAAATCACTGTCTGTTCAAATGCGCGTAACGCACCAATTGATGCACTGATATTGTTATTAAATGCACGTACATCTTTTACTACACCACGATATGTAGCTTCAAGTTGCTGACTTGCTGCCACATATCCAAACTCTGCTTGTTTAGTTTGTGAAGTAATATTTCCACCAGTGTAAAGTGGAACAGATAGATTTAAACCAATGTTGAAGTTGCCATCATCACCATCTGAATTTCGACCTGTGAGAGGGTTTGTATCGGTATTGCTTATATCTCTATAGTTGTAGCCACCATCTAAGGTTAGAGATGGTAAATGACCAGAACTTGCAAGAGAAATTCTCTCTTTAGCAATATCCTGTGCGATACGGCTTGATAGAAGACTTAAGTTTTTTTGCTGGGCTTCAGACAGTAGGGTATCGATTGATTCTGCGGTTTTGCTGGCAGAGAAACGCTTAGTATCCAGAACATCGAGGTTTGAATGCTCTTGGCCGGTAATTTCACGTAGACCTTCATAGCTATTCACAAGATCGTTTTGTGCCAGTACTTCATCGGCCAATACTGAGTCGTACTGCGCTTGTGCATCATGCACGTCAGTAATTGCTGAAAGACCCACTTCAAAACGTTGTTTAGTTTGCTCTAGTTGACGACCAACAGCGGCTTTCTCCGCACGAACAAACACTAAATTGTCTTGTGCACGCAGTACGTCAAAGTATGCTTGTGATACACGAAGAATTAACGCTTGTTGCGTTGCTGCATAAGCAGCATCCGCTTGGCGAGCTGCCATTTCTGCGGTATCTAAGTTAATCCAGCTTGAACGTTTAAAAATTTCTTGAGAGAAATTAACGCCCGCACTTAGAGCATCACTGTCACTATCACCACGAGTAAGATCGTAGCCTGCAGTTAAATTGATTTGCGGTAATAGTGTACTGCGATTTTCTTCTATTGCTTCGAATTGAGCGTCGCGTTCAGCTGCAGATTGTAATAGCTGAGGATCGTTTTCTTTTGCTTGGTTGTAGATATCTGCCAATGTATCAGCCCACGCCGTCGTGCTAAGGCTGCCTAGCGTCGCGCTGATAATTAGTGGAAGCAGTTTTTTCATGGGTTCGATTCCTGCCAAATAAAATTATGGGTCCTGTTGTTCAAGAGTTTAACCTAAATTGCTGCTAATTCATTCTAAACTTTGCAATCTTTTACAAATAATTGTCCGAGTGTACAATAAAATTTTGAGAACTTAAAAATCATATAAGTTTTGTACAAAAAGTTGAGCTTGGTCGTTGGAACAATAACTATTCTCTGAGTAAACTATATGGTTCACTGACCGAGGTGCCCTATGCAACGTTCGAACGATAATTCACCGTTATTCACTTCCGAAGACATTGAAGTGCTCTCAAAAGAAACGCTTTTCCAAGGTTTTTTCAAAATGGTGAAGTACCGCTTTAAGCATAGATTGTTTGCTGGAGGTTGGAGTAACGAGATCGAACGTGAAATGTTTGAGCGTGGGCATGCAGTAGCGTTGTTACCGTATGATCCTATATCGGACCGTGTGGTATTGGTTGAGCAAATACGTGTTGGTGCACTTGAGCACGCTCAACCATGGCAACTTGAAATTGTTGCTGGCATTATCGATAAAAATGAATCGCCAGAAGATGTCGCTCGTAGAGAAGCGGTAGAAGAAGCCGGTATTGACGTTGCTAACTTACAAAAGGTGACGTCATACTACCCATCATCAGGTGGTTGTTCTGAGCGATTAGATGTTTATGTTGGCCGTGTTGATGCGAGCACCGCGCACGGTATTCATGGTTTAGACTGTGAAGGTGAAGATATACGCGTGCATGTTGTTAGCCGTGAGCAGGCATATGAATGGGTTGAGAGCGGTCGCTTTGAAAATGGTGCTTCAATTATTGCATTGCAATGGTTAGAGCTAAATCACCAACGTATACGAGCAGAATGGCAAGATTAAGTAATAATAAACCTTATCACGTGGACTTGGCGGAGTTGATGCGGGTTTACGAAACCAATTACGCCAAGCTCAACGCTTTGTTGCCGACGCAACCGAGTGTGGGAGATGTGCGTTGCTATCAAGCCGCCAGTATGTCGTACCAAATACAAGTGGACGAAGTCACAAAGTACACAACTTTGGTCGATATTTGTCAAAGCGATGACGTTCCAATATTTCCATTGCCGAAAATGTCTGTCAGGCTTTATCACGATGCTCGAGTCGCTGAAGTATGCAGCAGTGAATATTTAAGTCGAGTGAAAGCTCGATACGATTACCCAAATGAAAAAATGGTTCAAAAAGATGAGAAAGCACAATTGAACCGTTTTCTGGGCGACTGGCTAACGTTTTGTTTGAAGCATGGAATTAGCCGAGCACCTTTGAATATTTAGGTTTTATTTTGAAAGTGACGTCAAACACTACAGTGAAAGAGACAATTAAATTACTGCAAATCACCGATACTCATCTGTTTGACGCGGAAGACGGAAGTCTGCTCGGCGTTTGTACTAAAGAGAGTTTTAATGCGGTAGTTGCAGCAGCAAAGCAAGAAGGCTTTGCTTTTGATGCCATTTTAGCGACGGGTGACATTTCGCAAGATCACACCGAAGCCTCCTATCAGCGTTTTGCTGAGGGAATAACATGCCTAGAGCAGCCTTGTTATTGGCTGCCGGGTAATCACGACTTTAAGCCGAGTATGCACTCGGTGTTACCATCAACCCAAATCAAACAAGTTGAACACGCATTGCTTGGTGAGCATTGGCAAATGATTTTGCTCGACTCTCAGGTTGTTGGCGTACCTCATGGTCGCTTAAGCCAAGAGCAGTTGTAACTGTTGGATAGTAAATTGGCTCAGCATCCAGAGCGTCACAGTTTAGTTTTACTACATCATCATCCCATTTTGGTCGGTAGTGCGTGGCTCGATCAGCATACCTTGAAAGATGCACACGAATTTTGGCAGGTGGTTGAACGTCACAGCAATGTTCGTGTTGTGCTGTGTGGTCATGTGCATCAAGATATGCAAAAGCAACATGCTGATACGACAGTCATTTCGACGCCTTCAACATGTGTTCAGTTCAAGCCTAATAGTGATGATTTTGCTTTAGATACCTGTGCGCCTGGTTGGCGAGAATTAGAACTGCATGCCGATGGTCGTTTTACTACTCAAGTAAAACGCTTGGACGAGGGAATGTTCTCTCCTATGTTTGATTCAAACGGTTACTAGCGCTGGTATTGTGACTCAGCAATTATTTATACTGGGATACCAATAAAGATAATCTGAGTACAACCGCATGAAACCTTCACTGTTACTCTACATTCATGGTTTTAATAGCTCGCCTTTGTCACATAAAGCGAATGTGATGAAGGCCTATTGCCAGCAATATCGTCCTGATATCAAAGTGGTTGTGCCGCAACTACCTTGCTTTCCGCAACAAGCTGCCGAATGCTTATTAGCTCTGGTGAAGCAATATCAGTCTGACTATCAAATTGGTTTGGTTGGCAGTTCGCTTGGTGGTTACATGTCCACTTGGCTCAATAGTCAATTTGGCTTTAAAGCTGTGTTGGTCAATCCGGCAGTAAAACCTTACGAGCTGTTGGTGGACTATCTTGGTGAGCAGGAAAATCCTTATACGCATGAGCGTTATACTCTCGAAGCTTGTCATATTGATGAACTTAAAGCGCTGGATGTAGTGGCGTTAACTAATCCCAACGACTTTTGGTTACTGCAACAAACCGAAGATGAAGTCTTAGATTACCGTCAAGCGGTAGAAAAATTTGCTCTAGCCAAGCAAACTGTCGAGCAGGGCGGCGATCATAGCTTTGTCGACTTTGAAAGATACCCAAAACAAATTATTGAGTTTTATCTTTATAATTCGATGCAAGAAACATCAGCGTCTCTCATAGTTGCTCAAAATATTGTCGCTCATTGAGGGAAGAGTCATAAATTTACTCGTTACTTACGTCTCTCTCTTGACATAAACGGGTCTCTTCCAGACTATGATGAGCCTATACTATTGCAGCTGTTAGACACGGTGGAGATGAGTGGCCGTGTCTCATGTTATTCAAGAAATAGCACTCTAAATTTGTGCTCTGCAAAGTAACCAATTCAATTTCCATAACGAATTTCCGTATTATGACTGAACAATATAATGCTGGGGCCATTGAGGTTCTTAATGGCCTTGAGCCAGTACGTCGCCGACCAGGGATGTATACGGATACAGCGCGTCCAAACCACTTGGGCCAAGAAGTTATCGACAACAGTGTCGATGAAGCGCTAGCCGGACATGCCTCTAAGGTACAAGTGATTCTGCACCCAGACCAATCGTTAGAAGTGATCGATGACGGTCGTGGTATGCCGGTCGATATTCACCCAGAAGAAAAAGTGTCAGGTGTCGAGCTTATTCTTTGTAAGCTTCACGCTGGTGGTAAGTTCTCAAATAAGAACTATCAATTCTCAGGCGGTTTACACGGGGTAGGTATCTCGGTAGTAAACGCATTATCAAAGCGTGTTGAAGTCACGGTAAGACGTGATGGTCAAGTGTATGAAATCGCGTTTGAACACGGTGAAAAAGTTTCAGATCTAACCGTGGTTGGCACTTGTGGCCGCCGTAACCGTGGTACCAGTGTTCATTTCTGGCCTGATGCAAAATACTTTGATTCAGCGAATTTCTCTGTTACCCGCCTGGTGAACAACCTGCGCGCGAAAGCGGTACTATGCCCTGGTCTTGAGATCACTTTCTCTGACAAAGTAAATGGTAAAGATTACCAATGGTTGTACGAAGATGGCTTAAAAGATTACCTAGCTGAAGGCGTAAAAGGTTATCCGGTATTGCCTGAAGAACCATTTACAGGCGAGTTCTCTGCGGAAACGGAAGCAGCAAGCTGGGCGGTAATTTGGCAGCCAGAAGGCGGCGAGATGATCACCGAGAGTTACGTGAACCTGATCCCGACTGCGTTAGGTGGTACTCACGTTAACGGTTTGCGCCAAGGTTTGCTCGATGCGATGCGAGAGTTTTGTGAATTCCGCAACTTATTACCACGTGGCGTTAAGCTGACTGGTG
This sequence comes from Vibrio taketomensis, assembly GCF_009938165.1. Lineage (NCBI taxonomy): Bacteria > Pseudomonadati > Pseudomonadota > Gammaproteobacteria > Vibrionales > Vibrionaceae > Vibrio > Vibrio taketomensis. The sequence continues at coordinate 539,806 of NZ_AP019649.1, forward strand.
ATGACGTTTTTGACCGTTGTTCGTATGTCCTATCGGTGAAAATTCAAGATCCGCAATTTGCCGGTCAAACCAAAGAACGTCTTTCTTCACGTCAAACGGCTGCGTTTGTATCAGGTGTGGTGAAAGATGTATTTAGCTTATGGCTGAACGAAAAACCACAACTTGCAGAACAGTTGGCAGAAGTGTGTATTGCCAATGCGCACCGCCGTATGCGTGCAAGCAAAAAAGTGGTACGTAAAAAGATTGCCTCTGGTCCTGCACTGCCGGGTAAGCTAACGGACTGTTCAGTTCAAGATTTAAGCCGCACCGAAATCTTTTTCGTGGAAGGGGACTCGGCGGGTGGTTCTGCTAAACAAGCGCGTGATCGTGAATTCCAAGCGGTGATGCCACTGCGTGGTAAGATCCTTAATACGTGGGAAGTTTCGGCGGACCAAGTACTGGCCTCTCAAGAAGTGCACGATATTTCTGTCGCGCTCGGCATTGATCCTGATAGTGACGATCTGAGCGGATTGCGTTACGGTAAAATCTGTATCCTTGCCGATGCGGACTCGGATGGTCTACACATTGCCACGCTATTGTGCGCTCTGTTTACTCGCCATTTCCGAGCATTAACGGAAGCGGGTCATATCTATGTGGCGATGCCGCCGCTATACCGTATCGACTGTGGCAAAGAAGTCTTCTATGCGCTAGACGATGCGGAGAAAGATGGCATTTTAGAGCGTCTATCGAAGAAGAAAGCCAAAATTAACGTGCAGCGATTCAAAGGTCTGGGTGAGATGAACCCACTGCAATTGCGTGAGACCACCATGGATCCAAATACTCGTCGTCTGGTTCAGTTAACCATTGATGACAGTGAAGCGACGATGGAAATGATGGACATGCTGCTAGGCAAAAAGCGCGCCGATGACCGCCGCTCTTGGCTACAAAATAACGGCGATATGGCAGAGGTTTAACGAATGTCGACAGAAATTACTTATGATGGCGTTGAACAGTTGCCAATGCGCAAGTTCACCGAAGACGCTTATCTAAATTATTCCATGTACGTAATTATGGACCGTGCGTTGCCATACATTGGTGACGGTTTAAAACCGGTTCAACGTCGTATTATTTACGCAATGTCGGAGCTTGGTCTTTCGGCATCAGCAAAATACAAAAAATCTGCACGTACCGTTGGTGACGTGTTGGGTAAATACCACCCGCATGGTGACTCTGCGTGTTACGAAGCGATGGTATTGATGGCGCAGCCATTCTCTTACCGTTACCCATTGGTTGATGGTCAAGGTAACTGGGGTGCACCAGACGATCCGAAATCATTCGCTGCGATGCGTTATACCGAGGCAAAACTGTCTAAGTTTGCGGAAGTACTGCTGGGCGAGCTAGGCCAAGGTACGGTGGAATGGCAACCCAACTTTGATGGCACAATGAAAGAGCCACAAATGTTGCCTGCACGTTTGCCGCATATTCTGCTTAATGGTGTAACCGGTATCGCTGTTGGTATGGCGACTGATATCCCACCGCACAACGTGCGTGAAGTGGCTGAAGCAACCATCCATTTGATTGACAATCCAAAAGCAGAATTGTCGGATGTGATGCAGTTTGTGCAAGGTCCGGATTATCCAACTGAGGCGGAAATTACCTCACCACGTGCAGAAATCGAGAAGATTTATCGCAGTGGTCGTGGCAGCATCAAGATGCGTGCGGTTTGGCATAAAGAAAATGGTGATATCGTTATTACGGCGTTACCACACCAAGTTTCGGGTGCGAAATTGCTTGAGCAGATCGCGAACCAAATGCGTGCGAAGAAACTGCCAATGGTGGAAGACTTACGTGATGAGTCGGATCATGAAAACCCAACTCGTATCGTGATCGTACCGCGCTCTAACCGTGTTGATTGCGATCAGTTGATGAATCACCTGTTTGCTTCGACGGATCTCGAAAAGAGCTTCCGTGTTAACTTGAACATGATTGGTCTCGACAATCGTCCGCAAGTAAAAGGCTTGGTGCAAATCCTTTCTGAGTGGATTGAGTTCCGTCGCAGCACGGTAACGCGTCGTCTACAACATCGTTTGGATAAAGTATTAGCGCGCTTACACATCTTAGAAGGTTTGTTGGTTGCCTACCTGAACCTTGACGAAGTGATTGAAATCATTCGTACGGAAGATGATCCAAAAGCGGTGCTAATGGCGCGCTTTGGTATTACGGATATTCAAGCCGATGCGATTCTAGACACCAAACTTCGTCATCTTGCCAAACTGGAAGAGATGAAGATTCGTGGTGAGCAAGACGAGCTTGAAAAAGAACGTGAGAAGCTAGAACAGTTATTAGGTTCTGAGCGTCGTCTAAATACGCTACTGAAAAAAGAAATCAAAGCCGATGCTGAGAAGTATGGCGATGACCGCCGTTCTCCATTAGTTGAACGTGCAGAAGCGAAAGCACTGACTGAACGTGATTTGGTGCCTAGCGAGCCGATCACAGTTGTTCTGTCTGAAAAAGGCTGGATTCGTCATGCTAAAGGTCATGAAGTGGATTGTGAGGGTCTAAGCTACAAGTCTGGTGACCAATACCTTGCCCATGCGCGTGGTAAGAGTAATCAGCAAGCGGTCTTCCTTGGTAGTGATGGCCGTAGCTACTCGTTGGAGTCGCATTCATTGCCATCAGCACGTAGTCAAGGTGAGCCAATTACTGGTCGCTTAAATGTGGCGGCTGGCACGTCGATTCGTCAAGTGATTATGGGCGAAGAGAATCAGCTATGGTTGATTGGCTCAGACGCAGGCTATGGTTTCGTATGTAAAGGTAGTGAGCTTTTATCGAAGAACCGCAGTGGTAAAGCGTTGGTTTCTCTGCCGCAAAATTCAGAAGTGATGACGCCGCAAATGATTGCCGATCTTGATAGTGATGAGATTTTAGCGATCACCAACCAAGGCCGTATGTTGATTTTCCCAATGAAGGAATTGCCGCAGCTTGGTAAAGGCAAGGGCAATAAGATCATCAACATTCCTGCTGCGAAAGCCAAGGAGCGTGAAGAAATCGTATCGCAATTGATTTCGATTCCAAAAGACTGTTCGATCGTGCTTTATGCTGGCAAGCGTAAGCTTGGTCTAAAACCAAGTGATTTGGATAACTTCCGTGGTGAGCGTGGTCGTCGTGGTTCACTACTACCACGAGGCTTGCAGCGTGTGACCCGTATTGAAATTGAATCGAGCCAAAGTACAGATGAAGTTGACGTGACTGAAGCGGAATAAGCAAAAATAAAAATCCCAGCCAAGTGGCTGGGATTTTTTTATCTCTATTTTTTGTTTCGCTTATTCGCGAGTATCTTCAGCAATGGTTACGGGTACCGTCAGTTCTTTTCCATCGCGCAGTAGTAAAACATCGACCACTGTTCCTGGGCGCAGTTCGGTGACAATTTCCATCACGCTTTGGCGGCCATTAATTTTCTGCCCATCAATTTTTAGAATGATATCTTGTGGCTTAAAGCCTGCTTTCGCTGCAGGGCCGTTAGGATCAACGCCAAGTACCACAATACCACCCAAGTGTTCATTACCTAATAAGCGCGCAGTTACCGAGGTGATATCTTGCCCATCGACACCAATGTAACCACGAATCACACGACCATCAGCAATGATTTTGTTCATGATTAAATCGGCTAGCGAATAAGGAATCGCAAATGAAATGCCATAAGTCTCTAAATCGGTCGCTTGCTGGAAAGAAGCGGTGTTGATGCCGACTAACTCACCGCGTGTGTTCACTAAAGCCCCACCTGAGTTACCTTCATTGATTGCCGCATCCGTTTGAATAAAAGCTTGGCGTCCATCGGCACTAATAGAGGAGCGTCCGGTTGCCGAAATAATACCAAAGGTGGTTGTTTGCCCGAGGTTGTACGGGTTGCCAATTGCGAGCACAATGTCACCGACTTTAGCTTTGTAGTCAGGATTGAGTGGGATTACGGGAAGGTTGGAGCCTTCAACACGCAGTATCGCAATGTCAGTACGGCGGTCTTTACCGACCAATTGGGCCGCCGCGACTCGACCATCTTGCAGCGCGACGATAATTTGGTCTGCTTGAGCGACCACATGATAGTTGGTAATGATGTAGCCTTTTTCGCTGACGATGACGCCAGAACCAAGTCCTTGAGTCAGTAATTTTGAACGGTCGTCTTCGGTGTATTTACGACTATAGATGTTGACGACGGCTGGCGCGGCTTTGCGTACCGCATCATTGAATGAGACTTGCAGAGAGGTCATATCACTAATTGGATTCGTGATATTTTCGGTGATCACGCTGGTACGTAGCGATGGAACCGCAATTAATAGCAGTGCCGCAGTCGCAAGACCGAGTCCTATCGAGCGCAAAAGAAAACCGAGCATACCTTCCCCAATTGATATATTGCTAAAGCAAAATCAGAAGGATAGCACTATCGACAAATTACGTGAAGTAACACGATCCTGTGAGCGGGGGAAACTCACGATTAAAGAGGCTTTACCTTAGTAACACGAACAGCGAATAAACGCTGTCCGTGATGTTATCGTCTATTGAATGTTAACGCACGACGAGGTAAATAGTGCGATCACCACGTTGAATGTTCAGAGCCAAAATACCATTGGTTTTTTCGACCACTGATTTAAATTCAGCGAGATTTTTCACACGTTTACGGTTAACACCAATAATGATGTCTTCTGGCAATAGCTGGTAGCTTTCTGCTGGAGAGCCTTTTTCTACCGCTGAGACTTTCACCCCTTGGATTTTATCGCTGGCATTGGTGTTGGTTAGCTCCGCACCTGCGAGACCTTGATGAAGCTTATCTGCCGTTGTTTTTACGCTGGTCAATTCATCTAACACTACGTTAAAGGTTTTCTCTTTGCCGTCACGAATCACACCGAGTTTCACTTTTTTGCCTGCGCCAAGTGTGCCGATTTTCGCACGTAATTCGTGGAATGAACCAATCGCTTTATCATTGACGGAGATAATCACATCACCGGCTTGTAAGCCGGCTTTCTCAGCCGCACTATCAGGAACGACTTGGCTAACAAAAGCGCCTTTATTTGATTCATACCCCATAGCTTCAGCAAGCTCTGAGGTGAATTCACTACTTTGAATACCTAGCAGGCCACGTTTTACTTCACCAAATTCCAGGATTTGCTCGGTGAGGTTTTTCATCATGTTCGCTGGAATGGCAAATCCGATCCCTACGTTGCCGCCGTTAGGCCCAACAATCGCGGTGTTAATACCAATTAACTCACCATTGAGGTTCACCAGCGCGCCGCCAGAGTTACCGCTGTTAATGGCCGCATCAGTTTGAATAAAGTTTTCAAAGTTTTGTAGGTTTAAACCACTGCGCCCCAGTGCTGACACAATGCCGAAGTCACGGTTTGACCAAGGCCAAATGGGTTACCAATGGCAACGGTAAAGTCACCCACGCGTAGTTGATCTGAATCCGCAATCGCAATTTGGGTAAGATTCTTGGCTTCTTCAAGTTTTAGTAGCGCAATGTCGGACATTTCATCGCCACCGATTAACTCTGCATCGTATTCTCGGCCATCATCAAGTTTGACACGAATTTTCTCTGCGCCTTTGATGACGTGAAAGTTGGTCACGACTAAGCCTTGCTTGGCATCAATGATAACGCCTGAGCCTAATCCTCTAAATGGTCGCTCTTGCAACTGCTCTGTCGGGAAGTCTGGGCCAAAAAAGAAACGGAATTGATCAGGAATACGCTGTTGTGCAACGTGAGTGCCTTCAACGTCAATGCTCACTACTGATGGTGTGACTCTTTCTAGCATTGGGGCGAGACTTGGTAGCTGTTCGCCATCAATAGAGACAGGTAATGCCGCATAGGCATGTAGAGGGGTGATGATCGAACTTAAGCTTAGAGATAATACGGTTAAGGCAAGCAAAGGCTTTTTCATCGAATAGCTCCTATAAAGTGAAGACCAAGCAAGAGCCAACCTATGCGGGTTGGCTCAATCATTACTTATGGGAGATATGACTCGAAAAAAGAACTGAAGTTCAGTTTTAAATGAATTTAATTGCTTAAGAAGCTTTTTTTTCAGACGCTTCGTTAGGTGATTTCAAGTACTCTTTTTTCTCTTCACGCAGAAGGCCAGTAGCACCATTTGCGTAATCTTTTGGTGCATCTTCTAGTGATTCATCTGCATTTGAGGCAGCATTCTGCTCTGCTACTTTTTGTGCAAATGGGTTGTCTTGTTCCGGCATATTTGGAAGAAGATCAGCAGATGTCTTCGCCATATGTTGATATAGCTTGGTGTACTCTTTGCCCAATGAGTCCAGCATTTCCGCTGATTGAGCAAAGTGATCAGTGAGTTCTTGTTTTTGTTGTTCAAGCTGAAACTTAGCGGTTTCCAAATCTTTGTGAAGATTTTTTTGTTGTTTGTAATTTGGGGCTGTCAGGCGAGAGATAATGAATCCAATCACTGCGCCAGCAACTAGACCAACAATTGCATAAATCCAAGGCATAAATGCTCCTTATTATTTGTTTTACATGTTGTTTACCAAATGGTTACACATGTTCAAGTCACATGGTACTATGAGTAATAAAACCAATAAAGAAAAATGCGTGTGACCAAACCCAGCGAAACTAAGCAAAAACTAGTATAGAAGAGAGTATACCCAAGTCACTTCGATGTGCGAGTTTCAACGACAATGATTGGGTGTCGCCGGATATTCAGACGCAATAACAAAGTAAAGGTTTAGCCCATGACCCCAATAGAAAAATATCAAGCGGATATAAAGCGGCATAATTTCCAGCCGGATGAAGCTCAACATAAAGCGGTTGACGCTTTGGATAATCTTTATCATCAGTTGATTGAGTATCAACATACGCCGGTTGAGGTGTTGCCAAAGTGGAAACGTCTATTGGGAATGCAGCCGCAATTACCCGAGGCACCCAAGGGACTCTATTTTTGGGGAGGCGTTGGTCGGGGGAAAACCTATTTGATGGACACCTTTTTTGAGTCTTTGCCAACAGCCAAAAAAATGCGGGTGCATTTTCACCGCTTTATGTTACGGGTGCATGATGAACTTAATGGGATGAAAGCGGAAGCCAATCCGCTTGATGTTGTGGCGGATAAATTTAAAGCCGAAGCAGACATCATTTGTTTTGATGAATTTTTTGTGTCTGATATCACCGATGCGATGATTCTTGGGACGCTCTTCCAAGCTCTGTTTGAGCGCCAAGTAATTCTCGTCGCCACTTCTAATATTCCACCTAAGGAGCTCTATCGTAACGGATTGCAACGTGCGCGATTTCTGCCTGCAATAGCGTTGATTGAGAAACACTGTTTGGTGATGAATGTCGATAGTGGCATCGATTATCGACTGCGTGCTTTAGAACAAGCGGAGATTTACCACTATCCGCTTGATAATGTCGCCGATGCCAATATGCAGCGTTATTATCAACAGTTGGTGGGGGAAGGGAAGTTGACCGTAAAGCGGATTGAGATTAACCATCGCCAATTGGAAGTGGAACAAGCTGCCGATGGCGTGTTGCATGCTACTTTTGCTCAACTTTGCCAAACGCCACGTAGCCAAAATGATTACATCGAATTATCGCGCATCTACCATACCGTGTTGCTCGCCAACGTGATACAGATGAATCGCAACAATGATGATGCGGCAAGGCGTTTTATTGCGCTGGTGGATGAGTTTTATGAACGCCATGTAAAGCTGATTATTTCCGCTGAAGTGGAACTTAGTGCTTTATATATGGATGGGCAATTGGAGTTTGAATTTAAGCGTTGTGTATCGCGTTTAACTGAGATGCAAAGCCATGACTATCTAGCACTAGAGCATTTGGCCTAAGTAAACAGAAATTTCTTTGTTGATGCAAAAAGTGGGATCTTTATTAAAAAAAAGAGATGATTTTTTCAGCTCACTTCTCTATAATCCTGCGACCCACCGTTACTGCAGACCAAATATCGAAGTTATTCGAAATTGGGTCGAGAGTGCCAACCGCTCGAAGGGGTGATGACTGGGCTCTTAGACAGTGTGGGAGTACGCGGGTACTCCTGTAAAAGTTTAAATTTAAATTAACGGGTTATTATTAGCATGAAAACTTTCGTTGCTAAACCAGAAACTGTAAAACGCGACTGGTACGTTGTAGACGCTGAAGGTAAAACTCTTGGCCGTCTAGCAAGTGAAATTGCATCTCGCCTACGTGGCAAACACAAAGCTGAATACACTCCACACTGTGACGCTGGTGACTACATCATCGTTATCAATGCGGAAAAAGTTGCTGTAACTGGTAACAAAGCTAAGAACAAAGTGTACTACCGTCACTCTGAGTTCCCTGGTGGTCTAAAATCTATCACTTTTGAAAAGCTGATCGATCGTAAACCAGAAATGGTTCTTGAACTAGCGGTTAAAGGTATGCTTCCACGTGGTCCTCTAGGCCGTGCTATGTACCGTAAGCTAAAAGTTTACGCTGGCGCTGAGCACAACCATGCTGCTCAACAACCACAAGTACTAGACATCTAATCGGGGATTTCGAAAATGGCAGAGAATCAATACTACGGCACTGGCCGTCGCAAAAGCTCAGCTGCACGTGTTTTCATTAAACCAGGCAGCGGCAACATCGTAATCAACAAGCGTAGCCTTGATGAGTACTTTGGTCGTCCAACTTCTCGCATGGTTGTTAAACAACCTCTTGAGCTAGTTGAACTAACTGAGAAACTAGACCTATACGTTACTGTTAAAGGTGGCGGTATTTCTGGTCAAGCTGGTGCGATCCGTCACGGTATCACACGTGCTCTAATGGAATACGATGAGTCTTTCCGTCCTGCTCTACGTGCAGCTGGTTACGTTACTCGTGACGCTCGTTGCGTTGAACGTAAGAAAGTTGGTCTACGTAAAGCACGTCGTCGTCCACAGTTCTCTAAGCGTTAATCTTTTTACAAAGATTCGCTTCCAGTTTTACTGGGATGTGGCTTCAAAAGCCTGGCTTATGCCAGGCTTTTTGTTTTTCTGCGTTCTAAAACTCATTTCACCTTCTTCCCCACAAAAATCCTTCAAATTCTCAATGTTCTACTTTTGTGACGACTTTAGCGTTTGTATTCATAAATGTTGCAAAAGTAGCTTTACCTTGTTAAAAGTAGGGTTTATTTATCATTTGACCTCAAATAAATACAACAATAGTCAATTTGTTAGCCATGCTCTTGGTAGGGAATACAGCAATCCATAAGGAGCGAATGGGAGAATGTTTGGATGAGCAATGCGCCTTTAAATAACGGTCGTAGACGCTTCTTAACCGCAACAACAGCAGTTGTCGGTGGTTTAGGAGCTGCAGCGGTTGCCGTGCCTTTTATTAAATCTTGGAACCCAAGTGAAAAAGCGAAAGCAGCAGGTGCCCCAGTTGAAGTTGATATTAGTAAACTGGAAGGGGCAAATGGTGCGTGTCGAGTGGCGAGGAAAGCCAGTGTGGGTCGTTCGTCGAGCTCAAACGGTTGTCGACACATTAAATGAACTTGACGGTCAACTTCGTGATCCTTCCTCCGGAGAAGCACAACAACCTGCCTATGCGCAAAATGCTTTCCGTTCTATCAAACCAGAATACTTTGTTGCCGTTGGCATTTGTACCCACCTTGGTTGCTCTCCTACTTATTTGCCAGACAGTTTTAGTGAGCAGGTTCAAGGTGTGAAATCTGGCTTCTTCTGCCCTTGTCACGGTTCAAAATTCGATATGGCTGGACGCGTATTTTCTGGCGTTCCGGCACCATTAAACTTGGTTGTTCCAAAGCATATGTACTTGAGTGACGCCAAGATCATTATCGGTGTTGACGAAGAAGGGGAGGCATAATGCAAGCTCTACTTGATTGGGTAGAAAAACGCTTACCCGCAATGAATGCGTATAAAAAGCACCTATCTGAATATCCAATGCCAAAGAACTTCAACTTTTGGTATCTGTTTGGTTCGTTGGCAATGCTGGTGCTGGTTAACCAAATCCTAACGGGCATTTGGTTAACCATGAACTATGTCCCTTCTGGAGACGGGGCTTTTGCTTCAATTGAATATATCATGCGTGATGTGGAGTATGGGTGGTTGTTGCGTTATATGCACTCAACCGGCGCATCGGCATTCTTCGTTGTTATTTATCTGCATATGTTTCGCGGTCTGATTTACGGCTCATACCAGAAACCACGTGAGCTACTGTGGGTATTTGGCATGCTTATCTTCTTGGTGTTGATGGCCGAAGCATTTATGGGTTACCTACTTCCATGGGGGCAAATGTCTTACTGGGGGGCACAGGTAATCATCTCGCTATTTGGTGCCATTCCGGTGATTGGCGATGACCTAACCCTTTGGATTCGTGGTGACTACGTTATTTCAGGCGCAACGCTAAACCGTTTCTTTGCTCTTCACGTGATTGCGCTGCCTATCGTGTTATTGCTGCTTATCGTATTGCACGTTTTGGCACTGCACGAAGTGGGATCAAACAACCCGGATGGGATCGAGACCAAGCTACCTAAAGGCTCGATGGGCGAAGATTATCAAACACAATTCAAGTTCCACGACTACTATTCGAAGAAATACGACATTATCGATTCTATCCCGTTCCATCCATATGGCACGGTGAAAGATTTAGTCGGTGTTGCTGGCTTCTTGTTCTTGTTCTGTTACGTGCTGTTCTTTAACCCAGAGATGGGGGGCTATTTCTTAGAACCACCTAACTTTGAAGCGGCAAACCCACTTAAGACGCCAGAACACATTGCACCAGTTTGGTACTTCACGCCGTTCTATGCAATCTTACGTGCTGTTCCAGACAAGCTACTGGGTGTTATTGCCATGGGCGCGTCAATTGCAGTGCTATTTGTTCTGCCTTGGCTAGACCGTTGTAAAGTTCGCTCTTACCGTTACCGCAGCAAGTTCCACTTGTTCAACATTATTCAATTCACCATCAGCTTTATTGCGTTGGGTATTTTGGGTGCGCTACCTGCAACCCCGTTATACACACTATTGGCGCAGATTTTTAGCTTAGGTTACTTCATGTTCTTTGTACTGCTGTATTTCTATAGTAAGAACGAGGCGACGAAACCATTACCAGAGAGGGTGACATTCAAATGAAAAAGTGGATTTTAGTTTTGTTTGCAATGTTGCCATCGTTAGCACTGGCAGCGGGAGCAAATGTACCGTTAGATAAGGCGAATAACGATCTGTCCGATCAAGCGTCATTGCAAAATGGTGCCAAGCTATTTATGAACTATTGTTTTGGTTGTCATTCTGCGCAATACCAGCGTTATGAACGTGTTGCGCGTGATATCGGTATTCCGATTGATCTAATGAAAGAGAACCTCATCTTTGACCCGACGGCTAAGGTAGGGGATTTGATGGAAAACGCGATGCCAGAGAAGCAAGCTGCTAAATGGTTTGGTGGCCCAGCTCCGGATTTAACTTTGGTTGCACGTGTACGTGGTACAGATTGGCTCTACACGTATTTACGCTCTTTCTATGAAGATCCTGCTCGCCCATTTGGTGTTAACAACGTTGTGTTTCCTAGCGTCGGTATGCCACATGTACTCGAAGAGTTACAAGGTATTCCAATGCCAGTGATGGGCACGAAAGTGGTTGACGGTGAAGAAGTGGAAGTTGTTGTTGGTATCGAGACAGATGGCTCAGGTGAGCTAAACTCAGAAGAGTATGATCAAGCCGTACGAGATTTGGTTAACTTCCTTGAGTACTCGGGGGATCCTGTGAAACTTGAACGCCACACGTTAGGTTGGTGGGTAATGGGTTTCCTTGTGATCTTTACCATTGTGGTGGTGCTACTCAAGAAAGAGTATTGGCGTGATGTGCATTAATTGTGCTATCATGGCGTGCTAATTACCATATTTGACTGTTTACAATGGAGGCTTAGCCTCCATTGTTTTTTATTTCTGTAAGTGTGCTGGAGGGCTCCATGGCTGTAGCTGCCAATAAACGTTCTGTGATGACTCTATTTTCAAGTGCATCTGATATGTATAGCCATCAGGTTCGAATCGTGCTCGCTGAAAAGGGCGTAAGCGTTGAGGTTGAGCTAGTTGATGAAGCAAACTTGCCTGCGGAATTGATTGAGTTAAACCCATACAAAACTGTTCCAACTCTAGTTGATCGCGAGCTTGCTCTATATGACTCAAAAATCATCATGGAGTACCTAGATGAGCGTTTCCCTCATCCACCTCTAATGCCTGTTTACCCAGTTGCTCGTGGTAACAGTCGTCTAATGATCTACCGTATCGAAAAGAACTGGTACTCACTAGCAGAGAAAGTGGTAAATGGTACTGCTGAAGAGTCAGATGCTGCGCGCAACAAGCTACGCAACGACCTATTAACTCTGGGTCCTGTTTTTGCTGAGTTTGAATACTTCATGAGCGAAGAGTTCAGCCTAATTGACTGTTACCTAGCTCCGCTTCTATGGCGTTTACCTCAACTAGGTATCGATCTAGTAGGCCCTGGCTCTAAAGAGCTAAAAGTGTACATGAACCGCGTATTTGAACGTGATTCATTCTTAGCTTCGCTAACTGAAGCTGAACGTGAAATGCGTCTAGTTCGTTAATTTTTGAGCATGGACATTTCTAGTATGACCCCACGCCGCCCATATTTGCTGCGCGCATTTTATGAGTGGCTGGTGGACAATGATTTAACGCCGCATTTGGTTGTGGCGGCGACGTTGCCTGGTGTTCGTGTACCTCAGGAATTTGTTCAAGATGGACAAATTATCCTTAACGTAGCACCGCGCGCAGTAGGTAACTTGCAGCTGGGCGATGATGAAATCACGTTCAATGCTCGTTTTAGTGGTCGTCCACATATTGTGGTGGTGCCTCTATACGCAGTGCAAGCTATCTACGCTCGTGAGAACGGTGCTGGCACTATGTTCGATCCTGAAGAGGCGTACATGGATGTGTTTGATGATTCTGAAGACGAATGGTTGGAAGAGTCTGATGAAGCACCAGGTTTAGCATTGGCAGAAGAAGCGCTTCAAGAAGAGTCTTCATTCCCTGATGATGAGCCACCAAGACCAAAAGGTCGTCCAAGTTTGCGCGTCGTGAAATAATCACGAGCAAGACACCAATAAAAAGCAGCGTCGAAACGCTGCTTTTTTGTTGTCGGTAAGTTAGCCTTCAATAATCTGATTAATCACCATATTGAAAAGCTTTGATCACTTGCTTCACACCCGAGATGTTGCGAGCGATTTCGGCGGCTTTGTGGCCATGTTCACGTGATACGTAACCGAGTAAAAAGACTTCACGATCTTCAGTGATCACTGAAATTTTTACGCCGGCTAAGTCATCATCTGTCACCAGTGCAGATTTTACTTTGGTGGTTATCCAGCTATCGTGGCTGATTTCACCGAGAGATAGTGGTTGTTTGATTCGTACTTGATTATGAATCGTTTGTACACCAGGTACTTTGCGAGCTTGTTGCTCAAATTGATTGAGTAATTGCTCATTGTTAGACTGCCCCATTAAAACCACTATACCTCGATAGGAACTGGCGTTGACGCGCATGTTGCCTTGGTAAGGTGCTTTGTTGGTTAAGCCTGCGACTTCAAATTCGATATTGTTGTCGTTCCAAATTTCTTTGGTTGTTCGAGTATCGGTAACGATATTGACCGTAGTCGCGGCACCGGCAACAAACAACCCAACGCATCCTGTGTTGGCGAGTAGAATCAAGCAAACAAATAGAGCTTTAACAAGTTTCATCTGACTATTCTTCGTGAGCTGGGAATAACACTTGGTCTATCAAATCACATAAGCAGTGTAAGGTCACCATATGAACCTCATGTATTCTCGCAGTTCTGTGAGACGGAATACGAATTTCGACATCGTGCTCGCCTAATAGTCCTGCCATTTCACCGCCATCTTTCCCTGTCAGTGCGATGATTGTCATATCACGAGTTACAGCTGCTTCCATTGCTTTGATGATGTTCTTGCTGTTACCACTGGTTGAAATGGCTAACAGAATATCACCAGGTTGGCCAAATGCTCGAACCTGTTTTGAGAAGATCTGCTCGTAGTGGTAGTCGTTTGCTACCGCCGTTAATGTCGTGTTGTCCGCAGTCAATGCCATTGCAGGAAGGCTAGGGCGCTCGGTTTCAAAACGGTTAAGTAAGCAAGAGACAAATTGCTGGGCATTGGATGAAGAACCACCATTACCACAGCAAAGAATCTTATTGCCGTTTAGCAGGCTGGAAACCATTGCTTGTGCTGCGTGAGTAATCGCATCCGGCAACGCTTCAGCTGCCGCGATTTGGATTTGAATGCTTTCTGTGAAGCTCTCTTTAATGCTATCGAGCATCAGTTATCCTTGCGTAATTGCATTTTTTATCCATTCTACTTGTTCGCCGTTTCGATGAATAGCGATTAGGTCAAAACGAATATCCGTTGAATAAATCGACATGCCCTGTTTTAACAGCCAAACATTGGCCGCCTTAACAATACGTTGTTGCTTGACATAAGTGACAGTTTCAGCTGCATGTCCATAGGTTTGATTGTTGCGATAGCGCACTTCAACAAACACGATAGTTTGCTTGTCGCGCATGATGAGGTCTATCTCACCAACTTTGGTGCGAAAATTTTTTTCGATGGGCTGTAAATCAAAAGCGGAGAGGTATTTCTCCGCTTCTGATTCAAAGAATAAGCCCTTAGTTAGCTTGCTTAGCAGCGCCATGCTCTGCCCAACTAATTTCGCGCTGTACGACGCAATTATCGTCGAGACTTAACACTCCCGTGTTACCTTGAACTGTCGCTCCTGACACCACTTTCATTTGTGGTAATTGTTCGATCAGTAGGTAAGCATCCATACCAAGTGCTTGTAGTCTTTTCTCTGCATTTGAGCCTTTTGGCCAAAGTTGATCCATCTGTCCTTCAATGGTTTCACTTGGTTGTATCAGCAACGGAATATCGCTGTAAGTCACACCAGTCAAATCTTCATATTGTTGACGACTGCTGTTACTACGTGAATTTGAAAACAGTTTTGGTGGTGTAGTATCTGGATTGATTGCTACTTCAATAAATGGCTTGATCAGAGTGAGTTCACCACTGGTTGCTACGATGTAAACAGCATCGATATCTCGACGGCTGCGTGGCTGACTTTCTAGTTGGATACCTAGCAGTGATTCCATTTGAGCGATATGCTGCTGGCTTTTCTGTAAACCAAGTGCTTCGTTGATATTGCGTTGCAATTGACGCTTATCTGCAAACAGATTAACCGCAACTTTATTGTCGCTGTATTTATCCCACTCTTGGTTAAATGCCTCGACGACACGTTGGCCAAAACTGCCTTTTGGTGCCAGCACTAGTGGATAACGGTAACCTTGGTTATAGAGGTGTTTAGCTGCTTGTGCCACTTCTTGCTCTGGCGATAGTGCCAAATAGCAAATACCGGTCCCTGGCTGAATCTCATCAGGGATATTGAGCGCCAGCATAGGAATTGGGTTGCCATGATCATTTAACGCATTACTGATACGTTCAATGTTGTCTTTGATCAGTGGACCTACGACAAAATCGATGTTTTTGTCGATAAAGGTTTGTTTCATAGCTGCAGGATCCGTGATGTTGGTGTCAATCACGGTTAGTGTTGCATTTGGATCGCGCTGAGTATCATTCATCATTTGCAGAATGAAGCCGTCGCGAATTAACTGCGCTTGTTTAGCAAACTTACCAGAAAGAGGTAGAAGCAGTGCGGTATTGGTTGGTTTGACGATTTGCAGCGCTAATACATCTTGAATCGATTTTGGTGTATACAGTGCAGCAGGGTGAGTTGGATTCTCAGCTAACCATTGCTCAAGCGTATTTTTTAATTGCGGAATATTATTCGCCAAATTTGCTTGATAGATCGCCAGTTGAACCCATCCATCAAATACTTCTTCGTTTGGTGCGACGGTGAAACGAGTGATTTCATCCGCTGAGTATTGGGTTAAGTTTTCCCAAATGTACTGAGACAGTTCAGCTTGTTCACTCTGGTCTGAATAATTTGATAGCAAAGACAATTCACGTGCCGCTGAGAAGTACATTCGTTGCTGAGCAAAAATATCCGCTCGCAATTGATAGTAGTCTCGCCACTGCTCATTGGCGAGACGCCAAGTTGGGCGGAAATTGAGTTCTTTGATCGCTTCTTCATATTGTTTGTTGTTAAACAACAATTGAGCGCGAGCGAGCTGCCATTCAGCTTGCTGCATACCAGTCAGTGGTTGGCGCGATAGGCGGGTAATCAGCAACTCTGCTTGATAAGTATCGTTGGTTTCAACCGCGGCTTTGAGCGCCATGATGAGCCAATCACTTTGTAAGCTGCCTTCACTGCTGTCTGCGCGTACCAAATAATTCGTCACCGATTGAGTCGGTTCTTGCGTAATATCAACCGATGTTGGTGTCGATGAAGTCGTCGAACACGCACTTAACACCACTGCAAGGGCTACAGGAGTCAGTAAGCGTGGTACACTTAATCGCTTGTGGTTATTCATGGCCATGAGTTCTTCGTAAATTCCGTATATGATTGTGTCTATATTAATCGTTGAAGTGATGCTAAACAAATGACAGATAACAAAACCTTACCTGCACCGATCCCAACTCTCTTTATTGTACCGACTCCAATTGGCAATTTAGGTGATATTACCCAACGTGCCATCGAAGTGCTAAACAGTGTGGATCTAATTGCGGCAGAAGATACACGTCATACTGGTAAGCTATTAGCTCACTTTAATATTTCGACCAAAACCTTTCCACTGCATGATCATAATGAGCAACAAAAAGCACAAGTTTTGGTCGAAAAATTACTCTCGGGTCAATCTATCGCATTAGTGTCAGATGCTGGCACACCACTTATCAGTGATCCAGGGTACCATCTTGTCTCACAATGTCGTCAGGCGGGAGTAAAAGTTGTTCCACTTCCTGGTGCTTGTGCCGTTATTACCGCACTGAGTGCATCAGGTCTGCCATCAGATCGCTTTAGCTTCGAAGGTTTTTTACCACCAAAGAGCAAAGCAAGAAAAGATAAGTTGCTGGAAATTTCAAAAGTAGAACGCACTTGTATCTTTTATGAGTCACCTCATCGTATTTTAGACTCATTAGATGACATGCTGGAAATTCTTGGTCCAGATCGTGAAGTGGTCCTAGCGCGAGAATTAACTAAAACGTTTGAAACCTTCCAAGGTTTGCCATTGGGCGAATTAGTGGAGTGGGTTAAAGCGGATGACAACCAACAACGCGGTGAAATGGTGCTACTCGTGCATGGTCATCGTGAAGTCGCCGACGACTCTTTACCGGATGAAGCGTTGCGTTCACTCGCCATTTTGACCAAAGAGTTACCTCTGAAAAAAGCGGCAGCGTTGGCAGCAGAAATCTACAATCTGAAAAAGAATGCACTGTATAAGTGGGGTTTAGAGAATCTTAACTAAGCCACGCTTAGTATAAGATCTTAAAAAGTAGGGGAATCGAGATCGAAAGCCGCTCGCTTCTCCTTTTTTATGTCCGCGAATAGTATCGACAAAATTGTATTCCTCAAAAAAACACCCTTTAAGGTCTCAATTCTATTAGGGTGTCGTCCATTTTCTAGTCAAATAAACTGCGCATGGCCCCATATTTGTGATCTTGCTAGACAGGGAGGGGCTAACTCTATACAATCCGCCCTCGGAGTTGACTGGGTAGTCGCTGCTTTGTTGATGTCCTTCGGGAGACTGACGTTGAAGTCCTTTGGGAGACTGACGTTGACGTCCTTCGGGAGACTGACAAAGGGGAGGAAAGTCCGGGCTCCATAGAGCAGGGTGCCAGGTAACGCCTGGGGGGCGCAAGCCTACGACAAGTGCAGCAGAGAGAAGACCGCCGATGGCCCGCAAGGGATCAGGTAAGGGTGAAAGGGTGCGGTAAGAGCGCACCGGACGACTGGCAACAGTTCGTTGCAGGGTAAACTCCACCCGGAGCAAGACCAAATAGGCCTCCACATTGCGTTGCTCGCGTAAGGAGGCGGGTAGGTTGCTCGAGCCAGTGAGCGATTGCTGGCCTAGACGAATGGCTACCGCCGCGCAAGCGGAACAGAACCCGGCTTATATGTCGGCTCCAATCCAATAGGATTCACAAGGCCTCGCAGTAATGCGGGGCTTTTGTGATCTTGGGAGTTTGAAAAAGTAAAACCGCGATTCAAACCGTGTGCTTTTGTGTTGGCTATTGATTTTAATAGGAAATCAAACGCCATAAAGTGAGCGTGAAATATTTTCTGACTGAATGTCTCATTTATTGATTCATTAACTAAAGTTTAGCTCCAGATTAAGTAATCGGTACTACACTAAACAGGTGTATATAGCGAAGAGCGTGTGCACTGCCCCCAGTCTCGCGCTCAAATGCAGTGAGTCATGTGGTATGAATTCTCCTGCACCTTTGCCGCCGGAACGCTAGGCGGCTTTTTCTTGTTCAATTTCCCAATGCGAACATTTCCCGATTTATGGTGAGTATGGTAACCTCCTCGCCGCTCGAAATGCACGGTTTTACTTCGGTAACGAAATGCGCTTCGAATTCCCTATTTATATGCCCACGCGAAGTGGTTTTTTGCTTTTTATTGACGAAAATTATTCCGTAAGCAATAAACTTAGCGCAATATCACGTGATGTCTGCCTGTGAAGGTGGCGATACGTGATGAAATCAGTACACTGAGAGTGAGCGTGTATGCATACGCTAGCTAGATGAGATAACTATGACAGAAGCATTTAAACACATATCTGTATTACTAAATGAATCAATCGATGGATTGGCCATCAAACCTGATGGTACATACATTGATGGTACATTTGGTCGTGGTGGCCATAGCCGCACAATCTTATCGAAACTAGGTGAAAACGGTCGTCTATTTAGTATCGATCGTGATCCGCAAGCAATCGAAGAAGCGAAGAAGATTGATGATCCTCGTTTTACTATCGTGCATGGCCCATTTTCAGGTATCGCAACGTACGCAGAGCGCTACGATTTAGTGGGCAAAGTAGACGGTGTGCTATTCGATTTGGGCGTGTCATCACCTCAATTGGACGATGCAGAGCGCGGCTTTAGCTTTATGAAAGATGGCCCGTTGGATATGCGTATGGACCCAACTTCAGGTATTCCAGTTTCACAATGGCTAATGGAAGCTGACCTTGACGATATTACATGGGTTATTCGCGAGTTCGGTGAAGATAAGCATGCGCGTCGTATTGCGAAAGCGATTGTGGCCTACCGTGAAAATGAAGAGAACGAACCACTGACTCGCACGGGTCAATTGGCGAAATTGATTTCGGATGCGGCACCAAAGAGTTTTAAAGAGAAAAAACACCCTGCAACACGTGCATTCCAAGCTTTCCGTATTTACATCAACAGTGAACTTGAAGAGATTGATACCGCATTGAAAGGTGCTGCAAGTATTCTTGCTCCAGAAGGTCGTTTATCTGTGATCAGCTTCCATTCACTAGAAGATCGCATGGTAAAACGCTTTATTCGTAAAGAGAGCAAAGGCCCTGAAGTGCCGCACGGTATTCCTCTGACTCAAGAGCAAATTGCAGCACTGGGTAGTGCCAATCTAAAAGCTGTGGGTAAAGCGATTAAGCCAAGCAAAGAAGAGATCGAGTATAACGCTCGTTCACGCAGTTCGGTTCTACGTATCGCAGAAAAGCTGTAAGTTATTATGAATAAAACCACCCCGAACCTTGCCAAAATTATAGGCTTAGATTTAATCACCGTGGGACGCGGTTCTTTAATTCTACTTGTGCTAATTTTTGCCAGTGCAATGGCGGTGGTTTTTACTACCCATCAGACTCGCTCCGCTATTACCGAAAAAGATCACGCGCTAACGGAGCGTGAGCGTCTTGATGATGAATGGCGAAATTTATTGCTTGAAGAAACCGCTCTGGCAGAACATAGCCGTGTTCAGTCAATCGCTAAGCAAGAGTTGGATATGAAGCGTCCAGATTCAGATAAAGAAGTGGTGATTGATTTACCATGAAACTGAGTAAAAAAAGTAAATCAGCTCCGAAACCTACCTCAAAACCTGCCAAAGAAGCCGTGGCTGTTGAACCGCCACAGCTGATTCGTTGGCGATTCTATTTAGTCCTTCTGTTTGTATTTGCCATATTTGCAGCACTCGTTGCGCGTATTGGTTATCTGCAAATCATCGAACCAGATAATTTAATCAAGCAAGGTGACATGCGCTCGATTCGCGCACAAACGCTTTATTCTGCGCGCGGAATTATCTCAGATCGCAATGGTGAACCTCTAGCCGTTAGTGTACCGGTAGAAGCGGTATGGGCCGATCCTGCAACCATCTTTAAACAAGATGAGGGGCTGGGGGATATTGACCGTTGGCATGCGCTGGCCGATGTACTTGGCCTTGATCGTCAAGAGATGATTGCGAAAATCAAAAAGAATAAATCTCGTCGTTTTATCTATCTACAACGCCAAGTAAGCCCGGCTATGGCGAACTATATTCGCGAACTTAAGCTTGCTGGTATCGGTTTGAAACAAGAATCTCGACGTTACTATCCAGCAGGTGAAGTGAGTGCCCATTTAGTTGGGGTGACAGGGATTGATGGCAACGGTCTAGAAGGTGTTGAGCGCACATTTAATAGTGAGCTAGCTGGGGAATCAGGTAAGCGCGTGATTCGTAAAGACCGTTATGGACGCGTGGTTGAAAATATCTCGCTGCAAGAGCGTGAGGAAGGCAAAGCGTTAGTATTGACGGTTGACCAACGTTTACAAGCCATTGCCTATCGAGCAATTAAGCAAGCTGTGGCTGACTATCGTGCGACTTCTGGTTCTGCTGTTGTGTTGGATGTAAAAACTGGCGCCGTATTAGCGATGGTGAATGCACCGTCCTATAACCCAAATAACCGTGCTGATTTGCAATCGGCAAAAATGCGCAACCGTGTGATCACCGATGCTTTTGAGCCCGGCTCAACGGTGAAACCATTTGTCGTTCTGGCAGCGCTTCAAGACGGCGTAGCGAATAAAGATACGGTGATTGATACCGGTAACGGCATCATGCAAATCGGCGGCAGTCGCGTTCGTGATACGTCTAAAGTGGGCAAGGCTGACTTAACCACCATTTTGAAAAAATCCAGTAATATCGGTGTCGCCAAACTTGCGCTGAAGATGCCACTTGATGATTTGCTTAGCATGTATAGCGCGGTGGGTTTTGGCCAAACTTCCGGTATGAGTTTGATTGGTGAGACTGAGGGTATTTTCCCGAACCGTCGTCGTTGGTCGCAATTTGAAATTGCCACTCTCGCTTTTGGCTATGGTTTGACCATTACGCCTTTGCAGTTGGCGCATGCCTACGCCACGCTTGGTAATTACGGTAAATATCAACCGGTACATTTGATCGAAAGTAATCAGCAAGATCTGT
The DNA here is from genome assembly GCF_009938165.1 of Vibrio taketomensis. Classification (NCBI taxonomy): domain Bacteria; kingdom Pseudomonadati; phylum Pseudomonadota; class Gammaproteobacteria; order Vibrionales; family Vibrionaceae; genus Vibrio; species Vibrio taketomensis. The sequence goes on from NZ_AP019649.1 coordinate 561,151, forward strand.
CTCGCCAAGTGTTTGATGAAAAATACGCACGTATGGTGCTCGCGATGCTGGAAACCGTGACGCAAAAAGGCGGTACGGCGACGAAAGCCGCGGTACCTGGTTACCGAGTAGCAGCAAAAACGGGTACTTCACGTAAAGCCATTGCTGGTGGTTATGGCGACGAATATTTTGCCTATACAGCCGGTGTCGCGCCTGCCAGTGATCCCCGCGTTGCTTTAGTCGTTGTAGTCAATGAACCGCAAGGTGATAACTACTACGGTGGTTCGGTTGCCGGGCCCGTATTTGCAGAGATCATGAAAGGGACGCTTCAGATTCTGAATATTGCCCCTGATGAAAACAAATTTAAGCAGGAATAGAGTGAGACCTTATTAATGTCGTCAAGCCTCACAGTGAAACAACTTCTTGCGCCATGGCTCAATTTGGAATCGCCATATGCGCAAACCTCCATTACTCAACTTGAGTTAGACAGTCGCCGTGTAGCGACTGGTGTGACTTTTGTCGCGATTAACGGCCACGCGGTCGATGGACGCAAGTTTATCTCATCGGCAATCGCTCAAGGGGCCAATCTGGTTATTGCAGAAGCTTGTGAGCAAAAAGTTCACGGCAGTTTAGAAATGGATAGTGGTGTTGCGATTATCTATCTCGATGATCTTGCAAACATTCTTTCATCCTTGGCGGGCAGACTGTATGCACACCACAATAACCAGTTGATCGGCGTAACAGGCACTAATGGTAAAACCACCATCACCCAACTAATCGCGCAATGGCTAGAGTTGATCGGCCAGCGAGCGGCAGTCATGGGCACGACAGGCAACGGTTTTCTTACTGATCTGCAGCCAGCAGCGAATACCACAGGTAATGCGATAGAAGTTCAGCACACTATTGCTGATCTCGCAGCACAAGGTGCGCAATACACGGCGCTTGAGGTTTCTTCTCATGGTCTAGTGCAAGGGCGAGTTAAGGCTCTGCCTTTTGTTGCCGGCGTATTTACCAACCTCAGTCGTGATCATTTGGATTATCACGGTACGATGGAAGAGTACGCACGTGCTAAATTCTCGCTATTCGAGCAACACAACTGCCAACGAGCGATCATCAATGTGGATGATCAAGTCGGCGCTGAATGGATTGAGCGTTTAGAGTCGGCAATCGCGGTTTCTTTAAAACCACAAACTCGCACCAATGGTGTGTGGGCAAACAAGGTTGAATACTCCGAACAGGGCATCGATATCGCATTTGATGGCATGTTTGGTGCTGGTCAATTGCAGGTGTCGTTAATCGGTGAGTTTAATGCTTCCAACGTTATGTTGGCGTTGACCACGCTATTAAGCCTGGGTTTTGACAAACAATTACTACTCGAAGTCGCACCACAATTAGTTCCAGTGTTGGGACGCATGGAGCTATTTGCTGCTAAAGGCAAAGCCAAAGTTGTGGTCGATTATGCACACACGCCAGATGCGTTAGAAAAAGCATTGCAAGCGCTACGCGTGCATTGTAATGGCAAACTATGGGCAATTTTTGGTTGCGGCGGTGATCGTGACAAAGGCAAGCGCCCAATGATGGCAGAGATAGGCGCACGCTTGGCGGATCATGTGATCATTTCAGATGACAATCCACGCAGCGAAAACCCTGCGCAAATTGTACAAGACATGCTGGCGGGGATGACTTCTGCTGATAATGCGATTGTTCAGCACGATCGCTTTAGTGCCCTAGAATACGCGTTAAATCACGCCACCGAGCAAGACATTATTTTGATGGCGGGTAAAGGTCACGAAGATTACCAAGTGCTCGCTACACAAACTATTCATTATTCTGATCGCGAGTCCGCGCAGCAACTATTGGGGTTGTCACTATGATTGAATTGACTCTTAGTCAACTGACAGACGTATTGGACGCTGAGCTAGTGGGCTCTGATTGCGCGATTACACAAGTTTCGACCGATACTCGTAACATTGAATCGGGTTCATTATTCGTTGCACTCGTTGGTGAGCGTTTTGATGCTCATGATTTCGCTGAGCAAGCGGTTGAGGCTGGTGCGTCAGCACTTTTGGTTGCTCGTCCATTAGCGGTTGCAATTCCACAATTGGTGGTTGCCGATACTAAAGTGGCGTTAGGCCAACTCGGCGCGTTTGTACACCAAATGTGCCAAACACCAACGGTTGCTATCACTGGCAGCTGTGGCAAAACTACAGTAAAAGAGATGGTTGCCAGCATTATGATGCAAAAAGGGCAAGTGCTCTTTACGGCAGGCAACTTCAATAATGACATCGGTGTGCCATTAACGTTGCTCCGTTCAACGCTTGATGATGATTACGCCGTGATTGAGCTAGGCGCTAACCATATTGGTGAAATTGCTTATACCTCTGCATTGGTTGAACCTGATGTTGCGTTGGTGAATAACGTGGCGGCGGCCCACCTAGAGGGTTTTGGCTCAATTGATGGGGTAAAACAAGCGAAAGGTGAAATCTACCAAGGTTTAAAAACCGGTGGTGTAGCGATTGTTAATCTCGAAAGCCACGGCGGTGAGTTTTGGCAGTCGGCGTTGGCAGATAAGCAAGTAAAAACCTTCTCCACTCAAGACACCAGTGCAGATTATTACGCCGACAATGTGAGTTTAAATACCGCTGGTGAAGCGCAGTTTACGCTTCATACTCCGCTCGGTAGCCAAAATATTCAGCTCGGAATTATTGGTAAACACAATGTGGCCAATGCGTTGGCGGCAACGGCGCTTGCGGTAGAGTTAGGCGCTGATTTAGGCATGATTGCCTCGGGTTTAGCACATTTAGCCAAAGTGAAAGGGCGGGTAGAAGTGATTGAACTCACTGAAAACCTAAAACTTATCGACGATAGTTACAACGCAAGTGTGCCTGCGATGAAGGCGGCTGCGGATCTTTTAGCTGGATTTAGCGGCACCCGCTGGCTAATTTTGGGGAATATGGCTGAGTTAGGCAACGAAAGCCTTGAACTTCACCGTCAAGTCGGGGAACATGCAGCCCCATTTAATTTTGAATACGTTCTGACTTATGGCGCTGATGCAAAAGCGATCAGTGAGATTTGTCAGGGCCAACATTTTGATTCACACGACCGCATGATCGAATTTATTGTCCAGCAGTTGCCGACTCATACAGGTCCTCAGATTTTACTGGTTAAAGGTGCCAATAGCGCTGGTATGAGTAAGATCGCAACTGCCTTAAAGGAGAAGTTCTTATGATGATTTGGCTTGCCGAGCTGCTACAGCCATATTTTTCATTTTTCCGTTTATTTGAATACCTATCGTTTCGTGCCATTGTCAGTGTATTAACGGCGTTAGGTCTTTCATTGTGGATGGGACCTCGTTTAATTCGTCGTTTGCAGATGCTGCAAATTGGTCAGGTGGTGCGTAACGAAGGCCCTGAATCGCATTTTAGTAAGCGTGGTACACCAACGATGGGTGGTGTGATGATTCTTGCGGCGATCATTGTAACGGTACTGCTGTGGTCTGATTTGACTAACCCATATGTTTGGGCCGTTATTTTTGTACTAGGTGGTTATGGTGCGGTTGGTTTCGTTGACGATTACCGTAAAGTAGTACGCAAGAACACAGATGGTCTTATTGCTCGTTGGAAATACTTCTGGCAATCGGTGATCGCGTTGATCGTCGCATTCGCATTGTATGCACACGGTCACGATACCAGTGCGACGCAACTAGTGGTGCCTTTCTTTAAAGAAGTCATGCCGCAGCTTGGTTTGATGTACATCGTATTGACCTATTTTGTTATCGTTGGTACCAGTAATGCCGTTAACCTAACGGATGGTCTCGATGGTCTTGCCATTATGCCAACGGTATTGGTTGCAAGTGGTTTTGCCGCGATAGCGTGGGCCACCAGTAATATTCAATTTGCCAATTACCTCCACATTCCTTACGTACCATACGCATCTGAATTAGTTGTCGTGTGTACCGCCATTGTTGGTGCTGGTCTTGGCTTCCTATGGTTCAACACCTACCCAGCACAAGTATTTATGGGTGATGTTGGCTCGTTAGCGTTAGGTGGTGCACTAGGCACTATTGCCGTACTCGTGCGTCAAGAATTTGTATTGGTGATCATGGGCGGTGTATTCGTCATGGAAACCCTGTCGGTGATTCTTCAAGTGGGCTCATACAAATTGCGCGGCCAGCGCATCTTCCGTATGGCGCCGATACACCATCACTATGAATTAAAAGGCTGGCCAGAACCTCGCGTTATTGTACGCTTCTGGATTATTTCGATCGTTTTGGTACTTGTGGGTCTTGCGACACTGAAAGTACGTTAAGGGAATAAACACCATGACCATGCAACGTTGGCAAGGTATTGAAAAAGTTGTGGTAGTAGGGCTTGGCATTACCGGGCTCTCTGTTGTTAAGCATCTCAAGCGATTACCGCTGACATTGCAGGTCAAAGTGATCGACACTCGCGCGAATCCGCCGGGCGCTGAAGATTTACCTGAAGATGTTGCGTTGCACACGGGAAGTTGGCGCACCGATTGGCTATTAGAGGCTGATTTGGTGGTGACGAACCCGGGCATTGCGTTAGCAACACCTGAAATTCAACAAGTTTTGGCGGCGAATATTCCAGTCGTTGGTGATATTGAGCTGTTTGCTTGGCAAGTGACTAAGCCTGTGATTGCGATTACCGGCTCAAACGGTAAGAGCACGGTAACGGATTTAACCGGCGTGGTGGCAAAGGCAACGGGTCTTAAGGTTGGCGTAGGTGGCAATATTGGCGTTCCTGCCTTGGACCTGCTTGAGCTGGATGCTGATTTGTATGTGTTAGAGCTCTCGAGCTTCCAATTAGAAACGACCTCCAGTTTAGAATTGATTGCAGCCGCATTCCTAAACCTATCTGAAGACCATATGGATCGTTATCAAGGCATGGCGGACTATCGTCAGGCTAAGCTGCGTATTTTCGACCACGCACAAGCGTGTATCGTTAATGCAGACGATCAAGAAACATACCCCGAAACGACGGGTGAGTTGGTCGAGTTTTCTACCATGAAAACGGCCACTGCATGTGTGAGTGAATTCGAAGGGGTTGAGTACCTGACTTATCAAGGTGAGCGTATTTTACCTATTGAGCAGTTAAGTATTGTCGGCCGTCATAATGTTGCTAATGCTTTGGTAGTGATTGCATTGCTGTATCAATCAGGTGTTAATGTACAAGCTGGCCTAGAGGCGATGAAATCTTACCGTGGCTTGACACATCGTTGCCAAGTTGTTGCGGATAATCATGGCGTTAAATGGGTTAATGACTCAAAAGCGACCAATGTCGCGAGCACTTTGGCTGCATTATCTGGATTAAATCTAGAAGGTAAGCTTTATCTTCTTGTTGGTGGCGATGGCAAAGGTGCTGATTTTAATGATTTAGTGCCTGCACTTGCTCGTCTCAATGTACAGTTATGCTGCTTTGGTGCTGATGGTGATAAATTCATGCCTTTGCATCCAGCCGCTAAACGTTTTGACACCATGCAAGAAATCATTGAATGGGCCAAGCCACAACTGTCACAAGGTGATATGGTATTGCTCTCTCCCGCTTGCGCCAGTTTTGACCAGTTCAGCAATTTTATGGCGCGAGGTGATGCGTTTGCATCATTGGCTCAGCAATTTGCTTAGCGGATCTTTATTCAGTAATTTTTTAGAGAACAGACATAACGATGCCATTGCGAGACACTTTCGCGAATCTTAAACAGTGGTTTACCCATCCAGCACCACAAGCACTCTTTGATCGCCAATTAGTGTGGATTTCGCTTGGATTGATGTTAACTGGCTTAGTGATGGTGACATCGGCATCGTTTCCAATCAGCTATCGCCTGACGGATCAGCCATTTCATTTTATGTTTCGTCATGCGATTTTTCTTGGCGTGGCATTAATCGCAGCGATCGTCGTGTTACAAGTACCGATGAAACTGTGGATGAAGTACAGCTCGCTGTTGCTAGGCATCGCTATTTTTATGCTTATCGTCGTGTTAATTGGCGGTAAGTCAGTAAACGGTGCATCACGTTGGATTCCGCTAGGTCCATTTAACTTGCAGCCTGCGGAGGTCGCTAAGTTATCGCTATTTATCTTCATGTCGAGCTATTTGGTTCGTAAGCAAGACGAAGTGCGTACGACCTTCTTTGGTGGTTTTGCGAAACCGATCATGGTGTTCATCACCTTTGCGGGTTTGCTGTTGTTGCAGCCTGACCTTGGTACCATGATTGTAATGCTGGTGACGCTGTTTGCGATGCTGTTTATTGCTGGGGCGAATCTCACTCACTTTCTGGCCTTAGTTGTGGCAGGGATCGGGGTGGTCATCACCTTGATTATTGCAGAGCCGTATCGTGTTAAACGTGTGACATCGTTCCTCGACCCATGGGAGAACCCTTTTGGTGATGGTTATCAGCTGACACAATCGTTGATGGCATTTGGTCGTGGTGATTGGTTTGGACAAGGTTTAGGTAATTCGATTCAAAAACTGGCGTATCTTCCAGAAGCTCACACCGACTTTGTTTTTGCCGTGTTAGCAGAAGAGTTGGGTTTTGTCGGGGTTGTACTTGTTTTGATGCTGATATTTAGCTTGGTATTGAAAGCGATTTTTATCGGTAGAAAAGCCTTTGAACATGATGAGTTTTTTGGCGGTTATCTCGCTTTTGGTATCGGCATTTGGTTTGCATTTCAAACTCTCGTTAATGTGGGTGCCGCAGCGGGCATGGTGCCAACTAAAGGTCTAACGTTACCGCTGATCAGTTATGGTGGTTCGAGTCTGGTTATAATGTCGGTGGCTGTAGCGATTTTGCTGCGTATTGACCACGAATGTCGTCTCAAAGCAGAGCAACAAGAAAAGAATGCAGAGAATGAGCAAGAATAAACGTTTAATGGTGATGGCTGGTGGTACTGGCGGTCACGTATTCCCGGGTTTGGCTGTAGCGAAAAAACTGCAACAGCAAGGATGGGAAATTCGCTGGTTAGGCACGGCTGACCGTATGGAAGCCGATCTGGTACCAAAACATGGTATCGAGATTGATTTTATCAAAGTGAAAGGACTGCGCGGTCAGGGCATTGCTCGTCTGATTGGTGCGCCGTTTCAAATTATCAATGCTATTTTGCAAGCTCGTGCACATATGAAAGCATGGCAACCTGATGCCGTATTGGGTATGGGTGGTTACGTTAGTGGTCCCGGTGGTATTGCTGCTTGGTTACTGGGCATTCCTGTTGTACTGCATGAACAGAATGCGGTCGCGGGGTTGACCAACCAATGGTTGTCTAAAATTGCTAAAAAAGTGTTTCAAGCTTTTCCGGGTGCATTTCCCAATGCAGAAGTGGTGGGTAATCCAGTACGAGAAGACGTGGTAGCGATACCTGCGCCTCAAGAGCGCCTCGCTGAGCGTCAAGGCCCAGTTCGTATTTTGGTTATGGGTGGTAGCCAAGGTGCGCGCATTCTTAATCAAACCATGCCTGAAGTCATGGCCAAGTTGGGCGACGGCTACCAAATTCGTCACCAAGCAGGTAAAAATAGCCAGCAAGAAGTAGCGCAGGCTTATCAAGCGCTGCAAGTTTCTCAGGCAGAGACGACCGAATTTATTGATGATGTTGCCGAGGCCTACGCTTGGGCGGATCTACTTGTTTGCCGATCAGGCGCACTGACGGTTTCTGAAGTGTCGGCAGCAGGTGTGGGAGCGATTTTTATCCCTTTCATGCATAAAGACAGACAACAGGCTCTAAACGCTGACCATTTGGTTGAGTGTGGAGCTGCAAAAATGATTGAGCAGCCACAGCTTACGGTTGATAAATTGGTTGAAGCTATCCAGTCGCTGGATCGTTCACAATTACAACAAATGGCGATTAACGCACGCAGTGCTGCTAAGTTAGAAGCGGATCGTGTCGTCGCAGAAGCGATTGTCGCACTAACCAAATAACGAGATACACAATGACCATTAAACACACACAAGATTTGGCTCAAATTCGAGCTATGGTGCCAGAAATGCGCCGCGTTAAGTCGATTCATTTTATTGGCATTGGCGGTGCTGGCATGAGCGGTATCGCTGAAGTATTGCTTAATGAAGGTTATCAAATTACTGGTTCTGATATCGCGGAAAATCCAGTCACTGAGCGCCTCAAAGCAAAAGGTGCCAAAGTGTATATTGGTCATCAAGCTGAAAACGTTGCGGAAGCGAGCGTGGTGGTTGTCTCTACAGCGATTAATGAAGAGAACCCAGAAATTAAAGCAGCACGAGAAGCACGCATTCCAGTGGTTCGCCGTGCAGAGATGTTGGCTGAATTAATGCGTTTTCGTCATGGCATTGCGGTTGCGGGTACGCACGGCAAAACCACGACCACTGCGTTGGTGACGCAAATTTATTCTGAAGCGGGTTTAGATCCAACGTTTGTTAACGGTGGTTTAGTCAAAAGTGCCGGCACGAATGCTCGCTTAGGGTCGAGCCGTATTCTGATTGCTGAAGCGGATGAGAGTGATGCGTCATTTTTGCACCTACAGCCGATGGTTAGCATTGTGACCAATATCGAAGCGGATCATATGGACACCTACGGTGGTGATTTTGAGACGCTAAAACAGACCTTTGTCGATTTTCTGCATAACTTACCATTCTATGGTCAAGCGATTCTTTGTATCGACGATCCTGTCGTTCGTGAGTTGATTCCTCGCGTGAGCCGTCAAGTGATCACATATGGTTTCTCGGAAGATGCGGATGTGCGTATTGAGAACTATCGCCAAGAAGGTCAACAAGGTAAGTTTACCGTGGTGCGTGAAGGTCGAGCGAACCTTGATATTACGCTGAACATTCCTGGGCGCCACAACGCGTTAAATGCATCGGCTGCGATTGCTGTTGCTACAGAAGATGACATCAGTGACGAGGCGATTCTAAAGGCAATGCTAGGTACTCAAGGTACAGGGCGTCGTTTTGATCATCTCGGTGAATTTGAAACCGGTAATGGCGTTGCCATGCTGGTGGATGATTATGGTCACCACCCAACAGAGGTAGGCGTAACCATTCAAGCGGCACGCAGTGGTTGGGCTGAGAAACGCTTAGTAATGATCTTCCAACCGCACCGTTATAGCCGCACACGCGATTTGTACGATGATTTTGCTAACGTACTAGAGCAAGTTGATGTGCTGATCATGTTGGACGTGTACGCCGCGGGTGAAAAACCAATTGCTGGTGCTGACGGCCGCTCACTATGCCGCACCATCCGTAGTCGCGGTAAGATTGACCCGATTTTTGTTGCCGATAGTGCCACTTTGCCGTCAATTCTAGCCAATGTATTACAAGATGGTGACTTGGTATTAACCCAAGGCGCGGGTGATGTGGGTAAAGTAGCGAAGCAACTTGCTGCGCTAGAGCTCAATATTGCTAAAATGCTGGCTTAATAGTGAGATTTTTGAAGGTTTAGCGCATTTCTTGTGTTAAATAAAGGAATTCTCACTCGGAAGGTTTGATAACTTCAATGACCCCAGTATAATCCGAGGGTTATAGTGAGTGCTTTAGCCTATACAGTGAGATAGAAAATTAGATTTGCGAGCGTATAACAAGGACAACGGATTTTGCTTAGTACAGTTTTTAACCAAAATCGTCGTCTACGAGAGTTTCCGGCATTAAAGAAACACCTAGTTGGTGGTGCTTTTTTTCTCGCTGTTGTTATCTCAATCGGCTCTCTGATTTCTTCGACTGTTTCTTGGATGTGGGATGATCAACGCCTCCCATTATCCAAACTGGTTCTGCAAGGTGAGCTTGAATATGTGAGCGCTTTAGATGTTCAGCGCGCATTTGCTACGCTAGACCATGTTGGAACGTTTATGTCGCAAGATGTAGATGTTTTACAACAAGCGATCGAACAAATTCCTTGGGTATCGCATGTATCGATACGCAAGCAATGGCCCGACACGATAAAAGTGTTTCTGACCGAACACCATGCACAAGCAATTTGGAATGGTGATGCATTACTCGACGAGGCCGGTCAGATATTTAACGGCGACATCAGCAAGTTGCATGGTGATCGAGTTAAGCTTTACGGCCCGGAAGGCAGCAGCAATGAAGTGCTTCAAACTTGGCAGAGAATCAGTAAGCAGTTTGAGCCGTTAGGTTTGACGATCACTTCGCTAGTACTAAACGAGCGACGAGCATGGCAGATTATTCTCGATAATGGCATTCGTTTAGAGCTAGGTAAAGAATCACTAGATGAACGAATTAATCGTTTTATCTCGTTATATCATAGCCTTGGTAGCGATGCGCAGCGCGTTAGCTACATAGACCTTAGATACGACACGGGAGCCGCAGTAGGTTGGTTCCCTGAACAAGAGTCACAACAAGAGAGTACAGATGACGAAGACCGCTGATGACAACATTATTGTTGGTCTTGATATAGGCACTGCAACCGTATCAGCATTGGTAGGGGAGCTCCTACCTGACGGTCAAATCAACATCATTGGCGCTGGTACTAGTCCATCTCGTGGTATGGATAAAGGCGGCGTAAACGATCTTGAGTCCGTGGTTAAATCGGTGCAGCGTGCTGTCGATCAAGCGGAACTGATGGCGGAATGTAAAATTCGCAATGTATTCATCTCTATTTCCGGCCGTCACATTGCGAGCCGAATTGAAAAAGGGATGGGAACTATTTCGGATGAAGAGGTCTCTCAAGAAGATATGGATCGTGCGATCCATACTGCCAAATCGATTAAAATTGGTGATGAGCAGCGCATTCTGCACGTAATTCCACAAGAATTTACTATTGATTACCAAGAAGGGATTAAAAATCCGCTAGGGTTATCAGGAGTGCGCATGGAAGTGAGTGTGCACTTAATCTCTTGTCACAACGATATGGCAAGAAACATTATTAAAGCGGTTGAGCGTTGTGGCTTAAACGTAGAACATTTAGTTTACTCGGGCTTAGCGGCAAGTAATGCCGTTATCACTGAAGATGAACGTGAGCTGGGTGTTTGTGTGGTCGATATCGGCGCAGGCACAATGGATGTTTCAATTTGGACAGGTGGTGCGTTAAGACATACAGAAGTATTTACTTACGCAGGCAATGCCGTTACCAGTGACATCGCGTTTGCCTTCGGTACACCAGTGAGTGATGCTGAAGAAATTAAAGTCAAATATGGCTGTGCTCTTAGTGAGCTAGTCAGTAAAGATGACACGGTTAACGTTCCCAGTGTTGGTGGGCGTCCTTCACGCAGTTTACAACGACAAACTTTGTCGGAAGTGATTGAACCACGATATACTGAACTAATGGGATTGGTTAACCACACTATCGATACTGTTCAAGAGAAGTTGCGTGAAGATGGTATTAAACACCATTTAGCCGCTGGTGTTGTTTTGACCGGCGGTGCTGCGCGTATTGAAGGATTGGTAGAATGTGCGGAACGTGTTTTCCGCAATCAAGTCCGCGTCGGCAAACCTCTAGAGGTGAGCGGTCTAACGGATTACGTTAAAGAGCCGTATCACTCTACGGCAGTTGGTTTACTTCATTACGCAAGAGACAGTCAGATTAATGATGAGACTGAGTATAACGAGCCAAAGCGTCAGCCGGTAAGTTCGTTATTTGATCGCTTACGTAATTGGATACAAAAAGAATTTTAACCTGAGCAGCAGGAAAACGGAGAAAACACATGTTTGAACCGATGATGGAAATGTCTGACGATGCGGTAATCAAAGTCGTTGGCGTTGGTGGCGGTGGCGGTAATGCCGTTGAGCACATGGTACGTGAGTCCATTGAAGGTGTTGAATTCATTAGTATTAATACTGATGCTCAAGCACTACGCAAAACAAGCGTAAATAGCGTCATCCAAATTGGTGGCGATATGACTAAAGGTTTGGGTGCAGGCGCAAACCCTCAAGTAGGACGTGACGCAGCTCTCGAAGATCGTGATCGTATTAAAGAATCTATCTTTGGTGCCGATATGGTATTTATCGCAGCGGGTATGGGCGGCGGTACCGGTACAGGTGCTGCGCCAGTGATTGCTGAGGTTGCTAAAGAGTTAGGTATTCTGACAGTTGCAGTAGTAACCAAACCATTCAGCTTCGAAGGTAAGAAGCGTATGGCGTTTGCAGAACAAGGTATCGAAGAGTTGTCTAAACATGTGGACTCTCTTATTACGATTCCTAACGAAAAACTACTAAAAGTATTGGGTCGTGGTATTACACTGCTTGAAGCTTTTGCTAGCGCAAACGACGTACTTAAGAATGCGGTTCAGGGTATTGCTGAGCTGATTACTCGTCCAGGCATGATCAACGTCGACTTTGCTGACGTTCGTACAGTAATGTCTGAGATGGGCCATGCAATGATGGGTAGCGGTGTCGCTAAAGGCGAAGACCGTGCTGAAGAAGCGGCAGAGATGGCTATCTCAAGCCCACTTCTAGAAGATATCGATCTTGCTGGCGCACGTGGTGTTCTAGTTAACATCACAGCAGGCCTTGACATGCGTCTAGACGAGTTTGAAACTGTAGGTAATACAGTAAAAGCGTTCGCTTCAGACAACGCAACTGTGGTTATCGGTACTTCACTTGACCCAGATATGGCAGATGAAATCCGAGTAACGGTAGTAGCAACTGGTATCGGTAACGAGAAAAAGCCAGACATCACGCTAGTTGCGGGTGGTAAGGCAAAAGTTGCACCAGTGGCACAACCACAGTCACAAGTAGCAACACAACAACCAGCAGCGGTAAAAGTAGAAGAGAAACCGGCGCAAACATTGCAAGAGAAACCACAAGTCGCTTCTCAACCGGCAACTCAATCTACATCAGCAAGCAATGGTTTAGGCCAGAGCACGGCACCCAAAGTAGAAAAAGATGGTTATTTAGACATTCCAGCTTTCCTACGTCGTCAAGCTGATTAAGCGTCAAAAATTGACATGGTTCTAAAATGTGTTACGATGCGCGACCGATGATTATATCGCCAGCGATTTGTAGCACTATTACTGAGGCAAGTAGATGATCAGACAAAGAACTCTGAAAGAATTAGTGAAAACGACCGGTGTAGGCTTACACTCAGGGCGTAAAGTAACTTTGACTCTGCGCCCAGCTGCTGCAAACACAGGCGTGATTTACCGTCGTACAGACGTTAATCCTCCTGTAGATTTTCCAGCGGACCCTGAATCAGTTCGCGATACCATGCTTTGTACAGCATTGGTAAACGACCAAGGTATTCGTATCTCTACGGTTGAACATTTGAATGCAGCTCTTGCTGGTATGGGTATCGACAACGTAATTATCGAAGTTGATGCACCAGAAATTCCAATTATGGATGGCAGTGCGAGCCCGTTTGTTTTCTTACTGCAGCAAGCAGGTATTGAAGAGCAAAACGCAGCAAAACGTTTTATCCGTATTAAGAAACCAGTTCGCTTTGAAGATGGCGACAAATGGGCAGAGTTTGTTCCATTTAATGGTTTCCGTATGGATTTCGAAATTGAATTTAACCATCCAGCTATTGAGTCGGATGAGCAACGTTTAGTTTTTGATTTCTCATCAAAAGGTTTCGTGAAAGAAATTTCACGTGCACGTACTTTTGGTTTCATGCGTGATATCGAATATCTGCAATCGCAAAACCTAGTCTTAGGTGGTAGCTTTGACAACGCAATCGTGTTGGATGACTACCGTATCCTGAATGAAGAAGGTCTGCGCTTTGAGAATGAATTTGTCACTCACAAAGTATTGGATGCGATTGGTGACCTATACATGTGTGGCCACCCAATTATTGGTGAGTTCCGTGCATACAAATCTGGTCATGGTTTGAATAACCAATTGTTGCGATCTGTTCTTGCAAATCAAGAAGCTTGGGAATGGGTAACCTTCGAACAAGAAGAAGTGTCGCCGGTTGCGTTTGCAGAGCCAAATATGGTACTCGCATAAGCAAAACCAAAGTTAGAAAAAACCAGGCAGTTGCCTGGTTTTTTTATGCCTTTTTTTCCGCCAATTTAGCCAGGCTTTCTAAACGCGCTTTGACTTTTGGTGATGCGCCTTGGGCTATCATGGTCAGGTATTCCGCGGCCGTATTAGAAATTGGCTCACGTTTCTTGCTTATCGGCTCTTCTTTGATCATCTGTTGGCGGTAGAGATCTGGGTTAACTTGCACTTCGATCGCAATCAAACGAGCGAAACCCTGAGATCTTAGTTGGTTCAGGATCGTTAGTCGATCGTAGTTGATCTTCATCATGATCGCGCCACTAGAAACTTCAAGCACTAGGTGGTTATCACGTAGGTTTGCCACTCGGCAATGATTGGCCGTGTTTTTTGGCAACACTGATTTAAGTACTTGGTTAATCGCCATGATTTCTTTGGCATGTTCTTGAATATTCGAGAAACGAGAATCAGAGATAATATCGTTACTTAACGTAGGGCGATGGTCGCGCATATCTATGCCTTAAATACTAGCTTAGTTATGATTTTAGCTAAGCTTGAGCCTCAGTAATAGCTATTTACCGAATAAACTTGCGCCATTCATGGGTAAAAAATAACAAGTGCTTCAAACAATTCAATAAGAGATTGGTCGTCAGGGGCAAAAATCCTTACACTACACGCCTATACCCAAGCGACTTCAGGGTGAGGGCGGTGTTATATTCGCCATTACTCGCATTTCGAGGTTCTTTGGGCATATTAATAAACCCTAATGTCTTGAAAATCTAAGTTCTCACCACAATATCTGTGATTAATGATTTAGCACAGTGTTCTTAGTTTAAAACTGAAAGAGACTAAAGGCATTAAGTAGAGATCGGGCCCGATCGACTGATAGAGAGATTCACACAAGATGATAACTAAGCTACTGACAAAGGTAATTGGCAGTCGTAACGACAGAACATTGCGTCGCCTTAAGAAGATTGTAAAAGAAATCAATAATTACGAGCCAACGTTTGAAGCTCTATCTGATGAAGAATTAAAAGCAAAAACTGTCGAGTTTCGTACTCGTTTAGAGCAAGGCGAAGATCTTGATAAACTGATCCCAGAAGCGTTTGCAACAGTTCGAGAAGCGTCTAAACGTGTATACGGTATGCGTCACTTCGACGTACAGCTTATCGGTGGTATGGTGTTAAACGCTGGCCAAATCGCGGAAATGCGTACTGGTGAAGGTAAAACTCTAACGGCAACTCTTCCTGCTTACCTAAACGCACTACCAGGCAAAGGCGTTCACATTGTAACAGTGAACGACTATCTCGCTAAGCGTGATGCTGAGACCAACCGTCCACTATTTGAATTCCTAGGTATGACTGTTGGCGTTAACGTGCCAAACATGCCACCTCAAGAGAAAAAAGAAGCGTATCAAGCGGATATTCTTTACGGAACCAACAACGAATTTGGTTTTGACTACCTACGTGACAATATGGCATTCCGTCCAGAAGATCGCGTGCAACGTGCTCGCTTCTTTGCGGTTGTCGATGAGGTGGACTCGATTCTTATCGATGAAGCGCGTACGCCACTTATTATCTCTGGTCCTGCAGAGGATAGCTCTGAGCTTTACACTCGCATCAATACACTAATTCCACAGCTACAAAAGCAAGACCAAGAAGACTCAGAAGAGTACCGCGGTGATGGCCACTACACGGTAGATGAAAAATCTAAGCAAGTGTATCTAACCGAAACTGGTCAAGAGTTCGTTGAAGAACTGATGGTCAAAAATGGTTTGATGGAAGAAGGCGACACACTTTACTCACCTGCTAACATCAGTCTGCTTCACCACGTAAACGCTGCGCTACGTGCACACGTATTGTTCGAAATTAATGTTGACTACATTGTTAACGAACAAGGTGAAGTGGTGATTGTTGATGAACATACTGGTCGTACAATGCCGGGTCGTCGTTGGTCAGAAGGTTTGCATCAAGCGGTTGAAGCAAAAGAAGGCGTTAAGATTCAAAACGAAAACCAAACGCTGGCTTCGATTACGTTCCAGAACTACTTCCGTCTATACGAAAAACTGTCAGGTATGACAGGTACAGCTGATACTGAAGCATTCGAATTCCAATCGATTTACGGCTTAGAAACGGTAGTTATTCCAACCAACAAGCCAATGATTCGTAATGACATGCCAGATGTGGTTTACCGTACTGAGCAAGAAAAGTTTGCGGCAATCATAGAGGATATCAAAGAGCGCGTGGCAAAAGGTCAGCCATCGCTAGTTGGTACGGTTTCAATTGAGAAGTCAGAATTACTGTCAAGTGCCCTACAAAAAGCGAAGATCAAGCACAACGTTCTAAACGCGAAATTCCACGAGAAAGAAGCAGAAATCGTTGCTGAAGCGGGTACACCAGGTGCAGTAACCATCGCAACTAACATGGCAGGTCGTGGTACCGATATCGTGTTAGGTGGTAGTTGGCAAGCGAAGGTTGAGCAATTAAACAACCCAACTCCTGAGCAGATTGCACAAATCAAAGCGGATTGGAAAGTGGTGCACGACCAAGTACTTAAGGCCGGTGGTCTACATATTATCGGTACTGAGCGCCATGAATCACGTCGTATCGATAACCAGTTACGTGGTCGTTCAGGTCGTCAGGGTGATGCGGGTTCTTCACGTTTCTACCTATCAATGGAAGATGCGCTACTACGTATCTTTACTTCTGACCGCATGGCAAGCCTAATTCAAAGCGGTATGGAAGAAGGTGAAGCTATCGAGTCGAAGATGCTTTCACGCTCAATTGAAAAAGCACAACGCAAAGTTGAAGGCCGCAACTTCGATATTCGTAAACAGCTACTTGAATACGATGACGTAGCAAACGATCAACGTAAAGTCGTGTACGAGCTACGTGATGAGCTGATGAGCATCGATGATATCGGTGACATGATTGCGCAAAACCGTGATGATGTACTGAACTCAATTATCGACGAATACATTCCACCACAATCTCTAGAAGAGATGTGGGATGTAGATGGTCTGCAAGAGCGTCTGAAGAATGATTTCGATCTAGATGCACCAATCAAAGAGTGGCTAGAAGCAGACGACAAACTGTATGAAGAAGCGCTACGTGAGCGCATCATCACTCAAGCGGTTGAAGTATACAAAGAGAAAGAAGAAGTGGTCGGTGTTGAAGTACTACGTAACTTCGAGAAATCGGTAATGCTACAAACACTAGATACACTTTGGAAAGAGCACCTAGCTGCGATGGATCACCTACGTCAAGGTATTCACTTGCGTGGTTACGCACAGAAGAACCCAAAACAAGAGTACAAGCGCGAGTCGTTTGAACTGTTTGAAGGTTTGCTTGAGTCGCTAAAAACTGACGTGATCACAGTACTATCTCGCGTTCGTGTTCAACGCCAAGAAGAAGTTGAACGCATGGAAGAGCAGCGCCGTGCACATGCAGAAGCAGCAGCACGCCAAGCTCATGCAGAGCATGCAAGTGCAGAAAACCAACTTTCAGATGGTGAAGAGAGTGCAGAAAATGCACCTCAGCAACCAGTGGTGCGTGACGAGCGTAAAGTGGGTCGTAATGAGCCATGTCCATGTGGTAGTGGCAAAAAATATAAGCAGTGTCACGGTCAAATTAACTAAGTTTATTGAATCGTTGCTGTAGCGATTGATTGCGGTGTCGATGGTACTCACTTACCTTGGTAAGCTCCGTGCCATCTCCTAGCACTCAATGAGCGACAGCTTAGCTTCAAAAAACTTTGGTATTATGTAGAGAGTCGCTTAGGCGGCTCTTTTTTTTGAGTAAAATTTGGGTTTGGTCTTTATCATGGGGAAGTGAATGATATGCGGGTAGTGAGCAAACCATTTGAGGGAAGAGAAAGTATGAAAAGAATCCATATTGTGGCAGCGGTGATCTTTAATCAGGATCAATCGCAGATTTTTATCACTAAGCGTCCGGATGATAAACATAAGGGCGGTTTCTGGGAGTTTCCCGGTGGTAAGGTTGAAGCGGGTGAGAGCATTGAACAGGCGATGGTGCGCGAGCTTCAAGAAGAGATTGGTATTACGGTTACCGAGCAAGTGCTGTTTGAGCATCTTGAATATGATTACCCAGAAAAATCACTCAAATTTGATTTTATCACTGTGACTAATTTTAGTGGTCAGCCTTATGGGCGTGAAGGCCAGCAAGGTGAATGGGTGTCAATTGCCGACTTGGCTAATTACCAATTTCCAGAGGCAAACGTGCCGATCCTTGAGCGAGTGATCAGAGATTTTTCATGATCTATGTCTCAAAAAGCTAGCCAGAATAACCATTTATTGGTAGTTTAAGCAGCAAGATCTTTTTACAAGGTGAGGAGATCCTCACCATGTCACTTAGGAATGGAGTAATCTCGCAATGGTTAGAATTGCAGTCGCAGGAGCAGCCGGTCGCATGGGCCGTAACTTAGTTAAAGCAACTCAGTTAAATCCAAAATCGCAATTAGGGGCTGGCTCAGAGCGTCCTGAATCATCATTAGTCGGTGTCGATGTTGGTGAATTATGCGGTGAAGGAAAGTTAGAAATAGCGCTGACAGATAACCTTGCCAAAGTCGTCGAAGATTATGATGTAATCATCGATTTCACTACTCCTTCTAGTACTCTCGCCAATCTTGAACTTTGTAAAAGTCACGGTAAGAGCATCGTAATCGGTACTACTGGTTTTACCGATGCTGAGCGTGAACAAATTCAACAAGCTGCCAAAGAAATCCCTGTCGTTTTAGCTCCAAACTACTCAGTAGGCGTAAACCTCGTATTCAAACTGCTTGAAAAAGCCGCCAAGGTAATGGGTGATTACTGCGATATCGAAATCGTTGAAGCACACCACCGCCACAAAGTGGATGCGCCATCTGGTACTGCTATTGGTATGGGTGAAGCGATTGCTGGTGCGATGGGCAATAAATTAAGTGATGTTGCGGTCTATGCCCGTGAAGGAATTACTGGTGAGCGCACGAAAGATGAAATTGGCTTTGCTACTATTCGCGCAGGCGATATCGTTGGTGAGCATACTGCGATGTTCGCTGACATTGGCGAACGAGTTGAAATTACCCACAAAGCGACCGATCGCATGACATTTGCCAATGGCGCAGTCAAAGCTGCAGTGTGGTTAAGTAATAAGCAAGCAGGATTCTATACTATGACGGATGTGCTTGGTTTAGACGATCTTTAATGTATTAAATGAACATAGTAAGTAAAGCGCTCAGTAAAAACCTAAATTAGATAATTATGCGTCAGCCTAGGCTGGCGCTTTCTTTATCTGTCCAATTTCCTCGCATAATTAAACCAGCCTAAAAGACCCTGTAAAAATACAGTTAACTTATGTTTATTGGTGTTTGGGTTAAAAATTTAATCCAAATCATTATAATCAGTCTTAATGTGCCATGAGTAACGTTTGCGCATGTTTGTTAATTTTTCTAGTCACTATTTGAGAGCGATTTTAGAGGTATTTTCGAAATGTCGCCCTAATCACACCTCTTATGAGGATTAAAGTTGTTGTTTTAGGGTTTTGGCATTTTTCTTGCGAATCTTTCAAAAATACATTTTATTTTAATATGAATGTTGACACTGGTCACAAGCGTCTTTAGAATTACGCCAATTTGTCTGTAACACCCAAAACGCGTTTTTATTGCGAAATGGAAGGCAAAGTTGCAAATTAATTTATTTTTATGCATTTTTATTCTGGAGGTTGTCTTGAGTAAATTAGCACTGTTAGTCCTGGAAGATGGGACAGTGTTCCGCGGAGTGTCCATCGGCGCTGATGGTATTTCCGTTGGTGAAGTCGTTTTTAATACCTCGATGACGGGGTACCAAGAAATCCTCACTGATCCTTCCTATTCCCAGCAAATTGTTACTCTTACTTATCCTCACATTGGCAATACCGGAACCAATTCCGAAGACGAAGAATCTTCTTCAATTCATGCTCAAGGCCTTGTGATTCGCGATCTTCCTCTTATCGCTTCCAATTTCCGTAACGAACAGTCCCTTTCTGATTACCTCAAGTCGCAAAACATTGTCGGCATCGCTGATATTGATACTCGTAAGCTCACTCGTATTCTGCGTGAAAAAGGCGCTCAAAATGGTTGTATCGTAGCTGGTAACAATCTAGACGAAGCATTGGCGCTAGCAAAAGCGAAAGAATTCCCTGGCTTGAAAGGTATGGACCTTGCGAAAGAAGTTACAACAAAAGAAGCGTATCAATGGAAACAAGGTTCGTGGACGCTCGAGGGTGGTCTTCCAGAAGCGCAAGATGACAGCGAACTGCCATACCACGTTGTTGCTTATGACTTCGGAGCCAAGCGAAACATCCTACGAATGTTGGTTGACCGCGGCTGCCGCCTAACTGTAGTGCCAGCTGAAACGTCAGCAGAAGAAGTGTTAGCACTGAATCCAGATGGCGTGTTCCTATCAAATGGCCCTGGTGATCCAGCACCATGTACTTATGCAATCGAAGCGACCAAAGTCTTCCTTGAAAAAGGTCTGCCAATTTTTGGTATCTGTCTTGGCCACCAAATTCTGGCGCTAGCGTCAGGTGCTCAAACAGTGAAAATGAAGTTTGGTCACCACGGTGCGAACCACCCAGTAAAAGATTTGGACCGTAATGTAGTGATGATCACTTCGCAAAACCACGGCTTTGCGGCAGATGAGAAAACACTACCAGACAATCTACGTGCTACTCACGTATCGCTATTTGATGGCTCACTGCAAGGTATTCACCGCACTGATAAGCCAGCATTTAGCTTCCAAGGTCACCCAGAAGCGAGCCCAGGTCCACACGATGCGGCTCCGCTATTTGACCACTTTATCGAACTGATCAAAAAACACAGCGCTTAATTCGGAGTAGTAGATAATGCCAAAACGTACTGACATACAAAGTATTCTTATTCTAGGTGCTGGTCCGATTGTTATCGGTCAGGCATGTGAGTTTGACTACTCTGGCGCACAAGCGTGTAAAGCACTGCGTGAAGAAGGTTACCGAGTAATCCTAGTGAACTCGAACCCTGCAACCATCATGACTGACCCAGAGATGGCTGATGCAACTTACATCGAGCCAATTCAATGGGAAGTGGTACGCAAGATCATTGAAAAAGAGCGTCCAGATGCGGTACTACCAACCATGGGTGGTCAAACCGCTCTAAACTGTGCACTTGAACTAGAACGTCAAGGCGTACTCGCAGAATTTGGCGTAGAAATGATTGGTGCTACGGCGGATGCAATCGACAAAGCAGAAGACCGTTCTCGCTTTGATAAAGCAATGAAGTCTATCGGTCTTGAATGTCCGCGCGCTGATACGGCGAAAACAATGGAAGAAGCATACCAAGTGCTTGATATGGTTGGCTTCCCTTGTATCATTCGTCCTTCATTTACTATGGGTGGTACCGGTGGTGGTATCGCATACAACAAAGAAGAATTTGAAGAAATCTGTCGCCGTGGTTTGGACTTGTCGCCAACCAATGAGCTACTGATTGATGAATCTTTGATCGGTTGGAAAGAGTACGAAATGGAAGTGGTTCGTGACAAAGCGGACAACTGTATCATCGTATGTTCAATCGAAAACTTTGACCCAATGGGTATTCACACGGGTGACTCAATCACTGTTGCGCCAGCACAAACTCTAACCGATAAAGAGTACCAGCTAATGCGTAACGCATCGCTAGCAGTACTGCGTGAGATCGGTGTAGAGACAGGTGGTTCAAACGTACAGTTTGGTATCAACCCGAAAGATGGCCGCATGGTTATCATTGAGATGAACCCTCGTGTATCACGTTCATCTGCGCTGGCATCAAAAGCAACGGGTTTCCCAATTGCAAAAATTGCGGCGAAACTAGCAGTAGGCTTTACGCTTGATGAGCTACAAAATGACATCACCGGTGGTACAACACCTGCGTCATTTGAACCAACCATCGACTACGTTGTGACTAAGATTCCTCGTTTTAACTTCGAGAAATTTGCCGGTGCTAACTCTCGTCTAACGACTCAGATGAAGTCGGTAGGTGAAGTGATGGCGATTGGTCGTAACCAACAAGAATCACTACAAAAAGCACTACGTGGCTTAGAAGTAGGTGCTAATGGTTTCGACGAGATGGTTGATCTAGATTCACCAGATGCACTAACCAAAATCCGTCATGAGCTGAAAGAAGCAGGTGCGGAACGTATTTGGTACATTGCTGATGCATTCCGTGCAGGCATGTCAGTGGATGGTGTGTTTAACCTGACTAACATCGACCGTTGGTTCCTAGTTCAAATTGAAGAGCTAGTGAGACTGGAAGAGCAAGTGAAAGCGGGCGGTTTTGCTGGTCTGACTGAAGATGTGCTACGTCAGATGAAACGTAAAGGTTTTGCTGATGCGCGCCTATCGAAGCTGCTAGGTGTGGCAGAAAGCGAAATTCGTCGTCTGCGTGACCAATACAATATTCACCCAGTATACAAACGCGTCGATACCTGTGCGGCTGAGTTCTCTTCAGATACGGCTTACATGTACTCATCTTACGATGAAGAGTGTGAAGCGAATCCAACAGACAAAGACAAGATCATGGTATTGGGCGGTGGTCCAAACCGTATCGGTCAAGGTATCGAATTTGATTACTGCTGTGTACACGCATCACTTGCACTGCGTGAAGATGGTTACGAAACCATTATGGTGAACTGTAACCCAGAGACAGTATCAACGGATTACGACACATCTGATCGTCTGTATTTTGAACCAGTAACGCTTGAAGATGTACTTTCAATCGTACGTGTTGAGAAGCCTAAAGGTGTGATCGTTCAATACGGTGGTCAAACACCTCTGAAACTGGCGCGTGCACTTGAAGCGGCGGGTGTGCCAATCATCGGTACTAGCCCTGATGCTATCGACCGTGCAGAAGACCGTGAGCGTTTCCAAGCGGCAGTAGAGCGTCTAGGTCTACTACAGCCAGAAAACGCAACAGTAACGACGATGGAACAAGCCGTTGAGAAATCAAAAGAAATTGGTTTCCCACTGGTAGTACGTCCTTCATACGTATTGGGCGGTCGTGCGATGGAAATCGTCTACGACGAACAAGATCTGCGCCGTTACTTCAATGAAGCGGTAAGCGTATCGAATGAATCACCAGTACTGTTAGATCGCTTCTTAGATAACGCAACAGAAGTTGATATCGACGCTATCTGTGACGGTGAACGTGTAGTGATTGGTGGTATCATGGAGCACATTGAACAAGCGGGTGTTCACTCAGGTGACTCAGCATGTTCACTTCCTGCTTACACGCTAAGCCAAGAAATCCAAGACAAGATGCGTGAACAAGTTGAGAAACTTGCATTTGAATTGGGTGTACGTGGCCTGATGAACACGCAGTTCGCAGTGAAAGATAACGAAGTTTACCTGATCGAAGTAAACCCTCGTGCGGCGCGTACGGTACCATTCGTATCAAAAGCAACCGGTGCACCACTAGCGAAAATCGCAGCGCGTGTAATGGCGGGTCAATCTCTTGAATCTCAAGGCTTTACTAAAGAGATCATTCCACCTTACTACTCAGTAAAAGAAGTGGTACTACCGTTCAACAAGTTCCCTGGCGTTGACCCACTATTGGGCCCTGAAATGCGCTCAACGGGTGAAGTCATGGGTGTGGGTGCTACATTTGCTGAAGCTTATGCAAAAGCAGAACTTGGTTGTGGCAGCGTTTATCCTGAAGGTGGTCGAGCACTGCTGTCAGTTCGTGAAGAAGACAAGCAACGCGTCGTTGATCTAGCATCTAAGCTAGTAAAACTGGGTTACCAACTTGATGCAACACACGGTACAGCGGTTATTCTAGGTGAAGCGGGCATTAACCCTCGTCTAGTTAACAAAGTACATGAAGGTCGTCCTCATATTCTTGACCGCATCAAGAACAATGAGTACACCTACATCGTAAACACGGCGGCGGGTCGTCAAGCAATTGAAGATTCGAAAGTACTACGCCGTGGCGCTCTAGCGGAGAAGGTGAACTACACCACAACGCTAAACGCAGCGTTTGCAACTTGTATGGCGCATACTGCGGATGCGAAGAGCTCAGTGACTTCAGTTCAAGAGCTACACGCAAAAGTAAAAGCAAGCCTAGCGTAAGCGAGAATTGATAAATACCAGCCCACTCTTATGAGTGGGCTTTTTTTCGTCTCAATATAGGACTTGCGAACTAATTGTTGAAAATTAGGAATAGGTAGCAGGCGAATCTTTCGCTAACAGGATAGAGAAAGAGATGATAACGTTAGCTTCTCACTGACTCATTGAATAATAAATGGAAATTACATTCGAAATACTGGCACTCCTAACTTTGGTCGCCACGGCGGCAGGTTTTATTGATGCCATGGCTGGCGGTGGCGGTTTGCTTACCTTACCCGCACTGCTTGCTGCTGGTGTGCCGCCCACTCAGGCTCTGGCGACCAATAAATTGCAAAGCTCATTTGGCAGCTTTTCTGCCAGTTGGTATTTTGTGCGTAATGGCATTGTGAGCTTAAAAGAGATGCGTTTAGCGATCGCTTGCACTTTTGTCGGTTCGGCAATTGGTGCTGAGGCGGTACAGTTTATCGATGCCGGAGTGCTGACCAGTCTTATTCCTGTTCTGCTGATATCCATTTCACTCTATTTCTTACTCGCTCCCACCACCAAAGCCGAGCAGGGCGCAAGCAAGCTTTCAGAAGCCGCTTTCGCACTTTGTGTCGGTGGTGGTGTCGGTTTCTATGATGGCTTTTTTGGCCCAGGTACGGGTTCTATTTTTACCGTCTGTTTTGTTGCGATTGCTCAATACTCATTGGTAGATGCGACCGCACGAACTAAGGTGCTCAATTTCACTTCAAATATCGCCGCACTGCTGTTTTTTATCTTTGCTGGATTGCCGATTTGGGAGTTGGGCTTAGTGATGGCGATTGGCGGCTTTACCGGAGCACAACTTGGTGCTCGAGTGGTGGTGACGAAAGGTCAACGCTGGATTCGCCCGCTAGTCATCACCATGTCGATGTTGATGGCAGCGAAGCTGCTTTGGGAACAGCATCAGCAATGGTTGCTATCAATGTTTTGATTCGCTCATTGCGATAAGACGATGGGCGCAAACAGATATTGATTGGCCGTGATAGTGATTGCAGCTCGGCGAAGTGATGGCAGTGCTGAGCTGTTATCTGCAAAGTTTTGATTACAGACAGCGGTACTAAGGCTGGTGCTATACCTGATAGCGCTAATTGCGCTGCGGCTGCATACGAGTCCATTTGCATCACAGGCGTCATCGCCAGTTGGTTGAGTATCGCATACTGATAGGTATTGGCGGGGTTGCTGAGATCATTGGTGATGATCGTTTCTGGCAGTGCAGATAAATGATGCTTAAATACGATATAAAATGGCTCATCAAACAGTGGGAATACCAGTAATTGATGTTGGCTAGGTAAATAGCCCGCGCAGACGCCAATATGGGCTTTGCCTGACTGAACATGCTCGACAATTCTTGGAGTATGGTTAGTGGTCAGATTAATAAACGGGTCTCGCTGAATATAGTCACTCAATATTGGCGCTAAATAACCTGCCACCAGTGTCTCTGAGCAGTCGAGTTTGATCATACTGCTCTCAACCATGCTTTGTTGCTCGTGTATCAGCCCACGAAGCTCATTAAATGTCGGTTCAATATTGGCGATCAGATTGAGCGCTTCATTGGTGAGCTGAACATTTCTGCCATCAGGCACGATCAGTTTTTTACCCAATTTGTTTTCTAAATTTGAGATGCGTTTACTCACAGCCGATTGGCTAATGTAGAGCAAACTGCCAGCTCGGCTCATGGTTTTGGCTTTACTTAGGGTAATCAGTGTTTCGATGCCTTCAAGTAGCATAGTGATTAATGACTAAATGGAATCATTGCGTCAATGTAACCGAACTTGAGTCTGTATGCACAAAAAAACGGCACTACTGTGAGTGCCGTTATAATCAAACAAAATTTAAGTGATAAATCAGTTCACTTTATCCCATGCCATTGTCCAGTGAGAACCCGTCGCTGGCGTGTAATGTGTTGCGTTTTCTGTCCACTGTGAGCAGTAACCTGAGTATGGGAATGGCTTACATTGGTAGATTTGACCATCGCTCGCCAAGACTTTAGTACCTGCGGTGTAGCTTTTCACACTCTCTGGGAAGACAAAATCATAGTCGCCCGCTGGTGGCGGAGTTTGCGCTTCAATAAGGTGGAAGTCGTAGTTAATTTGATCAATTAGATTGCCAGCTTGATCTTTAATGCGACTAACTAGCACATGGTGGCCTTGCTCTGATTTAGATAGCGTCAACGTCAGCGGTAGGTCTTGACCATCAGTAAGCTTACCCGTCCAACTTGCCAGCGCTTCACGGCCGTGATTGTAAACGGTAAGTTCAGTTTCAATATCACCTTCTGCTGTTAGGGCTAGGTTTAGTTCGGTTGCTTGTCCGTCGATGATGTACTCAGACTCAAGACCTTCAACGGTTAACGAGTATTCTGGTAGGGTAGTTTCGATATCGTAACCAATTTCAACGCGTTGCAGACCGCTTCCAGTTTGTAGGTAAACTGGGTTAGCGCCGTAGACTGGCGTAAATTTATCTGCGCTGTATTGGCCAGCTTTAATTGCAGATTGCTCTTGGTTGATCTTAGCGGCTAACGCATGTGACCAATTGTTTGCTTGGGTGAGGCTTTGCTCTGTGATGGTTAGCTCAGTGCGGTAAGCGATGTTTTCACCGGCATTATCAAATACGCGGGTGAAGACTTTATCACCAATGTTGAGATCCATGGTTGGATTGATTTGACCAGCTTGGTTCCACTCAGGGAGCACTGGGCCTTGACCATCAAATTTAACGTCGATGACGTTGTAGAATGCGGCTGCAGTATCACCGACATCCCAAACCGCTAGGATTACATGGTAGCCTTCGCGCTCTGGAACGTTACATTCATGCGTGACTTGTTTTGGTGGCTGCACCATGTTGCCTTCGATCACGCAGAATGGGTTTAGATCAAATGAATCGCGTGATAGAACTTGGTTTGCATTCCAATTTGGTTTAGTGATGTAGTATTTCCAATCACGAGTGACGTGGTTAGCGGTAAAGGTCCACTCAAAATTTTGCATGCCTGATGTGATAGGACGTTTCACCCAACGATCGGCAGTTTGCTCATCAAGTGCAGTCGCAAGCGCTGATTGCGCACTGGCAATTTTACCATCAACAGGGCCAGCTTGAGGAAAACCTTCAGGGCCTTCAACACTTTGTGGTTCATATTGAATCGCGCCACAATCGCGGTTTTTTTCGTTGGTATCAGGCGTTGGGTACTTACAAAGTGCAGCGCGACTACCTGCAATACCATCGTTAAATTCAGAGACGTAGCCGTGAGCAGCTACATTACCGCTCAGCGCTGTTAGAGCAAGCGCAAGCAGAGTTTTATTTGGCAGTGATTTCATCACATGTTCCTTTTGGTTGACTTAAAATAGTCACACTTTGGCGCATGCAAATAGGGTTCTACCAACGCAAGGTTGATGTTACCTAAGACACTTAATAATGGCTATCAAGTGGCGGCCCCGCTATCTTTGATTGTTATCATCTTTAGACCGGAAGCTTTGCGTCCCACTCTTTCGAATGGTTTGCCGAAGTATGAATTGAGCGATTTGGAATGTAACGCAGAGGTGAGTATCACAACTACAAACTTAACTGAGTTGTGGAATTAAAATCCCACTCGATATGCTTGGTGTTGATATTCTCTGCAGTTGTTCACTGGTTTGGCTTAGTTAAGCCTATTTTTTGGCACGAAGAATTTTTATATAGATGCCAAAAAGAAAAGCAGGCTTGCACCTGCTTTTCAAAAACTTGGGTCTTAATTTTTGCCGTTCGGCGAAAAAATTATAGAGACTCAGTAAAAGTACGAGCGATAACGTCGCGTTGTTGCTCTGGAGTTAGAGAGTTGAAACGCACAGCGTAGCCAGATACACGGATAGTTAGCTGTGGGTAGTTCTCTGGGTGAGCAACTGCGTCTTCTAGAGTTTCACGACGTAGTACGTTTACGTTTAGGTGTTGACCACCTTCGATTTTTGGCGCAGCTTCGATTGCTACTTCACGGCTTTCGTACTCACCTAGGTCGCTGATAGCGATAACTTGGTCAGCTTCGTAGCCAGATGCTGCAGCAACACAACGTGCTTCATTCTTCTCGCTATCTAGTAGCCAGATTGAGTTTAGTAGGTCGTCGTTAGCGGCTTTAGTAATTTGAATACCTTGAATCATTACGTTCTCCTAGTCCACATAAATGTGGTTCTTATTGGTGTTAATTTTCAAATTTTTTGTCGAGCTACGTATTATATAGCGAATATCCATTATAATAATATTGATTTAAGTCAAATTACAACCAAAAACATTGAATTTCTTGTGGGAATTTTATTGAGTTAAATCAATAAAGTGTTTAAAACGAGTAATTACAAAATATTTTAATATTTAAAATTTAGTTAAATGAGTCATTTTGTTGTAAATTTACTACAAAATGACAATTTGAAAGGTCACAATTTACGCTAACTAACTGTTATTAGGTAGCGAAACTGAAAGAGTAAAGTGGTTAAATGACAATGAGATCTGTATCACAAAATAAATATATCGGTGCTCATGTTTCTGCCGCTGGTGGTGTTGATCAAGCACCGCTGCGTGCACGTGAGATCGGTGCTAATGCTTTTGCATTGTTTACTAAAAATCAACGCCAATGGGTAGCAAAGCCACTGGAAGCAAAAACCATCAGCGCATTTAAAGCAAATTGCAAAATGTTGGGCTTTTCCGCTGAGCATATTTTGCCCCATGACTCCTATTTGATTAATTTGGGTGCGCCGGAGGCTGACAAACTAGAAAAGTCTCGCGCGGCTTTTATCGATGAGATGGAGCGTTGCCAGCAGTTAGGTTTAACGCTGTTAAACTTTCACCCAGGCAGCCACCTCAACAAAATCTCAGAACAAGAGTGTTTAGCAACGATTGCTGAATCGATCAATCTTGCGCACCAAGCTGTGCCAGATGTGATTGCGGTCATCGAGAACACGGCAGGGCAAGGTTCAAACCTTGGTTGGCGCTTTGAGCATTTGGCTGAGATTATCGAACAAGTTGACGATAAGTCTCGAGTTGGGGTGTGTTTAGATACCTGTCATACCTTTGCTGCGGGGTACGATTTGTCGTCACTCGAGGCGTGTGAAGTCACTTTTGCTGAGTTTGACCGTGTGGTAGGTATGCACTATCTACGTGCAATGCACATTAATGATTCAAAGTCGAAGTTGGGCAGTAAGGTCGATAGACACCATGCATTAGGTAAAGGTGAAATTGGTTGGAGCTGTTTTGAATATATCGCTAAAGATGCTCGCTTTGATGGTATCCCTCTAATTTTAGAGACAATTGAACCTGAACTTTGGGCGAATGAAATTAAGCAACTACGTACGTTTCATCAACAAAGTTTAGTGACCGAATAAGTTTTAGTTAAATACTTGACCAAACTGGCATCTTTCTTTCATAACTTAAATAACAATACTTGTGCAACGTGGTTATGTTAAGAAAGGTGCTGCTATGAATGTATCCAATTCTGTCCCTGCTCATCGTCCTCATCGAATGCCCACACCTAATCGCCATGTTAATGGCCAAGGTCACTACCGCACTCCTCAGCGTCCACCTCATTAAATACTCGGTTAGTGGGTTATATCACTTTGTTCATGATAGGCTTTTTGCGACAATAGCAACTTGAAACGATCTTCAATCTATTCAAGGAAGCCCGCATGAGCTCAACTTTAACTTGGCATGACGTTATCGGCTGCGAAAAGCAGCAAGACTATTTTCAACAAACCATTCGTTATGTTGAGCAGCAACGTGCGAGCGGAAAAACTATTTTTCCGCCAGAAGCGGATGTGTTCAATGCTTTTAAGGCGACAGAATTCAATCGAGTGAAAGTCGTTATCTTAGGTCAAGATCCCTATCACGGACCGAATCAAGCACATGGCTTGTGTTTTTCTGTGTTGCCTGGAATCAAAACACCACCCTCTTTGGTCAACATGTATAAAGAATTGGCGCAAGATATAGAAGGGTTTGAGATCCCTCAGCATGGCTATTTGCAAAGTTGGGCAGAGCAGGGCGTACTATTGCTTAATACCGTATTAACTGTGGAACAAGGCCAAGCGCATTCGCATGCAAAGACCACTGGTTGGGAAACGTTTACTGATCGTGTCATTGAAGCGATTAACCAACACAACTCAGGCGTGGTGTTTTTGCTTTGGGGCTCCCATGCGCAAAAGAAAGGTCGTTTTATCGACCGCAATAAACATCATGTACTCGCCGCTCCTCATCCATCGCCACTCTCAGCGCACCGTGGTTTCTTAGGTTGTAAGCACTTCTCGCAGGCGAATATATTGCTCGAGCAACAAGGTTTGCAAGGCATCGATTGGCGATTACCACTAACGGTCTGATTTATTTCAATCTTGTTGAATATTTGTTTGTTTTCTTGAGGGGAGTCGAAGCGTTTCTCTATATTGTCGAATACACTTATAAAGATTGTGTGTTTATGGAGAGACCGCGATGATGATCGAAAAAATCCGGCGCGAGCATGGTTATATGCTGAGATTATTGGCGATATTGGCCGATAAGAAGGAGCGTTTGCAGCAAGAGCAGCCGGTAAATTACAGTTTGATTAAAGAAATAGTCGACTATTTATCGGAACATGCTGAGTATGCGCATCACCCGAAAGAAGACATCTTGTATCACTATTATCAGGAACATTATGGTGATAAAGATGAGATGGAAAATCTGGAGTTTGAGCATAAGCTACTTGAACAGAAGACCAGCTGCTTTGCCAACACGGTCGATATGATTTTGCATGATGCGGTAGTGCCGCATCAAATGTTCATCGGACAATTAGAAGATTTCGTGCACTCTCAAAGACAGCATTTAGAGCTGGAAGAGAAGCATATATTGCCAATGATTTGTGATCGTTTTTCGGTGCAAGATTGGCAGCAAGTCGAACAAAAATTTTCTCATAATGATGATGATCCCGTCTTTGGCGATACGATTGCGGAGAAATACGTTCAACTTGCACAACGTGTGCGTGAGAATGATATGGAGTTGACTTAAGTAAACGCTTTTGTTCAAGTTTTTCTGATAATAAAAAGCCCCACGGTTAAAGTGGGGCTTTTTCATTACGAGATAAGATTACTTAGTGAAGAACGCACGTTTTAGTGCAAGCTCAAGACCGCGAACCTCAGCCAGACCTTTCAAGCGACCAATCGCTGAGTAACCTGGGTTGGTTTTCTTCTTCAGGTCATCCAGCATTTGGTGACCATGGTCAGGACGCATTGGGATCTTACGTAGATCGCCACTCTCTTCACGGCGTTGTTCTTCTTCAAGAATCGCCATTACTACACCGTACATGTCCACATCACCTTCTAGGTGCGCTGCTTCGTGGAAAGTCATAGGGTTATGCTCTTCACGCTTGGTTGAACGTAGGTGAGTGAAGTAAACGCGATCACCGTGCTTTTTGATCATGTTCACTAGGTCGTTGTCGCCGCGTACGCCGTAAGAACCAGTACACATAGTGATACCGTTGTTCTGGCTAGGTACTTGCTCGGTCAACCAATCGATATCTTCAATAGTTGAAACGATACGTGGCAAGCCTAGGATAGGGCGCGGTGGATCGTCCGGGTGAACGGCCATCTTAATATTTTCTTCGTCACACACTGGCATAAGCTCAGCTAGGAAGTGACGCATATGTTCACGCAACTTGTCTTTGTTGATGCCCGCGTAGCGGTCAAGTTGAGCTTGGAATGCTTCTAGTGTGTAGCCTTCTTCTGCACCAGGTAGACCTGCGATGATGTTAGCGGTTAGCTGCTTAACTTGCTCTTCAGACATGTTGTTGAAGTATTCAAGCGCTTGTGCTTGTTCCGCTTCTGTGTAATCCGCATTTGCACCAGGGCGTTTTAAAATGTGAAGTTCAAAAGCAGCAAACGCAATCTGGTCAAAACGTAGCGCTTTAGAGCCATCTGCCATTTCGTATTCAAGATCAGTACGAGTCCAATCTAGAACTGGCATAAAGTTATAGCAAACTGTGTCGATGCCACATTGTGCAAGGTTACGCAGAGTTTGCTTGTAGTTTTCGATCCACTGCTGGTAATTACCAGTTTGTGTTTTGATCTCTTCGTGTACAGGTACACTTTCTACTACCGACCAAGTTAGGCCTTTCGCTTCGATGATCGCTTTGCGCGCTAGGATCTCTTCTTTGGTCCATACTTCACCATTTGGGATGTGGTGTAGTGCGTTAACGATACCAGTTGCGCCTGCTTGGCGAATATCATCTAGTGATACAGGGTCATTAGGACCGTACCAACGCCACGTTTGTTCCATGACAAATTACCTTTCAATGGGCAGACTTGACCCGCTCAGCATTGTGAGTGGCTAAGTTGCGAATAATAAATATAACGACTGTTGTTGGTATTATTAGGTTGCTAACGAAGCTTCCTATAGGCGCGAACTATTGTCCGCTACCTAGTAAGACGACGGGGTTAGAGCTAAATAAGTAGCCATCAAAATCCGGGTCATCTATATCGGATAGTTCGAGAAGTCGTTGTTTTACGTTTTCAAGGTGTTGCCACATGGCGTTCTTCGCGGCGATCGGATCTTTACGCTGCATCGCAGCCAAGATTTTCGCATGATCTTCCATCCACTCTTGACGGTAGTCATGACCGCTTATGCGGGCGTGTAGCTTCTGCCACATAGGGCTTTGCTCGCGACGTTCCCATGATTGCTTTAGCATATCAACCAACACAGAGTTGTGTGTTGCTTCGGCAATACTCATATGGAATCGTTCATCTCCCACACATTGTTCGCTTTGTGCTGCTAACTCTTGACGCTCTAATTTGAGCGCTGAGCGCATTTTGGCGATGTCCCCAGGCGTAACTTGGATTGCAGCAAATTCTGCAATGTTACTCTCGAGTAACTGTCGCGCCTGTAACATTTCGAAAGGTCCCGCATCATCACTGATGATGCGTTCACGATGAGGTGACTGATCTGGAATATTGGTAACATAAACACCAGAGCCTTTCTTTACTTCGACAAGGTTTTCCAACTCAAGCATGATGATTGCTTCGCGCACAACGGTGCGGCTGACGTCAAGTCGTTCAGCAATATCGCGCTCAGGTGGTAGACGGTCACCAACTCGGTAGTGTCCTTCTATCAACTCTTTTCGTAAAACCAAACCCAATTCTTGGTAAGGACGCTTGGGTTCAAAAGGCATCATGATGATGTTATCGCTTATTTCCATTTCTACTCACGCCATCATAACCAATCAGAGCTATTGGTCAACCTATCTCAATAGTTATGTGGCAATACCTTTACTTCTCTAACAAAATTACTTTAGTTAATTACTTAACTGCTTGAATACGCTCGATTAGAGCAGATAACTCAGGGTTAGTTTTCTTCACGTCGTCGTACATTGGTTGTACTGCTTGTACAAATGAAGCTTTGTCTACATTAACAAAGGTTACACCCATCTCTTCTGCTTTCTTACGTTCTTCAGCTTCAGACTCTGCCCACAATGTTTTCATTAGTTGCATAGAGTTAAGAGCTGCAGTCTTCACTGCTTGTTGATGCTCAGGAGAAAGTCCATCGAAAGCATCAGTAGAAATTACTAGTACGTCAGGAACCATTGTGTGCTCATCAAGCGAGAAGTACTTTGATACTTCGCTGTGGCGGCTCATGCCGTATGAAGGAATGTTGTTTTCTGCTGCATCCACAACGCCTTGTTGTAGTGCTGTGTATAGCTCACCGTATGCAAGTGGTGTTGGGTTACCGCCTAGTGCTTTAACCATTGCGATAGCTGATGGGCTTGGCTGTACGCGAACTTTCAAACCTTTTAGGTCTTCTGGCGTGTTAATTGGTTTGTTGGTGTAGAAGCTACGTGCACCTGCATCGTAGTAAGTCAGACCAATGAAACCACTGTCACGAGATGACGCTAAGATTTCCTCACCGATTTGACCTTCTTGAGTGGCGTAAAAGTGTGCTTGGTCACGGAATAGGTAAGGCATGTTGAATGCTGAATATGCTGGTGCAAACGCTTCTAGTTCAGCAGCGTTGGTTTTTACCATTTGTAGCGCACCGT
Source organism: Vibrio taketomensis (assembly GCF_009938165.1). Classification (NCBI taxonomy): domain Bacteria; kingdom Pseudomonadati; phylum Pseudomonadota; class Gammaproteobacteria; order Vibrionales; family Vibrionaceae; genus Vibrio; species Vibrio taketomensis. The sequence continues at coordinate 595,124 of NZ_AP019649.1, forward strand.
TTTGCATTAGTTCCATCGATTCACGCTGAGAACCCAGCTGAGCATCAGGGTAGATACGAATACGTACTTCACCATCAGTGGTTTTACGCACTTCTTTTGCCATTGCATCCATTGCTTTATGCACGGCGTGATCACGAGTGTGGTTGTGGCTCAGTTTTAGAGTAGTTGCAGCAAACGCTTGTGCACTTACGCCGAATGTTAGCGCCGCACCAATCACAGCTGTTAGGACACTTTTACGTGTTTTCATTATGGTTTCTCCGTGAGATGGATTCCGTGAAAATTTTGTAGGGTTATCGTTTCGGAGCCAATCTTGCGACCAATTTACGCGACCGTCAAAGCAAAATGTGTAATTGGTTGAGCAATATCACAGATAATACCATTAAATTGGTCAACCAATCCAATTGTGAGCATGGTCACGGTTGCAGATGTAATACTGCATATAATGCCCGCAGAAAAAGAAATGTTATCGGTTAGATAATATGAGCTTAGGTTTATATTGGTTAACCAATGGCGAGACGCGATTCGTTATCTAAGATGGCGACGTTGTTAAGGAAACAATAATGAAAAAATTGGTTGATTACATTAATAAGGGCTTGGCGACATTTACCGTCTCGCTTTCTTCTTTCCTCGTACTTTGCGTAGTTTGGCAGGTACTTTCACGTTACATAATTGGTAAACCAAGTACGGTTACTGATGAATTAGCACGCTATTTGTTTATGTGGGTGGCACTGATTGGTGCGGCTTACACGACAGGTCTTAAGCGCCACCTTGCGATCGATTTAATGACGATGAAGCTAAAAGGTAAGCGCAAAATTTTTAACGAACTCATTATTCAAATTGCTATTGCCGTGTTTGCTTTTGTTGTGCTGGTTTACGGCGGTTCAAACCTAGCGATTAAAACGCTAGCAACGGGTCAGCTAACACCTGCACTAGGCTGGGAAATGGGTTACATCTATTTCTGTCTACCAATTAGTGGCGCATTGATGATTTTCTACTCTGTGATTTACGGCATTGAAAAGATTCAACAATTGATTTCTGGCGACGTGGCTATTAGCGACGTACAACAAAACTAATTTTTAGAGGAATTCCACGATGGAATGGCAATTAATTCTTACTCTATTTGGTACTTTTGCAGTCTTGTTGACGCTAGGTATTCCTGTTTCATTCGCGATTGGTTTGTCGTCTCTTGCGACAATCATGATGAGTCTTCCACTTGAACCAGCAATCGCAGTAGTGGCTCAGCGTATGGCGGCAGGTCTAGATAACTTTGCTCTGCTAGCGATCCCGTTCTTTATTCTTGCGGGTAACATCATGAACCAAGGTGGTATCGCACTACGTCTAATTAACTTTGCTAAAGTGCTTGGTGGTCGTCTGCCTGGCTCGCTTGCTCACGTTAACGTACTTGCGAACATGATGTTCGGTTCTATCTCTGGTTCAGCAGTAGCTTCTGCTGCGGCAGTAGGTGGTACTATGTCACCACTACAAAAGAAAGATGGTTATGATGAAGCATACAGCGCAGCAGTAAACATCACTTCTTGTCCTACTGGTCTTTTGATTCCGCCAAGTAACACTCTTATCGTATTCTCTCTAGTTTCTGGCGGTACTTCGATTGCAGCACTGTTCCTAGCAGGTTACCTACCAGGTATTTTGATGGGGCTGAGCTTGATGGTGGTTGCAGGTATCATTGCAAAGCGTCGCGGCTACCCAGTTGCACCACGTCCAACTCTTGCAGCAGTTTGGGATACTTTCATTAAAGCGGCACCATCACTACTACTTATTGTAGTCATCATGGGCGGTATCATCGGCGGTATCTTCACGGCAACTGAAGCTTCAGCTATCGCAGTGGTTTATACACTAGTACTTGCAGTAGGTGTTTACCGCGAAGTAAAAGTGAGTGAGCTTCCAAAGATCGTACTTGAGTCTGCAGTAACAACGTCTATCGTACTGCTACTTGTTGGCGCATCAATGGGTATGTCATGGGCAATGGCGAACGCTGATATCCCTTACATGATCGCAGATGCACTACTCGCAGTATCTGAAAACCCACTGATTATTCTACTGATCATCAACATCATTCTTCTGATTGTTGGTATCTTCATGGATATGACGCCAGCGGTACTTATCTTTACACCAATCTTCCTACCAATCGTGTTGGACCTAGGTGTTGACCCAGTACACTTCGGTATCATGATGACGTTCAACCTTGCAATCGGTTTGTGTACTCCACCAGTAGGTAGCGCACTATTCGTAGGTTGTTCAGTTGCTAACATCAGTATCGATAAAGTAATTAAACCTTTGTTGCCTTTCTACGCAGCACTGTTCCTAGCACTACTAGCAGTAACGTTCATTCCACAAATCAGTCTACTGCTACCACAACTGTTCCTAGGTTACTAATCTCCCAAATTTCGGATTTGCCTCCCAACAAAATACCTTACCGCTTCGGCGGTAAGGTTTAGGAAAAAACAATGAAAACAATCGCAAATACCACTCTGAATGCTCAAGTTGTTCGACCAAATTACGATCGCTCTGCTCTAAAAAGCCGTATTGTGCACCTAGGTTTTGGTGCTTTCCACCGCGCACACCAAGCGCTATTCACTAACGAAATGTTAGAAAAAACAGGCAGTGACTGGGGCATCTGCGAAGTTAACTTGTTCGGCGGTGAAGATCTGATTGAACAATTGCGCGCGCAAGACCACCTATACACAGTGGCGGAAAAAGGCGCGCAAGCGACGGAAGTCAAACTGATCGGTTCGGTAACTGAATCACTACACCCAACGCTAGATGGCAAAGCGGCTGTACTAGCAAAAATGACCGAAGAACAAGTCGCGATTGTTTCTATGACAATCACGGAAAAAGGTTACTGCGCAGACCCAGCAACAGGTCGTCTAGACAAAACGAATGCACTGATTGTCAACGATCTAGCTAACCCTCAAGACCCAAGCTCAGCGATTGGTTACATTGTTGAAGCATTGCGTCAGCGCCGTGAAAAAGGCATTGCGCCGTTTACGGTAATGTCTTGCGATAACGTACAAGAAAACGGTCACGTTGCTCGCGCTGCGGTACTCGATTTCGCTAACTTGGTGGATGCAGAACTGGCGGCTTGGATTGAAGCGAACGTGACGTTCCCATGCACTATGGTTGACCGCATCGTACCTGCTGCGACAGAAGAAACATTGAATGAAATCGCAGAACTTGTTGGTGTCGATGACGCTTGTGGCATCGCTTGTGAGCCGTTCCGTCAATGGGTTATCGAAGATAACTTCGTTGCAGGCCGTCCTGATTGGAACGTAGCTGGCGCTGAGTTTGTTGCTGACGTAGTGCCATTTGAAGAAATGAAACTGCGCATGCTAAACGGCAGTCACTCTTTCCTTGCGTACCTAGGTTTCCTTGGTGGTTACGCGCACATTTCAGACACCATGACTAATGAAGATTACCGTCAAGCGGCATTCGACATGATGATGAAAGCGCAAGCACCAACGCTAAACATGCCAGAAGGCACAGATCTAGAAGCGTACGCGAAGCTACTGATTGAGCGCTTTACTAACCCAAGTCTTAAGCACCAAACTTGGCAAATCGCGATGGATGGCAGCCAGAAGATCCCTCAACGCATGGGTGGTTCACTGCGTCATCACCTAGCACAAGGTAGTGATTTCAAATGGCTAGCAATGGGTATCGCTGGTTGGATGCGTTACGTTTCGGCGCAAGATGAGCGCGGTGAAGCGATTGATGTTCGTGACCCGATGGTTGAACAGTTCCAAGCGATTTACGCTGAGCACGGCTTGAACGTGAGCGTAGTCAAAGCGCTACTCTCAATTGAAGCTATCTTTGGTACTGATTTAATCCAAAACGAAACCTTCGTGACCGCAGTGACAGATGCATATCAGCGTCTACTTAACGATGGCGCACGCGGCGCTGTAGCTTCTCTTATCTAATTTAATATGCCCTCCAAGTGAGGGCATTTCTGCTTCTACCCGATCTTCGGCGTGGGCGATGCCGGCGCCAATGGAGTTAACGATGAAAAACTTTTTGTGTGAAGACTTCTTACTCGCTAATGATACTGCTCGCGAGCTATACCATGATTACGCGAAAGCAATGCCAATTTATGACTACCACTGTCATCTAAACCCAAAAGAAGTAGCGGAAAACCGTCAGTTCGATAACTTGGGTCAAATTTGGTTGGAAGGTGATCACTACAAATGGCGCGGTATGCGCTCAGCTGGCGTACCAGAATCACTGATCACCGGTAAAGAAACTTCGGATTATGAGAAGTTTCAAGCATGGGCGAAAACCGTTCCGCAAACTTTGGGTAACCCACTTTACCACTGGACTCACCTTGAACTGCGCCGTCCATTTGGCGTAACAGGTAAGCTATTTGGTCCTGAAACTGCCGATGAAATTTGGCACGAGTGTAATGAGCTATTGGCGACGCCAGAGTTTTCTGCACGCGGCATCATGAAGCAGATGAATGTGGTGATGGCGGGTACCACTGATGACCCTATTCACACGCTTGAATACCACAAAGCGATTGCTGAAGATGAAAGTTTTGATGTGGAAGTGGCACCAAGCTGGCGTCCTGATCGCGCGTTCAAAATTGAGCTTGAAGGCTTCGCTGAATACATGACGCTACTGGGTGAAGCGGCAGACGTAGAAATTACTCGTTTTGCTGATTTGCTTACTGCGTTAGAGCGCCGCTTGGAGCACTTTAGTGCACACGGTTGTCGCGCAGCTGACCACGGTATTGAAATTGTTCGTTATGCTGCAGTGCCAGCAGAAAGCACATTAGACAGTATTCTTGCTCGCCGTATGTCAGGCGAAACACTGTCTGAGCTTGAGATTGATCAGTTCTTTACGGCAGTACAAGTATGGCTAGGTAAGCAATACGCAAAACGCGGTTGGGTAATGCAACTACACATCGGTGCGCAGCGTAACAACAACACGCGTATGTTCCGCCAGTTAGGTGTGGATTGTGGTTTTGACTCGATTGGCGATCGTCCATTTGCGCTGCAATTGGCTTGTCTAATGGATGCGATGGATGTGACTAATGAATTGCCAAAAACGATTCTTTACTGCCTAAACCCACGTGATAACGAAATGATGGCAACCATGATTGGTAACTTCCAAGGCGGTGGCATCGCAGGCAAGATCCAATTTGGCTCAGGCTGGTGGTTTAACGACCAAAAAGACGGCATGGAACGTCAAATGCAGCAGCTTTCTCAATTGGGACTATTGAGTCAATTTGTAGGAATGCTAACAGATTCTCGTAGTTTTCTTTCATATACTCGCCATGAATATTTCCGTCGTATTCTTTGTAACATGATGGGACAGTGGGCAGAGAACGGTGAAGTGCCACGCGATATGCCTATGCTAGGTAAGATGGTGCAAGATATTTGTTATCACAACGCGAAAACGTACTTCACTCTACCAGGAGAGAAATAATGAAACGTATCGCCTTACTAGGTGAATGCATGATTGAACTTAATGGCGCCCCTTTTGGTGCCATGGTTCAAGCTTATGGCGGTGATTCATTGAATACCGCTGTGTATCTTGCGCGATGTACAAAAGGCCAAGTAGGCGTGGAGTACGTTTCTGCGCTGGGTACGGATGCGATCAGCGATGGCATGATTTCGCGTTGGCAAGAAGAAGGCGTGAGCACCGAGTTGGTGCTTCGTGATAGCACGCGTCAACCGGGTCTATATTTGATCCAGCTGGATGAAAAAGGTGAGCGCACTTTCCTTTACTGGCGCAACCAATCAGCCGCGCGTTACATGATGCAGCATGCTGATTTTGCTAAGGTGGAAGCGGCGCTTGCCAATGTTGATATGGTTTACCTAAGTGGTATTAGTCTTGCAATTCTTCCTGCTGAAGACCGCGTTCGCTTAGTAGAGATGTTGGCTAATCTGAGCCAGCAAGGCGTTGAGATTGCTTTTGACTCTAACTACCGTCCAGCGCTATGGCAAAATGCCGATGAAGCGCGTGAATGTTACCGTCAAATTTTAGCCCTGACCGATCTTGCTCTTGTGACCAACGATGACGAGCAAAACCTGTGGGGTGACAGCGATGAAGAGCAAACGCTAGTACGCCTGCAAGCGGCGGGTGTGAAGAAAGCTGTAGTGAAGATGGGCGCGCAAGGCAACCACTACAACGATTTTGTTGCTGGTACGCGTCAAACTATCCCAACAACACCAGTTGAGACAGTGGTTGATACGACGTCAGCAGGTGACTCATTTAACGCTGGTTTCCTAGCGGGTTACCTACAAGGTAAAGACGCGGAGCAGTGTTCATTACAAGGTCATCAGCTCGCGGGCATCGTGATTCAGCACAAAGGCGCAATCATCCCTAAACAAGCCACTGACGCGATTGAATTCGTGTAATTAAACAACCAAATTGAAATTTAGGTACGAAAAAATGACTACAATTGCACAGCAGCTTGCAGCGATTAAAGTAATTCCAGTAATCGCAATTGATTGCGCAGAAGACATTATTCCTCTTGGTAAAGCGTTAGCAGAAAACGGTTTGCCAGCGGCAGAAATCACTTTCCGTTCTGACGCTGCGGTTGAAGCGATTCGCTTACTACGTGAAGCGCAACCAGACATGCTTATTGGTGCGGGTACGGTATTAAATCGCGAACAAGCACAAGCAGCGAAAGACGCAGGCGCTACATTCGTTGTTTCCCCTGGTTTTAACCCAAATACAGTGAATGCGTGTCGTGAAATCGGCATCGATATCGTACCGGGGGTGAACAACCCAAGTGCAGTAGAAGCAGCGATTGAAATGGGTCTAACTACGCTCAAGTTTTTCCCAGCAGAAGCGTCAGGCGGCATCAACATGGTGAAATCTCTGCTTGGTCCTTACACGCAGATTCAATTTATGCCAACGGGTGGTATTAGCCCAAGCAACGTTAAAGATTATTTGGCGATTGATCGCGTTATCGCTTGCGGCGGTACTTGGATGGTTGATAAAGCAATGATCAATGAAGGTCGTTGGGATGAGATTGGCCGTCTAGCGCGTGAAGCAGCAGATTTAGTGAAATAAGCGACACTTTGCCAAATATTTTGGCTCGGGAACAAAGTGAGTAGAGTAAGGCTTCCGTATGGAGGCCTTTTTTAAAGGAATGCCCAGAATGAAAGTTGCGCTATTACATACTTTACAAGCCAATCAAGCGCTGTTTGATGCTTGCCTTGTTCAAACTCGACTCGGTGAGTTTGTGGATATAGTCCATTACTGTGCGCCAGAGTTATTGCAGTATGCCAGTGAGGTCGGTATCGATGACACGTTAACTGCGTTAGTAGCGCAGCAAGTTTTAGACATAGAGGCGCAAGGCGCTGATTGGGTTGTGTGTACTTGCTCGAGTATTGGCCGGTTAGCAGAACAAGCCATCACTCAAAGAGCAAAAGTCATTCGCGTCGATCGACCGATGGCAATAGCGGCAAGTCAGGTTGAATCGTTGACGGTACTTGCAGCACTTGAGACGACAATAAAGCCTACGATGGCGTTATTGGCAGAATACGCAACGGATATTGAACAGACTGCCAAGATCGCAGTAATTGAAGGGGCTTGGCCGCATTACCTTGATGGTGATCTGCAAGCGTATCAGCAGACGATTGCTGACTACATTCAACAGTATTGCGCTGAGGATTCAGCGATAATGTTAGCGCAAGCTTCAATGGCTCCGGCGGTTTCGCTTCTCCCTCATTGTCTGCAATCCAAAGTGCTCACTAGCCCAACGCTGTGCGTTGAGTATTTACTCACGCAGGTTGCGAGACGAACAGATCCGGAGGTGAAGTAAATGGTCTCGTTGCCAGAATGGAATCTCGCTCAAGCAATCGGCATGGTCGCATTTGCCATTGGTGCGACGGCGTTTTTACACAGTGATGGGCGCAGATTTCGTCTACATTTGACCTTGTTCCAAGTGGTGTTGTGTAGTCACTTCATCATGATGGGGGCGCTGGTGGCTGCCTTTGGCTGCGGTATCAGTGCTATCCGCAGTTATGCTTCGACCAAAACTCAGTCTACGGGTGTGATGCTGTTTTTTATTGCCTTGCTTTGGGTCATGGGGTTACCACAACTTGAATACAGTTATGAGCTGTTGACTATTTTCGGCTCATCGGTGGCCACTTGGGCATTGTTTAAAGCGCAAGGTATTCAAATGCGTTTGTTAGTGATGTTTAATTCTTTTTGCTGGCTAACAAACAATCTACTGTTAGGTTCCATTGGTGGCACGTTAATGGAACTCACTTTTATTGTCGTCAATGCGGTTACGATTTTCAGAATGTATCGAGCAGAGCAACACACTCCCGCCTAAGTGGTGATTGTGATAAAAGAAAACCGAGCCTCAAGCTCGGTTTTCATTATTTAGCCTAAGCGCTAAGAGTAAGTGCTTAGATCGCAACCAATTTGCCATTAACGCCATTCATTGCTGGTACCCATGCAAGACGGTCGGTCGACATTTTGTTACCACAAGGCATCTTGATATGGTTTACCAGCCAGATTACGCAGCCGTTATCTAAGTTGAAAAGCACGCGAACTTGCGAGTAGAGATCGCCATCATCATGGGCTTCAGATACCGGCATTGCTGCGCCTTGCCATGCTTGCATCAGTGTCTCTACTGGCCAATCAACACTTAAACCAATCACTTCTGGCTCAATATCTTTGACTATTCGCATCTCAATATGTGCGTGTTGACCTTCGTTTTCCAAAGTAATTTGGTGTGGAATATTGCTATCGTTCCAATTCAGAGTCTGCATGATTATGCCTCCAACCAGTCGTTGGCAACTTTGATTATCGCTTTACGGACAGGCATTGGTTGATTGACAGCAACCAGAGGGCGGTGTGGTTGGGTAACCTTGAAGATAATGAAGTCATATTCATTAAGATCAGTAAATTGCTCATCGACAACATCTTCGCTAAATGCAATGTCTTTGCTATCGAGCAAGTCTTCAGCAAGCGAACTGAAAGGCTGCAAGCTGTAACCGTAGCGTTCTTCACCGGTCAATAGAATTTGCACATCTAGGTATTTTCGATGGCACTCTGAGCGGCGGTCGCTAAGTAGTTGAGTGTTATCATCAACCACAAAGAAAAACACCTCATCACCTTCGAGTGGGTATCGTCCATTTTCAACGGAATCATCAATGCGTTGTTTTACCTGCTCAATAATGCGAAGCAGTTTACTCGGAATTTGTTGCTGGTAGCTGTCTAGCTCAGATAGGTTGCCTTTAAACACTTTATACCTCGTGGAACATATTGGCGAGCCTCAAGAATGGTGAATTATAACGGTTGAATTCTAATTGGTTGACCAATTTTGCTAAGGAAGGAGAGGCTGATCAACAATTCGTTCTTGGTCTTGTGTGACGGCGCTTTTTTATCGCTAATTTTCCAATATTTTAGCCAGATCAGAGTTTGGTGCGCTTTTGCTGCTTATTGTTTTGTGTATTCACTGGAAAACATTAGTATGCGCTCAATTCAAATCCACTTGCCACACATATACTCTAAGGTGAATTATGTCTAGCTCGGTAGTGAGCACTCCACAACCCGTCCGCTGTGTTATTTTCGACTGTGATGGGACATTGATCGACAGTGAAAAACTGTGCATTCAAGCGATCCACGATGTATTTGCCAGTCATGATGTGATCATTGCGTTATCTGAAATCAAGAACCAATTTCAAGGCGTCAAAATCCATCTCATCATGGATGCGTATATTCGCCAGTACTCTCAGCTGGAGCATTTAACCGTTGATGACTTGATTGATCAGTATCGTCGCCGCAGTTTTGAGCTATTTGAAACTGAACTGCAGCCAATTGACGGTGTGTATGACGTGCTTGAGAACCTAACGAAACGCGGCATTGATGTGTGTATCGCTTCAAATGCCCCAATCGAAAAAATGCAAGTAACACTACCTCAAACCAAACTCGAACATTACTTCGAAGGTGCTGTTTATAGTGCTTATCAAGCCAATTCTTGGAAGCCAGAAGCGGGATTGATTGAATATGTAATGAAGCAGCGCAATGTGACCGCGGAAGAGTGTTTATTTATTGATGACTCGGTAGTGGGCGTGCAAGCCGGTGTGGCTGCTAATGTGCGTACGCTCTATTTTGTTCATGATGAGCAGCAGAGTGGGGGGGATATGGACCATTCTTTGGTGACGCGGATTCAAACGCTCAAAGAGTGTCTTCTATACTGCTAATGACAAAAAAGCGGTCAAAAGACCGCTTTTCAATCATCAATGGGGTTACGTCAGTAATGATTGGGTTAAAGATCTAAGTGATCTAAGCTGTCGAGCGCTATATCCATATCTCTTAACTCTTTTTCAAGACGGCGACGGTCATTAATTGCTTCAATTTCACGCCATTTGCGTTTGACGGGTTTTGCTCGAGATGAGCGTCCTTTGGAGAAATCAAACTCCATCATATCATCGTAATTTAAGCCATCCATAAGCCACCTCTACTTGACGTTGTTATACCCAAATGACCTCGAGAAAAAGTATGGCGCATTCGCGGTGAGCGAAGGCATATAAAGTCACTTGGGTATACAGGTTGTTTAATACCACCGTCTCTAAAGCCTATCTATGATTGATTTCTCATTTGTTGCGATTCGATGAAATTTTTATATTTTTTGTGCGCAAGGTGACTTTTTGTTCACAAAAAGCGATTAAAAATTGAACGGTTGATAATGTTAAATCGTGCCCGATTGAGCCTTAGTGATGTTAACTGGCTGTTTTAATTTACTAACATCCATTTTTTGTTGTCATGAAATTCACCACGATCAGTACGATTAAGTGAAAGATAACGAAAGATAGAGTCTCAAACTGCTAACTACTAGATTCAGCAAGGGATTATCGCTCTCGTTGGTCAAAACTTATAAAACTAAGCAGTGAATGGATGTTTGTTACGGCAAGTTAATCATGATGCGATCGAATGGTTAACAAATCGATTCTCATTATGTTGTGCTAATGTAAAAAGTAGGTAAAAAACTGACCTTAAATGCGTGTTTTTGCATATTGATTTTTGCAATGCTTCACTGCATTATCCGCCCGTCAAAAAATACGTCGATACGTAAAAGGGAAGCATGAAGCGAGATTTACATGTCTCAGCTGTAAAAAAATAAATCATAAATACTAAGACGAAATTGACACTTAGTACGCAGCTAGATGGAAGGCAGGGATGTAGGGATTGACGAAACTCACTTTGAGGATGTTATGACAGACTTAATCAATTTAATGAATGACCTGCTTTGGGGTTCTATTCTTGTTTATCTTTTGGTCGGGGTGGGCGTCTACTTTACTATTCGCCTAGGTTTTATCCAGTTCCGCCACTTTGGGCACATGTTCTCTGTTCTTAAGAACAGCCGTAAAGCAGACAACGCTGGTATATCTTCTTTCCAAGCACTTTGTACTAGTCTTGCTGCGCGCGTAGGTACCGGTAATATGGCCGGTGTGGCTGTTGCACTCACTGCGGGTGGCCCTGGGGCAATCTTTTGGATGTGGTTAATTGCTATGTTAGGCATGGCAACTGCTTTTGCAGAAAGCACACTAGCACAGCTTTACAAAACCAAAGATGATGATGGCAACTACCGCGGTGGTCCTGCTTATTATATGGAAAAAGGTCTGGGCATGCGCTGGATGGGCGTGCTGTTCTCTATTTTCCTTATCATTGCGTTTGGTTTAGTATTCAACGCCGTACAAGCAAACTCAATTGCCAATGCCATGCACACGGCATTTGGTTGGGAAGACAAGTACGTTGGTATCGGTGTTGTCGTTTTATCTGCGATTATCATTTTTGGCGGTATTAAACGTATTGCACGTGTGGCTGAGCTTATTGTGCCGGTAATGGCATTAGCGTACTTGGCGCTCGCGCTGTTTGTGATGTTCTCAAACATTGAAAAACTACCTGCCATTCTTACCTTGATTGTTAAGAGTGCCTTTGGCTTCCAAGAAGCAGCGGCTGGTGGTGTTGGCTATGCTATCGCGCAAGCGATGATTAACGGCATCAAGCGTGGTCTGTTCTCGAACGAGGCGGGTATGGGTTCTGCGCCAAATGCGGCAGCTTCAGCAACACCTTATCCACCACACCCTGCATCACAAGGTTATGTGCAAATGCTTGGTGTGTTTATGGATACGATTGTTATCTGTTCAGCAACCGTTGCGATCATCCTTATGTCAGGTGAGTTTGTACCAGGCGGTGCGGTAACGGGTATCGAGTTGACTCAAGCAGCGCTAAGTTCACAAGTGGGTGACTGGGGCGGCATCTTTGTTGCCGTGGCAATTTTCTTCTTTGCCTTTACTTCAATCATTGCTAACTACTCATACGCAGAAACAAATTTACTGTTCCTTGAGCACAACCACAAAGCCGGTCTAGGTATCTTCCGTATCGTCGTACTTGGTATGGTTATGTTTGGTGCGTTAGCATCGCTACCAGTTGTATGGTCACTCGCGGACGTATCTATGGGTATGATGGCCATCGTAAACTTAGTGGCGATTATTTTGCTGTCAGGCACGGTGATTAAGCTGGCGAAAGACTACAACCGTCAGCTTCAAGAAGGCAAACTGCCTACGTTTGATGCCAACCAATACCCTGAGCTGAAATCACAGCTTGAAGAGGGTATTTGGGATAATCCGCCGACAGAAGAGTCAAAACGTTAATAGTTTTGAACGATTAAACTAATCAAAAAAGCCATGCAGACAATGCGTGGCTTTTTTTGTACTCTAAGTAAAGAGAAGAATAAGGATAGAGTAAAGTCATGCTGATAGTTGTTTCCCCTGCGAAAACCCTAGATTACGAGTCGCCACTTGCGACTGAAAAGTTCACGCAACCAGAGTTGATTGCGTACTCAAAGCAGTTAATTGATGTGTGCCGTCAGCTAACGCCAGCCGATGTGGCGAGCTTGATGAAAGTCAGTGATAAAATTGCCGATTTGAACGTGGGACGTTTTCAAGAGTGGAGTGAAACATTTACCACTGAGAACGCTCGCCAAGCCATTTTAGCCTTTAAAGGTGATGTCTATACCGGCCTTGAAGCTGAAACACTGTCAGACGATGACTTTGATTATGCACAACAGCATCTGCGCATGTTGTCAGGGCTTTATGGTTTGCTTAAGCCTCTTGATTTGATGCAACCATACCGTCTTGAAATGGGCACGAAGCTTGTCAATGACAAAGGCAGTAACCTTTACCAGTTCTGGGGCAATGTGATCACTGAAAAGCTTAATCAAGCGATTGCTGAGCAAGGCGATAATGTGCTGATCAATCTCGCGTCGAATGAGTACTTTAAAGCCGTCAAACCAAAAGCCTTGGATGCACAAGTGATCACGCCAATCTTTAAAGATTGCAAGAATGGTCAGTATAAGGTGATCAGTTTCTATGCGAAGAAAGCTCGCGGCATGATGGCTCGTTATATTATTGAAAATCGCATCAGTAGCGTTGCTGACTTAACCAATTTTAACGTGGCGGGTTACTACTTTGTTGAGCAGGAATCGACGCCAACCGAGTTAGTATTTAAACGCGAAGAGCAGTAAACGAATGAATAAAAAAGGGAGTGACATGTAACTCCCTTTTTTTCGCCATGATTGAGCTCGTTATAATTAAGCTATTGGTTAATGGAATAGCGATATACTTGATAAGTTAAGAACGATGCAATTGGGATAAGGGTGACTGAGTGTTTGATACACATTGCCATTTAGATCTATTGAGCGCCCGAGGTATCGGGGTCGAAGCGGCGGTTAAACAGGCTGAAAATTGTGGTGTGCAACATATTATTGTGCCTGGTATTGACGCTAGCAATTGGCCAACGATAGCGAATTACGCCCAAAAATACTCATCTGTGGAATGGGCCATCGGCATTCATCCAATGTTTGTAACGCAAGAGAGTCTAGCTGAGTTCGATTTGATGCAAGCCAAGCTGGAATCGGGTGCAGATTGTATCGCCATTGGTGAGTGCGGCTTAGATTTCTTCCACGGACGTGATAACCAAGCTCTACAAACCGAAGTTTTGATCGCACAGTTAAAATTGGCTCAACGGTTTGAATTACCAGTGCTATTACATGTGCGTAAAGCGCATCAAGAGTTAATTCAGCTCTTAAAGCAATACCCTTTATCTCGTGGTGGAATCGTGCACGGCTTTAGCGGTAGTTATGAGCAAGGAATGGATTTTGTGCGCTTAGGCTTTAGTTTGGGAATTGGTGGTACGATTACTTATCAACGCGCGAATAAAACTCGCAACGCTGTTGCATGTTTACCTCTAGAGGCTCTCGTTTTAGAAACGGATGCACCTGATATGCCGCTTTTTGGCTATCAAGGTCAGCCCAATCAGCCTAAAATGGTTCGGGATGTTCTGGCTTGTTGCGTAACCCTAAGGCAAGAGTCAGAGCAAACGATTACGCAAAAAATGACAGAAAACGCTACCAAACTGTTTAATTTGATAGGTCGCTGAGTGTGCTTTTTGTAAATTCAGCCAAGTTAAACGGTTGCGTTTTGTGATTCATGTCTCAATTGTTAATGTATAGTTCGTGCTGTGTGGTAAAAAGTGCGATATGGATACTACTTTTAATCCTTGCGATCAGTATAATCCACCGCGCTTTTGAGCTCCATTTTGTAACACGCCAACAAATAACATAAGGAAGTCATAAACTATGAGCCTGTTTATGAGTCTAGTCGGTATGGTAGTGCTTCTTGCAATTGCATATGCATTCTCATCAAACCGCAAAGCTATTAACTTTAGAACCGTGGGTGGCGCATTTGCTATCCAATTTATCCTTGGTGCATTTGTACTTTATGTTCCTTGGGGTCGCGACCTACTAAACAGTTTCTCTCAAGGTGTATCAAACGTTATCAACTATGGTAACGATGGTATCGAGTTCCTATTTGGTAACCTAGTTAACTTCTCTGTAGAAGGCATTGGTTTTATCTTTGCGTTCAAAGTACTTCCAACACTGATTTTCTTCTCAGCGCTGATTTCAGTTCTGTACTACCTAGGCATTATGCAATGGGTTATTAAAATCCTTGGTGGTGGTCTACAAAAAGCTCTGGGCACTTCTCGTGCGGAATCTATGTCTGCTGCAGCAAACATTTTCGTAGGTCAAACAGAAGCACCTCTAGTGGTTCGTCCGTTTGTTCCTAAGATGACTCAGTCAGAACTATTCGCAGTAATGTGTGGTGGTCTAGCATCTGTAGCGGGTGGTGTACTAGCTGGTTACGCGTCAATGGGCGTGCCTCTAGAGTACCTAGTAGCAGCATCATTCATGGCAGCACCTGGTGGTCTTCTATTTGCTAAGATCCTAATGCCAGAAACAGATACGCCAGAAGAAGACATTCAAGCGGCGATGGACGGTGGTGACGACAAACCAACTAACGTTATCGACGCAGCAGCAGGCGGCGCAGCAGCAGGTCTACAACTAGCACTAAACGTTGGTGCAATGCTAATCGCGTTCGTAGGTCTAATCGCGCTAATCAACGGTATGCTTGGTGGTATCGGTGAGTGGTTCGGTATGCCGGATCTGACTCTACAACTTATCCTAGGTTACGTGTTCTCTCCACTAGCATTCCTAATCGGTGTGCCAATGGATGAAGCGATCACTGCTGGTTCATTTATCGGTCAAAAACTGGTAATCAACGAATTCGTAGCGTACCTAAACTTCACGCCTGTAATGGCTGAGCTATCACCTAAGACTGTAGCGATTATCTCATTCGCTCTATGTGGTTTCGCGAACCTTTCATCTATCGCGATTCTACTAGGTGGTCTAGGTAGCCTAGCGCCAAACCGTCGTAGCGATATCGCTCGTATGGGTATGAAAGCGGTTCTTGCTGGTACATTATCTAACCTAATGGCAGCAACAATTGCAGGCTTCTGTCTAAGCCTAACTGGCATGTAATTCGAGCCCGTTTATATAGACGCAATTGTTATGATTAAATTATGCCCTGTAGCTTGATGCTACGGGGCATTTTTTGTATTTACTCGGTGAATTCACCAGTAAAAATTTTGAGATACAAACCGTTTGCGCTCTATTTGTTACTACAGTTTTATGAGGTTTCTTTATAAGGTAGCGAACGTTGATTAACCTGAAGCTATTTATTGCTGTTCAAGTTAACAATAAAGGTTTACCTTTGAGTAAATGAGTTACTCAAATCCGCATAGAGAATAAGCCTTGCTTAGTTTTCTGTGCGTTTAAAGACACCGCAATCGAAGATTGTTGTGCCATAGGCCAAATTGGTACTGTGCGGTGACAAGGAAAGCAATTGGGGCAAATTCGCTATTTGCCACCGAGTCTTCAAGGAACCAAGTCCGTTCATCAATCACTGTTTCTCTGCCTATACTCACAGAGCATAAGAAACAGTCATATTTTTGAATATTGATCGGAGATAGAAATGAGCGATTTAAAAGCAGCAGCGTTACGTGCACTTCAACTTATGGACCTAACGACGCTTAATGACGACGACACAGATGCGAAAGTAATTTCACTTTGTCATGATGCGAAAACAGCAGTAGGCAACACAGCTGCGATCTGTATTTACCCTCGCTTTATTCCTATTGCTAAGAAGACACTACGTGAACAAGGTACGCCAGAAGTACGTATTGCGACGGTAACTAACTTCCCTCACGGTAACGATGATATCGAAATCGCAGTAGCGGAAACGAAAGCTGCAGTCGCATACGGTGCAGACGAAGTAGACGTGGTATTCCCATACCGTGCACTGATTGCTGGTAACGAAGAAGTAGGTTTTGAACTAGTTAAGCAATGTAAAGCGGCTTGTGGCGATAGCGTACTGCTAAAAGTTATCATCGAAACTGGTGAGCTAAAAGAAGAAGCACTGATCAAGAAAGCATCGCAAATCTGTATCGAAGCAGGTGCTGACTTTATCAAAACTTCAACTGGTAAAGTGCCAGTAAACGCAACACCAGAATACGCACGTATGATGCTAGAAGTGATTCGCGATATGAACGTTGCTGAAACGGTTGGTTTCAAACCAGCAGGTGGCGTGCGTACTGCAGAAGATGCACAAGCATACCTAGCAATGGCTGATGAAATTCTTGGTGATAACTGGGTTGATGCTCGTCACTACCGTTTCGGTGCGTCAAGCCTGTTAACTAACCTGCTTAATACATTAGAAGTGACAGACGAAAAAGCGGATCCAGCTGCTTACTAATATCTTCGTCATATTAGAAGCTGCAACGTCGTTTGCTGCATAAATTATCTCTAATCACATAGTTATCTATGCTCATAGAGCTAATTTACTGGCAGCCTAGTTGCAGCTCCAACTATTTAGAAGATAGCGTAGAAATTTAGTCTGTTTGATGAAGTGGTGCTAGTCACCGCTTCAATCTCTACCTCTTTACCTTACAACCTTACTCACTGGAGTTTGGGAGGCACTAATGTATTTACCTCAAGAGATCATTCGTAAAAAGCGTGACGGCGAAGTACTGACCGCTGACGAAATCAACTTCTTTATTCAAGGTGTTGCCAACGACACTGTATCTGAAGGTCAAATCGCAGCATTCGCGATGACGATTTTCTTCAACGAGATGACCATGGATGAGCGAATTGCCCTAACGTGTGCGATGCGCGATTCTGGCATGGTGATCGATTGGAGCCATATGAATTTCGGTGGCCCGATTGTTGATAAACATTCAACTGGTGGTGTAGGTGACGTTACTTCACTGATGCTTGGCCCAATGGTGGCGGCATGTGGTGGCTTTGTACCAATGATTTCTGGCCGTGGTTTAGGCCACACTGGCGGTACACTCGATAAACTGGAAGCGATTCCAGGTTACAATATAACCCCAACCAATGATGTGTTTGGTCAAGTGACCAAAGAGGCGGGCGTCGCAATCATCGGTCAAACTGGCGACTTAGCGCCAGCTGATAAACGTGTATACGCGACTCGTGATATCACAGCTACCGTAGACAACATCTCGTTGATCACCGCATCAATTCTATCTAAAAAACTGGCAGCTGGTCTTGAATCGCTCGTGATGGATGTAAAAGTAGGCTCTGGCGCATTTATGCCGACTTACGAAGCATCTGAAGAGCTTGCGAAATCTATTGTAGCGGTAGCGAATGGTGCTGGTACGAAGACGACAGCCATCCTTACTGATATGAACCAAGTGTTAGCATCTTCAGCGGGTAACGCAGTAGAAGTGCGCGAAGCGGTACGCTTTCTAACGGGCGAATACCGTAACCCTCGCTTACTTGAAGTCACCCTAGCCTCATGTGCTGAGATGCTAGTATTGGGCAAACTTGCTCAAGATACTGAAGAAGCGAACGCGAAGTTGATGGAAGTGCTAGACAACGGTAAAGCGGCACAATGTTTCGGTAAAATGGTTGCTGGCCTTGGTGGCCCTGCTGATTTCGTTGAGAACTACGACAATTACCTAGAAAAAGCGGAAATCATCAAGCCAGTCTTTGCCGAAGAAAGTGGCGTGGTATCAGCAATGGATACTCGTGCAATTGGTATGGCTGTCGTGGCAATGGGCGGTGGTCGTCGCGTCGCAACTGACGTTATCGATTATGCGGTAGGTTTTGATGGTTTTATTCGCCTTGGTGAAGTTGCCGATGAAACCAAACCATTAGCCGTGATTCATGCGCGCAATGAACAACAATGGCAAGACGCTGCAACAG
Organism: Vibrio taketomensis; assembly: GCF_009938165.1. Taxonomy (NCBI): domain Bacteria; kingdom Pseudomonadati; phylum Pseudomonadota; class Gammaproteobacteria; order Vibrionales; family Vibrionaceae; genus Vibrio; species Vibrio taketomensis. Next base: position 613,728 of record NZ_AP019649.1, read on the forward strand.
CGCTGCGTAAAGCGATGACTATTGGTGGTGAGTACACACCTACACCTAATGTGTACTGCCAAATTCGCGCTGAAGACATTTAATTTTAACAAGGCCTGCTTACAGTGATAATCAACCAAGTGGGCCTGAGGAATAAGTAATGAAAAGAGCATTTATTTTAGTCCTAGATTCATTTGGTATTGGTGCAACAGCAGATGCTGATAAGTTTGGCGATGTCGGTTCAGATACGCTAGGCCACATCGCGGATCAGTGTGAGCAAGGTTTAGCGAATAACGATAAGCGTAGCGGTAAGCTATCACTACCAAATCTGTCTAAACTCGGTTTGGCGATGGCGCATAAAGAGTCAACTGGTCGCACAGCGCCGGGTCTTGACCTTGATGCGGAAATCATCGGTGCTTACGGCCATGCAGCAGAGCTATCTTCAGGTAAAGATACCCCATCTGGTCACTGGGAAATTGCAGGTGTGCCGGTATTGTTTGAATGGGGCTACTTCACTGATAAAGCCAATAGCTTCCCGAAAGAGCTGACCGATCGCATTTTAGCGCGCGCAGGTCTGGACGGTTTCCTTGGTAACTGTCACGCATCAGGTACACAAGTGCTGGATGATCTTGGTGAAGAGCACATGAAAACGGGCTTGCCGATTTTCTATACTTCAGCGGACTCAGTATTCCAAATTGCCTGTCATGAAGAGACGTTTGGTTTAGATCGACTATTAGAACTTTGCCAAATCGCCCGTGAAGAGCTTGAAGATTACAACATTGGCCGTGTCATTGCGCGTCCATTTATCGGCCCTGGTAAAGGTCAATTTGAGCGTACTGGTAACCGCCGCGATCTTTCAGTAGAGCCGCCTGCAGCGACAGTACTGCAAAAACTTGCTGATGAAAAACAAGGTGAAGTGGTATCAATCGGTAAGATTGCTGATATCTACGCCAACTGCGGTATTACTAAGAAAGTAAAAGCGACGGGTATTCCTGCGCTATTTGAAGCTACGCTTGAGCAGATCAAAGCGGCAGGTGACAACACTATCGTTTTCACTAACTTTGTTGATTTTGACTCAGCTTACGGTCACCGTCGCGATGTTGCTGGTTATGCAGCTGCGCTTGAGTACTTCGATGGTCGTATCAACGAAGTGATCGAACTAATGCAAGAAGATGATATTTTGATTCTGACTGCTGACCACGGTTGTGATCCAACATGGCAAGGTACTGACCACACGCGTGAACACATTCCTGTTTTGGTTTACGGTCAAAAAGTACCGGCGGGTTCACTTGGTCGTCGCGAGACTTTCGCTGATATTGGTCAAACACTTGCAGAGTACTTTGGCACATCGCCAATGGAATACGGCAAGAACTTTTATAAATAATTAACTGGCGTCAATGCCGTTCAATTGACGCCTTTCTTCTATATAGAAAAGGAAAACACGATGGCAACTCCACATATTAATGCTGAAATGGGTGCGTTTGCAGACGTAGTACTAATGCCGGGTGACCCGCTACGTGCTAAATACATTGCTGAAACCTTCCTAGAAGACGTAGTTCAAGTATGTGATGTCCGTAACATGTTTGGTTACACAGGTACGTACAAAGGTCGTAAGATCTCTGTAATGGGCCACGGTATGGGCATTCCTTCTTGCTCTATCTACGTAACTGAACTGATCAAAGACTTCGGCGTGAAGAAAGTGATTCGCGTAGGCAGCTGTGGTGCTGTTAACGAAGACATCAAAGTTCGCGACGTTGTGATCGGTATGGGTGCGTGTACAGACTCGAAAGTAAACCGTATTCGTTTCAAAGGTCATGACTTTGCTGCTATCGCAGACTACAAAATGGTTCGTGCAGCAGAAGAAGCAGCAAAAGCTCGTGGCATCGATGTGAAAGTCGGCAACCTATTCTCAGCTGAGCTTTTCTACACGCCAGATCCAGAAATGTTCGACGTAATGGACAAATACGGCATCGTTGGTGTTGAGATGGAAGCAGCAGGTATCTACGGCGTTGCAGCAGAGTACGGTGCTAAAGCTCTAACTATCTGTACTGTTTCTGACCACATCAAGACTGGTGAACAAACCACTTCAGAAGAGCGTCAAAACACGTTCAACGATATGATGCTAATCGCACTAGATTCAGTTCTACTAGGTGATGAAGAGTAATCATTGATTAAAGCGCAGTGCTTAAAGAGGTGAGAGGCGAGAGCGCTTCGCTTTGAGAGTTCATAGCGCTTGAATTGGTATTTGAAAGGGTTGGCTTAATCGCCAGCCCTTTTTTATATCTATCATACTAATCTCGAATTTCAGTTCTCAACGCATAAAAAAACCGGCTTGCGCCGGCTCTTTATCAATTCATTTCTTTTAGTAATAGGTTTTCGCCTTTGGTTTTTGGCTTACGGCGAATAATAAACGCCAGTAGAAAACCAGAAATAAAAGCGACGGCAATCATTGCGTACATGTAGCGATCACTTTTACGGTAGTAGTGATCAGAAAATGCAGTAAGTTTACCGGTCTCAAACGTCATACGAATAAAACCGACAATAGTATTGTCATGCAAAATTGGCTCAACCAACTGCTGGCGACCAATTCGGGCGGTTTCTAGTGGTGTATCTAAACCAAGGATCTCACGCACAGACTTCGCTTTATCACTCGACGCAAGGCGAATGCCTTCCGCATCGTAAATGGTGGCATCAAACACCAAGTTGTCTTTTGACAATTGGTTGGTTAGGTTAAGCAAACGCTCTTGATCTGCATCTGCAATCATCGAGCCTGCTGATAATGATGCTTGAGAAATCAGAACCTTGGTTAATGTTTCCAGCTGGTTGGCTTGGATTTGTTCATTACCCTTGGTAATTTTGACACTGTTGATTGCAATCGTGATCCCGCTAGCGAGTAAGAACAGGATTGCCAGTGCGCGCATTGCCATGCGAAATGAAAACAAAGAAGAGTCCATGTATTACCTTCCAAACCCACTACTATTGTTTTTTTATAGTAGAGAAAAATGGGCAAAATTCTAAAATTATCGCGTACATTGCGCATATTGAGACTTGCGCTAACAAATTGCAATAGGGTAACTTGGTAGCGCATAGAATAGGATTATTTTACATGGAAAAGGTAAATACATTAGCGATAAAGCGTCACACTACGCTATTAAATCGCCTCCCAGAAACCCAAACCTCAACCAACTTTGATCGTAAAAAAGCGGGTTGGATTGTGTTTGGTGAGTTTTTAAGCCCCTCTCAATTTGAAGATATCGATTTTTTTACCGGTGAGTTCAACCCAATTGTCGATGTGTGGAAAGTAGGCCGTTACGAAGTTGCCCTGATGGCCGGTCATCTCACCAGTGAATTAGAAGAAATTTTACAAGCCTTAGAGTTAGATTATGCACCGCTGCGTGAATTTCCTGAGCTAACTAAACCAGGATTGATTGTATTTGATATGGACTCGACGGCGATTCAAATTGAGTGCATTGATGAAATTGCTAAACTTGCGGGTGTTGGTGATGAAGTTTCAGAAGTGACCGAGCGTGCGATGCAAGGTGAACTTGATTTTGAGCAGAGCTTGCGTCAGCGTGTTGGTAAGTTGGCGGGCGCTCCTGAGTCAATTCTTGAGCAAGTTCGTCAATCGCTGCCATTAATGCCCGATTTACCTGAATTGATTGCAACGCTACAACAGTTCGGTTGGAAGACTGCGATTGCCTCAGGTGGATTTACTTACTTCTCTGATCATCTAAAGCAGATGCTGAATCTTGACCATGCCCAGTCGAACCAATTGGAAATTATCGACGGTAAACTTACCGGTAACGTCTTGGGTGAGGTTGTGAGCGCACAAACCAAAGCTGACATACTGCTGCAACTGGCCGAGCAATATGATGTTGAGCCACATAACACCGTGGCGGTGGGTGATGGTGCCAATGATTTAGTGATGATGGGGGTTGCAGGGCTAGGTATTGCTTATCATGCTAAGCCAAAGGTAGAACAACTTGCCCAAACTTCAGTTCGCTATGTGGGGTTAGGTGGCGTGTTATGTATTTTGTCTGCTCAGCTCTTAAAGCAGCAAAAAGTCAGTTTCAAACCATTGCCATAGATAATCCTAAATTGAAAAAGCGAGCCAAGGCTCGCTTTTTCGTGGGTTAGGTTCGTTATGGGATCTATTGAGTGAGTTCTAAACGGATCAATACTTCTTCGGTGATATCAATAATTTCACTAAAGCCAACCACGGTACAAATTTCTTTTTCTAAGCTACGCGCTTGATGCATACTGATGTTACTGAGCTCCTCAAGGTCTTTGCGTAGGAGTGAAGTAATCGGGTCGAAAATTGGGGTTGAGCAGATCCGCAGCGCATGGAATTCCCCCATGTTTTGCCCGCGCTTGATAAACTCCATCCGTTCTTTGGTTGACTCAAATTCTGAACATAGTTTGACTTCAAGCGTTTGCAGGCGAGTGCCAAACTTGATCGCTGTAATGTAAATCTCTTTGGCTTTCGATTTAATCCCTTCGATACGTTTCATCGGCGCAGCCAGCAAGGTCGTGGTTCTACCTTTGTAGATAGTGTCTAAACATAACCGATTGTTTTGTCCAAGCTTGGCAAACAATGCAAGATAAGGCGGTAAGGGATAATTCACTCCGATGACCTTAGGTTTGAGTCCGGTGCCTTTTTTCTCCACAAATAGTGGTGTGCTGACCATCTTGTCTAGCAAAATGTTGTGTAAATTCTCCAACATCTCTTGGCTTGGCAGAGTCTCTTGAGTCGCTTCTAACTTGCTTTGGTTGTGTTCAATCAAGCGACCAAAAAACGCCATGATCTTGAGGGTTTGTACTGAGTCATCAATGACCAATTGGACTCGTTTTCCCCCAGGGCTGACACGAATTACCTTGTAAGGCACTTTGTTGAGTGGCAATGACCGATCGTATAACTGCAGTTCACTGAGGTTAACCGTGCAGAGGTCACCCGCTTTGAGCTCAATTGGCGAGCTTAAAGCGACATACAAACCATGCTTTGAAATATCTAGAGTAACTCCTGCTGCTTGCTGTTCTTCGAAGTTTAAAAACAGTGGTGAGCGAAAATGATAACGTGGCTCTTTACGACGATTTTGTGCATCAAAATACAAACTAACTGGGGTGTGGGAGCAATGGCGTTTATGGCAAAAGCGATTAATTTCCGACGGTTTAATCCGCGGCTTTTCACTCAATAGGTAATCTTTACCTGCCGTGACATCGGAAATCTCTTGCAACATCGCAAAGTGCGTTAAGTCTTTTGTCAGTTCACTCGATTCTGCGGGTAAATCATCAAGCATTTCTCGCTCTTCTTGAGTTAACTCAAATACCGAGATACGAAATACCTTCCATGACTCTTTTCGCGCACCAACGTGCCAAAACAGCTGGCGCATCTCACGGTTAGCTTCAGAGATCATCATTGAAAAGAAGAGATCTTTGCTTTTGTGCTGATGCTTAAAAGAGTAGAGGACGCTATTGCTGCCGCGCATGCCGGGTTTGGTGAACATCGCCAAACGTTCAGGAGTAAACAGATTCGACAACGTAAGTTGATTGCGCTCATCGTTCCAATATTGCCAAATATGCTGGTTGTTTTCAGTCATCAAAACCAGTTTGAGCTCATCGCCACTAAAAAAGATCGGCAGATTGCAGGTGTGTTTGAGGTAGTTATGCTCATAACCGCGTGAGCGAGCTCGAATCACTTTATCTTGATTATCATGGCGCGTTCGCTGGGCATCATTGTGTAAGCAGTGTGCCATGATCTCATCGATAAGCACGACATCATCAATCTTAATTACGCGCAGGTAGTTGACTGCATCATTCTCAAAAGACTCATCAATACCAACGATGCGGTAGCTAATGATTTGCTCGATGCCGGGGATTTTGCTATTGCGTGCCAGTTCGGAGAAATGAACCGAGATCACTTCACCTAATTTGTAGCCAAATGCAGAAGGCACTTTAAAGCGTCCGCCCGATGGGGAAATATCAACGGTTACCCCATGAACCATTTGATCATTAGATAGATGAATGACAATTTGAGTAGAGAGTTTGAGGCGGTTTTCTTTACGTTTTAAATCGTAACCTAACACGATCGGTTCGGCATTGAAGTTAACACTGGTGTTACTCAGGTCTTCACCTTGCGGTTTGCCTTTGCGATTCATGACTTTAAAACTGTTATGGGTATTGTTTAATGCTTCAAATACCCCTTCGGTATAGCCATGAAATTTGCGCACGTTTTTGTGGTAGGTGTTAAATGCAACATCATCAAGCCAATGCACGATGCCATCGAGCTCATATTCTCGGCACTCGCCTTTCACTCGTCCGCGCAAATCGATAGATCGATAGCAGGGCGCCATTAAGCGCTTAAGTTCCATTTTTACGAGAATTTTGAGCGATGGTGATTCACCGTCGGTCAATTTGGACAGAAGGTAATCAAAATCTGCAGTTTTATAGACCGGCAGCAGGCGTTCGGCGATGGAAAAAATTTCTGTTTGTTGCATGCTCTTTTGGCGTGTCGTTCCTTGTCAAAAATATATCGACCTTGCTTATTAGATCTTTAGTGATATGTTACCTTGAATCAAGCCAATATCGGGGCTTATAAAGCCGCCAACATCACATATTTTAACTGAGGTTACATGGCAAAAGTAAAACGTGCATACGTCTGTAATGATTGCGGAGCAGATTTCCCTCGTTGGCAGGGACAATGTAATGCCTGCGGTGCATGGAACACCATTAGTGAAGTTCGATTAGCGGCGTCTCCCGCTGTTGCAAGAAATGAGCGTCTAACGGGTTACGCAGGAGCAGTGACAGAGAGTAAAGTTCAGTCTTTAGCTGAGATTGACTTACAAGAAGTGCCACGCTTTACCAGTGGTTTTAAAGAGCTCGATCGCGTGTTGGGCGGTGGTGTAGTGCCTGGGGCGGCAATTTTGATTGGTGGTAGCCCGGGCGCAGGTAAGTCGACCTTACTATTGCAAACCATGTGTTACCTCTCTTCACAGATGCCAACGCTGTATGTGACTGGCGAGGAATCGTTGCAGCAGGTCGCGATGCGTGCTTCGCGTTTAGGCTTACCAAAAGATCATCTCAAAATGCTGTCTGAAACCAACGTCGACCGTATTTGCCAAATCGCTGAACAAGAGCAACCAAAAATTATGGTGATTGATTCGATTCAGGTGATGCATGTTTCCGATGTGCAGTCGTCTCCGGGCAGCGTGGCGCAAGTGCGTGAGTCGGCGACAGCTCTAACTCGTTATGCGAAACAAAATAATGTCGCAGTGTTCATTGTTGGCCACGTAACCAAAGATGGTACTTTGGCAGGACCGAAAGTACTTGAGCACATAATTGACTGTTCAGTATTGCTTGATGGTGGCACCGATAGCCGCTTTAGAACACTACGCAGCCATAAGAACCGCTTTGGTGCAGTCAATGAACTTGGTGTGTTTGCGATGACGGGGCAGGGGTTGCGCGAAGTCAGTAACCCGTCGGCAATTTTTCTTTCTCGTGGTGATGAAGATACCTCGGGTAGCTCGGTCATGGTGGTGTGGGAAGGGACTCGCCCGCTATTAGTTGAAATCCAAGCGCTGGTGGATTATTCCCAATTAGCCAATCCACGTCGCGTGGCTGTCGGTTTAGAGCAAAACCGTCTCTCTCTATTGCTCGCGGTATTGCATAAGCATGGTGGTTTACAAATGTCAGACCAAGATGTATTCGTTAATGTGGTTGGTGGTGTAAAGGTTACTGAAACCAGTGCTGACCTCGCATTAGTGATGGCGCTTCTCTCTAGCTTTAGAGATCGACCACTACCGAAAGATGTGGTGGTGTTTGGTGAAGTAGGCTTGGCTGGCGAAATTCGCCCAGTACCAAGTGGCCAAGAGCGCCTTAATGAAGCATTTAAGCATGGCTTTAAGAAAGCAATTGTCCCCGCTGCGAATATGCCTAAAGGGGTATTGAAGGGATGCAAATTCACGGTGTGAAAAAGCTATCAGAAGCAATTGCAGCGTTTGATGAGCTGTAAGCTGCCTTGAAGTTAGGCGCTTATTATTAATCAAAGGTGAAAACTGGGATTTTCCATCGCAAAATACTACACTTGGCTATTATTTTGGGGTAGATTCGCCCGCTAAATATTTTTAAACATAGCCGCACGCAAGGGTATCAGTCTTGACAGAATGTGATATACTCTGCGCGCACTTTATACCTTATTAACAGAGTAAGACAATGACTGATTTATCAAAATACAGAAACATTGGTATTTTTGCTCACGTAGACGCGGGTAAAACTACCTCTACAGAGCGTATCCTTAAGCTAACTGGTAAAATCCACAAGATCGGTGATACACACGACGGTTCAACTACTACTGACTTCATGGAGCAGGAAGCTGAACGTGGTATCACAATCCAGTCTGCAGCTACTACTTGTTTCTGGAACGATCACCGTCTAAACATCATCGATACTCCTGGACACGTTGACTTCACAATCGAAGTTTACCGTTCTCTAAAAGTACTTGACGGTGGTATCGGTGTATTCTGTGGTTCAGGCGGTGTTGAGCCTCAGTCTGAAACTAACTGGCGTTACGCGGACGAGTCTCACGTATCTCGTCTAATCTTCGTTAACAAACTAGACCGTATGGGTGCTGACTTCTTCAAAGTTGTTGACCAAGTACAAAACGTTCTAGGTGCTACTCCACTAGTTATGACTCTACCAATCGGTATCGAAGATGACTTCTGTGGTGTTGTTGACGTACTAAGCCAAAAAGCTTACATCTGGGATGACTCAGGTCTTCCAGAGAACTACACAGTTCAAGATATTCCAGCTGATCTAGTAGACCAAGCTGCTGAATACCGTGAAATGCTAATCGAAACTGCTGTTGAGCAAGACGATGACCTAATGATGGCTTACATGGATGGCGAAGAGCCTTCTCTAGAAGACATCAAACGTTGTATCCGTAAAGGTACACGTGACCTAGCATTCTTCCCAACTTACTGTGGTTCAGCGTACAAGAACAAAGGTATCCAACTTATTCTTGACGCAGTAGTTGACTACCTACCTTCTCCGACAGAAGTAGATCCTCAACCACTAACTAACCCAGAAACTGGTGAGCCAACTGGTGAAGTTGCAACTGTATCTGCAGATGAGCCACTAAAAGCGCTAGCATTCAAGATCATGGATGACCGCTTTGGTGCACTAACGTTCATCCGTATCTACGCTGGTCGCATGAAGAAGGGTGACACTATCCTTAACTCTGCAACTGGTAAAACTGAGCGTATCGGCCGTATGGTTGAGATGCACGCGAACGAGCGTAACGAGATCGATTCAGCACAAGCTGGTGACATCATCGCAGTTGTTGGTATGAAGAACGTGAAGACTGGTCACACTCTATGTGATCCTAAGCACGAAGTTACTCTTGAGCCAATGATCTTCCCAGAACCAGTAATCTCTATCGCTGTTAAGCCTAAAGATAAGAACGGTTCTGAGAAAATGGGTATCGCTATCGGTAAGATGGTTTCTGAAGATCCATCATTCCAAGTTGAAACTGACGAAGATTCAGGCGAAACCATCCTTAAAGGTATGGGCGAACTTCACCTAGACATCAAAGTGGACATCCTAAAACGTACTTACGGCGTTGAGCTAGAAGTAGGTGCTCCACAGGTAGCTTACCGTGAAACTATCACTCAAGCAGTTGAAGATAGCTACACGCATAAGAAACAGTCAGGTGGTTCAGGTCAGTTCGGTAAGATCGACTACCGCATCCGCCCAGGGGAGCAAGGTTCAGGCTTCACGTTCAAGTCAACAGTTGTTGGTGGTAACGTTCCTAAAGAATTCTGGCCTGCAGTTGAGAAAGGTTTTGCTAGCATGATGGACCACGGTGTTCTAGCTGGCTTCCCAACTCTAGACGTAGAAGTTGAACTATTCGACGGTGGTTTCCACGCAGTTGACTCTTCAGCTATCGCTTACGAAATCGCTGCTAAAGGCGCATTCCGTCAGTCTATGCCTAAAGCTGGCGCGCAACTTCTTGAGCCAATCATGAAAGTTGACGTGTTCACTCCAGAAGACCACGTTGGTGACGTAATCGGTGACCTTAACCGTCGTCGCGGTATGATCAAAGATCAACAAGCTGGTACTACTGGCGTACGTATCAAGGGTGATGTACCTCTATCAGAAATGTTTGGTTACATCGGTACTCTACGTACTATGACTTCTGGCCGTGGTCAGTTCTCTATGGAATTCTCTCACTACAACCCATGTCCAAACAACGTGGCGGAGCAAGTGATTGCAGAAGTTAAAGAGCGTAACGCTAAGAAGTAATTCTTAAGTTAATAGCTTGAATAGAAAGCCTCGCATAGCGAGGCTTTTTTTATGTCTGGCGTTTTTAATTGAGTGGCCTAGATTCTCGTATTAATTTCGTCATTGAGCCATTCGGTAAAGAGTTGAATACGCTCTCTTCTTGGGGACTCTTTGGCTGTAAAGAGATGAAACTTAATCCCTGGCGTTAGCCCAACATTAAATGGTTTTACTAATAGGCCTCGTTCAACAAAATCAGCAGCAATGCAGTCACTGGCTAAACAAGCACCGTGGCCTGCAATGACGGCGTTGATAGCCATATCAAAAGTGCCCACTTCCATCCAGTGCACGTTATCTTTATCCATTTCAATGCCTGTTTGAGCAAACCAGTTTTGCCACTGAATACTAGAATTTTCGTAATGAACTAACCAGCAATCGAGGAGCTGGGTGGGGTCAGTAAACTCTCTGTTTTTCGCCAATTCAGCGGAGCAAAATGGGTAAATAGTCTCTTCTAGCAGCAGTTGCTTATCGAGTTCTTCTGGGGTATCTACTGATTCGCCTTGCCAAATGGCGACATCAACTTGTCCATGTTGAACATCCAGTGATTCGCAGGTCGTGATGATACGAATAGAGATCCCTGGGTATTGCGTGGAGAATTTCCATAATCGAGGTAATAGCCACCTTGAAGCAAAAGAAGGGGGCGTGCTGACAATTAAAAGCCCTTCAATCGGTTCATTTTGAATTTTATTTAATCCAGTGATTATCTGTTCAAAACCAAGCGAAACGTGTTTGAGTAGTGACTCTCCCTTGGAGGTAAGCATCATATGATGCCCTTTACGCAGAAAGAGCTTACAGCCAAGATCGTCTTCTAAACGGCGAATGGTTTGGCTCACGGCAGCTTGGCTGACGCATAACTCGTCTGCTGCTTTACTGTAACTTTGAAAGCGGGCAGCAACTTCGAAATATCTCAAACCTGCAAGATAACGTAGTCGTTTGTCCATAATTTCTGCCTCTCCATTTACCATCAATAGGCTTCGTGTTCACTATCTTAGGCAACAATCGCTACGCACTTGAAGCTAAATGGTGGGGATACTCGGCAACAGTCACAGTTTGCTCAGTATTAAAGGGGGGCGACAAAATTGGTAAGCGTAATTTAGAGGGCAAAAAGGGGCTAAACGCCCCTTTTGATTTGCTGGTGGGTTACTCTTCCCATACTACCAGCTGTCCTTTTGGCCAATTGGCGCCAACATCATGGTATTTCTTCTCTAATACGTGACGTTTAATCTTAAGTGTTGGTGTCAAAATGCCGTTCTCAATGCTCCAAGGGTCTTTGATCATCAGCACTCCTTTTATTTGTTCATGAGATTCCAGCTCTTGGTTCATGCGTTTTATGACGCGTTCACTGGTTCGAGCATAACGTTCACGATCAAAGTGAGGGAAGTCATGGGGCACCACAAGCAGAATTGGAGCAGGTAGGCCGGAACCAATTAAACACATCATTTCTACTCGGCTATATTCAAACAATTTCTTCTCAATCGGTACAGGGGCGACAAATTTACCTTTGGCGGTCTTAAAGGTGTCTTTTTTACGCCCTTGTATAGTGAGATAGCCATCGGCATCAAGGTAGCCAATATCGCCGGTATGTAACCAACCTTCGCTATCGAATGTCTCTTGAGTCGCTTCATCATTTTTGTAGTAACCAGAGAATAGCCCTTTACTGCGCACCATGATCTCTTCATCAGCAGCAATTTTTAGCTCAATTCCCGGTCCTGCATTACCTACGCTACCAATCTTATCTGCACGGAACGGGTAGTTTAGTGTGCTGTAGGCAAACGACTCAGTCATTCCCCAAGCTTCGGTAATGTTGAGTCCAACACTGTGGTACCAGTCGAGGAGTGCCGGTGACACGGGAGCAGAACCACAACCTAAAACGCGTGCTTGATCCAGACCGAGTCCGTCAGCCAGCTTCTTCTTAATTAGCGAATTTACAAACGGGATTTTGAGTAGGAAGTTAAGTTTTTTCTGCGGCAGTTTGTCCTGAATACGTTGTTGGAACAGCGTCCATAAACGTGGTACGGAGATAAACAGCGTTGGGCGATGCATTTTAACGTCTTCAATAAAGGTATCGAGTGATTCAGGGAAAGCCGTTTGGATACCCCCTGATATCGATGAACCAAAGATATAAACACGCTCTGTGATATGTGCCAACGGTAAATAAGAGAACAAGCGATCGCCAGGCTCAATGCCAATGTGATTGATCAATTGCTGAGCTGACCATGAGAATGCACCATAAGTTAGCATCGCTCCTTTAGGGAGGCCTGAGGTACCTGATGTGTACACGATCGACATCAGCTTGTCGTCATAGTGAATAGGGCGTTCTTCACTTGGAGTCGCGTTGTCGACCAATTGATTGAACGAGTGTTGGCAGTTGGTTGGTGCGCTGGGGTAGGCAAGGCTAATGGTGATCAAGTCACTCATTTGATTGATGATTTGTTCTGTCGCGGCGGCATCATCAAGTTTACCGGCGATAAGAACTTTACTGCCACTGTGGGTAATACAGTGCTCGATCGTGTCTGAACCAGCGGTTGGGAAAACGGGTACACTGACATAATCACCAAGCATCATGGCTAAATCGCAAATAAACCATTCTGCGCAATTTTTAGAGATAAGAGCAACTTTATCTCCCGGTTGAACACCAAGTTCGCGCAGTGCGGTGACGAGACGTAATGCTTTATCTGCCACATCAGCAAAAGTGTATTCGACAAATTGTCTATCGATGATCTGTTTTAAATAGATCTCGTTCGGGCGTTCTGCTGCCCATTTTAAGATCATTTCATTTGGTGGCGGTAAGGTACATCCTTTTATTTTCAACTCGTTTGGCTGATTCATGACGGTTAACTCCCTGTTATATGTATTACCTCTTTTAAATGGGATAGACATGCATAGCGGAGAGCAAACGATACATACAACGCTGCCATTTAAAGAGAATATTATGTTAACACCTTGTTAACTCTAGCACGCATTGCGTACGGTTGGAAAGCACTAGCGTGAGAAGAATCTCTTTATCTCAATGATTAAATACCAGAAAAGTGAGATCGGTTTATTTAGGATAAAAATAGAAAAGCCGCACGATAGAAGTGGCCTCACAAAAGAGACATTTCTGTCGAAGCGGCTTTTCGTCAATGAAAGAGGGAGAACTTACATCATACCTATTGCTAATCCAGCCAGAATAAAGCTCAGAACCATCCAAATGATTGGCAGCTTAAGTTGTTTCATTAGGTAGAAACCAACCAGCACCACTGCAACATCAATTGGATTCAATACGGCACTGGTAAAGACGGGTTGATACAGGGCTGAAACCAGTAAGCCAACTACTGCGGCATTCACACCGCTGACGGCACCGGCCACTTGTGGTTTTTGCGCCAGTGATTGCCAGTTTTTTAGTACCCCGAGTAACAATAAAAAGCCTGGTAAGAATACTGCGATGGTCGCTACCAGTGCACCTACGATAGGCGCGTTTGGTTGCAGCTCGTAACCAATGTACGTAGCAAAGGTAAACATCGGCCCCGGTACAGCTTGAGCGGCTGCGTAACCTGTTAGAAATGCGTCTTGACTTAATTGGTCACCAACGATGTTTTGCAGTAGCGGCAGTACCACGTGGCCTCCGCCAAACACCAAGCTCCCCGCTTGGAAGAAATCATTAAATAGCCCAAGGGTAGGGGCTAGATGCGCGATGAAAGGTAGGCCAAGCAGAATAATGGCAAACAGCGCTAAAGGAGCAATACTAGGTTTAAATGGCTGTGGCTCTGTTGGCGTTTCCCCTTTTAGGTATTTAGCGCCGATCAATGCAGCTATTACCAATACAATCATTTGGGTCGCAATGCTTGGCACGGTTAAAGTGCAATCGCCGTTATTAGGCACAAGCTAACCGATAGGGTATTTTTACAAAAATTTTTATACATTCCCCAAGTGGCATCCGCGACCACGACCACTGCAAGCAGCTTTAAACCATGGACAATGCTTTGAAACGCAGTTGTTTCAGTTAATTGACTCGAGACCACAGCCAGCAGCACCATGATGAGTACCGACGGTAGAGTAAAGCCAATAAAGGCGGCACATGCACCCGCTAATCCGCCACGCTTATACCCTAAAGCAAAGCCAACTTGGCTTGAGCCAGGGCCGGGTAGAAACTGACTTAATGCGACGATTTGTGCGTACTCGCTGTCACTGAGCCAGTTAAGTTTTTCGACGAAAGTTTGGCGAAAGTAGCCAATATGGGCAGCAGGACCACCAAAGCTGATCCAGCCAAGCCAGAAAAAAGTTTTAAAAATAGAGAGCATCTACATGCCTTCCTTAGAGTGAATAACGACTTACTGCACCCAGCATAAAAAAGTAGTATGATGATTCAAATTGATAGTTTTAATTTCATCTATGAATGAAATAGGATTGGATGCGTGCCAAATTCATCAGATATAGAGTGGCGTAATATCGACCTTAATCTATTGGTCACTTTTTCTTATTTATATCGCTATCGCAGTGTTAGTGTTGCGGCGGATAAAAGCCATGTCAGTCAGTCTGCGATGAGCCATAGTTTGGCGAGATTACGTCAATTGCTCGATGATCTTCTGTTTGTGCGTAAAGGGCACAAGATGGAACCAACGGATTATGCGCACCATATTGCGCCAATGGTCAGCCAGTTGTTAGATACCATTGCCCATAACCTTTTAACTAAAGAGCACTTTACTGCAGAAAATTACACTGGAGTGTGCCGAATAGGTTTGACTGATTATGCGGAGTTTATTTTCGCTCCGGCAATTTATGATCAAATTCGCCAGCAAGCGCCGCAAGCACAAGTGAGCTTTATTAACGTTAACCGCAGCAACTATGTGACGCTTACAGAGCAAGAGAAGCTCGATGTGATTATTGGCAGTATGCCAGCGTTGGATGATGAATTTGAAAGTCAGTATTTATACACCGAAAAACATGTGTGCTTGGCTGATGCGCATGCGATTGGGCTTGATGGTGAACTGACGAAAGAAATATTCGCTGGGATTGAGCAGGCATTAGTAAGCGCTGATGGCAGTTTATCGACCCAAGTAGATAAAAAACTCGCAGAGCACGGTTTATCACGCCGAGTGACGGTAGCATCGAGAAACTTTCTTACCGTGCGCAGTCTGCTTAAACAGCGTAGATTAATTGCCATTGTGCCAGAGAAGATGGCGCAAGCTGAAGGTTTTGACGATAAGTTATCGACCTTTGTGCCACCCGTTCCCGTAGCAGATTTTGATATTGCAATGCTGTGGCATTCCAGTCGAAGCAACGAAGAGAAAAATATTTGGTTGCGGGAATTACTAGAAACCGTGATTAATCATAGATAGCGGGCCGGGCAATATTGTGTAGAGATGGGGTTCGCGCGAAAGATTAAGTTTAAATCGATTGGCGCGAACCTTTAAGTTGTTAGCGTTTTACTCGAAAAGTACGGGCGACTTTAAACGATGCAAAAGCGATAATAGAGTAGGCAAGCAGTTCAGTGCCTTCTTCAGCAATGTCTTTAACAAGTCGCACATAGTCTTGTCCCATCACCTCTTTCCAGAAACCGCCCATGCCAAATAGGCGTGAGTAGACTAAAAGCAGAGCCATACCAACAATCAACAGATTCATATGTTTGCTTTCAACGATCAATGCCAATTGATCAAGGGTATTTTTGCCATTTTTCGTGGCGTAGAAAAGAGCAGCGATAGTGGTGGCAAGTGCTGGGTAAACCCAAAAGCCGTGGTTAATGTGATCGAAAAATGCATCATTCTCACGAATGATCATCACCAGAAAAAATGAGCCGATGAGCACCGCGGCATGTCTCAGTTTAGGTTGAGCATTCGCCAAATAGAAGAAGCATCCAGCAGCAATAACCAACATAAACTGCTCTGTAAATTCCGTCACAGAGATTTCGCCAATAGAGTTGCCAAGTAAGACAAAATCTATGCGTAAGGCTAAGTTAGCGATGACACAAATTACGACAGCAATCAAAAAGTTTAGGCTCGCTTTAAGCAGTGCATTCGTAGTTGTAGTGTGAAGCGTCAAGTCTGATTTAACTTTTGCTTCGTTTGAATAAGTTTCAGTTTTCACAGTAGCAATCGATAAAATAAAACAATAGGCCAGTCTATTGTCTATAAAATTATCAATTGTCAGCGCAATGTCAGTAAATGAACACTGTTCATAATCAATAATGCGAATGGTTCTAGGTTGTATTTTAGGTCAACTGATAACGCGTCCAAACTTTACTACGCCAGCGTTTGGCCATGATGAGCCCGCGAAACCATTCATCCATCGCGATTGCAATCCAAGCACCAAGAACGCCATAACCCAAGTGAACGCCAAGTAGGTAGCTAAACACGACGCCAATGCCCCACATGCTAAAAATGCCCATTTTGACAGGAAACTGAATATCTCCAGCGGCTTTCAACGAAGCGATAAAAATCAGGTTAAACACACGTCCAGCTTCAAGCAAGATAGAGCCTGCGATCAAACTTGCAGTGAGTGCCGCAATCTCGGGTTGATCAGTAAAGAGTGGAATAATTTGGTCTTTGAGTAGATAAGTACCGATGGTCACGACATTTGTCACTATAAAACCGACGACAAAGTATTTTTGTACCTTGCCTAAAATGGCATCAATCCAGCCGCGTCCAATAAAGTAACCGGCTTGAATTTGACTACCTTGTCCAATCGCCAGTGCGAAGGCAAAAGAAACACGCGCAATATTTTGCGCATAGGTATACGCCGCCAAAGAAGCCGTCCCCATCTGGACCACAAAGTAGATAATGGTTAACTGCGCGAGGTTATACGCGAGAGTTTCACTCGCATTCATAATACCAATACGAACGATGCGCTGATAGATTGAGCGAGGGATGGTGCGCCACTGGGAAAAAGGGAGTTGAATATCAGTTTTACGCAGTTTGAAATACAACAAAATGGTACTTAGCACTTGGCTTACTACCGTCGCGACAGCTACCCCTTGCACGCCGTACACTGGTAATCCAAATGGTTGATAAAGCGCGATATAGTTACCAATGATATTGACCACACCAGCGATTAAGTTGATCACCATTGGTGAACGAGAATAGCCATGGCTGCGCAAAATAGTAGTGAGCACAATACCCATGCTAACGTTGAACGTCATTGAGCCGCTGATGAGCAGATACTCTTGAGCGTAGAGTAATACCTGTGTCTCCAATCCGTAGTAGGGTAGAAGGTGGTGCGCTCCAATGACGGAAAAAACACTCAAAAATGCCCCAACAATGGCCGCCATAATGATGCTTGCAATCGCGACTTGAGCTGATTCGGTATGACGATCTGAGCCGTTATATTGTGCGATCAATATGCCAGTACCACTGCTGACCATAGTGCAGATAATGATCAAGAAAAAGGCGATTTGCGCGATCACACCAACCGCGGATACCGCTTGGTCAGAATAGCCACTGAGCATGAATACATCACTGGTATTGAGCGCTGTACGCAACATAATTTCGATAAATAGCGGCCAAGTAAGCGCGACGATGCTCATACGTTTATCGATCGCATTCGGTAGTGATGACATTAATTTTTGCTCAGTAATAGTTAGCGAGAATTGCTAAGGAATAGAGAGATAGCGCGATATTATAATCGAGCAAATTTTAGCCGTGTCGAGGGTTTCTTGCTTAATGAGAAATGGACGTTTGACGATGAATTACATCTCGGAGAGTAGTATATCGATTTTAATGCGATGTTGATTGGTGACCCCAGCAACTCGGCTGTATTTGGGCTGAGAGCGATCATTTTCAAGCGGGTGGTGCCAGCCGATCGTGTGCTCAATAAACTGTTTGGCAAATTGCTCAGAAATCTCCAAACAGCCCGTGAGCACGGTATCGACATAGCTTTGTACAATTGGGCTCATTGCACAAGGTGGAATCGCTTGTTCCGTCACGTAAATCCATACTTTATCAGTATCACCCAAGCTTAATTGGCATTCCAGATCACGGGCTGAAATGGCTATGCGTTGATAGCCACGCTCACGCAGATCAAATTCGCTAAGTTGAGTATTATCGACTTGCAACAATACCCCGTTGATCATGCCTTTTCCTTTGGTGACCACCAAAGGAGCCAAAATATAGCTTTCGTCGACTTTACCCCAGTAACGGCATAACCCCCTCGCAATGGCAGGGATAGCGTCAGCAGTTTGGCCGGTTAGCTGTCTTGAAGCGGAGTTAATTAAACTGCCGTAACCAAAGATATATTGTTTCATGGTGCTACTTTTGAATGATACGTTAAACAACTATAAACAAAATTTTCCACCGACTATAGTGGATTCATTTGGAATTTAGTTCATTTAGTTATAAGTCAAATGTAAACTTTGGAGTCATATTGACTTATTTTTGTTGATCAAAATGACATTTTAATGGTTGTATTTTAATTCAAGTTTATGAATTTAAATAAGTAAATAATTGGCAAGGTGCAATGTTACTTCAGATAGAATTTAAGGAGTGACATTGTGCTCAATATTACCGATAAGCGGGTGGAAGAAAAAATTCCCGCTATTTTACGTCTTGGCTTTCGCCCATTTTTTCTACTTGGTGCCGTTTATGCGCTCGTCGCGATTCCTTTGTGGGTTTGGATGTTTCGCTCTGGCCAGCCTCAAGCGTTACAAGTGCCTGCGTTATGGTGGCATGTACATGAAATGCTGTTTGGTTTTTCAATGGCGATTGTGGTTGGTTTTGTATTGACCGCTGTGCAAAACTGGACTGGTATTCACGGAACCAAAAGTTATACGCTTTTAGCCATCGTGGTGCTGTGGTTGACACCACGCTTGCTGCTCTGGACGCCGGCGCCACTTTGGCTAATTTCAATTATTGATGCCCTGTTTCTTGTCGTTGTCGCTTATGAAGTTGCTTGGCGAGTGATTCGCGCTAAAGGTTATCGCAATCTATTTTTTGTGCCGCTGTTTGTGTTGGCGGTAGTGGCGAACTTTGCCAGCTACGCTTGTGTTAAAGGAATGCCGCCATTCTCGGCCTCTGCAGTCTGGCAAGCCATGTTGTGGTGGTTTACTCTGCTGTTATCGGTGATGGCTGGTCGAGTGATTCCATTTTTCACCGCAAGACGTTTTAATTTTGATAAGCCACAGCCTTTAGTTTGGCTAGATTGGGCGGCGAATTTACCTTTAGTTGGCTTATTTATACTGAGTTTCTTCCCGTTGGTGATGGCACAAATCGGTTCGTGGCTGATGGTCATTGCTGGTGCCGCTCAGTTAGTTCGAATGATGCGCTGGCAACCATGGAAAACGTTAAAAGAGCCATTGGTTTGGTCACTCCATGCTGCTTATTTATGTATTCCGCTCAGCTTGCTGGCTCGAGGATTATGGCAAAATGCGTTTGCCGCGCATAACATGATTCATCTGTTTGCGATCGGAGGTTTAGCTGGGTTGATTCTTGCTATGATTGCTCGTGTCACGATGGGGCATACAGGCAGAGCGATTTACCAAGGGCCGAAAATGGCATTCGCTTTTGCAGCACTGATCGCTGCGGCACTAGTTCGTAGCTTTGGGGTTGCCATGTTCCCTGCGCAAATGATGCTGATGATTGATATTAGTGCGGGGCTTTGGACATTGAGTTTTGCTCTCTTTATCGCAAAATTCGGCTATATGTTAATGACGCCACGAGTGGATGGACATCCGGGTTAATTGAAGAAGAAATAAAAAGGCTTGGTTTAACACCAAGCCTTTTCGCAATCTAACACTTACCCAAAACTAAAGTTTGCCTAAGTTAAAGTCTTTCTGGAAATAGAGTACTTTTTGTAAGTAGCGGCGTGCTTCCGCTTTCGGGTGATCTGTGGTCAGAGTGTCATACACTTGGCGCGGTGTCGCATTATTGAGTTTGACCATTGCCCGTTTACGGTCGCTATCAAATGCAGATAATACGCCGCCAGTACCACCGTTATAGGCCGAAATCATACTAAAGTGCATTGAAGTTGGATCTTTCACTTCACGTAGATACCGGTTTTTCAAAATGTAGAAGTAAGCTGCGCCAGTATCGATATTGTTGGCCGGATCAAATAGGTATTCTTTGGTCGGAATACCAGGTTTATTTTTGACTAACTTAAATACGTCAGCACCTGCGGTTTTAGGAATCACTTGCATTAAACCGTAAGCGCCAGCATGGCTTACCGCATAAGGGTTAAAGCTACTCTCGGTTTTGATGATCGAGTACAACAAATCTTCTGGAATATCGTAGCGTCTTGCGGCATCACGAATTAGCCCTGCATACTGATATTCACGTTGCTCTAGGTGATCATTCACCATAGTAATCACCACATAATGCGCTTTACCACGTTTGATGCTCTTGGTGCGTAGTGAATTTTCAACCAGATAGTCAGCGTAGCGATTGGCGCGCCACTCCCACTCAATCGGTTTACCCTCATGGTCTAACACTTGTCCTAATAGGAAGGGTTTTCCACGTAAAACCGCTTCTTTGTCACTAAACAATTCAGCATGAGCAGGGTCTGCAGGCATGAGTAATGTTTGGACGATCGCCTTTTGTAGTTTTTGTTCTGGTTGATGTTGGGAAATCGTCGAAACGTAAATCTTGCCTTCATCAAAGTCGATGTGAGCACGAGTACTGTAGCCATCAAGATACTTAACATAGCGGTGTTTGCCTGCTTCAACAAACTCATCTTCACCCCAGCGATCTTTAGCAAGTTTAGCAACAAAGGCCAGCAGTTGATTGATGCTTTCTTGGTTGTTGGCTGGTGGAGTGACTACCGGTGGCGGTGTTGATGGGCAGTAACAAGTATCGGTTTCGCGTTCAGGAGCAAGCGAGCACCCGCCCAGTAACAAAAGCATTAAGTAAGTCAGTTTTTTCATTATCAATTTAGTTTTCGGCTAACGTCAGCGCCTTTGATCATAAGTAGCGAGGAGAGGTTGAGATAATTAATTGTTTTATTGAAACAATAAAAATCCCCACACCAAGGTGCAGGGATTTTAGTCTAATTAGTAAATTGAACGAATTAGTTGTTCTTGTGTAGCTCAGCGTTGAGTTCGATTGCGCTCTTGTTTGCTAAACACTCGATTTGTCCCGTTACAGAGTTACGACGGAACAGTAGGTCTGAAACGTTAGCAAGATCGCGTGCTTTAACCATTTCAACCTCTTGGCCTTGTGAGTCAAGCATGCGCACTTTAGAGCCAGCCGTTACATACAGACCAGATTCGATAGTACAACGGTCACCCATTGGGAAGCCAAGACCTGCGTTTGCGCCAAGTAGTGAGTTTTCACCGATAGAAACCACCACTTTACCACCGCCAGAAAGCGTACCCATGATAGATGCGCCGCCACCGATATCAGAACCATTTCCAACAACCACACCTGCAGAGATGCGGCCTTCAACCATGCTTACGCCAGTCGTACCTGCGTTGAAGTTGATGAAACCTTCGTGCATTACTGTAGTGCCTTCGCCCACGTGTGCACCAAGACGAACACGTGAAGTGTCTGCAATGCGCACACCTGTTGGTACCACGTAGTCAACCATTTTAGGGAATTTGTCAACGCAATCTACGCTTAGTGCACGGCCTGCAAGGCGTGCTTCAATTTGGCGCTCAGCAAGTTCAGGGAGATCGATAGGGCCTTCGTTAGTCCATGCGATGTTGTGTAGCAGACCAAAGATACCATCTAGTACCGTGCCGTGAGGTTTCACTAGGCGGTGAGAGATAAGTTGTAGCTTAAGGAAGCCTTCTGCAACAGATTGAGGTTGCTCGTCAGTCGCGAGAATCACTAACACCAATGGTTGTGCTGATTCTGCTGCTTTGGTTGCAAATGCTGCATTCGCCGCATCACCATTTTCTGCAAACACGGTAACCAGCTCTGCACTTTGCGCTGCTGAGATTTCAATTGCTTGGTTGCCTTGCTCGTAGCCCGCTACTGCTGCAAGTGCGTTAACTAGTTGATCGGCTGGGTTAAGCACTGGGTGTGGGAAAAATGCTTCAATGATTTTGCCATCACGGTTTTTTGTTGCAGTACCAAATGCTAGGGAAAAGAAAGCCATAGTCATCTCCATCTGTTGAGTCTTTTTGCTCTCGCCGCTTCATGGCAAGAACTTGGAATTAATTGCATGCCATCATAAAGACACAAGCGGTGGGTGAAAAGAGATATAAATAAGAAAGTCTTTAGATGGATACCCTTTGTCCGATTAGCGATGGTTATGTCTGAACGAAAAAGTCGAATAGGGTGGGGTGCTGAGAATCTAGAGGAAAAGAGGTGAGAAGGAAGAGCAGCACATGGCTGCTCTCAAACTTCATTATGCCGCTTGTTGATTGGCTTCGGCGACCGCCACTGCTAGGGCCACCGTGGCCCCAACCATCGGGTTGTTACCCATACCAATAAAGCCCATCATGGCGACGTGCGCTGGAACAGACGAACTTCCCGCAAATTGCGCATCGGCGTGCATGCGACCTAATGTATCAGTCATACCGTAAGAAGCAGGGCCAGCAGCCACGTTATCTGGGTGAAGAGTACGACCAGTACCACCGCCAGATGCGACAGAGAAATATGGCAAGCCTTGACGAGTACGCTCAGCTTTGTAGATACCAGCAACGGGGTGTTGGAAGCGAGTCGGGTTAGTCGAGTTACCAGTGATGCTCACGTCGACTTGCTCTTTATGCATGATGGCTACACCTTCACGCACATCGTCGGCACCATAGCAAAGGATTTCCCCACGCGGACCTTGTGAGAAACGGCGACGCTCAACTTCGTGCAATTCTCCGCTTTGGTAGTCAAATTGCGTACGTACATAGGTAAAGCCGTTGATGCGAGAAATTAGATAGGCAGCATCTTTACCTAAACCATTTAGAATCACTTTCAGCGGTGTTTGGCGAGATTTGTTGACATTTAGCGCAATTTTAATCGCACCTTCAGCAGCGGCAAAAGATTCGTGACCAGCAAGAAAAGCAAAACATTGGCTTTGTTCATTCAAAAGACGAGCCGCCAGTGCGCCATGACCTAAGCCCACTTGGCGTTGGTGCGCAACACTGCCTGGTTTTGTCACCGCTTGTAGACCTTCACCAATGATTAGTGCCGCTTGTTCGGCATTGGCCGCTTGACGATAGATCGCTAGCGCCGCACCAAGCGCATAGGCTTCACAAGCGCTTTCAAAGGCTATTGGCTGAGTGTCCATCACTAGTGCTTTGGCATCGATGCCATGTGATAAACAGTATTGTTGCGCTTCTGCGAGAGAAG
The DNA here is from genome assembly GCF_009938165.1 of Vibrio taketomensis. NCBI lineage: Bacteria > Pseudomonadati > Pseudomonadota > Gammaproteobacteria > Vibrionales > Vibrionaceae > Vibrio > Vibrio taketomensis. Next base: position 637,229 of record NZ_AP019649.1, read on the forward strand.
TGAGTTGCATTTCATTTAGTAGTTGCGTTACAGCTGAATTGTTCATGTGACTTCTCCTCAAATTTAAGCTTGGCGTGGGTTGATGGTAGTGACGGCTTCATCAAAGCGGCCATAGGTTCCTGTCGCTGCAAGTGCAGCTTGGTCTGCAGGCATACCTTCATTGATTGCTTTCATCATTTTGCCAAGGTTGAGGTATTGGTAACCAATCACTTCACGGTTTTCATCAAGTGCAAGTTGAGTGACATAGCCTTCAGCGAGTTCCATATAGCGCACGCCTTTGGCTTTTGTCGCGTAGCTGGTACCGATTTGACTGCGTTGAGTTTGGCCAAGATCTTCTAATGCGGCGCCAATTTCTAGACCACCTTCGGAAAATGCAGATTGGCTGCGACCGTAAACAAATTGCAAAAAGATTTCACGCATCGCAACGTTGATGGCATCACACACTAAATCAGTATTGAGCGCTTCAAGGATGGTTTTACCGGTAAGAATTTCAGCTGCCATTGCTGCTGATTGCGTCATACCTGAGCAGCCAATGGTCTCGATCAAAGCTTCTTCAATGATGCCGTGTTTTACATTGAGGGTTAGTTTCGCAGCACCTTGCTGTGGTGCGCAGGCGCCAACGCCGTGGCTTAAGCCCGAAATAGCGATCACATCTTTCGGGTTAATCATCGCTCCTTCAATTGGAATCGGTGCAGACGCATGCAGGTCGCCACGTTGGATCGGGCACATGGATTGGATTTCGTGTGAATATTGCATAGTGTTTTCCCAGTGTTCGATATCCGGCGGCGACTTCATTGGGACGAAGTACATTTATGATGAATATCGTTTGTCATTATTATGAGAAAACAGGTGGGGTTGGAGGAGGTTCAGTTTGCTCACTACAGAACGCATCAGCCAAATACCGGTAAGTATTCGCTTTCCAACAGGCAGACCTGTTTTCGTTTCTGTAGGAGTCATCAGCTTAAAAGCGGTTTGAATGATTAGATTCCGGTGGCACCCCATCACCGTGTAATTAGCATAGCGCTGATGAACTGTGATCGGCAATACTCTTTTTAGACTGTATTGCACTAAAAATAATTGTCGCTATATCTGAGTGGTTATATAGCGGAGAGTGGAATATTGAACCAATAAAAAAGCCCAATGCAGTGCATTGGGCTTTTTATATGAGACTTTACTTAACTGATTGGCGTTGCGCTTTTGCGCTTATGCTTTATATCGTCCAACCATAATGTCCATTGAGCTTGGACACTGAGTGCTAATTACTTAGCTAGGTCTGCTGAGTGCTCAGATAGGAACGCTGCTACACCTTTTGGAGATGCGTCCATACCTGCTTTACCTTCTTCCCATTGTGCTGGGCACACTTCACCGTGTTTTTGGTGGAAGTTTAGAGCGTCAACCATGCGTAGCATTTCGTCGATGTTACGGCCTAGAGGTAGGTCGTTAACTACTTGGTGACGTACTAGACCGTCTTCGTCAATTAGGAATGAACCACGGAATGCAACGCCTGCTTCTGGATGCTCAACATCGTAAGCTTTACAGATTTCGTGCTTAACGTCAGCGATTAGTGGGTATTTAACTTGACCGATACCGCCGTTTTCAACAGCAGTGTTACGCCATGCGTTGTGAGAGAATTGTGAATCGATTGAAACACCAATTACTTCTACGCCTTTCGCTTGGAAATCTTCGAAACGGTTGTCGAATGCGATCAGCTCAGATGGGCAAACGAACGTGAAATCTAGTGGGTAGAAGAATACTACTGCTTTCTTACCTTTAGTGAATTCTGCAAAGTTGAAGTTATCAACGATTTCGCCGTTACCTAGAACAGCTGCTGCAGTAAAGTCAGGGGCTTGACGACCTACTAGTACCATTATTTTGCTCCTAAATATTTGGTGAGTTCCAAACCACTAATTTCTCTTAGGTTTGGTCCGTGTTTGTGCGAGACAAACTATAGTACAGGTAGTAGTATTGAAAAAAGCGAATTAATTAGATTAAGTTAATCGAAAAAAGCGATAACTCCCGGTTCTGCTATTTCGGTCACTGTCCAAGCAAGAAGTATCGACAAAACTATGAATAAATGGCCTAGTCTCAAGCAATTACATTATTTAGTTACTCTGCATGAAACTCGACACTTTAGTGATGCAGCGGAAAAATGCTATGTGAGCCAGTCAACGCTAAGTAAAGGTATTCAAAACTTAGAAGAGCTGATTGGCTGTCCTTTGTATGAGAAAAAAGACAAAAAGAGCCCACTGGTTTTTACCCATGCGGGTGAACTGGTTGTTCAGCAAGGTCGTGATTTATTAGCGAAAGGGCAAGACTTGGTTGAACTCGGTCGACTTTGCCAGGGCGGCGATATGGAAGGCCAACTAAAAGTAGGTTGTATCCCTACGATTGCTCCTTTTTTATTGTGTGATTTGGTTCAAGAAGTAAACCAGCGATTTCCAAGCCTCAATTTATTGCTACGTGAAGACACGACAACGAATCTGTTGGCGGCACTGCGCAATGGAGAATTGGATGTGCTGATTTTGGCACTTCCTGTTGAAATTGATGGAATGGACAGTCGCATCGTTGGCAATGACCCATTTAGAATGATCATCAGTCGTAATCAAGCCGAAGCGATTAAAGTGCCGATTCATTATGACGAACTGCCCGATGAGTTCGTTTTTTTGCTTGAGAAAGAACACTGTTTAACTGAACACGCGGTTTCAGCATGTCAGTTAACTAAGAAAGAGAAAATCAACCCGTTTTCGGCGACCAGTTTGCACACGCTAGTGCAAATGGTGGCCAACGGTTTGGGAACTACGTTTATTCCGCAAATGGCGATTGATCATGGTTTGATTGATAACCAAAACTTAGTTGTTGTTGATCCGCCTGGTCAACAAGCACACCGCCACATCGGTTTAGTATGGCGCCCAAGTTCCTCGCGAGTGAACACGTTTAATCAATTGGCTGATGTGGTCTCTGAACTGCTTTAGCTATAAGTATGAGCTAACATTTCTCGAATCCAACCAATAAGCACACTGTAAAAGGTGTGTTTTTTGGTTTTTTATTCTGTTCGTGAACTTTAACTTGTAAAATTTTACAGGGAAATATTTTTGAAGATTTCATGAAATAGTGAAATTACACACTGTAAATTTTACATATCTCATTTTAATGCCGTTTGAATTTTACCTTTATAAGTCAGTTAACTTTCTGAATATTAAAGTGGAATCTATTTATTTCTATATTTAAACGTCTGTTTAAAATGATTTTACATCCATAATTTCACTGAAATTAAATTACGTAATGGATTACAGTTTTGTGGGTGTAATAGGCAATTTATCCCTGCCGAATAAAACTTCAAAGTTGTCTTTCCCCCTTTTTCTCTTGAATGCTCTGATGTAAGTTAAATAAGGCCTCATTAAGACTTATGTCTAGATTGAATTCCGCTTAAATTTAATAGATTGTGGTGTTGAAGCGCGTGAATTTAGCCACTAAGTTAAGCCGGATAAATAAATGCAAATGTCGTTTTATAGTTACAAATGAAAAGCGATGTCAGATTTTAAGGAAGAGATCATGCTTGCTCAAACGCCCGATAAAACAACCTTGACGAAGGAAGCCCAAGAAACTTTGTCTCTGCTCAAGACGCTGGGGGATGTGTCATCAGAGCATCACGCCATTTACCCTCAAGAGGCGCAGACTTTTCTCGCATTGCTTTGCCAACAGTTCGCACCAAAAGTTGAAGGGTTGCTAACCGCGCGTGAACAAAAGCAGGCGAGTATCGATGCTGGTACGCTACCGGACTTTTTGCCAGAGACTCAAGATATTCGCGAGGGCAGTTGGAAGATCCAGGGTATTCCTAGCGATCTACAAGACCGCAGGGTTGAGATTACTGGCCCGACTGACAGAAAAATGGTGATAAACGCACTCAACGCGAACGTAAAAGTGTTTATGGCCGATTTTGAAGACTCAATGTCACCTGCATGGGAAAAAGTCTTGGATGGGCAGATGAACCTGCGCGATGCGATTCGCGGCACAATCAGCTATACCAACCCGGGCAACGGAAAGCATTACGAATTAGCGCAAGACCCTGCAGTATTGATTTGTCGAGTTCGTGGCTTACACCTCAAAGAAAAACACGTCACCTTCAATAATCAAATCATCCCAGGGGCATTGTTTGATTTTGCACTTTATTTCTACAACAACTATCAAGCGTTGTTAAAAAAAGGCAGCGGTCCTTATTTCTATATTCCTAAATTGCAATCGCACCATGAAGCAAAATGGTGGAGTGAAGTCTTTCATTTCACGGAAGATTACTTCGGGCTGGATACGGGAACGATTAAAGCGACGGTGCTGATCGAAACGTTGCCGGCGGTATTTGAGATGGATGAAATTCTATTCTCATTAAAAGAGCATATTGTTGGCCTTAACTGTGGACGCTGGGACTACATCTTTAGTTACATCAAAACATTGAAGAAACACCCAGATCGCGTGCTGCCGGATCGTCAGGTAGTCACGATGGAAAAACCATTCCTCAACGCCTATTCAAGATTGCTAGTACGAACTTGTCACAAACGTGGTGCGTTTGCGATGGGGGGAATGGCGGCATTTATTCCAGCCAAAGATCCGGCTGAGAATCAAAAGGTACTGAATAAGATTTATAACGATAAGTCGTTAGAAGCTAACAATGGTCATGATGGTACTTGGGTTGCGCATCCAGGCCTTGCAGATACTGCAATGGAAGTATTCAGCAGCGTGCTTGGTGAGCGAACGAACCAACTGGATGTGAGTCGCGCTGATGATGCTCCGATCACCGCTACAGATCTGCTTGAACCATGCACGGGTGAACGTACAGAGCAGGGGATGCGTCATAACATTCGCGTTGCTTTGCAATATATCGAAGCATGGATCTCGGGGAATGGATGCGTGCCAATCTACGGGTTAATGGAAGATGCGGCGACGGCGGAAATATCGCGAGCTTCTATTTGGCAATGGATCCAGCATGGTAAAGACCTCGATAACGGACAAGTCGTGACCAAGCAATTGTTTGAACAGTACCTTGCCGAAGAAATAGAAGTCGTGAAGCAAGAGATCGGTGAAGCACGCTATCAAGCGGGTCGCTTTGAGGAAGCGGCAGCATTGATGGCTGATCTTACCACCAGTGATGAATTAACTAATTTCTTAACCATTCCAGGTTATGACTACTTGGATTAGTAACAGCAGATATAAACCAATAACGTGAAGGAATACTGGTGGATAAGGATGTACCGCCGGTCAAGATTACAAGCGCAACGCGCACCAATATGAGGGATAGACCGATGACATTAACTCGAAGCCAACAAATTGAAGCTCTAAAGCAAGACTGGGAAACCAATCCTCGTTGGAAAAACGTAAAACGTCCTTATACCGCAGAAGAAGTGGTTGAACTGCGTGGCTCGATGGTTCCTGCTAATACCATTGCTCAGCGAGGAGCTGATAAGCTTTGGTCACTGGTCAACGGCAGTGCGAAAAAGGGTTATGTTAACTGCCTAGGTGCCTTGACTGGTGGTCAAGCAGTACAACAAGCGAAAGCAGGTATCGAAGCCATCTATCTATCAGGTTGGCAGGTAGCAGCCGACAATAATACTGCATCAACCATGTACCCAGATCAATCACTCTATCCGGTAGACTCTGTACCTTCAGTAGTTAAACGCATTAACAACTCATTCCGCCGAGCTGACCAAATTCAATGGGCTGGTGGCAAATCGCCAGAAGACGGTGGCATTGATTACTTCCTACCTATTGTTGCCGATGCAGAAGCAGGCTTTGGTGGCGTGCTCAACGCTTATGAGCTAATGAAGTCAATGATTGATGCAGGTGCGGCAGGTGTGCACTTTGAAGATCAACTTGCTTCAGTGAAAAAATGTGGTCACATGGGCGGTAAAGTACTGGTTCCAACTCAAGAAGCGGTACAGAAACTAGTCGCGGCTCGTTTGGCGGCTGACGTTGCAGGAACGACCACGTTGGTGATTGCTCGAACTGATGCGAATGCGGCGGATCTGCTAACTTCAGATTGTGACCCATACGACAAAGACTTTATCGAAGGTGAGCGCACACAAGAAGGTTTCTACCGAGTGCGCGCGGGCATTGACCAAGCGATTTCACGTGGTCTTGCTTACGCACCGTATGCGGACCTTATCTGGTGTGAAACGGCAACACCGTGTTTAGAAGAAGCACGTAAGTTTGCTGAAGCTATCCACGCCGAGTACCCAGATCAATTGCTAGCCTACAACTGCTCACCTTCTTTTAACTGGGAGAAGAATCTAGACGCAGAGACGATTGCCAAATTCCAACAAGAACTAGCAAACATGGGTTACAAATACCAGTTCATCACACTCGCTGGTATTCACAACATGTGGTTCAACATGTTTGAGTTGGCTCATGCTTACGCACAAGGTGAAGGTATGCGCCATTACGTTGAAAAAGTTCAACGCCCTGAATTTGAAGCGGCTGAGAAAGGTTACACTTTCGTGGCTCACCAACAAGAGGTGGGTACTGGCTACTTTGATAAGATGACGAACACCATTCAAGGTGGTAACTCATCAGTCACGGCTCTAACTGGTTCAACAGAAGAAGATCAGTTTTAGTTGAGCTAGGTTGAGATGAGATAGTGACTTTAGTCATCATACCCATTCTTGAATGGGTATGACTCAACCGCAAGCAATTCTGTTCCTAGAGATAACACCCTATTTAGGCATATTTTGATGTTCTTTGAGCGGCGCGGGCCGCTCTTTTTTATACATCAAATTCTTCAGGTTCTGCTTCTTCTTGCAACTCCAGCAAATTAATTGCAATAGCAACAAAATCACTGTTAGTCATGATTCCCACCAAGCGTCCTTTATCAACGACAGGAAGACAACCGACTTTATGTTTTTGCATATAAATCGCTGTCTCTTTCAAACCAGCTTTTGGGCTGACACTCATCACGTTGACGCGCATCACTTCGTGTAAAGGCGTGCTTAGGGTGAATGATTGCTCTTCCGGAACATCTTGTAAGCTAGAATCTTGCGCGGCGAGTACATCCCGTTGGGTAATAATGCCCAGTAGATGTCGATCCGCATCGACGATAGGAATGTGTCGAATACCAAGCGCTTCCATAGTGTGTTTGGCATCTGAAAGTAGATGAGAGCGTAACAAGGTGTGCGGGTTACGAGTCATCATATCTTCGACTTTAATCATGGTAACCTCCTTTAGAGTTTGCGCAGATTGTTACCGCAAAGGTAAAGGTAGTCCCTGAGGCATTTACGTTACTGTTCGTACGGTAAATAGGCAAAGGGACATCTGTTATTACTATAGAAATAAACCGCAGAATTTTTTGAGAGCTAGCCGAGTTTTCTCAGTAAATCCCCCAACCAATAGTAAGGAAATTTATCAACGCAATTGCTGCAGCGTTGGTTCAAGTTTACCGGTAATCTAATTGAGCTCGGATTGAGTTTAGGTTGTAACGAGTGTGAAGGGTTTTGTTTGGCGGCTGATACAAGAATGATTACAATATCTTCCCTTGCTATTGCGGCTTTGCGACATATACTAGTCGGCTGCGAAAAGCTCCGTGACTACTGTTGTTAACCCAAATTAAGACCCAAACACATGCAAGTATCTGATTTCCATTTCGACCTTCCTGATGAATTGATCGCACGTTACCCACAACCGCAACGTACAGCGAGTCGTCTTCTGCAACTAGATGGCAATACTGGCGAGCTGGTGGACGGTACATTTACCGATGTACTGGGACACATTCAGGCAGGTGACTTAGTCGTATTTAACAATACACGAGTGATCCCTGCGCGTATGTTTGGTCGCAAAGAATCGGGTGGTAAATTGGAAGTGCTGGTCGAGCGTATGCTGGATGAAAAGAGCATTCTTGCTCATGTGCGCTGTTCGAAATCACCAAAACCGGGTTCAATTATCTTTGTTGGTGAGAATGATGAATTCTCTGCTGAGATGGTGGCACGTCACGATGCGCTGTTTGAACTGAAATTTAATGCTGAGCAAACCGTTCTAGAAATTCTTGAGCAGATTGGTCACATGCCACTGCCGCCATATATTGACCGTCCTGATGAAGACGCGGATAAAGAGCGTTACCAAACGGTTTACAACCAAAAGCCGGGCGCGGTAGCGGCGCCAACAGCCGGTTTGCACTTTGATGAAGCCTTGTTAGAAAGCATCAAAGCAAAAGGGGCAGAGCTAGCGTATGTCACATTGCACGTAGGTGCGGGTACGTTCCAACCAGTGAAAGTGGATAACATTCACGATCACCACATGCACGCTGAATACGTAGAAGTGACTGAAGAAGTGGTAGAGGCGATCAAAGCGACGAAAGCGCGTGGCGGTCGTGTCATTGCAGTAGGCACTACCTCTGTACGCTCACTGGAAAGTGCAGCGCAAGATGCATTGAAAAAAGGTACTGAATTGGCGCCATTTTTTGGTGATACCGAGATCTTTATCTTCCCAGGTTATGAATACCAGTTGGTGGATTGTTTGATCACCAACTTCCACTTGCCAGAGTCAACGCTAATTATGTTAGTGAGCGCATTTGCTGGTTATGAAAACACCATGAATGCTTACAAGCACGCGGTGGAGAATCACTACCGATTCTTCTCTTATGGTGATTCAATGTTCATTCAAAAGAAAACTAACTAAAGATTGGTAAGTAATCGTTAGTTAATATCGATGCAAAATGTTGGAAAAGTGCCCACTTAGTCAAAGAAAGTGTGCACTTTTTCTTTGTCCTTGAATGGCAATCTTTTGTCGTCATACTTTTGCTGTATGATGCAGGTTTTGGCTCAAAGCCAAAACACTAAATAAGTTTACGAGTGCTAGCAGTAGGCTAGGGGTGAAAAGGCAACTTTTCATATCTCGCAAGGAATATGCGACCGCTCCTTTATGGGTGTTAACGCCCGAGATCAAAGTCAGACTGTTTCTCTGACATTGGAGGCTTCGTGAAGTTAAAATTTGATTTGAAAAAGACCAACGGCAATGCACGTCGTGGTCAGCTAACGTTTGAACGCGGTACGGTTCAAACTCCAGCATTCATGCCAGTAGGTACTTACGGTACGGTTAAAGGTATGACGCCGGAAGAAGTGAAAGAGACTGGCGCAGAAATCCTGCTAGGTAACACTTTCCACCTATGGCTACGTCCTGGTCAAGAAGTGATGAAAATGCACGGTGACCTGCACGATTTTATGAACTGGCAAGGTCCTATCCTGACTGACTCAGGCGGCTTCCAAGTATTCAGCCTTGGTGATATCCGTAAAATCACTGAAGAAGGTGTACATTTCCGTAACCCGGTGAACGGTGACAAGATTTTCATGGACGCAGAAAAGTCGATGGAAATCCAAAAAGACCTAGGTTCTGACATCGTGATGATCTTTGACGAGTGTACGCCATACCCAGCGACGCACGACGAAGCGAAAAAATCGATGGAAATGTCGCTACGTTGGGCACAACGCTCTCGTGACCATTTCGACAAGCTAGAAAACCAGAACAACCTATTTGGTATCGTTCAAGGTGGCGTGTACGAAGACCTACGTGACGTATCGGTTAAAGGTTTGACTGAAATCGGTTTTGACGGTTATGCAGTGGGTGGTCTAGCAGTAGGCGAACCTAAAGAAGACATGCACCGTATTCTTGAGCACACTTGTCCACAACTTCCGACTGACAAACCTCGTTACTTAATGGGTGTTGGCAAACCAGAAGATTTAGTAGAAGGTGTACGCCGTGGTATCGACATGTTCGACTGTGTAATGCCAACGCGTAACGCACGTAATGGTCACCTATTTGTGACTGGTGGTGTGATCAAGATCCGCAATGCGACACATAAAACTGATACAACACCACTAGATCCGCACTGTGACTGTTACACTTGTAAAAACTACTCTAAGTCGTACCTACACCACTTAGATCGTTGTAACGAAATCCTAGGTGCGCGCCTAAACACTATCCATAACCTGCGTTACTACCAACGCTTGATGGAAAGCATTCGTAAGGCGATCGATGAAGACCGCTTCGACCAGTTTGTTGAAGAGTTCTACGCACGTCGCAATCGCGAAGTGCCGCCACTAGGCAATCAATAATCATATTTAAGCCTTAGGTTTTATGCCTGAGGCTTTTATTAATGGCTGCTCTTAAAACAGAAGAACAGCCTAACAAATGAGCGAACGCTCGATATTTTTGAGAGTGCGGTCTCTAATCAGAGTGCGCGCGCTTGAATATAACTGGCCAAAGCCCAATTTGTTGGATAATCAAAATATAATAGAGGATATTTTCATGTTTATTTCTCAAGCTCACGCAGCAGCTGAAGCACCTGCAGGTGGCGGTTTCCAAATGATCATCATGCTAGTGATGTTCGCTGTGATCTTCTACTTCATGATCTACCGTCCACAAGCTAAGCGCGTTAAGGAACACAAAAACCTTATGTCTTCGATGGGCAAAGGTGATGAAGTGCTAACTAACGGTGGTCTAGTGGGTAAAATCACTAAAATCGCTGAAGATAATGACTACATCACTATCGAACTAAACGCGAACAATGAAGTTGTTATCAAGAAAGACTTCATTACTGCAGTGCTACCAAAAGGTACGCTGAAGTCTCTATAAACAGCTAAAGGATCCTCGCTGTGAACCGTTATCCATTATGGAAGTACTTGATGGTATTTTTTGCCATCGCAGTAGCAGCGTTATACGCGCTTCCAAATATATACGGTGAAGATCCGGCAATTCAAGTTACAGGGGCGCGTGGCGCCTCTGTAGATATGGCTACGCTGGATTCTGTCACTGATGCTCTGAAAGAACAGAGCCTCCCTTATAAGTCCATTGCTCTTGAGAATGGATCAATTCTTGTTCGTTTTAACGACACTGATACCCAAATCAGTGCGCGAGACGTAATTAGTGAAGCCCTCGGTAAAGATACTATCGTTGCGCTTAACCTTGCTCCGGCAACGCCTTCGTGGCTTGAAGCGATTGGCGCTTCCCCAATGAAACTAGGTCTAGACCTGCGTGGTGGTGTGCACTTCTTGATGGAAGTGGATATGGACGCAGCGATGGAGAAGTTAGTTGGTCAGCAAGAAGAAGCGTTCCGCAGTGAACTGCGTGAAGATAAGATTCGTTATCGTGCAATTCGTCCATCAGGTAAAGATGCAGTAGAAGTACTGCTGCGTAACGAAGAACAGTTGGCACAAGCGAAAGCACTACTAGAAAAGAACCACCCAGATATGGTGTTTACCGATTCTGCGGAAAATGGTCGTTTTTCTTTGGTGGCGACTTTCTCTGAGCAACGTTTAACTGAGATTCGCAACTACGCTGTTGAACAGAACATTACCATTCTTCGTAACCGTGTGAATGAGCTAGGTGTTGCAGAACCTTTGGTTCAACGTCAAGGCGCAAGCCGTATTGTGGTTGAACTTCCAGGTGTGCAAGACACAGCTCGTGCGAAAGAGATTTTAGGTGCAACTGCAACGCTTGAGTTCCGTGAAGTCGACTCAAAAGCAGACCTTGCAGCAGCAGCCAACGGCCGTGCGCCAGCGGGTTCTGAAATCAAATTCGATACAGACGGTCGTCCCGTTGTTCTGAAAAAACGCGTAATTCTTGGTGGTTCTAGCATTACTGATGCGGGTTCTGGTGTCGATGAATATGGTCGCCCACAAGTTAACATCACGCTAGACAGCGAAGGTGGTAACAAAATGTCTGCGTTCTCTAAGAAAAACATTGGTCAGCTAATGGCAACCGTGTTTGCTGAGTACAAAGACAGCGGTCGTAAGACGCCTGATGGCAAAGTGATTCTATCGAAGCATGAAGAGGTTATTAACCAAGCAACGATTCAATCGGCTCTTGGTCGCAACTTCCGTATTACGGGTATTGACTCGGCGGCAGAAGCGCAAAACCTAGCGCTACTCCTTCGTGCTGGTGCGCTGATTGCGCCAATCTCAATTGTTGAAGAACGTACCATTGGTCCATCTATGGGTCAGCAAAACATCGACATGGGTATTCAAGCGTGTATCTGGGGTATGGTGGCAGTAATGCTATTTACCGTACTTTACTACCGTAAGTTCGGCATGATTGCCAACCTAGCGTTGATGGCGAACCTTGTGCTTATCATCGGTATTATGTCGATGATTCCGGGCGCAACGATGACGCTGCCAGGTATTGCCGGTATCGTATTGACCGTGGGTATGGCGGTTGACGCCAACGTACTGATATTTGAGCGTATTCGTGAAGAATTACGTGAAGGTCGTTCGCCACAACAAGCGATTCATCAAGGCTATGCTAATGCGTTTAGTACCATCGCCGATGCTAACATCACCACACTGATTACTGCGATCATTTTGTTTGCAGTGGGTACCGGTGCAGTAAAAGGCTTCGCGGTAACACTATCGATTGGTATTTTGACCTCAATGTTTACAGCTATCGTAGGTACCCGTTGTGTGGTTAACCTACTGTATGGTGGTAAGCGCATTGATAAGCTATCTATTTAAGGCTAGGAATTAATATGTTTCAGATTCTAAAAGCAGAAAATACGATCAGCTTTCTACGTTGGTCAAAGGTGGCTTTTGCCTTCTCGCTAGTGATGATTGGTGCGTCGATTTTCTCTCTTTCAACGAAATGGTTGAACTGGGGCCTCGATTTTACTGGTGGTACTTTGATTGAAGTGGGCTTTGAACAGCCTGCACAATTACCAGAGATTCGTGCGGCGCTGGAAGCAAAAGGCTTTGGCGATGCGATCGTACAAAACTTTGGTAGTGCGCGTGATGTTATGGTGCGTCTGAGCCCACGTGAAGATGTGTCAGGTGAGACTCTAGGCAACCAAATTATCTCTGCAATCAAAGAAGGCACGGGTAAAGAAGTTGAAATGCGTCGTATCGAGTTCGTTGGCCCTAACGTGGGTGACGAGCTGACAGAAGCGGGCGGTTTAGCGATTCTAGTATCGTTAATCTGTATCTTGATCTACGTTTCAGTGCGTTTTGAATGGCGTCTTGCAGCAGGTGCGGTTATGTCACTTGCTCACGATATCATTATTACCCTGGGTGTGTTCTCGGTGATGCAAATTGAAGTTGACCTGACTATCGTAGCAGCACTGCTGACGGTTGTGGGTTACTCGCTCAACGATACCATCGTAGTATTTGACCGTATTCGTGAAAACTTCCGCCGCATGCGTAAAGGTGACGCGACTGAGGTGATTAACAGTGCGATTACACAAACACTTAGCCGTACATTGATTACTTCTGGTACCACATTGTTCGTAGTTATTGCTCTGTTTGTTCAGGGCGGTGCGATGATCCACGGCTTTGCGACTGCGTTGTTGCTAGGTATCACGGTTGGTACATACTCATCTATCTACGTGGCGTCAGCGCTTGCGTGGAAACTGGGTATCACTAAAGAACACTTAATGCCACCTCAAGTTGAAAAAGAGGGTGCAGAGTTCGACCAAATGCCTTAATGCATTAATTGAAAAAGCCGCTGCTCTCAGCGGCTTTTTTCTTACTAAAATTGGTACATACTTAAGCGGTACTGAAAACAATAAATAGGACATAAAAATGCCACATTTTCGCTTTAGAGCTGTAGAGCCACAAACGGTACAAACCCTATCTAAACCATTGATTGATGAACTCGAGGAAATCATGGGCTCACCTCGTGAAGATTTCACTTTTGAGTATGTTTACACTACGTTTTACCATGAAGGTGACGTGAGTCCTGCATACCCATTTGTCGAAGTACTTTGGTTCGATCGTGGTCAAGAGAAGCAAGATGCCGTTGCGAAAATTATCACCGAGCAAGTTCGTGGTGTGATTGGGCAAGATGTGATGGTTGCGGTTATTTTTACCGCCCTAAATCCAAGCGCATACTACGACAACGCTCAACACTACTAAGCAATACCCGCTATGTAAGGAGAGGCAATGAAAACAACGGCTTTTTTGATGGTATTTTCACTTCTGTCGTTGCCTCTTCATGCTTCTCCTTGGGAGTCATTGTCTAAACCCAATCAACTCCCACCTCAAGCCATTGGGAGTTACGCCAATGGCTGTCTTTATGGTGCAGAGGCACTCCCACTTCAAGGTTTAGGCTATCAGGTTCTACGTAGCCAAAATCACCGTTACTACGGTCACCCCAATACCATTGCTTTTATTGAGCGATTGTCTGCACACGCACGTAAAGATTTGCACACACACCTATTGATTGGTGATATGTCTCTGCCGCAAGGTGGTCGCTTCTCATCAGGGCATACCAGCCATCAAACGGGGCTCGACGTGGATATTTGGCTGCGTCTTGCTGATACCAAACTCTCTCAAGCCGCGTTAAAAGTGCCTAAACCTAAAAGTTTGGTCAATATGTCGAGTTATGAATTTATCGATGCCAACTGGGATAATCGTCACTACCGCTTAATAAAATCAGCGGCGCAGGATGCAGAAGTGGCAAGAATCTTTGTTCATCCACTGATCAAAGAAAAGTTGTGTAGCGTGAGTGGTAAAGACCGTGAATGGTTGCGTAAAGTTCGTCCTTGGTGGGGGCACAATTATCACATGCATGTACGCTTACGCTGCCCAGAGGGTGACAGCAGTTGTATTAATCAGGCACCGCCTCCGAAAGGAAGTGGCTGTGGCGTGGAAGTGGCAAGTTGGCATCCAAAACATCAAGTGAAGACCTATCGGCCTAAGACCAAAAGTGTCAAAAAATCCACGAGTGATAAAAAAACAGCATCTAAGCCAAAAAAAATTTCACCGCAACAATGTTTGCAGCTTATTGATCATACTCGTTAATTTTGAGTGTTTTATCAATTAAGCATCTAAATGCACCACCATTTACTGCATTTGTGCTGGAGAATAGCGGTATCCTCTCCTAGATTTAAGTTGATATGTACCTAGATGCGTTAGTGATAGCGAATAATCACAACGTAAACATAACTACAAAGTTGGTGACTTGACGATTGTTAATTAAATAGGATGCTCGGCTTACTTCCTATAATTTGAAAGCAAGGACACTCCCATGACTATGGTATGCGCAAAAGAATTTGCCGAGTGGCTAAAGCTGAGATTTGGCAGTGCTACAGAGTCAGTCGTAATGACCCGTGATGATGTCAACCATCTCACCGGCCGGCAAAGATTAGACCCTGGATTTATCCATGACGTCCATTATGAACTGATGGTTCACGGCTTCGCATTTGTAACCAATACTTCGCGTGAGACGTTTTATTTGATTCCAATAGGAAAAGCGATAAATTGGCGCGAGCACTTGGAAGGTCAGTTTGAGAAAGAACTCTACTGCAACATTTTTCCAATCATCAAATCAGGCTGAGGCAAGACACTCAAGTAGTTCGAGTTCAATTCTCTGCAACGAAAAAGGCTCATCGAGTGATGAGCCTTTTGCTTTTATGCTAAACCTTGAATGATAACGAACTTTTCTAACAGTTCTTCTTCGGTTTCTACATGTTCTGGGTCAGTGATAATACACTTGGTAATAGGGCACACTGACTGACAAGTTGGCTTGTCATAGTGACCTTTACACTCAGTACACAGATTAGGATCAATCTCGAAAATGCTGTCGCCCATCGAGATTGCTCCGTTCGGGCACTCAGGGTCACACATATCACAGTTGATGCACTTATCAGTAATTAGTAATGCCATCGTAGTTACCTAATACCGATTATTTACCGGTTGGGTTACGAGTATCCTGACCATCATTTAGGTTACGCATCAATAGTGCGTATTCTAGATCTAGGTCTTGTGGTACTGGGATAAATACAAAGTGACCGTTGCCTTTCGCATCGTCAATCACTTCAGATTTACGGTTTTCCATTGCTTCAAGCGTGAAGTTGATATTACCTTTTGGTGTCATTAGCTCCAGATTGTCGCCAACCACGAACTTGTTCTTAACTTCCACTTCAGCTAAGTCACCACGACGTTTACCAGTAAACTCACCAACAAATTGCTGCGCATCAGAAACTGAGTAGCCGTAATCGTAGTTCTGGTATGCATCGTGCGTATGACGACGTAGGAAACCTTCGGTGTAGCCACGGTGCGCTAGGCTTTCTAGCGTGCCCATTAGTGATTCATCGAATGGACGACCAGCAACCGCATCATCAATCGCTTTACGGTAAACTTGCGCAGTACGTGCACAGTAGTAGAACGATTTTGTACGACCTTCGATTTTTAGCGAGTGAACGCCCATCTTAGTCAAACGCTCTACGTGTTGGATAGCACGTAGGTCTTTTGAGTTCATGATGTAAGTGCCGTGTTCGTCTTCAAACGCCGCCATTTTTTCTTCTGGGCGGTGGCTTTCCGATAGCAGTACTACTTCATCAGTAGGCTTACCACGACCGATGGTGGTTTCAGGGCGCTCGTCTTGAACTTCAATCGCTTGCGCTTCGCTTGGATCAAACGCTTCCACAATTTGACCAGCGTCGTTCTCTTTGCCTTCTTCTACTTTGTATTCCCAACGGCATGCGTTAGTGCAAGTACCTTGGTTAGGGTCACGTTTATTGATGTAACCAGACAGTAGGCAGCGGCCAGAGTAAGCCATGCAAAGAGCGCCGTGAACGAATACTTCGATTTCAGTTTCAGGGCACTGTTCGCGAATTTCTTCGATTTCTTCTAGAGAAAGCTCACGCGATACGATTACGCGCTCAACGCCTTGAGTTGACCAGAATTTTACGGTTGCCCAGTTTACTGCGTTCGCTTGAACAGACAGGTGAATAGGCATTTCTGGGAACGCTTCGCGAACCATCATGATTAGACCTGGATCAGACATGATCAGTGCGTCTGGGCCCATTTCTACTACTGGTTTAAGGTCGCGGATAAAGGTTTTTAGCTTCGAGTTGTGCGGTTGGATGTTACATACCACGTAAAGCTTTTTGCCAAGAGCATGTGCTTCATCGATACCAATTTTTAGGTTCTCGTGGTTAAACTCGTTGTTACGTACACGAAGGCTGTAGCGAGGTTGACCTGCGTATACGGCATCTGCGCCGTAAGCGAATGCGTAACGCATGTTTTTAAGGCTACCTGCTGGTGATAGTAGCTCAGGTACGAATACTTTATCTGTTGTCATTGCTCAATTCTCTAGTTATCTGATCTCAAGTCAGGCCAATTCCACCTGATGGAATTGGGGCGCAAATTTTACGCCAAAATGTGACCAATGACTAGGAAAACTGGGGTTAAGTGCAGATAAATGGCAATAAAAAGCCCTCTTACGAGGGCTTTTGGACAATTAAGCGTTAGGATGCGGCAAGCCGCCAAGTGCTTCGTATAGATTAGGTAGGAAGGCACTCATCTCACCACACATCAACGAGAAGTCCGCATCAAAGCGCGCGGCTTGGTCTTCACGTGGAATGTCATCGTTTTGGTCTTTGAGCTCATCAGAGAACTTCAAACGCTTGATAGTGCTGTCGTCTGCCAATACAAACTCAATACGTTCTTGCCAGTTCAGTGCCAGTTTCGTTACCAGCTTGTCTGCTTCGATATGGCTGCGAATTTCATCCGCTGTTAATTCTTGTTTCTTACAACGAATCACACCGCCATCTTCCAATACCGATTTCAGCTCTGCTTCATCGAGCATGGTAAAGCCCGCTGGTGTATTGCCGCTTTTCACCCACTCAGTGAGCGTCAGTTCAATCGCATTTTCTGGAATAGCCGGTACAACCGGTAGACTACCCATGGTTTTACGTAGCAGAGCTAATACATCTTCCGCTTTTTTGAAGCTGCTAGCGTCAACCAGAATGAAGCCCAGTTTTGGCATGATAAGCACGTAAGTAAGATTGCTGCGGCTAAATGCGCGTGGCAGTAAATCCATCACGATGTCATCTTTAAGGTTGTCTTTCTCTTTCTTTTTAAGAGGGCGACCTTCTTCCGCTTCCATTGCATCAATTTTTGCGTTCAGTGACTCTTTAATCACTGATGCAGGTAGCATTTTTTCTTCTTTCTTAGCACAGATAAGAATGTGGTTTTCTGATACGTGAGTCATCATATCGCCATGACGACCCATCGCAGATACCCAACCAAATTTTTGCTTATCTTGGCTGCCACACGGGTGAAACGGAATTCTGCTAGCTGCTGTTCTAGCTGGTCGGCATTGAAGTCGATTTCACGATTGACGCGATAGACCAGACAGTTTTTAAACCACATATTCTTTCTCTAATTGGACATTGAAGCTGACCATCTTAGGCAAATTTTTCCCGCTTGTCTGTTGGGAAATAAAAAATATCAGTAGCGGCTAAAACAAACGAGTGTTGGCTAGCGTTTTTTGATGGAAATTCAACCATTCAACGACGAATTTTGTATGAAAATTTGTTTGCAAAGGTCACAAAAGTGTCATAATTGCTGGTAATAATGCTTATGCATCGAAGGAAACAAACTCCCTCATTACTATCAAGTTTTGGGGAAGAATGGCTCCTAATTTCAGAGAACTGATTAAAGTAAGGTTATTTTATTATGTCTAGAAGGATTCTAGTTGTTGAAGACGAAGCACCGATCCGCGAAATGTTGTGCTTTGTGCTTGAACAGAAAGGTTACCAAGCAGTTGAAGCCGAAGACTACGACACTGCGGTAACTAAACTAGCTGAACCCTTCCCAGATCTAGTATTACTGGATTGGATGCTACCTGGTGGCAGCGGGATCAACTTCATTAAGCATATGAAGCGTGAAGAGCTGACGCGTAATATTCCAGTAGTGATGCTGACAGCTCGCGGTGAAGAAGAAGATAAAGTTCGTGGCTTGGAAGTGGGTGCGGATGATTACATCACTAAGCCATTCTCACCAAAAGAGTTAGTGGCGCGCCTAAAAGCTGTGATTCGCCGCGTGACACCAACCGCTCTTGAAGACGTGATTGATGTGCAAGGTCTGAAGTTAGACCCAGTATCACACCGTGTTACGGCAAATGAGCAAGCTCTGGATATGGGGCCAACAGAATTTAAACTGCTGCACTTCTTTATGACCCACCAAGAGCGCGTTTATAGCCGTGAACAGTTGCTGAATAATGTGTGGGGCACTAACGTCTATGTTGAAGACCGCACGGTGGATGTGCATATTCGCCGCCTACGTAAAGCATTAGAAGCAGAAGGTCACGATCGACTGATTCAAACGGTACGTGGTGCCGGCTACCGTTTCTCAACCAAAGCTTAAACCATACGGAGAAGTAAGTGGTTGCAAGGTTAACTTGGAAAAGGCTGGCTTGGGAGCTGGCTTTTTTTTACACCCCTTGGGTGATTGTTGGATTAATTTTCGGATATATGCCGTGGTTGCTGCTCGCTGCCACGGCTTTGCAGCTTGTATGGCATCTACATAACCAAATGCGTCTATCCACTTGGTTGTGGGATGAAAAGCGTTTAACGCCGCCGTCAGGTACCGGAAACTGGGAAGATTTGTTTAACGGTATCTACCGTTTGCAGCAGCGCCAACGCCGCAAACGTAAAGAGCTGACTAATTTGATTCGTCGTTTCCGTAACGGTGCAGAATCCTTGCCCGATGCAGTCGTGGTATTTCGTAGCGAAGGCAATATTGTTTGGTGCAACAAACTCGCGCAGCATTTACTTGGTTTCCGTTGGCCAGATGACTCTGGTCAGCCGATTTCCAACCTTATTCGTACCCCAGATTTTATCAAGTATTTGCAAAAGCAAGACTACTCGGAACCACTAGAAATGCGCTCGCCATTGAATGTTGAACGTATGCTTGAATTGCGTATCGTGCCATATACTGAAGGTGAGCACCTGATGGTAGTGCGTGATGTGACTCAGCTTAAGCAGCTAGAAGGTATGCGTCGTAACTTCTTTGCCAACGTTTCTCACGAGCTACGTACGCCAATGACGGTGCTGCAAGGTTACTTGGAGATGACGGAAGATCCAGACATGCTAGTTGGCCCGATGTGGTCTCGTGCCCATGGGGTGATGACTGAGCAGCTTAATCGTATGAATAGTTTGGTTAATCAGTTATTAACCCTATCAAAAATTGAAGCGGCGCCAATGCATGAATTGGAAGAAGTGGTGAATGTCCCTGCCATGCTGGAAGTGTTGGAGAAAGAAGCGACCAGTTTAAGTGGCGATTTAGGGCATAAACTGCATTTTGATGTCGACTCGTCATTACTTGTACTGGGTGATGATGATCAACTGCGTAGTGCCATTTCTAACTTAGTGTACAACGCAGTGAAATACACACCGGCAGGGGCCGAAGTGAATGTTCGTTGGTATCGCACGCCTCAAGGCGCTTGTTTAGAAGTACAAGATAGCGGCGAGGGCATTGAACCGCAGCACATTCACCGACTGACCGAGCGTTTCTACCGCGTCGATAAAGCGCGTTCACGTGACACCGGTGGTAGTGGTTTAGGTTTGGCTATTGTAAAACATGCGCTGACTCACCATGATTCTCATCTAGATATTGAGAGTAAGGTCGGGGTTGGCAGTAAATTCTCATTTATTCTGCCTGCGCGTTTGGTGGTTAAAAAATGAAAACACACTTCGGTACGATTATCGCTTTGTTGATTAGCTGCACTTCTCTGGGCGTTGCGGCACAAGAGCAGTTTCGTCCGTATAAAAAGGTGCCGGGGATCAGCGGTGAGTTGACCAGTGTCGGCTCCGATACGCTTGCGGGTATGACAACGTTATGGGTGGAAGAGTTTAAGCAGCTCTACCCAGGGGTAAATGGTCAGGTTCAAGCATCAGGCTCATCAACGGCGCCGCCAGCTCTGACAGAACAAACGGCTCAGTTTGGCCCAATGAGCCGTCCGATGCGTAACCGTGAGATTGAAGCATTTGAGCGTGCTCATGGTTATAAGCCGACGGCGCTGCGGGTGGCGATTGATGCGATTGGGATTTTTGTTCATCAAGACAACCCGATTAAAGGGCTGAACTTCACCCAAATCGACAGTATTTTCTCTGCGACACTGCGATGTGGGGCGACAGAATACTCGCGGACATGGGCAAACTTAGGTTTAGACTATCCATGGGCACATCGCTCCATTCAGCTGTTTGGTCGTAACTCGGTATCGGGCACTTACGGTTATTTTAAGAAAAAAGCTTTGTGTGGCGGCGATTTTCGTAACGATGTGAATGAACAACCGGGCTCAGCTTCGGTGGTGCAGTCGGTGGCTTCGTCAATCAATACCATCGGTTATTCTGGGGTTGGGTATCAAGTTTCTGGTGTAAAACGTATTCCAATTGCACTTGAAGGGGATGAATACGTTGAACCAACAAGAGAGAATATTCTCTCAGGTGAGTATCCACTTTCACGTTATCTCTATGTGTATATCAATAAGAGCCCAACTAAAGCTTTGTCGCCGTTAGAACGTGAATTTATTCGTTTTATTTACTCTCATCAGGGGCAAACGTTGGTTGAACGTGATGGCTATGTGGCGATCTCTCCAGAGCTGGCTGAACAAGAGTTGGCGAAAGTCGGAATTGAATTTAACTAAGCATACTAGCTGTTAGAGTGATAAAAAAGGCGCGAAATGCGCCTTTTTTATGCGTGGGTGTCTTGTTCGCGACACTCGGAAGCCGCGACTAACTGAAGCTCAGTTGCCACTCTGCCTCTTGCCAGTAATTTTGCTCGGTTTGCAGATCGGCATATAACAGTTTGTTATTTTCGAGCCAATTGGATTTTGTGCAGGTAAGTACCCACTTATCTTCATCACTCACTTTGAGTTTCAGTTCAGGCAACGGATCTTCACTACGCTGGCCGTTGAGCAAAATTGCCAGTCGTAAAATACGAATTAAACCCAACACATGTTTCTTTTTATAGAGGGTAAACTCTTCCATTTCACTCAGTTTGAGCGCTTTGCGCTGAAAGCGGGTCAATGTGGCTAATACTCGTTGCTGTTCCAGGTTAAACCCCGGCATGTTGGTGTGACGAAGAATATAACCCGAGTGACGATGGAAAGCTTTTAGGCTGATGCTTAAGCCCACTTCATGCAATAGTGCACTCCAATCGAGCAGATCAAACAATTCAGACTTGGCTTTAATGCCTAGTTCTTTATGCACCTGCTGTAAAAACTCTTGCGCTTGGCCTTTAACGCGAGCGGCGTGTTCAAGGTCAACCAGATGTTTTATCGCCAGATTCTCTGTGGTGCGCATGCGAATATCATCATGCTTAAAACGCTCTTCCATTTCATACAGTAATCCTTCGCGCAACGCGCCTTCTGAGAAGTGCATTTCACTAATGCGCAAGTCGATAAAAATCGCATACATGATTGCTACGCCAGCGGCAAATACCGGTTTGCGCTCCGGCGTAAGCCCCGCTAATTCAATCTGATCGACACTGTTCCACTCACACAATTTATCGATTAAGGCATGTAAGCGTTTTTGGGTGATGATGCCATCTTCGTGTCCGAGACCAATCAGCACTTCGCGAATGGCTTTGGTGGTACCTGATGAGCCATAGGCGATGGACCAGCCCTTTTTGCGATAACGATGAGCGATGGATTCAAGTTTTTGTTCTGCGGCTAGAATGGCGTTAGTAAAATTTTTGTTCGACAGCTTACCGTTGGTAAAAAAATGCTTAGTAAAGCTGACGCACCCCATTTGTTTGCTGTTGACCAAGTCCGCATTAAAGCCTGTTCCACAAATCATCTCGGTACTGCCACCACCGATATCGACGATCAGTTTTGAGTCTGATTGTGGCTGGGTATGTGACACGCCTTGGTATATCAGGCGCGCCTCTTCGTCACCAGAAATGATCTCGACGTTAAATGGCAGCACTTGGCGTGCGCGTTGAATAAAAATATGGGCGTTGTTGGCTTGGCGCAGAGTGTGTGTAGCGGCAATGCGTACATTGTTTGGCTTAAAGTCTTGGAGGCGCTCAGCGAACATCGCAAGGCATTCTAAGCCCCGCTCCATTGCGGCGTGATCGAGATTGTTTTGCTCATCGAGGCCATCGGCAAGTCTTACACGCTGTTTATGGCGGCTGATCAATTGCAAATCTTGCCCAATCACTTTGGCGACCACCATATGGAAGCTATTTGAGCCAAGGTCAATCGCGGCGATATCTCTTACTTCATTAGTTTGCTTCATTCTTTTTCTTAGCTTGTTTTTCTACATTTTTAAGATAGTCGTAAATAGCTAATTGTGAACGAACTTTTTTGCGGTTCCCGCGAGCGACGTAGCGATTACTCATTTCTTTATCGATGGCGCGAGCTTTTACCGTATCGATAAAGTGAATATCGAGGATATCGATAATCCGTTGTTTGAGGCGAGGATCACGCACTGGAGCACCGACTTCAATTCGATGATCAATGTTACGCGTCATCCAGTCGGCAGAGGAAATATACACTTGTGGATCGCCATCATTGTGAGTGATCAGTACTCGTGGATGTTCTAAAAAGCGGTCGACAATGCTGATGATCTTAATGTTATCGCTAATGCCCTCAACGCCCGGCACCAACGCGCACATACCACGAATAACCATACGAATATCGACCCCAAAGGTGCTGGCACCATAGAGCTTATTAATAAGCCCTTTGTCGACCAGGTTATTGACCTTAAGAGTGATGTTCGCCTTTTTACCCAGCTTGGCATTAGCAATTTCATTGTCGATTAAACGATATAGCTGACTGCGAGAATTACGTGGTGAGACGATCAAATGATTAAATTTCACTGGGCGATAAGGGTTTTCGATATAACCAAATACACTGCGCACTTCATTTGCAATTTCAGGGTCGGCGGTAAGAAGTGAAAATCAGTATAGACGCGAGCGGTTTTTTCATGGAAGTTGCCAGTGCCAATGTGGGCATAGCGGACAATTTCTTCACCTTCACGGCGGTTAATCAAGAGCAATTTTGAGTGAATTTTTAACCCAGGAGTGCCGAAGATGACTTGAACGCCAGCTTCAGTCAGTACGCGTGCCCATTCTATATTCGCCTCTTCGTCAAAGCGGGCTTGCAACTCAACCACTACCGTGACTTTTTTACCATTGTGTACGGCATCAATTAGTGAGTTCATTAAGCGCGAGTCTTTCGCGACGCGATAGATATTGATTTTGATACTCAGTACTTTTGGGTCAAAGGACGCTTGACGCACCAATTCGGTAATGTGCTCAAAGGTGTGGTACGGATAGTAGAGCAAAATATCTTGATTTTTGATGGCCTCAAAACTGTTGGCAAAGCCATCGAAATCCGCGCTACGCATTGGTGGCAGAGATTTGTTCTCTAAGTAGTCACGGCCGACATTAGGAAAGGCGATAAAATCTTTAAAATTGTGATAACGCGAGCCAGGGATCAAACTATCGTAGTTAGAGATACCGAGTTTATTGCACAGAAAATGCAGCATTTCTTCTGGCATATCTCGCTCATATACAAAGCGTACCGGCATCGCCGTTAAACGTTGACTAACACCTTCAGACATTTGCTCTAAGAGACTGTATTCCACCTCGCGGCTAAGATCGTACTCGGCATCACGTGTCATCTTCATTGCGTAGCCATTGATTTGGTCATACTCAAAAAAGCCATGAAACAGGTCATCGAGACAGTAGCGAATAATATTATCGAGTAAAATAATCGTTTTACGTCGTTTGCCTTTTTGCTCAGGCACCATCACAAAGCGTGGCAAATGATTGGTGGGTATTTCTAACAATACGTATTGTGGCTTTTGCTCTTCCTGAATCAGTTCGACCGCGATATAGGCGTATTCGTCTTTGAGAAAGTGCAGTAAATCCATGTCTTCCGTTAGCAGTAACGGAGCCATATGTGGCAGAACTTGGCGCTTGAAGTATTTTTGAATCCAGCTTTTTTGCGCATCACTCAATTGGTGTTCATTGACGAGGAAAATGCTGCGACGCGCCATTTCGCGGATGAGTTCTTGGTAGAGATCATCAAAGCGCTCATTGAGTTTTAGCGCTTTGGATTGCATCTTGCTTAGCAAATGTTTGGAGTTGTCGTTGCCACCTCGTTCTTGATTGATCAGGATACGACGTTTGACGTCAGCAAAGCGGACTTTGTAGAACTCATCAAGATTATTGGAAAAAATACCCAGAAAGCGGACGCGCTCAATCAGAGGCACAGACTTATCGGCTGCCTCTTGCAACACGCGTTCGTTGAACGATAGCCAACTGAGTTCTTTCTCAATGTATAGTTTTTCTGAGCTCATCCTTGTGTCCTTTCCCTTGCACTCCAAAAGTATAGGTTAGCTAAAGGAAAATAAGGCATTTTGGTTACGATTTTATTTCAATTGATATGCGCTTATTTTATAATAATAAATGTGCAGAGAAATTTCATCTAATATAAATGATTAGATTCAGTTGTTTATCAAAATCTGTAATATAATTGTCATTAAAGTGAAATAGGATACTCTTGGCAGAGTTAAAATCTTCAGTGATTGAAGCTTGAATTCACTCCTATGGGCAGTTTTTCGATCTCTTCTTTTGTGACAAATGTAATCGATTTTGTCTTAACGCTTTTTTCCTCTAAGAAAAGTGGTTTTCTTGCCCAAATTCAAGTCTTACATCGATAAATTGCTTGGAAAAGCGATAGTATATATCTAAGCACCTTAAGGTGATTTAGGTATAGATAAACACATCAATTCAGAGAATAGGGTAGATGGCTGCAGCCGATTTTTCATTAAAGGAAAAAGACAGAAAACGACTAGTCAAAGACCGCATTGTTAAATGGGCGGTGACCGCTGGTGGTGTCGGTGTGCTTGCGGCGTTAATTTTGATCTTCGTCTACCTTGCGACCATGGTATTGCCGCTATTCTCGGATGCCAAATTAACCCCAAATATTGCTCAGCAAACAATTACTACCCCTGAACCGATTGCCGCTGGTATTGATGACTACGGCGAACATGCCTATGTGATCTCCAAGCAGGGTCAAGTGGATTTCTGGTCACTTGATACACCAAAAAATGAACCTAAGTTAAGCATCGATTTCGATCAGCGTTTTAGTTTGTTTGCCGCCATGCCAAGTGCCGATGATTGGTACGCTTTTGCAACACGCAAAGGGCAGATTACGTTATTTCAGCCGGACATGACCAGTGTGGTGGAAAATGGTCGACGAGTGCTTACCCCTGATATTAATCGAGTTAACACTGATATTGATCTGTCCTTTAGTGGTGTTCAGGTCGATATGTTTGCGTTCGCACTCAGTAACCAAACAGTATTCGCTGGCTATTACGATGATCAACGCGTACGTGTGCGTTGGCAAGATAGCCAACATAATGAGCACAGTTTCGTTTTTGAACAAACGATGCCACGTCCGAATCAATTGCTGCTTACGCCTGATGGAAAAACTATCTACATTCGCCATGGTTCCGAGTTAGTTGTCGCTGTTCAACAAGCCGAGCGTTTTATCGTGCGTGAGGTGGTTGACTTGAGTAAAGGCGAGCCACATGCAGCCGTGAAAAATATTGATTTATTATCCGGTGCTTCGTCGCTTCTGATTACTCACAATGATGGCTTAGTGACGCAGTGGTTTGATGTGCTTAAAAACGGCAAACGTAGTCTGACATTTATTCGCGATTTTAACCTTGCTCCGGAACTGCAATACCTACTGCCAGATTCTTATCGCAAAGGTTTTTATAGTTTCTACGTCAATGGCATGGTGCAGAGTCACTACACCACCAGTGAAAAACTAGTGATATTCGAGCGTGCTTACAGCAAAGTGCCTCAACTGGTGGCGATGTCAGATAATGAACAATATCTAATTGCACTCTCTGGGGAGCGTTTGAGCGTGGCGCATCTTGATAACCCATATCCAGAAGTGTCATTGTCTTCGTTATGGCAAAAGGTATGGTACGAAAGTTACCCAGAGCCTGTTTATGTCTGGCAAAGTACCTCAGCGAGTGATGAGTTTGAGCCTAAATTTAGCTTAGTACCAATAGCGTTTGGTACGCTCAAAGCCGCTGCGTTTGCAATGTTGTTTGCGGTGCCTATTGCGGTGTTTGGTGCCATCTATACCGCGTATTTTATGTCGCCTAAGATGCGCCGTTTTGTTAAGCCGTCGATTGAATTGATGGAAGCGCTGCCGACCGTGATCATTGGCTTTTTAGCAGGGTTGTGGTTTGCGCCAATTGTTGAAACACATTTGACCGCAGTGGTGGTGCTAATGTTGTTTTTGCCACTGGCGATCGTGTTAGTGGCGATCGGGTGGCATAGCTTGCCAATTCGCTGGACTCGCAAGCTGCCGAATGGTTGGCATGCATTAATATTAATGCCATGTTTGGCGTTAATGGCGGTGTTTATTTTAAGTCAGAGCAATGCGATTGAAGCATGGCTATTTGCTGGCGATGTACGAATTTATCTAGCGAATGTTGGGATTGATTTTGACCAACGCAACGCTTTAGTGGTGGGTTTTGCCATGGGGTTTGCGGTGATCCCGACCATCTTTACTATTGCCGAAGATGCAATTTTTTCGGTGCCGAAACACCTTTCAGATGGCTCATTGGCACTTGGAGCGACGCCTTGGCAGACACTGATTCATGTCGTGTTGCTTACTGCAAGTCCAGGTATTTTTTCCGCGATAATGATGGGGCTTGGTCGAGCAGTGGGTGAGACCATGATTGTGTTAATGGCGACCGGTAATACCCCGATTCTCGATTGGAATATTCTCGAAGGGATGCGCACTTTATCAGCGACGATTGCGGTGGAAATGCCGGAATCTGAAGTAGGCAGCTCTCATTATCGAATTTTGTTCTTAGCCGCCCTCATTTTGTTGGTGTTTACCTTTGCGGTGAACTCAGTGGCTGAATGGGTTCGTCAGCGTTTACGCGAAAAATATCGCGCTTTGTAATTTGATCAATAGGATACACATCAGTGTTTAAGTGGCTAAAGTCAGGAGCACCTTGGATATGGTTAACCGGTGGAGCGGTCAGCATTAGTTTGCTGTCGGTGCTTGGTTTGCTGCTGCTTATTGGTTGGAAAGGGTTATCTTATTTTTGGCCCGCACCGCTCTACCAGTGGACTAAAAATGATGGCGATATTCTGATAGGTCAGTTGTATGGCGAACAATCAGTATCGGTTGACTATCTGCATCAGTTAGAAATTAAATTGCCGCCTTCGGCTCAGGACAAAACTCAGATTGAGCGTCTCAATATCAAAGTGGCCAATCGTGAACTTTATCCTGCCGATTTCATCTCAATTTTAGACGTTGATATTGAGAGTCGTACTGAACCTAAAGATTGGGCAGTGATTGAACGTACTCGCAGTGGTGACTTTTATGGTAAGCCCATTGCCTATCGTGATCCTGAAGGAAGAGAGCATAGCGACTTTGCACCACGTCTTAGTGAGGCCATGATTGTTAGTGACGTTGTGCGTGAAGAAATTCAACGAGTGATTGCTCAAGAAGTGAAAGCCATTACTTCGCACGCGAGTCAATTACGCTTAGAAAAGCGCAAGCGTGAGCTCAACAACCAACTCGATGAAGATTATGTGGGGCGCTATAACGCTCAATCGCAACAGTTTAGTCAGCAATTGTCATTGGCAGAGGCCAAGCTTGATGATCTGCGAGGTGAACTGACCGATCAGGGCTTAGTGGTTGAGGATATGACCGGTCAACGCGTGTTTTTACCGCTGAGTCATATCCTTGATATCTGGTTCCCTAATCAAATGAGCTTGACGGATAAAGGCTTACATTGGTTCAAACAAGCGTGGAAGTTCTTGTCGGAGAATCCTCGAGAATCCAACTCGGAAGGCGGAGTGTTCCCAGCGATGTTTGGCACCGTACTTTTGGTGTTGATCATGTCGGTGATCGTGATGCCTCTTGGGGTGATTGCGGCAATCTATATTCATGAATATGCCAAGAACAACCTCTTTACGCGTATTATTCGCGTCGCCGTAATTAACCTTGCGGGTGTACCTTCGATTGTGTACGGGGTGTTTGGTCTAGGCTTTTTTGTTTATACCCTTGGCGCATCTATCGATAATATTTTTTACGCCGATCAACTGCCAACGCCAACCTTCGGTACACCGGGTTTATTGTGGTCAGCACTGACGCTTGCGGTATTGACCTTGCCGGTGGTTATTGTGGCGACAGAAGAAGGTTTGTCACGCATTCCTGTATCTGTTCGTCATGGTTCACTCGCGTTAGGAGCAACGCAATTTGAGACCATGTGGCGTATCGTTCTACCGATGGCGAGCCCAGCAATTATTACTGGTCTTATCCTTGCGGTTGCTCGAGCGGCGGGAGAGGTGGCCCCCCTAATGTTAGTTGGGGCAGTAAAATTGGCATCTAGCTTACCAGTCGATGGCCAGTTCCCTTACTTGCATCTTGAGCGTAAATTTATGCATTTGGGTTTCCATATCTATGATGTTGGTTTTCAAACCACTAATATCGAAAGTGCTCGACCTTTGGTCTACGCTACCTCATTCTTATTGGTAACCGTGATAGTTGGACTTAACTTAACCGCGATCAGTATTCGTAATAATCTGCGCGAGAAATACCGAACCTTAGGACAAGATTAAGCATGTTTTCAGTCAATCAAACATTGGGCTATCAGGCTCCGTTAGATGTAAACAACCTCAGTGATGAGCAAACCGCGATCACGATTGAGGGGCTCAATCTGTTTTACCAAAATAGCCAAGCGCTCACCGATATTTCAATGCGGATTCCCAAAGGGCAAGTGACGGCATTTATCGGCCCGTCAGGGTGTGGTAAATCGACGTTATTGCGCTGTATTAACCGTATGAATGACCTCGTTGAAGGATGTCGAGTCACGGGTGAAGTGAAGCTGCATGGTCGAAATGTCTATAACCCTGATGTTGATGTCGCGACTTTGCGTCGCCGAGTCGGTATGGTATTCCAACGTCCTAATCCATTCCCTAAATCGATTTATGAAAATGTGGTTTATGGTTTGCGCTTGCAAGGGGTTAAAAATAGCCGTCAGCTTGATGATGCGGTAGAAGAGTCTTTGCGCGCGGCTGCGCTTTGGGATGAAGTGAAGCATCGATTACACGAAAATGCGTTTGGTTTGTCTGGCGGCCAGCAGCAACGTTTAGTGATAGCAAGGGCGATTGCGATTGAGCCAGAAGTTCTGTTGCTGGATGAGCCGACCTCAGCACTCGACCCAATTTCCACTCTAACGATTGAAGAGTTGATTAACGATCTTAAAACCAAATATACCGTGGTGATCGTGACTCACAACATGCAGCAAGCGGCGCGTGTTAGTGATCATACGGCGTTTATTCATATGGGGAAATTGATCGAGTACTCAGATACAGACTCTATTTTTACTTCCCCATTGAAAACTAAAACGGAAGACTATATTACTGGACGATACGGCTAGAGCCCTTTCCATAGCAGTAATTGCTGCTATATTGAGGTATAGCTCATTTTTATCTCTATCCTTAAGGGAGTGACACCTTTTCCATGAACTTTGGACGCCACATTTCCGGCCAATTTAATGTCGAACTAGAGTCGATTCGTACCCACGTACTTACCATGGGCGGTTTGGTTGAGCAGCAGCTCTCTTTTGCTATGCAAGCACTGCATAAAGAGGATGCTGAGTTGGCGCAAAAGGTGGTACGTGATGACCACAAAGTTAACGCGATGGAAGTCTCGATTGATGAGGCGTGTACTCGCATCATTGCCAAGCGTCAGCCAACAGCGAAAGATTTACGCTTAATTATGGCCATCATCAAAACTATTACCGATCTAGAGCGTATCGGTGATGTCGCGACGCGTATTGCGCATGTCGCGATTGAAAATCCAGCCGATAAAAGTAAGCAATTTAATGTTTCGCTTGAACCCTTGTGTCGTCAAGCCGTCAGTATGCTGCATCAAGTATTGGATGCCTTTGCACGTATGGATGTGGATGCTGCCGCTGCCGTTTATAAGATGGATGATCGCCTCGATGCCGAATATGAAGCGGTGATTCGTCAACTGATGACTTACATGATGGAAGACCCCAAAAATATTCCGCAAATTTTGCAAGTGATGTGGTCTGCGCGCGCGATCGAGCGAGTTGGTGATCGTTGCCAAAACATCTGCGAATACATCATTTACTTTGTGAAAGGGAAAGATGTGAGACATTTAGGTGAACAAAGCATTGATGATGCACTGCGTTAAAAACGCAGCACGATACCAGTATTGAAAGTCGTCGAAACAGGGCTGCTTAGGTAGGCCTTATTTTTACTGATAAAGTTCAAGTCCATTCCTGCTCTAAAACCCAAGTTGTCATTGATATCGAGTACCCAAGCAAAAGCAGTGCTAACTCCTTTTGCTTGGCGATACTGAGTATCAAAAATAGTCCTTGAGCCTTCATAATCGACCATACCTATTTCGAGTTGAACACCAAGCATTGGCGTTGACGGCAAATTATATTGCCCACCAATTCGATAGGTTTTTAATCTGTCATGATCAGTTAAAAATTCAGCGGATAAATGACTGTAGCTTAAGTAAAGCGCATCTAAACCGAAAGTATCGGTGACCCCAAACTGTATACCACCTCCAGAAATACCTGAGCCCCAATATGGTCCTAACCGCGCCTCCGGTGAGAGGTGAATGCCATTAGCAAAGGCATGGGAACTGGCTGAAACGAGTAAAAACAGTATTATTTTTCGCATTATGTCTCCCAAATGAATCGTTGATTAAAATGAGATGGCAGCTCCAACGCTCCAGCTAAGATCTGAATCTTGCATGTCGTAATAGCGGCCATTTGGGCTAAAAAGACTCACTTTGACATATGGGTACAAGCACCAAATGGGCTTCATAGTGCCGATCGACAGTTCCCACTCATTGGCATGTCCTTGGTTAAAATCGATCATGTCTGATTCATCGGTTGCGTAGTGGTGTTCGTAGCGACCTGCGAGATAAATATGGCGATAGTATTTGGCGGCGCCCAGATAAACCGAGTACTGATTCGCGTCATCAACGGTTAGCCAAGTGAAGCCATTGCGAATACGCTCTGCGGTCACGCCTGCTTTAAGTGAAAAATCACTAAAATAGCGGGTCATAGAGAGATCAATTAGATGGCTTTTGGTTTTTACACCATCAATCTCGGCAATTTCGCTCATTAGCCAATCGTCATAGAGTCCATACTCGTAGTAGGCATTAATACTGAGATTGGGTGTTAAGAAGGTGCTGTATCCCACGCCAACCCCGAGCCAGTCATCGGTATCCGCTCCAATAGACAGATAGATCTCATCCGTGACAGAGGCCGAGATATTGATTTCAGAGACATCCTTTTCAATTGAAAGATTGATACCTGCCGTAGCAGTAGAGCAGGTCATCATGACGCTACAAACAATTGAAATGTTTTTCATCGAGTTACCTTAAATAGGCTCCCATAAAATGAGAGCCTTTTTATGGGTTATTTATTTAGGTGTTGGCGAATGTTGTTGCGAATCGCATCACGGTCGATGTGGGTTTGTGGTTTTTCCATAAAGGTGTTGATCCCGCCTTGCACGGTGTCACCACCAATATAGAATCCACCTTCTTTTGAGAATACAAAGTAACCACCTTCGTACTCACCAGATTTAATGCGACGTACGGTATATTCGTTGCCATCGCTGTCTTGGACGGTAAATTCGTTATCACGCCATTCTTGTTTGGTAATGGTGTATTGATTGCCATCTATGTCGATGATGCTATCACCATTGATGGTGTAGCTCGTTTCAGGGCCGCCCCAAGTGGGTTGATCTTCCGGTGCATGCCAAGTTGGCGGTAAACGATCGGGTGTATTGCCATCATCGGTTGGGCCACTCCACATAGGAGGATTACGATCTGGAGTATTAACCGTATCTTCCGGTCCGCCCCAAATTGGCGGTAAACGTTCAGGCGTGTTCACGGCATCTTCAGGTTCATGCCATGTGGGTGGTAAGCGATCAGGGGTAGCCTCAGTGTCTGCGGGATGTCGATCGTTATTCGATGATGAACAACCCATCAAAACCAGTGAACTGAGCAGAGTCGTGGTAAAAAGTGCTTTTTTCATAATCAAACCTAAAGTCATTGAAAACCTGCGACTATGGTATTGATAAGAGATAGTTGACACTAATGGCTATTGATTATGACGCTGATAAGCTCTGGTTATTATCTATTTGTGCACGTAGTACGGATTGGATTTGCTCATTGAGCCAAATGATTAGTGGGTTATTGCGATACTTATTGTGATAGTAAGTAAAGACGGAGTATTGCAACTCTTCGCCATTAACCAACGCTAACATCGAGCGTAAGTGAGGGTAGTGTTGAATTGGGAACAAATTTGAGTGTGGCATAAATAAATCAGTGTGAGTGATCACTTCGACTGCGGCCATGGTGAACTCAGTGCGAAATTTCACATTGGCCTCAATGCCTTCACGTCGCATTACCTCTGCGGCTAGGATAAAGTCATCGTTCCAGCCGGGGGTTATGATGGAGGCGATATCAAACCCTTTCATATCATGAGCAGTGACATGGGGTTTGTTCACTGGGTGGTCGTGTCTCACAATCACTCTCGACGTGAGGTCGACTAAGTGTTTGCGGTAAATTTGTTTCGGAAACTCATTATCGTAGTTCACTCCAAGCAATATTTCGTCGTTTTGAATCTCATCAAAGGTGTTTTTATTCCACGCGACCAATTCGATCGTCACGTTTGGCGCTTGTTGTTGCAGCTGATGAAATAGGGCTCCTGAAAGACAGGCTAAGACGATGGGAGAGACGGCTATTTTGATATTTAGTGTCAAGCTCAGTGGGTTGAATTCTTCAGCTTGATTGAGACTCGCGGCCAGCCCGTCTAAGTGCGGGGTGATGGCGTTTGCCAGTTCAATTGCAAAGGGGGTTGCTTCAAGACCTCCATGTACTTTAACAAACAATTCATCATCAAAATGATGACGCAGTTTTTGTAATGCTTGGCTAATTGCTGGCTGGGAAACAAATAATCGTTTGGAGGCTTTGCGCATATTGCGTTCTTGGTTTAATACCAAAAAAGTGCGCAGAAGATTGAGATCGAGGCTAAAAAATAAATTCTTGTTCATACTGCTCCTAGCGTAGCTATCCAATCACTTCCTTGCGATGTTAATTAGCATAACATCGCAAGGAGCTTGGGCGCTAGATCAGACAGTTAGCCTAAAGCATTCACCACTTTGGCAATAGTGTCACTTGACGTGATCGGAACGATGAAATCATCGAGATCTTGATTACCCATTTTAGCTTGCTCAGCAACGAGCTCCATGTGACTTGGACGAGTGGTTTTGCCGGACAAATGCAGTTGTTTAACGCCTGTCGCGTGCGCAATACGCGCTGCGTTTTCAGGGTTAACGCCGGCACCGGCCATAATTGCCAAACGACCATCTGCCACTTTGACCATTTGTGTCAGTACTTCGATACCAAGTTCGGCATTGGCGGCTAAGCCTGAAGTCAGAATGCGTTCACAACCAAGATCAGCGAGTGCTTCAATTGCTGCCGCATAATCGGCACATTGATCAATCGCACGGTGGAAAGTGATACCAAGATTGTGGCTTTTAGCTCGTTCAGCCAAACGGTGAGCTTGCACTATATCAATATCACCGGTTGCTGTTAGCGTGCCAAATACCACCCCTTGCAGGCCAGCTTGAGCAGCGGCATCAATATCAAGCAGCATTGACTCAATGTCTTCTTCACTATAGAGGAAGTCACCTTGGCGTGGGCGAATCATGGCATATACCGGAACGCTGGAGAGTATGGCTGCTTGGCGCATAAAGCCAAAGCTTGGGGTTAGGCCGCCCAAAGCAAGTGACGAACAAAGTTCAATGCGATTTGCACCACCTTCAATGGCGTAATGGAGGGATTCTAAATTATCAATGCATACTTCTACTTGGTATGTCATAACAAGATTCTCGTAGGGAAAACAGACAATTGCATTGTAGCGAACTAGGCGCAGTAGAACAGGGTAAAAAACGGCAGATTGATTTCCACAATAATTTTCATTAGCAATATTTATCTTATTGAGCCATTACAGATGGAGAGGAGTAAAAAAACAAAGATGTGTAAAAGTGGGTGAGTGAGAGAGGCGAAGCGAAATGCAAATGACAGATATGAAAAAAGCCAGCTCGATGAGCTGGCTTTAGAAGATGGTGGAGGGGGACGGATTCGAACCATCGAAGGCGGAGCCGGCAGATTTACAGTCTGCTCCCTTTGGCCACTCGGGAACCCTCCAGGGTATTTTTATACCTAGCTGATGTTTTCCCAACACGAACAACCAAGTTGTTTCTCATGACAATATCATAAGAAGAAATATGGTGGAGGGGGACGGATTCGAACCATCGAAGGCGGAGCCGGCAGATTTACAGTCTGCTCCCTTTGGCCACTCGGGAACCCCTCCAGGGTTTTTTATACTTAGCTGATGTTTTCCCAACACGAACAACCAAGTTGTTTCTCATGACAATGTCACAAGAGAAATATGGTGGAGGGGGACGGATTCGAACCATCGAAGGCGGAGCCGGCAGATTTACAGTCTGCTCCCTTTGGCCACTCGGGAACCCCTCCAGGGGATTTTTATACTTAGTTGATGTTTTCCCAACACGAACAACCAAGTTATTTCTCATGACAATATCACAAGAAGAAATATGGTGGAGGGGGACGGATTCGAACCATCGAAGGCGGAGCCGGCAGATTTACAGTCTGCTCCCTTTGGCCACTCGGGAACCCCTCCAGGGTATTTTTATACTTAAGAGACGTTTTCCCAACGCATCCCTCAAGTTCGGAGCGCATCATAGCAAACTCATAAACACTGTAAAGCGTTTTTCTTAGGTTTTTGAGTTGAATGATGCCTTTTTGGACAAAGAAGCGTAGAAATGAACATTTCGCTGGCGAAATAAGCGAATAAATTTGCGAATAGTGTAGGAGGATTTACATTCCTTGACGTTACTCCCTCGCTTTACGCTTACAATACTCGGTAGAATTTTCTGGATGAATACAAACAATGAAAAATAAACTGATTTTGAGCTTATTGACGGTTTCAATGTTGAGTGCTTCACCGGCACTGCTGGCGAAAGGACCTCGAGGGCCGATGGCTATAACCGTTGTTTCTGAGCAAGTTCAAACCCACCAAGTTTCACAATCACTTTCTCTCGTGGGTAAATTGGAAGCAGAGCAATCGGTCATGGTGTCACCTGAAACTTCGGGTAAGGTTGAAAACATCGCGGTTGAAGCCAATCAGCAGGTCAAAAAGGGTCAGTTACTTATCCAATTGAACGATGATAAGGCGCGCGCTTCAGTAAAAGAAGCCAGCGCCTATCTAAAAGATGAAAAGCGAAAACTGGCGGAGTTTGAACGCCTCGTGAAGCGCAATGCCATCACTCAAACGGAAATTGATGCACAAAAAACCAGCGTTGAAATTGCACAGGCACGTTTAGATGCAGCGAATGCAAATCTGAAAGATCTGCATATCAGCGCTCCGTTTGCCGGTACGGTTGGTTTTATTGACTTTAGCCGCGGTAAAATGGTCTCTCCAGGAATGGAATTGTTGTCATTAGATGATCTTTCCGTCATGGAACTGGATCTGCAAATTCCAGAGCGCTACCTCTCTAAAATCAACGAAGGCATGAAAGTTACGGCCACAACAAGTGCATGGGGCGAACGCGTCTTTAACGGTGAAGTTGTGGGTATCGACTCACGTATTAATCCTGAAACTTTGAACCTTCGTGTACGCATTCATTTTGCTAACCAAGATCAGCAGCTAAAACCAGGCATGCTGGTGGCAGCTCACATGGACTTTGCGCCAATTAACGCTCCAATCATTCCAGTGCAAGCGCTTGAGTACTCTGGCACTAAACGCTACGTGTATGTGATTGGAGAAGATAATAAAGCGACACGTACTGAAGTGATTTTAGGCGCACGTGTTGAAAACCAAGTGGTGATCAACAAAGGTCTCGAGATTGGTGAGCGCATTGTGGTGCAGGGCATCGTTAATATGCGTGATGGCGCGACCGTTATCGAACAAGGCAGCGCACCGAAGAAAAAGGGTGATCAATAATGTGGTTATCTGATGTTTCGGTAAAAAGGCCAGTCTCGGCACTGGTACTGAGCATGCTGTTGTGCGTGTTTGGTATTGTTTCCTTCTCTAAACTGGCGGTGCGCGAAATGCCAGATATCGAAAACCCAGTGGTTTCGGTGTCGACTCGTTATCAAGGCGCTTCAGCCACCATCATGGAAAGTCAGATTACCTCAGTGCTTGAAGAGCAGCTCTCGGGGATCAGTGGCATTGATGAAATTACTTCCCGTACCTTCAATGGTATGTCACGCATTACTATCACCTTTGAGCTCGGCTACGACCTTAACACCGGGGTTAGTGATGTGCGTGATGCGGTAGCCCGTGCGCAAAGGGCTCTGCCAGAGGAAGCGGACGATCCGATTGTATATAAGAACAACGGATCGGGTGAGGCTTCACTCTATATTAACCTCAGCTCATCTGAAATGGACCGCACCCAACTTACTGACTACGTTGAGCGTGTGTTGATGGACCGCTTTAGCCTGATTTCTGGCGTTAGCTCGGTTGATATTTCAGGTGGTTTGTACAAGGTTATGTACGTCAAACTCAAGCCGGCATTGATGGCGGGTCGCGGCGTGACGACGGCAGATATTACTCAGGCGCTACGCAGCGAAAACTTGGAAAGCCCGGGTGGTCAGGTTCGTAATGATCAAACTGTCATGGCTGTACGTACGGCACGTACTTACCAAGATGTGGAAGATTTTGAGTACTTAGTGGTACGTCGTGCTAGCGACAACACACCAATCTACCTAAAAGATGTTGCTGATGTGTACATTGGTGCTGAAAACGAAAACTCGACCTTCAAAAGCGACGGTGTGGTTAACGTCAGTTTAGGTATTGTGCCGCAGTCTGATGCGAACCCACTCGAAGTGGCGCAACGCGTACATTCAGAAGTAGAGGCGGTACAGAAGTTCTTACCTCAAGGCACGCGTCTTGCTGTTGACTATGATTCAACGGTATTTATCGAGCGCTCAATATCTGAAGTGTACAGCACCCTCTTTGTTACCGGTGCTTTAGTGGTATTAGTGCTGTATGTATTTATCGGTCAAGCGCGAGCGACATTGATCCCTGCGGTGACCGTACCGGTATCTCTGATTTCTTCGTTTATTGCCGCTTACTATTTTGGCTTTTCAATCAACCTTATCACCCTAATGGCGCTGATTCTGTCGATTGGTCTGGTGGTGGATGATGCGATCGTAGTGGTAGAGAATATTTTCCACCATATTGAACGTGGTGAAAGACCACTACTTGCTGCTTACAAAGGCACTCGTGAAGTAGGCTTTGCGGTAATCGCAACCACTTTGGTTTTGGTGATGGTGTTCCTGCCAATCTCGTTTATGGACGGCATGGTTGGTTTGCTCTTTACCGAGTTCTCAGTGTTGCTGGCAATGTCAGTGATTTTCTCATCGCTGATTGCACTGACTCTAACCCCAATGCTGGGCAGTAAGATCCTCAAAGCGAATGTGAAACCGGGCCGTTTCACTCAATTTGTCGATCGTCAATTTGGTCGTTTGGAAGCGGGTTACCGTAAGCTGTTAGGTTATGCACTTAAAGCAAAATGGGCGGCGCCTCTGGTTATCCTTGCCTGTATCGGTGGTAGTTACGGTTTAATGCAACAAGTGCCAGCAGAGCTGACCCCAAGTGAAGACCGCGGCGTTATCTTTGCCTTTGTGCGTGGTGCAGATGCAACCAGTTACAACCGCATGGCGGCGAACATGGATGACGTAGAAAATCGTTTGATGCCATTGTTAGGTCAGGGTTACTTGAAGTCGTTTTCTCTGCAATCGCCAGCATTTGGCGGTATGGCGGGTGACCAAACGGGCTTTGTGATCATGATTCTAGAAGACTGGAATGATCGCACGGTAACCGCGCAAGAGGCATTAGGTGAAATTCGTAAAGCTCTGCATGGTATTGCCGATGTACGTGTGTTCCCATTTATGCCGGGCTTTAGAGGCGGTTCAAGTGAGCCGGTGCAGTTTGTATTGGGTGGCTCTGACTATCAAGAGTTACAAAAATACGCAGAGCAGCTGCAAGTTCTGGCTGAAGAATCACCATTTATGGAAGGCGCAGAGATTGATTACTCAGAGAAAACGCCAGAACTATTGGTCACGGTAGATAAGCAGCGTGCTGCAGAGCTTGGCATTAGTGTGGCTGATATTTCTGATACGCTAGAGATTATGCTTGGCGGTAAACGTGAAACGACCTTTATCGAAC
Source organism: Vibrio taketomensis (assembly GCF_009938165.1). NCBI lineage: Bacteria > Pseudomonadati > Pseudomonadota > Gammaproteobacteria > Vibrionales > Vibrionaceae > Vibrio > Vibrio taketomensis. The sequence continues at coordinate 676,290 of NZ_AP019649.1, forward strand.
GCGGTGAAGAGTATGACGTGTATTTGCGCGGTGATGAAAACAGCTTTAACAACGCGGCTGACTTAACTCAAATCTATATGCGAACTGCATCGGGTGAGTTAGTGACACTCGACTCAGTGACCAAGATTGAGGAAGTCGCTTCAGCGGTGCGTTTGTCGCACTACAACAAGCAAAAGTCAGTGACATTAAAAGCGAACTTATCGGATGGTTACACCTTGGGTGATGCGCTCGATTATCTCGATCAACAAGCGATTGATAAGCTTCCAAGTGACATCAGCATTAGTTACTCCGGTGAGTCAAAAGACTACAAAGAGAACCAATCCAGCATCGTGGTGGTGTTTGCGTTAGCGTTATTGGTTGCTTACTTGGTGTTGGCAGCTCAGTTTGAAAGCTTTATCAACCCACTAGTAGTAATGTTTACTGTTCCGATGGGGGTATTCGGTGGTTTCCTTGGTCTCTTTATCATGGGACAAGGTCTTAATATCTACAGCCAGATCGGTATGATCATGCTTATCGGTATGGTAACCAAAAATGGTATTTTGATTGTTGAATTTGCCAACCAGCTTCGTGATCGTGGATTAGAGTTTGAGAAGGCGGTGATTGATGCCTCTGCGCGTCGTTTGCGTCCGATTCTGATGACTGCATTTACTACGCTAGCTGGTGCGATTCCGCTGATCGTTTCGACTGGCGCGGGTTATGAAAGCCGTGTGGCCGTTGGTACCGTAATCTTCTTTGGTATGGGCTTTGCGACGCTGGTAACACTGTTTGTTATTCCTGCGATGTATCGCTTAATCTCAGCTTCGACGAAATCGCCAGGTCACGTAGAAGCAGAGCTTAATCGTGAACTTGACCATGATACCAAAGGTCGTGTTTCGCACGGTGATATTTAGTCTCTAAGATTGACCGACAGCGAATAAACAAAAACCGAGGCAAGTGCCTCGGTTTTTTTGTCTTTAGAAGAATAGAAACGGCGATTACGCAGCGTCTTCTTGTGGTTCTTCTTCAGTTTCTGCATCAGCAACTGCTGCTACTTTTTTCGCTTTTTTTGGTGCAGGACGACGTTTCGCACCAAGAGCGTAAAGCACTTCTTCTTTGTTCTGTGCTAAGAACATGGCTAAGTCTTCTTGCTTAGCTTCATCTTCTTCTAGTAGCTCGCTTTTACCTAATAGTGCGAAAAGCTCATCTGCCATATCCAGCATTTTGTCATATGCGTCAGCGTCCGCTTTAGAGGTAAAAGTCATTTTCTCTTCTCCGTTGCGTTCTACCACGTACTTAACGATTACAGCCATGGTTGTTCCTCTAGCTCTAATGAATGTTTGATTACTGGCTGTTTATACAGTTTTTAACCAGCGAAGTCTAGCCTTGCGCCTTGAAGTTGCTGCACTCTTAACAGGCTGTCGATAAATACGAGTGTTAGCGCGCCCATTGATAACAAAAGTCGATAAAGGCTTTTAATAATGGGTTTTGGTATTTCTCTTTGTGTACTAGTAGCCAAAATCTGCGCTGCATATCAAGAGGTAGTTCAATGGTCACCACTCGACCATCTTTGATCGCTGCTGCTGCTGCGAGACGGGATAAACACCCCAAACCTAAACCAGCTGAGACACTATTGATCAGCGCTTCGGTGGTATTTAATTCAAACGCTTCATGCCAGTGTTCGATTCGTGGCGCGATAGCTCGTAAGAAAAACTCTCGTGAACCCGAGCCCGCTTCACGCAATACCCATTCGCTGTTTTCCAAATCTCCCACGCTTGGTGAGTCAAGTTTGGCCAGTGGTGAGTTAGGGCTGCAAATGATGCACATTTCATCTTGGCTAAATTGGGTTGAATTGAGCTCAGGATGCAGTGTTTTGCCTTCGATTAAGGCTAAATCTAATTCATAGTCGACCAGTTTTTGGCAAATGAGCGCTGAGTTAGAGATAAACAGGCTTTGTGCTTGGTGCCCCGTTTTTTGACGAAAATCGCTCAGCAGATAAGGGGCTACTTGGTTACCAATGGTATCACTGGCGCCTATGCGCAGCTGGCCGGTTAGCGTTGAATCGTCATCGAGGAGTAACTCAATATCTTGCACACGGTGTAGAAGTTCATCGACCAGTGGCAGTAGCTTTTGTCCTTCTTGATTGAGCACCAAGCGTTTGTTGACTCGGTCAAACAGAGAATGTCCCAGTTGTTTTTCGAGTTCCGACAGTGCCATACTCACCGCCGCTTTGGAAAGATACAACGCTTCCGCAGCCTCAGTTAGGGTGTCGTATTGATTAATAGTGGCAAAAACTTTGAGCTGTTTCAGTGAGATATTAACGGCCATTGTGCTAGTAATTGTCTTTGTTTAGAAAAGTTGAACTTACGTTTTAAATAATTAGATATAACTTAACAAAAGGCAAGCGTAGAATCCGTCGTAAAGATAAGAGAAAGTAAAGAGTGTGAACCATGATCAACGCAACGAAAGCAAAAGTATTTGGCGCGCCAACCCCAATGGCTGGCTTGGCTTTGGGCATCGCGAGTCTCGGATGGTGCTGGGAGAATGCCGTTGCGCTTAATGGTTACGGACAACTTGTTGGTGCCGCGATTGCATCACTACTGCTTGTTATTCTAGCGGTAAAATTTTTGTTTCACCGTCATCTATTGGCGCAAGACCTTGCGCATCCAGTGGTGGGTAGTGTAGTACCAACTTTTGCTATGGCAACCATGGTGGTCTCAAACGCCATCGGTAAATTTGCCCCTGTGGCGGGTGATGCAGTTTGGCTGGCAGCAGTGGCGCTGCATATTAGCTTTTTAGCCAGCTTTGCTTACCACCGTGCGAAAAACTTTGAGCTGTCTCATATGGTGCCAAGTTGGTTCGTGCCGCCAGTGGGTATAGTGGTTGCTGATGTGTCATTTTCAGGTAACCCACATTTGGCTTGGGTTGCACAAGCGACGCTGATTTTTGGTTTGGTTGCTTATGCAGTAATGCTACCTGCAATGATCTACCGACTCATTTTTGCTGGTGAAATTCCAGATGCAGCGAAACCAACCTTAGCTATTATGGCAGCGCCAGCGAGTCTATCGCTTGCGGGTTACTTTACGGTTACTGCGAATCCATCACCAGTGATCATTGCCGTACTGTTTGGTATCGCGGTACTGATGACAGTGGTTATTTACTTAGCGTTTATTAAATTGCTTCGTCTACCATTTAGTCCTGGTTATGCCGCGTTTACCTTCCCAATGGTGATTGGTGCTACCGCGCTATTCAAATTGACTCATTGGATGGTGCAAATGAATATTGCTGAGCACTATGTTAACCAAGTTCATGTACTCGCCGTGGGTGAGCTTTGGGTTGCAACAGCAGTTGTCACTTACGTTGCAGCACGTTACTTCCACTTCTACCAACCACATCGTGTGATTGTGCGTAGCGAGTCAACGGTTGCATAGTGTTCAAGGTGTTCAAGCCACGAAAAAGCCAGATCGAGAGGTGATCTGGCTTTTTGTATAAAGAAACTGCAACCTAGCGCAAACTCTCGTTTTTCCCTCAGTAAACCGCTTTTAGCTATGCTAATCTCAGCCCATTGAGCCAATCATTTGAGCATGCATTTTGTTTACTGTTTACCACTCCAACCAAGTTGATGTTTTAAAGTCTCTCCTCGTGGAACTGGTCAGAATTGATCCATTAGAAAACCCATTCGAGCAAGAACAAATTCTGGTGCAAAGCCCTGGCATGTCTCAATGGTTGAAGATGGCGCTGGCTAAAGAGTTTGGCGTTGCAGCGAATATTGAATTTCCACTGCCAGCGACCTTTATCTGGAACATGTTTACTCAAGTGTTGCCCGATGTACCAAAGCGCAGTGCATTTAACAAAGAATCGATGAGTTGGAAGTTGATGCAAATTCTTCCTGGGCTACTTAATCAGCCAGAATTTGCGCCGCTTGAACGCTATCTTGTCGATGACCATGATAGCTCCAAGCTTTACCAGTTAGCTGAAAAAATTGCCGATATTTTTGATGGTTACTTAGTATATCGCCCTGAGTGGATTGCCAGTTGGGAGGCCGGCCAAGCCGTCGCTGAGATTGGTGATGAGCACCCTTGGCAGCCAATATTATGGCAGGCGCTGTACGATCATACAGTTGCGCTTGGTCAGTCACCTTATCATCGTGCCAATTTGTACGAGCATTTCATTGATAGCCTAGCGAGTTTTCAAGGTCAGCTTGAAGGGCTGCCAAAACGTCTGTTTGTGTTTGGTATTTCGTCACTGCCACCTCGCTATATGGATGCGCTTAAAGCGCTCGGTGAGCATATTGATGTTCATCTAATGTTTACCAACCCTTGTCGTTACTACTGGGGTGAGGTGCGTGATCGTAAATTTCTCGCCAAACTGGCCGCTAAGCAGCGCAAACATTTGGTGTGGCGTGATGAGCAGTCTCATCACGAAGGTGAAAGTGAACAGCTAAAAGGCTCGCTGGAAGACAATCTGCTGTTTGATGCCAATGGCAATGAACTTGCTGGTGATGAATTGCATACGGATGTGGTTGGCAACAGCTTACTGGCTTCGATGGGGAAACTGGGACGTGACAACATGTATCTATTGTCGCAGCTTGAATCCCATGAAATTGAAGCCTTTGTTGAAATTGAGCGAGACTCACTACTGCATCAACTGCAAGCGGATATTCTTAATCTTGAAGAGCATCAAGATGATCACCAACTGATTTCCAGTCATCACAAACAAGCGGTGCAACTTGGGGATCACTCGTTGACACTCCATGCTTGTCATAGCCCGATGCGTGAAGTGGAAGTGCTGCACGATCAGTTGCTGGCAATGTTTGATGCCAACCCAAATCTCAAACCACGTGACATTATTGTTATGGTGGCGGACATCAATGCCTACAGCCCAGCCATTCAAGCGGTATTTGGTAATGCGCCAGGCGAGCGTTACATCCCATATTCGATCTCTGACCGCACTGCCGATCAAGAAAGCCCGATCTTAGCGGCGTTTATGCAGTTGGTGAATTTAGCCAACACTCGCTGCCTTGCCTCTGAACTACTTGAGTTATTGGAAACCCCAAGCATTTTAAGCCGCTTTGGTTTGGCGGAAGAGGAATTTCTCCAAGCCAAGTTATGGGTAGAAGAGTCGGGCATTCGTTGGGGTTTAAATCCCGCAACGGGTAGTGAATTTGATCTGCCTGAGACTGCCCAGAACACTTGGCAATTTGGTATTGAACGAATGTTACTTGGCTATTCGATGCCGGAGTCAGCGGGTTTGTTTACTGATGGTGAACAAACGTTAGCGCCATACAACGAAGTGCAAGGCATGGGAGCGGAGCTGGCCGGCAAATTGGCGCACTTTATTGAAACTGTGAGCTACTATCGCCAAGCTTTGGCACAAACGCAAAATATTGACAGTTGGCGCCAGTTATTGACCAGCATGCTCGATGATTTCTTTAATGTTGAGCTAGAAGGTGAGGTGGCGTTGAAATCGATTCGCGACACCTTAACAGCGCTGAAAGAACAGCTTGAAGATGCCGCTTTTGGTCAAGATCTTGCTCCAAGCATAATGGCGCAATACCTCAACAACAAACTTTCTGGTACTCGTGTCAGTCAGCGTTTTCTTGCTGGTCAAGTTAACTTCTGTACCTTGATGCCAATGCGCTCAATCCCATTTAAAACCGTGTGTTTACTAGGGATGAATGATGGCGTTTACCCCCGTTCTATGCCCCCCGAAGGTTTTGATTTGATGAATGGCCGCACTCGTGCTGGTGACCGTTCTCGTCGTGATGATGACCGTTATCTGTTCCTTGAAGCGATTCTTTCTGCGCAGCAAACGCTGTATATCAGTTACGTTGGTCGTTCGATTCAAGACAACACTGAGCGTGTGCCATCGGTGCTGGTCTCTGAACTGATGGAGTACTGCCACCAAAATTATTGTCTAGCGGGTGATGAAGCGGGCAGTGTGGATGAGAGTGGCGATAAGCTGATTGCCCATCTTCATCAGCACCATACTATGGTGCCATTTAGCTCGGCTGCATTTAGCCACACTGAGAGCAATTTAGTTGGGGCAAGTTACGCCAAAGAGTGGCTGCCAGCGGCGAACCGTTTAGGTCAGCGCAGTGGTGAGTTTAATCGCCAATTGAGCGAGTATTTACTCGATGCCACCTACCCACTAGAGCTTGATTTGGTTGAGCTGCAACGGTTTTGGCGTTTACCGGTACAGTATTTCTTTAATCGTCGCCTGAAAGTGGTGTTTGAACCGCCGCTACCTATCATGCCGGATGATGAGCCATTTGTACTTAATGGCTTAGAAAGCTATCAAATGCGTGATGAGTTGCTGCATAACTTGCTTAAAAACCAAGCCGCACCAGAGCTAGTGGTCGAAGCATTCGTCGCTCAGCAGCGTGCTCAAGGTAAGCTGCCGGTTGCCGCTTTTGGTGAGATTGAGTTTGAAACCAACCGCGTGCAAGCTGAGCAGATGTTGGAAAAATTGAGTTTTGTTTCCAATGCGCCAAGTGATGACATCGAAATCAACCTCAGCCTGAATGTGCTTGGCGATGATAAGTTGATTTATTTGCAAGGTTGGCTGACGCAAAATTATCAATCCGGTTTGGTGCGTTATCGCAGCGGTAAAATTCGTTCTCAAGACTATTTAAGTGCTTGGATCGATCATTTAGCGATGTCGGCGATGGGGACGGCTAAGCGCACGCATATGCTTGGCTATGATCGTAAAGAAGGTGTTGTGCATCTGATTTACCCACCGATTGATGATCCTCAACATGCGAAAAGCTTGTTGTCAGAATTGGTTCGCCTGTTTTATAAGGGCATGACAAAGCCATTGGCGTATTTCCCGAAAACATCATTAGCAGCGATCGAAGCAGGCTTTAGCCGCAGTGGTGAGTGGGTCGATGATGAAGACAAATCACTGAAGAAAATGGCGGATGCGTTTAATGACAGTTTTATCGCTCAAGGTGAAGGTAAAGACACGTATATTTCACGAATTTGGCCACAATGGAACGATGAGTTAGCGCAACAAGTTCGCAGCTTGGCCGCACTGGTGATACAGGCGCCAAGATTACACATGCGTGATGCGCAAGATAATGAGTAAGGGAAGTAAAGGAAATAAGTGGCCGCCAGTAAATCATTATTTTGTGTAGGGCGTTCGCTGTACGGCCACAGGTCAGAGGGACCATGATTCGGTTGGTTAGATGATCCGTTTCGATCACTTAACGCGTGGCACGGATATTATGTATTTAGTCACTAGGGTTCTGTGAGTAGGGTCTCATTGCGGGGAATGCACGCCCAAAAGCAGCATTATTATTCTATTTTTGTGCTCAGCTCACAGTTAGTTGTTGGATTTGCTGAGATTTAAGGTTAAATAAAGGTTTGATTTATATGACATCTTCGTCAGTTGTCACACCATTGGAAACCATGACGTTTCCACTGCATGGTGCCAGATTAATAGAAGCATCTGCCGGTACAGGTAAAACTTTTACCATTGCTGGCCTATATTTACGTCTGTTACTTGGCCATGGCAGTGAAAGTTCTCGTCATCAAGTGCTACTTACTGTCGATCAAATTCTGGTGGTGACTTTTACTGAAGCGGCGACCGCGGAGCTGCGTGATCGTATTCGAGCTCGTATTCACGATGCACGCATCGCTTTTGCTCGTGGTGAAAGCAACGATCCGGTGATCCAACCTTTACTTACAGAAATTCGTGACCATCAACAGGCGGCTTCGATTCTGCTGCAAGCAGAACGTCAAATGGACGAAGCGGCGGTCTATACCATTCATGGTTTTTGTCAGCGCATGCTGACGCAAAATGCGTTTGAATCGGGCAGCCGCTTTGACAATGAATTTGTCACCGATGAAAGTCATCTTAAAGCACAAATTGTGGCCGATTATTGGCGTCGTAATTTTTACCCATTACCGCTAAAACTGGCCGGTGAAGTGCGTTCTATTTGGGGTTCACCGGCGGCACTGCTTGGTGACATCTCAGGCTATTTGATCGGCGCACCGTTAAAGCTTTCTGTGAATGCTATGCAAGGTGATCTTGCTGCTCTGCATCAAACCAATCTTGAGCAAATAGACCAACTAAAAAAACAGTGGCTAGCAGGGCAAAAAGACTACCATGATCTTATTGCTAACTCCGGCATCAATAAACGTAGCTACAGCGCCAAATCATTGCCTGCTTGGCTTGCGGCAGTGGACGAATGGGCGAGCAGTGAAACCACAAGTTATGGCTACCCTGAGCAATTGGAAAAGTTTGCGCAGAATGTGTTAATTGAGAAAACGGCTAAAGGTGAAGCGCCTCAGCATGCGGTATTTGCGGCGATTGAAGCTTTTCTCGCTGAGCCGGTGAGTTTGAAAGCACCATTACTGGCACATGCAATTGAGCATTGCCGTACGATGCTTGCTAAAGCTAAGCAACAAAAGCAGTGGCTATCGTTTGACGATCTACTGACCAATTTATCGGCTGCGATCGATAACGATGAGGCAGGGCTGCTCGCCGAGCGGATTCGCACGCTGTATCCGGTGGCAATGATCGATGAATTCCAAGATACCGACCCACTGCAATACAGTATTTTTAGCCGTATTTATTTGCCGCATCCACAATGTGGTTTGTTTATGATCGGTGACCCGAAACAGGCGATTTACGGTTTCCGCGGGGCAGACATCTTTACCTACATCAAAGCACGTAATCAGGTTTCGTCGCACTTTACCCTTGGCACCAACTGGCGCTCAAGTGCAGATATGGTTGCCGCAGTGAACCAAGTGTTTGAGCTACCAGACAGTGCCTTTATTTATGATCAAGACATTCCTTTTATCCCCGTTGCCCCAAGCCCTAATGCCGAGCAGCGCAGTTGGCAATTGAATGGCATTAAACAACCTGCGCTGACTTACTGGCTGCAAGAAGCCCAAGACAAACCGTTGGCAAAAGGTGAATACCTTGAGGCGATGGCAAAGGCGACCGCCGATCAGATTCAAACCATTTTAACGGCGGCGCAGCAAGGTCAGGCGTGTTTTACTAGCGGTAAAGGTAGCGATGCCATTAAAGCTGGCGACATTGCGGTGTTGGTGCGCACCGGTAGTGAAGGCCGAATGATCAAACAAGCGCTGTCAAAGCAGGGCATTGCCAGTGTCTATCTCTCTAGCCGTGATAGCGTGTTTAGCGCCGCGATTGCCCAAGATGTGCAACGCTTATTGCAAGCCGTGCTGACGCCGGAAAATGATCGTGCCTTGCGCGCCAGTTTAGCCTCTGAGTTGTTTGCTCTCGATGCCGGCAGTTTGGATGCGCTGAATAACGATGAAAGCGTGTGGGAAAATGCGGTTAACGAGTTTAAAGAGTACCGTAAACTTTGGTTGCAACGAGGTGTGCTGCCAATGCTGCGAGCGGTGATGAGTAAGCGCCATATTGCTGAGCGATTACTGGAAGAAGAAAATGGCGAGCGCCATCTGACCGATTTGATGCATCTAGGTGAGCTATTGCAACAAGCCAGTGGTGAATTAGATAGTGACCATGGTTTATTGCGCTGGTTAGCGCAAGCGATCAGTGATGCACAACATGGTTTAGGTGGTAGTGACGATCAAATCCAGCGTCTCGAGTCAGAACGCAATTTGGTGCAGATTGTTACGATTCACAAATCCAAAGGTCTGGAATACGAGTTGGTATTTTTGCCGTTTGTGCTTAGCTATCGAGAAGCGAGTGAAGCGAAATACTACGATGCTCAAAATGATCAAACTATTTTAGATATCACCAAAAATGATGCGGCATTGGCACAAGCAGACAAAGAACGTCTGGCGGAAGACTTACGCTTAATCTATGTTGCCTTAACTCGTGCGGTGTATGGTTGTTTTATTGGTGCCGCGCCGCTGCGCAATGGACGCTCAACCAAAGAACCAACGGGTGTGCATCACAGTGCGATTGGTTATCTGCTGCAAAATGGTCAAGAGGGCAGCATTAGCGATCTTACCAATGCGATTACTCGACAAGCCAATGGCTTGGAGTGTGTGGTACTTAGTGATCTTCCGCCCTCTTATGATGAGCCATTTGTTGCTAATGAGGTGCAAGCCAATACGCTTTATGCACGAGAGCTTGAGCAAGAGATAGATCGCAGTTGGCGTATCACCAGTTATTCCGGTTTAGTTAAGCAAGGCTCTCATCATTCGGCTGATGATGATTTACTGCGTCTGGATGTCGACTCATCCCAAGAGCAAGATGAGCAAGAGCTCGTTGAGCCAGAGCGCTCTATCTTTACCTTCCCACGCGGCGCACGCCCGGGTACGTTTTTGCATAGCTTATTTGAAGAAGTGGAGTTCACTGAACCTGCCAATAGCGAAGCTAACCAACAGGTGATTTTAAGCTTGATGGAAAGCGAGCAACTTGAGCTCGAGTGGCTACCAATCTTGCAGCAGTTAGTTGATACTGTTTTAGCAACGCCGCTTGATGGTAAAGAACTCAGACTCAATCAAAAAACGGCAGCTCAGCGCTTGGTGGAAATGGAGTTTTTACTGCCAATTGAAGTGCTTGCTGCTGCTGAGCTTAATCGAGTGATCCAGCGCAACGACACACTTTCGGCTAAAGCGGGCGATCTTGGTTTTCACACTGTGCAGGGCATGCTCAAAGGTTTTATCGACTTGGTGTTTGAGCATCAGGGAAAATACTATGTGCTGGACTGGAAATCGAATCATCTTGGTGATGAGATTCATGATTATCATGGTGATGCGCTGCGCCAAGCAATGGCTGACCATCGTTATGATCTGCAATATCAAATCTATGCTTTAGCACTGCACCGTTTTCTGCGTAGTCGTGTGGCTAATTACGATTACCAACAGCACTTTGGTGGGGTTTATTACTTGTTCTTGCGTGGCATGGATGGGGAAGGACAACACGGCATTTTCTCCGCCAAACCAAGTTTGCAATTTTTAACCGAATTAGACCTATTGATTGATGGCGAGCCGATTGAAGTTCGCGGTAATTCAGCAGGACAGATGGCACTAGATCTATGAATCATGTAACCAACCCTTTGTTATCACCAGCCCAACAGGCTAATGCACCATTATTGGCTACTTTACAGCGTTTGGCGCAAAAAGGATCGCTACGTCAGTTAGATTACCAGCTGGCTCGGTTTATGTTCAGTAAATCGCACAGCGATGAAATTGCTTTTATCGCTGGCGTGGTGAGTAGCGAACTGGGCAAAGGGCATATTTGTTTGCCACTGTTTGATGCACAGATGCAACCGACGGACATAGCCGCCAAACTGGGTTTGTACGGCGAAGCTGCTCTGGATCTGAATCAGCGCTTGCTGGCGATTAATTGGTCACAAATATTGCTTGAGTCAGCTTGGGTCGCTAAACCAAGTAGTGAGCCACTATTGGCCATGCCATTAGTGTTTGATGGTGCTCGTATCTATTTGCATCGTTACTGGCACTACGAAGTGACGCTTGCGGAGCGTTTAGCGAGCTTTGGGACACCGATGATCCTAAAGCCTAATGATGTACAAAAGCTTGCCCAATTGCTCGATCACTTATTTGCTCGCAGCTATCAATATTTGTTTGCTGCACTTGCCACTGCTGCCGAGCAAACGGGTTTTAATCAGGTGCTGCGCCAACAATTGGTGTGCGACCATTTAGATGTGGTGGATGACAGTCAACTTGATTGGCCTGCGATTGACCAACTGCTTTTACAAGCAAAGCGTGCTGATCAGCTTGCTCCTCTTGAGCAGTTAGTGCCACAAGCCGTGTGTGTAAACTGGCAAAAAGTGGCGGCAGCGATTGCGCTAACTAAGCGTTTTGCGGTGATTTCTGGCGGCCCAGGTACCGGTAAAACCACCACGGTAACCAAATTGCTGGCGGCCCTGATTGAGCAAGCGCAAAGCATCGAAGGTGATAATGGCCGAGTGCCTACCATTAAGTTGGTGGCACCAACGGGTAAAGCAGCGGCACGTCTAACCGAGTCAATTGGTAAAGCGGTGGCAGAGTTGCCAGTAAGCCCTGAGCTTAAAGCGGCGATTCCAACTGAATCGAGTACCTTGCATCGCCTACTTGGTGCTATTCCTAATAGCGTTGAGTTTCGTCATAGTCGCACCAATCCGCTGCATTTGGATATTCTGGTGGTCGATGAAGCGTCGATGGTCGATCTCTCAATGATGTATAAGCTGGTGGATGCACTACCTAAACATGCACGTCTAATCCTGCTTGGCGATAAAGATCAGTTAGCCTCGGTAGAGGCTGGGGCGGTGCTGGGAGACATCTGCTCATTCCATCAATATGGTTATAGCCAAACCCAAGGCGAGCTTATTGCGCAGTTATCGGGTTATCGCACGTTGGCGCAAAGCGAGCAAAAAGGCAGCCAAGTAGGTGACAGCTTATGTATGCTGCAAAAGAGTTATCGCTTTGATGCGCGTTCAGGTATCGGTCAGCTCGCGAAAGCGGTCAATGCAGGTTCGAGCTTTAACTATGATGCCGTTTGGCAGCGTAATTTTGCTGATATTGAGCAATATCCATTGGATATGCAGCACTACAATCAACTGATTCAAACTATGGTAGTGGAGTATAGCGGTTATCTAAAACGTATTCGCCAGCGTCAGTTAGATTCGGCAACTGAACAATTAGAATCGGTGACGCAACTTGCCAAGGCAGGTTTGGATGCATTTGCTCGCTGTCGTTTGTTGTGTGCGATCCGTGAGGGTGATTTTGGTGTGGCGGGCTTAAACCTGCGCATTGAGCGGGCTTTAGTCGCGCGTAAGTTAGTGCAAACTCAGGATGAGCTTTGGTACCACGGTAGGCCAGTAATGATCACGCGTAACGATCATGCGTTGGGTTTATATAATGGTGATATCGGCATCTGTATTTGGGATGATTCACTGCAAGAGCCACGCTTAAAAGTGTTTTTTGAACTGCCAGATGGTAGCGTGAAATCAGTGCTACCAAGCCGTGTGCCAGAACATGAAACCGCCTATGCGATGACAATACATAAATCTCAGGGGAGTGAGTTTGAGTTTACACTGATGATTTTGCCAAAAGAGTACAGTCCGATTTTAACCCGCGAGCTGATTTACACGGGTATTACTCGTGCCAAAAAGCGTTTGGCCATGTATGTACAACCGGATGTGGTCAAGCGTGGCATTAAGGTTATGACAGAACGTGCCAGTGGTTTAGTTGAGCGTATGAAAGCATGAAAAAAAGGGGGGAAGACCTTCCCTGGTTTATCTGTCTAGCTTGAAATCGCTGCGTTTATTTGGATAAACGTCAATACAAGTAATTTCAAGTTATGTCGGTAGTCTTAGCCTTCCTTGGGCTTCGCCAGCAAGCAAAGGCGAAATTAGTTAAATACAGTGGTAAACGAAATATTGCGAATTTTGTATTCTACTTGGTAACTCAGCATGATGTTCTTAAGGCTATCGTTGACCGGAAACACACAGTGAACATTGAGATCGGTCAGTAGTTCGTTTTCTGCCATATCCCAGAAGCTTTGCAGCGAGTTACAAATGATGGTTCTCATGACGTTTGTTTGCTCATAGTTGATGTTGTTATCGACCTAAAGCAATCCATGCGTCTAGCGGAGCTAGAATATGTGAATCCTGTTTCACAATTTTGAAATCGAGTGAATAATATACAACTTATGTTATGAAATAAAGCGCATTTTTGATTCTGTGTAAAAAACTCCCGAACGATGGATTCATGATTCGGGAGTTTTGCTTTTCAGCTGGGTTTAGCAAGCAATCGCAAGGACTTTAGAGTTACGTTGGTAGTTGTAGAGATTCTTTTTCTGGGTTGGTAATGAATCAACCCCAACTTCACTGAACCCTTGCTCGCGGAACCAATGCAAACTGTGAGTGGTCAAGACAAAAAGCTGCTCAATACCCTGCTGACGACATTGTTGACGCATATGATTGAGCAAGACTAGGCCACGATTGCCATCACGATATTCTTGATGAATCGCCACGCACGCCATTTCTGCCATGCTTTCGTCCAAGTATGGATACAGAGCCGCGCAGCCGATAATCAAACCATCTTTTTCGATAATAGTGAATTGATGAACCTCACGTTCAAGCTGTTCACGAGAGCGACGCACGAGTATGCCTTGCTCTTCAAGTGGACGAATCAAATCCAAAATACCACCAATATCGTCAATCTTGGCCAGACGTACACGCTCTGAACTGGCGTAAACCACTTGTGTACCGATACCATCGACCGAGAACAGCTCTTGGATTAAAGCGCCATCGACTTTGTAGCTGACTAAGTGACTACGTGGTACACCAGCGCGGCAAGCGGTAATTGCTGCGCGCAGAAAACGCAGCGAGCCAGAAGAGTTGTCACTTGATTGATCTACGTCTTGCTCAAGCTTCTGTAAAATCGCTTCGGCTTCACGAGGAACCAGTTCAGCGATAACGCCGCCACGCTCATCCAAAATGCCTTGCTCAGAACAAAAGCCAATCAGTTTGTCGGCATTGAGACGAATGGCTAGTTGCGTTGCGACTTCTTCTGAAAGTAGGTTAAAACTCTCGCCAGTCACTGAGCTCGCGATAGGGCCCAGTAGCACAATTGAACCTTGATCCAGCATGCGGTTGATGCCTTCAATATTGATCCGGCGAATTTTACCGCTATGACAATAATCGACTCCGTCATCGACACCAAGCGGTTGAGCAATAACGAAATTACCGCTAACTACATTGAGTTGTGTACCCGCCATCGGCGTATTGTTGAGGCTCATTGAAAGTTGGGCTGTAATCGCTAATTGCAGTTGTCCTGCCGCTTGCATAACTAGTGGTAATGATGCTGCGTCGGTAACCCTTACCCCTTTGTGATAGGCGTTGGTTACATTGTTCTTTGAGAGGATGTCGTTGATCTGTGGTCGAGCACCGTGCACCAATACAACCTTGACGCCCAGGCTATGTAACATGGCTAAATCACTGATAATATTTTTGAAATTATCATCAGCTACTGCTTCGCCACCCAGCATGATCACCACCGTTTTCCCTCGGTGTGCGTTCACATAAGGCGTTGACTGACGAAATCCTTTTACGAGTGCTGTACTACGAATTTTCACAACGAATCCATTTGGTGAATTAATATGTAATTATAATGCAAATTTATTCTTTAATGAGCAAGCGATTTTTGGAATAAGTGTCGAAGAAACTATCGCTTAGTTTGTCGGCAAATTGAGTGCGTGTTATACAGCCTGAGTAGTCTACAGTTCGGTGGAGCTAAGGTGTATGAGCCTTACAGTGAAAGGAAAAATGTCACAATCCCAACCTTATTCAAAAAAAAGGAAAGGTTTAGAAGCGCTTGCTTGGTTGGGAGCGATAGTGACCACCTACTTTATTTTTCAGGGCTGTGTTTTATTGCATGAAAAGTATCAACGCTTTACGCATCCTAACTCATTGATCTACGGAGTGTGGATTGAACATGATGTCGCTTCCTATCAAGCTGAGCGTATTGTGATTAATGAACATGGTGTGATCGTTAATGGCGGCGTAGTCGACACCGATTTTGAATTTGATGGCGATTACCTTGTCTATCAACATGGAACCCAAGAGCGTCGATTCAAATTCCAATATGAGAATTGGGACCAGATGACTCTGCAAACGCAATTTGGTTATAAACCTGTATTTATTAAGTCGAGTGTGGGTGGTTTGTAGATAAAATGCTCAGCTCAGATTAGTGAAGCTTGGTCTTACGCGTTATTTTGCCAACAATTCACTTTGATCAGATTGACTCTAGCATCTAGAGTTTGTCATGCTCGCAACATCTACCTAAGTGACTTCAATATAATGAAAAAAATGCTTCCATTAGCCGTGGCTTCTTTACTTTTTGGTTGTGCACAACCAACGGATCGTGCGCAACAGTATTTTGACCAAGAGTTTACGGCGACTCTCAATCAAACCCAAAAGATTCACTCTGTAGCACCACGAGATTTTACTGAGTTTGCTAAGCAAGCTGAGCAAGTGGTGGACAACTCGCCTTCGATGGCAAAAGTGTACCAACCACTCTATGAGCAACTTAATCAGTGGGTGCTAGAGAGTGGCGATCCGAGTCAACTCGCCAAATTTGGCGTTCAAACCGCCCAATTAGGTGGTGGTGACAAGCAAGGTAATGTGTTGTTTACCGGTTACTTCTCACCAGTGATGGAGTTGCGTCATCAAGCTAACGAAACCTATAAATACCCCGTTTATGCCAAACCAGATTGTGATAAAAACTGCCCAACTCGCGCTGAAATCTATGCCGGGGCTCTGAATGGTCAAGGCTTAGAGCTTGGTTATGCAGCCAACATGATTGACCCATTTTTGATGGAAGTGCAGGGCAGTGGCTTTGTTCATTTTGAAGATGATGACACGCTTGAGTATTTTGCTTACGGCGGTAAGAACAACAAAGCATACGTTAGCATTGGTAAAGTATTGATTGAACGCGGTGAAGTACCTCGTGAAAAGATGTCGATGAAAGCGATCAAGGATTGGGTACTGGCAAATGACGAAGCCACAGTGCGTGAAGTGCTTGAGCAAAACCCCTCGTTTGTCTTTTTCCAACCACGCGCGGATGCACCGGTAACGGGCTCTGCGGGGATTCCACTTCTACCGATGGCATCGGTAGCGGGCGATCGTTCTATTCTTCCTATGGGTACGCCAATTCTGGCTGAAGTACCATTGCTAAACTCAGATGGTAGTTGGAGTGGGGCGCATCAATTGCGTTTATTGATTGTGTTAGATACCGGTGGCGCAGTAAAACAAAATCATCTGGACCTTTACCATGGTATGGGGGAACGAGCGGGCCTAGAGGCTGGTCACTATAAACACTTTGGCCGCGTGTGGAAGCTGGGTTTAGAAAATTCAGCGACTCAAGCGCCTTGGGCGATGCCACCAGAGAAACAAAACTAATTGTTTTACGCTCAAGCCGTTTGTCGTAGCAAAGAGCGAGTATAGACATTTCCATAAAGAGTGCGTATAAATCGCACTCTTCTTTTTTCCAAACGATTTACGGACTCGATTTATGCGTGAATTAGACACCCCGGCTTCAGATAATTACAACCAACGCTTTGGTGGTACCCGTCGTCTTTACGGCAATAGTGAAGTGGAAATTCTCCGTGCTGCACACGTGTGTGTGATCGGTATTGGTGGTGTAGGCTCTTGGGCGGTGGAAGCGTTAGCGCGCACTGGTATTGGTGAACTGACATTGATCGATATGGACGATGTGTGTGTGACTAATATTAACCGTCAGATTCACGCGATGAGTGGTACGGTTGGTCAAAGCAAAATTGAAGTGATGGCTGAGCGCGTTAAGCTAATCAACCCAGAGTGTAAGGTTAACTTGATTGATGACTTTATTACTCCAGATAACCAGCATGAGTACCTGACGAAAGAATATGACTACGTGTTGGATGCGATTGATAGTGTGAAAGCGAAAGCGTCACTATTGGCGTACTGCCGCAGTAACAAAATTAAAGTGATTACTACAGGTGGAGCAGGTGGTCAGGTTGACCCGACACAAATTCAAGTCGCTGATTTAACGAAGACAATTCAAGACCCTCTGGCAAAGAAAATTAAAGATACCTTACGTCGTCATCATAATTTTCCAAAGAACCCACAACGTAAATTTGGCATTGACTGCGTATTCTCGACTGAGCAGCTAAAATACCCACAAGCTGATGGTAGTGTGTGTGGCGTTAAAGCGACTGCAGAAGGACCTAAACGTATGGACTGTGCCAGTGGTTTTGGTGCCGCAACAGTGGTGACTGCAACGTTTGGTTTTGTAGCGGTATCACGCATTGTTGAAAAACTGATTCAAAAGTACAAAAAGTAGGAGCCAGCATGTCAACGTTCCCTCAAAACCCGTTTGGCTCAGAAATCAACGCAGATGATGTTATTGCGACTATGCAACAAATGCGTGGTTGGGAAGATCGTTATCGCCAGGTGATTCAATGGGGTAAAAAGCTCCCTGTGATGCCAGAGGCGTTCAAATCTGAGCAAGTCACAGTATCTGGTTGTGAAAGCCAGGTGTGGTTAGTCAGCGAACAGGTCGATAATACTTGGTTTTTCTGCGCGGATTCTGATGCGCGCATCGTTCGTGGTTTGATTGCATTGGTGATGGCTGCGTTTAATGGTAAAAGCAGCGAACAGATTCAACAGTTTGATGTTGATGGTTATTTTGAGCAATTGGGTTTAATTGCGCACCTTAGCCCATCGCGTGGCAACGGCCTCAAGGCGATTGTTGAGCAAATTAAGCAACTCGCTGCTTAATAAGCCTCTGTTGCATAAAAAGTTCAGTTTTAGTCCCGCTAAATTGGCGGGATTTTTGTATTTATTTTCCCTTGTGATTAAAATTTAACCGTTGGGTTTTTAATGTCTTAGCAAAAACAGGGCTTTGTCGTACTTGTTGTCATTAGCTAAAGACTGTAAAATTCGCGCCCTTATTTATTGTTCCGTTGTTGAGAGGCTTCATGACTACTGAAAAAATCAACTTGCTTGATTTTGACCGCCAAGGATTGCGTAAATTCTTTGCAGAAGAATTAAACGAAAAAGCATTCCGCGCTGAGCAGGTGATGAAGTGGATCTACCATTTCGGTGTTGATGATTTCGACAACATGAACAACATCAACAAGCAACTGCGTGAAAAATTAAAGCAACGCTGTGAGATTAAAGCTCCAGTGGTATCTGCTGCACAGCACTCATCTGATGGCACTATCAAATGGGCAATGCGTGTTGGTGACCAAGATGTAGAAACGGTTTACATCCCAGAAGATGATCGTGCAACGCTATGTGTGTCTTCACAAGTGGGTTGTGCGTTGGAATGTAAATTCTGTTCAACGGCGCAACAAGGCTTCAACCGCAACCTGAAAGTATCTGAAATTATCGGTCAGGTTTGGCGCGCTGCGCGTGAAGTTGGCCTTGAGAAAGAGACCGGTCGTCGTCCAATTACCAACGTGGTAATGATGGGCATGGGTGAGCCACTGTTGAACATGAAAAACCTAATTCCAGCTTTAGAAATCATGCTGGATGATTTAGGTTTTGGTCTGTCAAAACGCCGTGTAACGGTATCGACCTCTGGTGTGGTATCGGGCCTTGATCAAATGACGGGTAAAATTGACGTAGCACTAGCGATTTCTCTTCACGCACCAAATGACAAATTGCGTAGTGAAATCATGCCAATTAACGACCGTTGGGATATTCAAGAGTTCCTAGCGTCTGTGCGTCGTTACCTTGCCTCGTCCAATGCGAACCGCGGTAAAGTAACAGTGGAATACGTGCTACTAGACCATGTGAATGATGATATGGACCATGCGCGTGAACTTGCCGAGCTAATGAAAGATACGCCTTGCAAGATCAACCTGATTCCGTTTAACCCGTACCCAGGTTCACCTTACAAGAAGCCGAGTAACTCACGTATCGACCGCTTCCAGAAAACATTGATGCAATACGAGCACACGGTAACGATCCGTAAAACTCGTGGTGATGATATCGATGCGGCATGTGGTCAATTAGTCGGTGATGTGATTGACCGTACAAAACGTACTGCGATGGCAAAAGCCGCTAAAGGCGAAGCAATCGACATTAAAGCGCTATAAATCGTTATTTCGTTTCAAAAGCCAGAGCAATGCTCTGGCTTTTTTGTTGCAGGATATTGCTAATAAACAGAAAGATTTATCGCAGTTTGTAGGCTTTATCTAAGTTTTAAATGTCAGTTTTTCGAAAAACCTTGAGCTTGCTGTAATTTATCTAACCATATGGTGTTGTTTCACACACTTTATCTATTAGAATTAATAGTTATACCCACTCGTGTTGGGGATATGCCTTAAAATTGCTGCGACAGATGAATGTCGTGTGCAGTGGAGAGAAAGAACATACACTTATTTGTTGTAACGGTGACATAAATCTTGTCCGCAAGATGCTTTGAGACTGATAAATATAAACAAGTAAATAATTAAATGATGATCTTGGTTGAGCCAACTACTAACCAAAAATAATTAAGACTGGCTGACTCAGAGTAAAGCGAGAGACACAACGATATGAATACAGAACAACCAATCCCTGTTACTGACGATAATGCAGAACCAGTACGTGTCGCTCCAGGCACAATTTTGAAATTAAAGCGTGAAGAATTAGGGCTGACGCAAAAGCAAGTTGCTGACCGTTTACGTCTGCGAGTCGCGCTTATTAAGCAAATTGAAGAAAATCAGTTTGAAGCTGATCAAGTGGCAACCTTTACTCGTGGTTATTTGCGTTCTTACGCTAAAGTGGTTGGTGTTAACGAGTCTGAAATTTTGTCTTCGCTTGATGAGGCAATGGGCTCTCAGCCACCTCAAGTTCAAAATATGAAGAGTTTTTCTCGTAAAACCAATCGTGAAAAACACGATAATCGCATCATGATGCTTACTTGGGGGATTGTGGCGGTTATCGTGGCGATTTCCTCAGTGTGGTGGTACCAAAATCAGCAAAAAAATGTGATTGATCTGACGGCGGATGAGAGTGTTACCACGACGGAAAGCACGCCATCGGTTCCGGACCTAGATGCATTTGAAACATTAAATGCTCCGGCAGAAGAGAGTACGACGACCAATACAGATCGTCCATTGACCGACGACGCGGTTGCATCTGCTGATGCGCCGATTGAAACCCCAGTACTTGATACTGCAGTAACGGAAGCGGTTAGTGATGACTCGACGGTAGCGCCAACCGATGCCGAAGTGAAAACGGCAGAAGTGGCAGAGCCCAAAATGGTTGAGATCACTAAACCTGCGGAAGATATCAGTAACCGTTTGGTGATGAAGTTCAGCGATGAGTGTTGGGTGCAAGTCAAAGATGCGACGGGTAAAACATTAGTTAGCGGCATTAAAGGTGCGGGAGAGACCGCTACTTTTGATGGTAAAAAGCCTTACAACATCATTTTAGGTGCACCAGAAAACGTTTCAATCACATTAGCGAGTGAACCTGTCGACCTTTCTGGGTATACTGCAGGCAAAGCAGCAAGATTCACACTACCTAGATAAACGATTATGCAACACGAATCTCCTATCAAACGTCGCCCATCGACTCGAATCTATGTGGGCGATGTGCCTATTGGTGATGGCGCACCGATTGCGGTGCAATCCATGACTAACACCAGAACAACAGACGTGGAAGCGACTGTTGCGCAAATTCGAGCGTTGGAAAACGTCGGTGCAGATATCGTTCGTGTATCAGTACCAACGATGGATGCCGCAGAGGCGTTCAAACTTATCAAACAGCAAGTGAATGTGCCATTAGTGGCCGACATTCATTTTGACTACCGTATTGCGCTTAAAGTGGCGGAGTATGGTGTTGACTGTTTACGTATCAACCCAGGTAACATCGGTAACGAAGAGCGTATTCGCTCAGTGGTTGATTGTGCGCGTGATAAGAACATTCCAATTCGTATTGGTGTTAACGGCGGATCGTTAGAAAAAGACATTCAGATGAAGTACGGCGAACCAACGCCAGAAGCGTTGGTGGAATCAGCAATGCGTCATGTGGATATTCTTGATCGCCTTAACTTCGATCAATTCAAAGTCAGCGTAAAAGCGTCAGATGTCTTCCTTGCGGTTGACTCATACCGTTTACTGGCGAAGAAAATTGATCAACCACTGCACCTTGGTATTACTGAGGCTGGTGGTGCGCGTGCTGGTGCAGTGAAATCGTCAGTGGGTCTTGGCATGCTACTCGCAGAAGGTATCGGCGATACACTGCGAATTTCACTAGCGGCGAACCCAGTCGAAGAGATCAAAGTTGGCTTTGATATTCTTAAATCACTGCGTATTCGCTCACGCGGTATTAACTTTATTGCTTGCCCTAGCTGTTCACGTCAAGAGTTTGATGTGATTGGTACGGTCAATGCGCTAGAACAACGTCTTGAAGACATCATCACACCAATGGACGTATCGATCATTGGTTGCGTGGTGAATGGTCCTGGTGAAGCAGAAGTGTCACACCTAGGTCTTGCAGGTAGCAACAAGAAAAGCGCATTTTACGAAGATGGCAAACGCCAAAAAGAGCGTTTTGACAACGATGACCTAGTTAATCAACTAGAAGCAAAAATTCGTGCGAAAGCCGCCCAATTGGACGAAAGCAATCGCATCGAAATTAAAGTGCAAAACTAAATCTCAACGAAGTAATTAAAATTACGGTAAATATTGTGGCAAAAACAATTCAAGCAATTCGAGGCATGAACGATTGTCTCCCAACTCAATCACCACTGTGGCAAAAGCTAGAAAATACAGTGAAGAACGTAGTTAGCGCATACGGTTATAACGAAATGCGCATGCCAATCGTTGAGATGACGCATCTATTTAGTCGTGCAATCGGTGAAGTGACTGACGTTGTTGAAAAAGAGATGTACACCTTTGAAGATCGCAATGGTGACAGTCTTTCTCTACGTCCAGAAGGCACTGCAGGTTGTGTACGTGCAGGGATCGAAAATGGTCTGCTGTACAACCAAGAACAACGTGTATGGTACATGGGTCCAATGTTCCGTCACGAGCGTCCACAAAAAGGTCGTTACCGTCAATTCCACCAATGTGGTGTGGAAGTGTTTGGTCTAAACGGGCCTGATGTGGATGCGGAACTTATCATGATGACAGCACGTCTATGGCGTGAGCTTGGCATCGACAAACATGTGCGTCTAGAGCTGAACTCAATCGGTTCACTAGAAGCGCGTGCAACTTACCGTAAAGCGCTGATTGCATTCCTTGAGCAACACATTGATGTGCTTGATGAAGATTGTAAACGCCGTATGCACACCAACCCGCTACGTGTACTGGATACTAAAAACCCAGACGTACAAGCAATTTTGGGTGATGCTCCGCGTCTGTCTGAATACCTTGACGAAGAATCTAAGCAACATTTTGCTGGTCTGTGTGAACTTCTGGACGCAGCGGGCATCGAATACTCTATTAATGAACGTCTAGTTCGTGGTTTGGATTACTACAACCGCACAGTATTTGAGTGGATCACTGAAAGTCTAGGTGCTCAAGGCACAGTATGTGGTGGTGGCCGTTATGATGGTCTAGTTGAACAACTTGGCGGTAAACCAACACCTGCAGTAGGTTTTGCTATGGGTCTTGAGCGTCTTGTTTTGATGCTTGAAACGCTAGAGCTGACTGATGTACGTCGCAGCGTTGATGTTTACATGGTGACGGCTGGTGAAGGTACTATGATGGCGGGCATGAAGCTGGCTGAACAGCTACGCGAACAAGTACCGGGTCTACGTGTGATGAACCACTTTGGTGGCGGTAACTTTAAGAAGCAATTCAAACGTGCTGATAAAGTTGGTGCTGTAGTGGCGCTAGTGCTTGGTGAAAACGAAGTTGCTGACAACACCGTAGTATTGAAAGACCTAGTGGGTGGTACTCAAGAGACTTACCCTCAAGCTGACGTGATTGCGAAGCTAGCTGAGCTAATCTAACCAAATTTAAGTTTAAGAAAGTGGCGATGAGAGTCGCCACTTTTGTGATGTTAAGAGGACAGGAAGTGGAACTCTACGATACCGAAGAACAACAAGTTGAAGCGATAAAAGATTGGTGGAAAGAGAACGGTAAAGCCGTAATCTTTGGTGCCGTGCTTGGTTTAGGTGGTCTATTTGGCTGGCGTTACTATCAAGACACCATCATTGCAACACAAGAGGCAGCATCTGAGCGTTACATGCAAGTGATGGATAGCCTAGCGGCATCGGGTGTAAAAGCAGAAGATCAAGTCGCTAGCTTTATCACCGCAAACACAGACAGTGAGTACGCAGTGCTTGCTGCGCTTCAGTTGGCAAAAGTTCAAGTTGACGCAAATCAACTTGATGCGGCAATCGCACAGCTTCAAGAAGCAACTAACGCAACTCAAGATCCTGCACTATTGGCTTTAATTAACTTCCGTTTGGCTCGTCTGTTGTCTGAACAAGGTCAATTTGAGCAAGCGCTGACGACACTTGGCAAAATCACTGATACTGGTTGGGCTGGCCGCGTGGGTGAACTGAAAGGTGACATTCTACTGCGTAAAGGTGACACAGAAGGTGCATACAATGCATACACCGAAGCACAACAAGCGGGTGATGCAAGTGAAATTCTGCAGATGAAACTGGATGATCTAGCCAAGTAAGGGCACGTTGCATGAAGAAATTGCTGAAAAGAGCATTGACGGCAGTAGCAGTAATCGGCGTATTGGCAGGCTGTGCGGGTGAAGAAGACACCATCATCATGGCGCCAGTACCAGAGGTAAAAAGTCAGTTCGAACCAAGCAAAGTTTGGAGTAGCTCGATTGGCAATGGCGTTGAGCAATACTTCTCTAAGCTCTCTCCTCAATTCGCCTATGACAAGGTATTTATCGCTAGCCGTGACGGTGAAGTTCAAGCGTTGAACCCAGCTAACGGTGAAGAGATTTGGGCAACAGACCTAGAAGGTGACGTATCAGCTCGTCTTTCAGGTGGTATTGCGGCGGCTTACGATAAGCTATTTATCGGTAGTGAAAATGGTGAAGTGATTGCACTTAATCAAGAAACGGGTGAGCTTATTTGGCGTCAACCGATTCAAGGTGAAGTGCTATCGATGCCAGCCACCGATGAGAACTTAGTGTTAGTGCATACCAGTGAAGGTATGTTGATTGCTCTCGATCAGCAAACCGGCACACAAAAGTGGACAATTAGTACTGAAGTTCCAACTTTAACTTTACGTGGTACTAGTGCACCAGCAACAGTTTCTGGCGGTGTATTTTGGGGCACTGCGAGTGGTCGTTTAGCGGCAGCTATTGTTAGTCGCGGACAACTGATTTGGCAATTGCCAATCGGTACACCAAAAGGCGCAACCGAAATTGACCGTATTGTTGACGTCGATGCTTCACCAATGGTGATGGGCAGCACTTTGATTGCGCTTGGTTACAATGGCCAGTTAACGGCAATTGATTTACGCTCTGGACAAGCGGCTTGGAAGCGCACTTACTCTTCAGCAAGCGATATGGCTAATGATGGCAGTCGAATCTTCTTGGTGACGGATAAAGATCACTTGGTAGCAGTTGATGCTCGTAGTGGTACCGAGTTATGGACAAATAAACAGCTTGAGCACCGTTTAGTGACGGCTCCGGTTATCATTGATGATTACGTTGTTGTTGGTGATAGTGAAGGTTATTTGTACTGGCTTGATCGTAGCAGCGGTGATTTTGTTGCTATGCAGGAAGAGAACAGTAGTGGTTTTGCTGTCGCTCCGATTGCGCTTGAGGATGGTTATCTAATTACCACCCGCAACGGCGATGTAAAGAAACTAACGCTCAGCGAATAATTTCGTGATATAATTCACATTCGGCTCCTGGCTGGTAACAGCTAGGAGTCGTTTTGTTTATAAGAAACAAGCATTTAATAGTAGATGGTGTTGCTATAGGTAACAATTCGGCAAGAGGAAATTTTGTCAGTCGTTACCTATAACTACATAAGAATAGAATATTGTAGAGGTTGTTATGGTTCCTGTTGTTGCTCTAGTAGGGCGTCCGAACGTAGGTAAATCTACGTTGTTTAACCGCTTAACTCGTACACGTGATGCGCTAGTGGCGGACTTCCCTGGCTTAACTCGTGACCGTAAATATGGCCAAGCGAAGCTTGGTGAGCATGAATTTATCGTGATCGATACCGGCGGTATCGATGGCACGGAAGAAGGCGTAGAAACAAAAATGGCTCAGCAGTCGCTAGCGGCGATTGATGAAGCTGATGTTGTGTTATTTATGGTAGACGGCCGTGCTGGTCTAACCGCTGCCGATGAAGCGATTGCGCAACACCTACGCAAACTTGAAAAACCAGCGATGCTGGTCGTGAACAAGATCGATGGCGTTGATGCAGATGCAGCAAGCGCTGAATTCTGGCAGCTTGGTATGGAAGAAATGTACCAAATCGCTGCGGCTCATGGCCGTGGTGTTGCTGCACTTATCGATCTTGCGCTTAATCCATTTGCTGAAAAATTGATTGAACAAACTCAAGGCGAAATCTCTGATTTGACTGATTTTGAAGATCAAGAAGAAGAAAAACTGGATTACACCGAAGAAGAAGCGGAAGAAGAATTTAAACGCCTGCAAGATCAACCAATCAAGCTAGCGATTATCGGTCGTCCAAACGTAGGTAAATCAACGCTAACTAACCGTATTTTAGGTGAAGAGCGTGTGGTTGTTTACGATATGCCAGGAACGACTCGTGACTCTATCTATATTCCAATGGAACGTGATGGTCGTGAGTATGTACTGATCGATACCGCGGGTGTGCGTCGCCGTACTCGTATCAATGAAACTGTTGAGAAGTTCTCAGTAGTAAAAACATTGAAAGCGGTTGAAGATGCAAACGTAGTTATGCTGGTTATCGATGCGCGCGAAAACATCTCAGATCAAGATCTAAGCTTGCTTGGTTTTGCGTTAAACGCAGGTCGTTCAATCGTAATCGCCGTGAACAAATGGGATGGTTTGGATAACGACGTAAAAGAGTCAGTGAAGAAAGAGTTAGACCGTCGTCTAGGCTTCGTTGATTTTGCGCGTATTCACTTTATCTCTGCACTACACGGCACGGGTGTTGGTCACTTGTTTGAATCAGTACAAGAGGCGTACAAGTCAGCGACAACACGTGTAGGTACGTCAGTGCTCACACGCATCATGAAGATGGCGACGGATGATCACCAACCACCGATGGTTCGTGGCCGCCGTGTGAAACTGAAATATGCGCACGCAGGTGGCTACAACCCACCGATTATCGTAATCCACGGTAACCAGGTGAATGAACTGCCAGATTCATACAAACGCTACCTAATGAACTACTACCGTAAGTCGCTAGAAATCATGGGTACGCCAATTCGTATTCAGTTCCAAAACAGTGCGAACCCATTTGAGGGTAAAACCACTAAGATGACTCTGTCTCAGGAACGAAATCGTAAACGTATGATGAGCATGGTTAAAAACCGTAAAAAATAAGCAATAGTTTGCAAAAAGCGCCTACAATATGGGCGCTTTTTTTATGTCTACAGAAAACTGAATCGAAAATACAATGAATGTAACTCCGACCATTACTCAATTTTGCCACCAAACTTGGCAACTAAATGCTCAAGTCCAACTTACTCAAGTTGCTGATGACAAGTGCTATATCGTGACCGATAAAACCCCTTTTCATCCAGTGAGCCATATTTGGCCTGATCACCCTGCTGATAAAGGCAGCATTACAATTAATGGTTGCAGTCACGATGTTATCGACTGTTTGGTTGGTGCAGTGGAACTAACTAGCAATACTCTGTACGTCGATGAAGCAATCCCTGTAAAACGCGATCAGGAAGGTTGGGTGTTTGTCGTCGTGCATGTGGTTGAAGCGGAAAAAGCAGTCGTTTGTGCTGGCGATAGCGTGGAATTAACGGTGAATAAAGCTTATCAACAAGCATTGAGCCGTGGCCATAGTGCCGGGCACCTGGCTTTGTTAGCATTAAATAAGATCTTAACCGTACATGGATACTGGCGCAAAGATGCTGAGCGTAAAGATCCGCTTGGTCACTATGATTTTAATAATTATGCGCAAGAAACCAGCACTGTCAGTGAAAATCACTGCTTGGATACTTACCGATTGGGTAAAACATTACGCAAACGTGGTTTAAACAGCGCTGATGTTATTACTGACTTAGATAAGATTGAAAATCTTATTAATCAACAGGTTAATGAATGGTTGGCGAATGGTAGTGCGGTGATAATGCAGTGTGATGGTGAGTGTTTGACTGATTCGCGTTACTGGCGTTGTGATTTAAGCCGTGATGAATCAGTGGTGATCCCTTGTGGTGGTACTCATGTCGATAGTCTGACTGAGATCACAAAAATCATAATAACGCTGCGAGAGGTTGAAGCAAATTACATTGAAATGCAGACCGATGTAAATTGAAATACACCAATATTCGATTGTATTTATAATTAACTGAAAATGCAATATGTTAGTATTTTTGGATTTAAATTCTGTATAAAATCCAAAAACAGGATATGTAACTTATGCTTTCGGTATGTGGTGATATAAATGTTCTAATCGATGCGGATCGCTGATCAAAATGGCTTTCGCCGATGATCCTATAAAGATCATTATGTTCAATTGATGGCATTGTAGTCAATTAAACGTTTGCGTCGAATTGTGCTGATTGAGATCAACATCAACCGTAAAATAGATCGCCACAATAAGATCAATATCGTTTCAGTAGGGATAGTTAAATGAATCAAGATCCGTGTCCTAAGTGCCAGCATCCGTTGGTATGGCAAGGCCAGTATCATTGCGAGCATTGTGTGCAGGACTATATCAAAGTCGGTTTCTGTCCGGATTGTGAGGCGCAGTTAGAGAAGTTGCAAGCATGTGGTGCAGCCAATTACTTTTGCAATAGTTGTAATGAACTGAAATCCAAATCGCGGGTGCGCTTTGAGTATCGCGCAACTGAGTAGTGGGTTGATGTAAGCTTGGAGTGTGTGAACCGTTAGTTGACGGTTGAGCGAACTTCACCATCAACAAGACGGGTGACCAGTGTGTCGCCCGTTTTTAATTGGCTGGTTGAGTGAATCACATCACCGTGGTCGTTTTGGGTGATCGAATAGCCACGTTTAAGTGTCGCTAATGGACTAACGGTATCGAGTTTTTCAGCGGCCAGTGCGAGTTGATGACGTGCTTTAAGCAGTTTTCTGTCCATCGCATCCAGCAGTTTTTGCTCGACACGCGCCAAAGCCGCTTGCTGCGAACTGAGGCGTTTTGCTGGTGAGTTGAGTTGAATGCGATGTAGTTGACGCTCAATCTTGTGTTGGTATTGAGTGATGTAGCGCTGCATTGCCCGTTGCAAACGAGCATCTAATTCATCCAACTGCTGACTTTGACGCTGCAGTTGTTGATTAGGGTGCTGTCTCTCAAGGCGGTGCTCAAGCTGGCGCATTTGCTGCTTTTGTTCTGCAAAGTAATAGCGCATAGCGGCAAATAATTTTTGCTCACGAGTGGCAAGGCCTTGTGCTTTATGGCTGTTATCACGACTAACTAATTCAGCGGCAGCAGATGGCGTAGGCGCACGCATATCGGCAACAAAGTCGGCGATAGTCACATCGACTTCATGGCCAACCGCACTGATGATCGGGATCTGACTAGCCGCAATCGTTCTGGCTAAGATCTCGTTGTTAAAACACCATAGATCTTCCAGTGAACCGCCACCACGACCAACGATTAATACGTCACACTCATTACGGCTATTCGCACAACCAATCGCTTGGGCGATCTGAATGGCCGCGTCTTCACCTTGCACCATCGTTGGATAAATCACTACTGGCAGTGTTGGATCGCGACGTTTTAGCACATCGAGAATGTCGTAAAGTGCTGCGCCGGTTTTTGAGGTCACAATACCCACGCATTTGGGATGTTCTGGCAAAGGTTGCTTATTGGTTTGAGCAAGTAAGCCCTCTGCTGCCAGCTTCATTTTGAGTTGTTCAAATTGTTGCTGTAGGCGGCCATCACCTTCGGCCTGCATACTTTCGATGATCAGTTGATAGTCACCACGCGGCTCATAAAGAGACAAACGGGCTTTAACCAGCACTTGATTACCGTTAGCAGGTTTAAATGAAGTATGTCGATTGTTGCCACGGAACATGGCGCATTTGACTTGGGCACGAGCGTCTTTCAGTGTGAAATACCAGTGACCAGAGACAGGAGCAGAGAAGTTTGAAATCTCACCAACTAGCCAAACAATCCCCATTTCGTTCTCAAGCAAAAGGCGTACTTCTGCGTTAAGTCTCGATACAGTAAAGATATTTTGGTTGGTCAGAGATGACAAGGCTAATCTCGTAGGCGTGAGTATGGAAATTAGCGGCAATATAATACATAGCAAGGGGTAATTGCAAGAAAAAAATTTAAAAAATTTGTAGTCAAGCGATTATCTTCACCGTATAATCCCACCGCAATATCTAATCCAAATGCAACTTTGTTATCCCAACAGGTTGTACTCATTATGCGAAACGATGAGATTGGATTATCCCTTTACCTATCTATTGTGAGATATTGCAAATGCTAAGAATTGCCAAAGAAGCGCTGACATTCGACGACGTACTACTCGTGCCAGCTCACTCCACCGTTCTCCCAAACACAGCTGATCTTCGCACTCAGCTTACTAAGAACATCACTCTAAACATTCCAATGATTTCGGCGTCTATGGACACCGTAACAGAAGCTCGTCTAGCAATCGCGCTAGCGCAAGAGGGTGGCATTGGCTTTATCCACAAAAACATGTCTATTGAGCAGCAAGCTGCCGAAGTTCGTGCGGTTAAAAAGTACGAATCTGGTGTAGTTACTGATCCTGTAACAGTAAGCCCTGAAGCGACGATCGCTGAAGTGGTTGCTCTTACCGATAAGCACGGTTTTGCTGGTTTCCCAGTGGTAACAGAAAGTAATGAGCTAGTGGGTATCATTACTGGTCGTGACGTACGTTTTGTGACTGATCTTTCTAAGAAAGTATCAGTAGTGATGACGCCTAAAGAGCGTCTAGCAGCGGTAAAAGAAGGTGCAACACGTGAAGAAGTGCAAGAAAAAATGCACGAAGCACGCGTTGAGAAAGTACTGGTTGTTAATGATGACTTCCAACTAACCGGTATGATTACGGCAAAAGACTTCCATAAAGCAGAAACTAAACCAAACGCATGTAAAGATGCGCAAGGTCGTCTACGCGTAGGTGCTGCAGTAGGCGCAGGCGCAGGTAACGAAGAGCGTGTTAAAGCGCTAGTTGAAGCAGGCGTTGACGTTCTACTTATCGACTCTTCACACGGTCACTCAGAAGGTGTGCTAAACCGTATCCGCGAAACTCGCGCTGCATACCCAGAGCTTGACATCATCGGCGGTAACGTAGCGACTGGCGCTGGCGCTAAAGCACTTATCGAAGCGGGTGTTAGTGCAGTGAAAGTCGGTATCGGCCCTGGTTCTATCTGTACAACTCGTATCGTCACAGGCGTTGGTGTTCCACAAATCACAGCAATTGCAGATGCTGCAGAAGTAGCGAATGAATTCGGTATCCCAGTTATCGCTGACGGTGGTATCCGTTTCTCTGGCGATATCTGTAAAGCAATCGTTGCTGGCGCATCATGTGTGATGGTTGGTTCTATGTTCGCAGGTACTGAAGAAGCACCAGGTGAAGTGATTCTTTACAACGGTCGTTCATACAAAGCATACCGCGGCATGGGTTCACTAGGTGCAATGTCACAAGGTTCTTCTGACCGTTACTTCCAATCTGATAATGCTGCAGACAAGCTAGTACCAGAAGGTATTGAAGGTCGTATCGCATACAAAGGTCTACTAAAAGAGATCGTTCACCAGCAAATGGGTGGTCTTCGTTCAAGCATGGGTCTGACTGGCTCAGCAACGATCGAAGCGATGCGTACTAAAGCTGAATTCGTTCGCATCTCTGGTGCGGGCATGGCTGAGTCGCACGTACACGACGTTCAAATTACTAAGGAAGCACCAAACTACCGTCGCGGTTAATTTTTATAGGTGGTTTCACTTAATAGCGCTATCGAAAGTGCGTATTTATTGCAATAAACGACGCGCTTTCTTTATTAATTATTGAATGCCTGTTGAGTGAAATACCGTCGTAAAAATAAAACTATACATTCGACGTAAACGTTTGCTTTTTTCCTTGATGCATTGATAAGAGGCGGGTAAACTCGCCTCCGTTTTCATAACCTAGCTTATAAGACTGCTCAAAATGACTAAAAATATCCATGACCAACGTATTCTGATCCTGGACTTCGGTTCTCAATACACTCAGCTTGTTGCGCGCCGCGTTCGTGAAATCGGTGTTTACTGTGAACTATGGAGCTGGGATGTAGAAGAAGCGGATATTCGTGAATTCAATCCAGACGGTATCATTCTATCTGGTGGTCCAGAAAGCGTAACGGAAGAAAACTCTCCACGCGCTCCACAATACGTATTTGACTCTGGCGTGCCAGTACTAGGTGTATGTTACGGCATGCAAACTATGGCAGAGCAGCTAGGCGGTAAAGTAGCAGGTTCAACTGAGCGTGAATTTGGCTACGCACAAGTTAAAGTTTCTGGCGAATCTGCAATCTTTAAAGATCTTGAGCTAACTCAAGATGTGTGGATGAGCCACGGTGACAAAGTAGTAGAAATTCCAGCAGACTTCGTGAAAGTTGGCGAAACGGACACTTGTCCTTACGCTGCAATGGCGAACGAAGAGAAGAAATACTACGGTGTACAATTCCACCCAGAAGTAACGCACACCAAAGGCGGCATGCAAATGCTTGAGAACTTTGTTCTTGGCGTATGTGGTTGTGAGCGTCTTTGGACTTCTGAATCTATCATCGAAGATGCAGTTGCACGTATCAAAGAGCAAGTAGGTGAGGACGAAGTTATCCTTGGCCTTTCTGGTGGTGTGGACTCTTCAGTAGTTGCTATGCTGGTTCACCGTGCCATTGGCGACAAGCTAACATGTGTATTCGTTGATAACGGTCTACTTCGTCTAAACGAAGGTCAGCAAGTAATGGATATGTTTGGCGACAAGTTCGGTCTAAACATCATCAAAGTTGACGCAGAAGAGCGTTTCCTAGAAGCACTTAAAGGTAAGTCAGATCCTGAAGAGAAGCGTAAGACTATCGGTCACGTATTCGTAGACGTATTCGATGAAGAGTCTAAGAAGCTTAAGAATGCGAAATGGTTGGCACAAGGTACTATTTACCCTGACGTAATCGAATCAGCGGCTTCTAAAACGGGTAAAGCGCACGTGATCAAATCACACCACAACGTGGGCGGTCTACCAGAAGAGATGGCGATGGGTCTGGTTGAGCCACTACGTGAACTATTTAAAGATGAAGTGCGTAAGATTGGTCTAGAGCTAGGTCTTCCGTACAACATGCTTTACCGTCACCCATTCCCAGGTCCTGGTCTAGGTGTTCGTGTTCTTGGCGAGATCAAGAAAGAGTACTGTGACTTGCTACGTCGCGCTGACGCTATCTTTATTGAAGAGCTTCATGCAGCAGACCTATACGATAAAGTATCGCAAGCATTTACCGTATTCCTACCAGTACGTTCAGTAGGCGTAATGGGCGATGGCCGTAAATACGATTGGGTTGTTTCACTGCGCGCAGTAGAAACGATCGACTTTATGACCGCACATTGGGCACACCTACCATACGACTTCCTAGGTAAGGTTTCTAACCGTATCATCAACGAAGTGAATGGTATCTCTCGTGTTGTTTACGATATCTCTGGTAAACCACCAGCGACAATCGAATGGGAATAATTTCTCGTATTTCGCGTAGAAACTAAAATTTTAAAGCCAGCCTTCGGGCTGGTTTTTGTTGCCAAAATGGGGATAAAAACATGAAATTGGTTAATTTATAAACTCAATTGTAAGGATTGAATTGGCTGATATATATTAAAAATTGCTAAATATTAAAGATGTTGATGAATTTTAGGCGAAGATATTTGCTAAGTTCCTTATATTGCATTGGTTGCACATTTACGCAATATAAGTTTTCAGTTAGTGCTGTTGTGTTTACTATTTAGCCCACTAAAATCTGCGCGTAATTTTTATCACATTTTTTGAAAAGGTACGCTTCGATGTCAACAAAACTGGCTAACCCAGCCCCACTAGGTCTAATGGGTTTCGGTATGACTACAATCCTGCTAAATATCCATAACGCAGGCTTTTTCCCAATCGACTCAATGATTCTAGCAATGGGCATCTTCTACGGTGGTCTTGGCCAAGTGCTTGTGGGCATGATGTGTTTCAAACGTGGTGACACGTTTGGTACGACTGCGTTCACTTCTTACGGTCTTTTCTGGCTAACTCTTGTTGGTTTAATCGTTATGCCTGAAATGGGTCTACAAGCTAGCCCACATAGCTTCATGGGTTGGTACCTAGCGCTTTGGGGTATCTTCACTGGTTTCATGTTTATCGGTTCACTATGCTACCCAACAGCAAAACAAGTGGTGTTCGGTTCACTAACCATCCTATTCTTCCTACTTGCAGCGCGTGATTTCACTGGCAGTACACTAATTGGTACTATCGCTGGTATCGAAGGTATCTTCTGTGGTGCAAGCGCAATCTACTTTGCAATGGCGCAAGTGCTAAACAACGAATTTGGTCGCGTTGTACTACCAATCGGTGAAAAGCGCATCAAGCCAATCGTTGCTGAACAAGCGACTGCTTAAGCCACAGCTTAAGAGCAATAAAAGAAAGGGGATAGCCATTGGCTATCCCCTTTTTGTTTTGGTTGTTAATTGATGTTAGTCGCTACGACGATGCATCGTTCACCATTTCTACTGGGCCATCTTTACTATCACTGGCTTCTTTTTCTTCACTAAGTTTACGGTAGCGCTTTTCCCAGTAATCAGCACCTTTAATCCCAAGTTTGATTGGGTTAAAGGTAAAATCGGTCACGCCTTGTGCTTGCTGCTCCTCATAATCTTTTAGCGCAATAATGGCTGGTTTGGCTAAGAAGAAGATGATCAAAATCCCGATGATGTTCAGCCATGCCATTAAGCCAACCCCAATATCACCCATTGCCCATGCAAGCCCAGCGGTTTTAACCGTGCCATAAAACACCGATGAAATAAGAATCAACTTAAGGACGAACATCAGCCCACTGACTTTAAAGGTGCGTCGAATATAAGCGATGTTGGTTTCAGCGATGTAGTAGTAAGCCAAAATCGTGGTAAAAGCGAAGAAGAACAGTGCGACTGCAATAAATGGTTTACCGACGCCAGGCAGGGCACTTTCAACTGCCATTTGCGTAAATACCGGGCCATTAGCGCTAATGTCTGCCGCGATATTTTGTACCAAGAATGCTTCTCCCGCACCGTGCACGTTATATGCGCCGGTGATCAGAATCATAAACGCTGTCGCTGAACACACCAGTAGAGTATCAATATAGATAGAGAAGGATTGCACTAGCCCCTGCTGTGCAGGGTGATCAACGTTTGCCGCTGCTGCGGCATGTGGGCCAGTACCTTGACCGGCTTCATTAGAGTAAATACCACGTTTCACCCCCCAACCAATCGCCGCACCAAAGCCAGCCATAGGAGAGAACGCATCACCAACAATCATTGCAATAACTGCAGGTACTTGACTGATGTTAAGGAGAATGATGACAAACGCTGTGATCACGTAGGCTAGGGCCATAAATGGCACCACGATTTGCGTGAAATGAGCGATACGTTTAACCCCACCAAAGATGATGAACGCTAGTATGATAGAGATAACTGTGCCGGTAAAAATTTTGGCGAAACTAAAAGTGCCGACAGCGGTTTCGATTAAAGGGCCAGAGCCGAATGCCGCTTCAACCGCATTACCGATGCTGTTGGATTGGACTCCGGGAAGCAATACACCACACGCAAAGATGGTGGCGATAGCAAAAAGCCACGCATACCACTTTTGCCCCATGGCTTTCTCAATATAGTACGCCGGACCACCGCGAAACTCACCATCGTCCTCTTCTTTGTAGATCTGGGCTAGAGTCGATTCGGCATAAGCAGTCGCAGCGCCAAAAAATGCCACCATCCACATCCAAAATACTGCTCCAGGACCACCAAAGCCGATAGCGGCGGCGACGCCTGCAATGTTACCTGTACCTACGCGACCTGAAAGTGAAACCGCCAGTGCTTGGAAAGATGAGATACCCTTCTTCGAGCTTTTTCCCGAAAAGAGTAGTCGCCACATTTCAAAGAAATGACGGATCTGTACAAAACGAGTGATGATTGAGTAAAACAAGCCAGCACCAAGGCACAAATAGACCAGTGCTGGGCTCCATATAATTCCATTCAGAAAATTAACTAAATCCTGCATAAGCATTTTCCCTGTTAGTAAGCAATATCCGTTTAATGTTGTGTTTGTTATTAGTGTTGAATGTCAGAATGTTAACCTTTTCATAACACGATCGCTAAATGGAAATAACTATATTTGTGAACTTAGTGATACTTGGCACAAAATGCTAAGTTTTCTTAGAAAGATGGTGCTGTGATTGGTAAATAATTTTCCAGGTCAAAAATGAACTAAAAATTGATTGAATATGCAGAGTAATGAATGGAGGGTTATGGTGAAATTTGACAGAATTGTGCTCTAAATTGCGGTTAGGTTAATAGTGAATCGTTTTATTGGTGATAAATGAGGGGAATACATTTAAAACGATAAAGCTCAAAACTCTATTTTTTGCTGCTTTATTCGTCGTTGAGAAAAGCGCATGATGACGCTTTATTGCACAAATCATGGATGAGTTATGAAAGACGAAACGTTAGCGATTCATTTCGGTTATGAAACCGATCCCACCACCAAAGCGGTGACAACACCTATTTACCAAACGGTGGCATACGAGTTTGATAGCGCCCAGCATGGCGCCGACCTCTTTAACCTCGAAGTTCCCGGGAATATCTATACCCGTATTATGAACCCGACCAATGACGTGCTGGAAAAACGCATGGCAGCGTTGGAAGGTGGGATAGCCGGTTTAGTAGTGAGTGCAGGTAGTGCGGCGATTAACTACGCCATTTTAACGCTTGCTGAAGTTGGCGATAACATTGTTTCTACGCCTCAACTATACGGTGGCACATACACGTTATTTGCACACATGCTGCCAAAGCAAGGCATTGAAGTGCGCTTTGCTAAAGATGATAAGCCAGAGAGTTTAGCGGAACTGATTGATGATAAAACCAAGGCGGTTTACTGCGAAAGTATTGGTAACCCTGCGGGTAATATTATTGATTTAGAGCGAGTGGCTGAGCTTGCACATGCGCAGGGTGTGCCAGTGATTGTTGATAATACCGTGGCAACCCCATCGCTATGTAAACCGATCGATTTTGGTGCTGATATCGTTGTGCATTCACTGACTAAGTATGTCGGTGGTCATGGAACCACGCTGGGTGGCATTATTATCGATTCAGGTAAATTCCCATGGGCGGAGCATAAAAATCGCTTCCCAGTATTTAATCAACCAGAGCCTTCTTATCACGGAGTTGTGTACACCGAGGCCTTTGGTCCTGCAGCATTTATTGGCCGTGCACGTACTGTACCTTTGCGTAATACCGGTTCTGCAATGTCACCAATGAATGCATTTATGTTGATGCAAGGTTTAGAGACGCTGCCGCTGCGTATGGAGCGCCATACTGAGAATGCGCTAAAAGTGGCGCAGTTCTTACAGCAACACGACAAAGTGAGTTGGGTCAGTTATGCCGGCTTACCTGAGTCACCATTCTTTCCTTTAGCAG
This sequence comes from Vibrio taketomensis, assembly GCF_009938165.1. Classification (NCBI taxonomy): domain Bacteria; kingdom Pseudomonadati; phylum Pseudomonadota; class Gammaproteobacteria; order Vibrionales; family Vibrionaceae; genus Vibrio; species Vibrio taketomensis. The sequence continues at coordinate 713,456 of NZ_AP019649.1, forward strand.
AGAAATACATGCAAGGTAAGCCGTCTGCGATCCTCTCTTTTGGTTTGAAAGACGGTTATGAGGCAGGGGTGCGTTTTTATGATGCTCTGCAAATTTTTAAACGCTTGGTGAATATTGGTGATGCTAAATCACTGGCTTGTCACCCAGCCTCAACAACCCACCGTCAGCTAAGTGAAGCGGAGCAACGACAAGCAGGAGTTGCACCAGAAATGATTCGTCTGTCGGTCGGCATCGAGCATATCGATGATATTCTCGCTGACTTAGATCAGGCTCTGAAAGCATAACCGAATCTGCAAACTTAGTTTTAACTGAGCTAAATTGCTTATAAAGGCGCCTGTAGGGGCGCCTTTGTTCTATTCGCCAACTACCAAATTGAGGTTTTTGGCTTATGATGATCTTTAAGCATGACAACCAGAAATAATAAGGGCAAATAATGGCTGGACTGAGTCTACTCACGCTTTTAGATGATATCGCCACCGTGCTGGATGACGTGGCACTGATGTCAAAAATGGCAGCAAAGAAAACCGCGGGCGTGTTAGGAGATGATCTTGCACTCAATGCGCAGCAAGTGTCTGGTGTGCGAGCGGAACGCGAAATTCCCGTGGTATGGGGAGTTGCCAAAGGCTCATTTAAAAATAAGCTGATTTTGGTGCCTGCCGCATTACTGATTAGTTCAGTTGCCCCTTGGTTAATTACTCCTTTGCTATTGATTGGTGGTTTGTTTCTCTGTTTTGAAGGGGCAGAAAAAATTCATGAGAAGTTTTTCCATCACCATGAGGCTGCTTCTAGTGATGAAGAGGTGACTTCACCGGATCAGAGTGAAGAAGATCTCGCGGATTACGAGCAACGCAAAATCAAAGGTGCTATTCGTACTGACTTTATTCTCTCTGCAGAGATCATTGTGATTGCTTTAGGTACGGTGCAGGGGCATCCATTTATTACTCAGTTGTTGGTGATGAGTTTGATTGCCATTTTGATGACAGCTGGTGTGTATGGTTTAGTTGCTGGCATTGTTAAAATGGATGACCTTGGTTTTTATCTGCAACGTAAAAGTGAAGGCAAAGGCTTACAAGGTTCAATTGGCGATGGTCTGGTTGCATTAGCGCCAAAAATGATGAAGTTTTTAACCGTGATTGGCACGGTTGCGATGTTTTTAGTCGGTGGTGGTATTGTGGTGCACAGTTTGCCATTTGTGCATCACGGCTTAGAAAACATCTTAGCTTTACTGCCTCATGTTCCTTACTTATCTGCAACTTACGGCACCTTAGGTAATGGTGTGGTCGGCCTTATCAGTGGTTACATTATTTTGGCGTTAGTGAGCCTGTTCCATATGCTCAAAGCCGACAAATAGAGCATTTGAGCTATGGTGATCCAATTGCTTTTCCACCTTACTTTTGTTGTTCCAATCGCTGGGTGGAATAGAGTATTTGGATCACCATGATCCTAAAGCTCATTCAGTTAAGAATCATTAATCAATCACCTCGTAGCCCAGCGCTCGCAGTCGCTCACCAAACTCGGCTCTGCTCTGTTCTTCACCATGAATCAAATGTACCTGTTTTGGCTTCGGTTCAATCGCTTGCACAAATTGCAGTAAATCTGCTTGGTCAGCGTGTGCAGAATAGCCTGACATGGTATGAACCTGAGCATTGACCTCTATCTCTTCCATATCGATTTCAAGTTGCATTTCGCCATTTTCAATCGCGCGGCCTAAGGTGCCCTGCGCTTGATAGCCCGCAAGTAGAATGTCGGTGCGTTCGTCAGGAAGCAAAGCTTTAAGGTAATCCATGATTCGCCCACCTTGGCACATACCTGATGCTGCTACCACAATCGCGGCTTCTCCTGTGGATTTTAAGCGATTAACGATTTTCAGATGTGAGCGATGGTCATCCACCACAATGCACTGCTCAAATGCCAGTGGGTGGCGTTGGTTAGCCAAGCGCTCTTTGGCTTCTTTGCCCCATAAAGTTTTAAAATTTCGATAAGACTCGGTGACTTTTTGTGCCATTGGCGAATCGAGAATAATCGGTAGATTGGCATCAATTTGGTGTTGATGAATTAACTGCTCAATATCAAATAACAGCTCTTGAGTTCGCCCAACACTAAAGGCGGGAATCAAAATTGCGCCACCATCAGCGAGTGAGCGCTGAATAATCGCGAGTAAACGCTCACTGCGACTTTCAATCTCGTCATGGCGTTTATTTCCATAGGTGGTTTCAATCAGCAAATAATCGGCTCGCTTTGGTGAGGTTGGATCAGGTAGCAGCGGTGTATTACTTGGTCCAAGATCACCAGAAAACACCACGACTTCACCATTAGGAAGCTCGATTTCAATGTAAGCGGAGCCAAGTATATGCCCGGCGGGTTGAAAGCGGACTTTGAGCGGCGTGCTCTCATCGGCCTCTAAGGTAAACCATTGATTGTAAGGTTGAGGGCGCAACAAACAATCAATGTTATTGAGTACATATTGGATTTCACGATTGGTCAGTCCTAGTTGTAGTTTCAGGCCATCTTCAAGCATTAATGGCACCAATTCAGCGGTGGCTTCCGTGCAATAGATCGGCTGGTGAAAATCTTCTCCTACTAACCATGGAACACGACCTATATGGTCGATATGCGCATGAGTCAAAAGTAGTGCTGTTAGGTGTTCGATAGCAAAATCAATGTCAAGTGGGCGTTCGTCTGCACCTTGAAATAAGCCACAATCAATCAGAATCGCATGGTTTTCGACCCTGATTTCATGACATGAACCGGTGACTGTGTGTTTACCGCCATGATGAATCAGTTCCATATGCACACCTCTGGTTTGGGGTATAGCTCTACCATAACCAAGGGGGAAAAAAGAGTCTGTGAAGCGATGGTCATTCTGGAGTGGAAGCCACGCATACTTACTGTAATGAAAAACCGCACGTTGGATAACGTGCGGCTGAGTCTGCGGTTTTTTAATAAATTGCCAATCGGACCATTTATTCTTTCGGTTGAGTAAAACCACCGTAGAGATCTAAACGGCGATGACGCAAGTTGGTCACCGACCCTTCAGTATTGAGCTGTTTTAACTTAGTTAAATCCACATCCGCAAAGATGATCATTTCGGTATTAGCATTGGCTTCGGTCAGTGTGGCGTCATGTGGGAAGTAGATATCCGATGGAGAGAACACCGCTGATTGGGCATACTGAATATCGACATTATCGACTCGAGGTAAGTTGCCGACACTACCGCCAATGGCGACGTAACATTCGTTTTCTACCGCGCGTGCCTGTGAACAAATACGTACTCGTTGATAACCGTTTTTGGTGTCGGTCCAGAATGGCACAAAAATGATTTGTACTCCTTCTTCGGCCATCATGCGCCCAAGCTCTGGAAACTCACTGTCGTAGCAAATCAGAATACCGACTTTGCCCGCATCTGTTTCAAACACATTAACCTGACTACCGCCGTCGATTACCCAATCTTTCTCTTCATGTGGCGTAATGTGTACTTTGTATTGTGCATTGATTTCACCGTCACGCTGCAGAAGGTAGGCAACGTTATACAGTTTGTCATCTTTCAGTTCAGGCATGCTGCCCGCAATGATGTTGATGTTATAAGTGACTGCCATTTGTGAAAAGCGGTTCTTAATTTCTTCGGTGAAGGTAGCAAGAAAACGAATCGCTTCAACCGAGTTCTGCTCTTTTTGTAGTCCCATTAATGGTGCATTGAAAAACTCGGGGAAGAGGGCGAAATCGGCTTTGTAATTAGAGAGGAAATAAAGAACTCGGCTTGATCGAGTAAATCTTCAAGATCATTCATTGCTCTCATTTGCCACTGCACGACGCCAATTCGGACTAATGTTTTTTCGACATCGTGAATCGAGTCAATATCCTCTTCATAGAAAAAGTTATCCCATTCGAGCAGAGTCGCGTAGCCGCGTGAGGCGTCATCTTCAGGCAGGTAACCGCGCATGATGCGTTTGACGTCAAAGCCGTTGGCGAGTTGAAACGACAAAATAGGGTCATGCAATTCACGGCGTTTTACTTTATCGATGTATTCGGCCACCGTCAGTTCATCAGCATGCTGGTGGTAATGGGGAATACGGCCGCCCGCTAATATCGCTTTAAAGTTTTTACTCCGGCATAGCTCTTTGCGCGCATCATACAAGCGACGACCTAAGCGCAAACCACGATAATCAGGATGAACAAAGACATCCAACCCATACATGGCATCACCAGTGACTTGGTTTTGAATCACGTTGTTTTCATTAATGATGTCAGTATAAAGATGAGGTAGGGAGAAGCGGTTGTAATTAACTTTAATTGTGAGCGCAGCGCCGACAATCTTACCGTTATCCTCGATACAGATTTGGCCATCAGGAAATTGGTGAATCAAATCCATAATCGTCATGCGTGGCCAAGAGCCACCGACATCATGAAATACCAGATCCATTAAGGTGGCGAGCTCAGGGTAGTCGCTCGCTTCAATCGTGCGCAGTGACAGGCGTGGAGAGTTGACATCCATAGTGTGATTATCCTTGTTCTACTATGCTGTAAATATTCTCTTAAGTAAGGTCTTAAGTATTGTCGTTAGTATGGTGAGAATGCCAGAACTTGGATGTTTTAAATATACCAATTGCTCACAATTTCTTATCAAATTAGTCACTTATGTTTTTTACGACGATGTGTGAAAAACGCCAGTAGGGGATTTGCATTGCTCATCCCGATCTAATACATCAAATCACGCATTAGGGCCTCGTATTCTTCGTTCGCCTCTTCCACGAGGCTTGATAGTTCGAGCGCATCTTTGACTTGCAGTTCACATCGCCAAGCGGTGCTCTGGTCTTTACCACACACACGAACACTCGTGCCTGTTGATTCGAAACTGAGATCTTCAAATTCGGTGCTGTGTTTCTCGTTTAGCTCGACAATTTCAACCTCGAGTCGTCCCGTAGGATTCACTTCGAAATGAGCATGCATATTTGGACGTTCTGGGAGAGAGTAGTGTCGGTGAACGGTAATCATATGGCCTCCTTGCTTTAGCTTTTTAGTTTAGTCAGTGTTTTGATGAAACAATCATGAAGCTTGAACGTAACCAAAAGCGTAGCAAATAAAACGCAGTGGTGTGGTTGAAAGGCAGCAATTGCCGATGTCTGGCATTAAGTTTTAAACACGGGAGTTAAGATATTGGTTGCATTTGCAATGCTAAAACTATGTTTGTGATTGATATTATGAATTAAGGGAATTGTTACCGTTATCTTACTGTACAAGTATTTTAGATTTGGTTATTCTTCTTCGTTACGGAGCAAACCCGCTCTGAATCGCTGCTCTGACAAGCAAGCAACTATAATAAGTGATTCGCTAGCTTATATTAGTTTGGTGTTGTTTCATTTATTTCTAGGTAAGTTGTTATGCAGACAGTGAATTGCACTCTCAATACCGTAGTTTATTAGTAGTTTTGAAACCTCTTTTATCACCTCAAGAACGCACCCACCTTTTACTTAAAGAACTGGCTTTAAGCGCTTTGCTTCACCTTGAATTTCATCAATTGGATAAAGGTAGAAAGCTGACATTGGCTGACAAAAACACGTTGTTTCGCTTGTGGTTAAAAAAACAATCGTCATCGGCGCGTTACAAACTACTGAAGAAAAAAATCAAGGTATTGGTGGCACACTCACAAGGTAATAACTACAACCTTGAGAAATTGTTCCTTGAGTTGATTAACTTTGATGAGGGCAGTGAATTGACTGCCCTCGAAGAATACCTATTGCTAGTCCGCTCAATTGAGAAAGACTTAGGCTTGACGGTATTACTCTCTTCTCCGCAAAAAGTGGAGTTAGACTTTGCTGAAGGGAAGAACTTTGTTTGTGTGTTAGCAACTGATCTCAATGCGCATTTCTCTGCCAATGGTCAAATGGTTGCCCCGATCACTTTCTTAGTTCGCGCTGGCGTGACCGAGCGTTCGTCGGTGTTGAGCAACGTCTATAAGTTTGGTCAGTTTAGTCATAGCGTGTTGTACGAAGATAGCGATTTTCTGCGCTTTGAGCTGATCGGCTAATTACTCATTCCTCATCTGTCAATAATTGTTGAGCTAGCCATTGAGTGGCGAGCTGGCATGCACATATCTCTTAAACACTACAATTTCACTCGCATCTCATGGCTGAACCTGCCTATTTATCCATCAAATGCTTTATTCTGACCATCGAAATACCGTAACAAAAACGCGTAAGTACATGAACTAATGGGTTATTAGGTACACATCGTATTGATGTACGGAAAGTGTCGCGTAACAAGAGTGCAAAATGATTTGCTCTAACTCTCAGCAAGGTAACTATGGATAGCATTACCGAAGGCTCACAATCGCCAGTAATTTCTGCGCCTGATCAAAATCTCGAACAACAACTGCTGTCTCTCGCTGAGCGCAGTGGTGTTGATGGCCACCAACTCGTTAGCCAATTACGTTCTTATTTTCGTTCGGATGTAGAACAGTACGCGCTTCAATGGATGGGAAAAAAGGCAGCTAAGCAGTGTGCACTGTCATCTACGAGGGCAAAGCTTGAGGCTGATCATCAAGCCAGTATCAATTGGCTAACCACGCAAAATGTATTTGTCGAAGGTGATAATTTAGAAGCACTCAAGCTGCTGAAAAAGAGTTATCACCAAGCGGTAAAGATGATCTATATCGACCCGCCTTACAACACAGGGCAGGAGTTTACTTACCAAGACAAATTCTCAGAAAATTTGCGTGATTACCTCGCGCATACCAACCAAGTCTTGACGCAAGGTGAGTGGCTTACTAACGAGATTGAGGCCAGTGGCCGTTATCACTCCAATTGGCTATCGATGATCTATCCGCGCCTTGAAGTTGCTAAACATTTGCTGCGCTTAGATGGTGTGATTTTGGTGCATATCGATGAGAATGAAAGCCATCATCTGCGTTTAGTTATGAACGAAATTTATGGCGAAGAGAACTTTCTTGGGGAGATTTGTTGGGATAAGGGCAACCCGAAAGGGGATGCCATCGCCATTGCCTATCAGCACGAAAGTATTTTGGTTTACGCTCGTGATATCAGCATATTCAAACAGCAATGTCGCTTAGTGAAGCCAAAAGACAACGCCGAGAAGATGCTGAATAAGGCGCGTCAGTTATGTGGAAAAATAGGTAAGCAAATTATTCCGCCGGATCTTAAGCAAGCCAATAGCAAATACGCCCTAGATCTTAATTTAGAAGACTATCGTCAAACATATGAATTAGGACACGCGTGCCGATTTCAGGCAATGGGTGCGTGCACAAAGCTACCTGTCTGGCGGAGAAGCGGCATACAACAAACTTGATAAAGAGGGTGAGGTTTATCGCACGGTTTCAATGGCGTGGCCAAGCAAAAAGCAGGCGCCAGATAACTATTTTATTCCGCTTATCCACCCTAAAACCAATAAACCATGCCCAGTGCCTGAGAGAGGTTGGCGCAATCCGCCAGAAACCATGGCGAAACTGTTGGCACAAGGAAAGATAGTTTTTGGTGAAGATGAAAGCCGTCAACCAGAACGAAAATATCTGCTTAAAGATAACATGTATGAAAATGTGCCTTCTATTCTCAAATACGCAGGCAGTGATGACCGATTACTAAAAAGCCTAGGTATCCAATTTGACAACCCGAAACCGGTTGAATTGGTACATAAGTTGATTTCGTATTTCACCCAGCCTAATGACATGGTGTTGGACTTTTTTGCGGGCTCAGGCACAACTGGGCATGCGGTATTAAAATTTGACGCACTACAAGCTCGGCACTTTATTTTGGTACAAAGAGCAGAGACCACTGCTAATGAAGAAGTAATTTCCAACATCACCAAGCAGCGTCTATACAAAAGTGAGAATATTCAGCAGCAAGGGGTTAAAGTGTTTAAGCTGGTGGAGGAGAACTAGCCACTTCAGAGAGTCATGATTAGTTCTTTAATCTAGGGTAAATAAGGCCCCGATTGGAGCCTTTTTAAACTCAGTTTAGCTTTCAGTCTGAGCGCTAAGCTGGCGTGCTGGATGTTTGATAAATACCGCAAGTACGGCGGTAATCACTAACGCGAAGCAGTAGTAAGAATTCGCAACCACGTCTAACGGTGAGAGATTGAAGACGGAACCTAGCAATAGAACTTGTGCGCCATAGGGTAATACGCCTTGAATCACGCAAGCGAAGATATCAAGCAAGCTGGCTGAGCGACGCGGTGTGACATTGTGTTCTTCCGCGAGTTGGCGAGCTACGCTACCAGAGACAATGATGGCGACGGTATTGTTCGCAGTACAGACATTCACCATCGATACTAGCCCTGCAATCCCCAGTTCACTTGCGCGCCCGTTGGCTTCGATCGAGTGATTAGAATCAAAGCGGCGAATAACACAACTCACTAGATTGGTTAGGAATGCAAGACCACCTTGACGGCGCATCAATTCACTCAAACCACCGATGAGCAATGATAGCAAGAAGATCTCTTGCATATTGCCAAAGCCTGCGTAGATATCTTGAGCAAATGTGGTGAGGTTATAGTTGTCGATTGAGGATAAACTGACGCTACCCGCGAGAACGATGCCGATGGTTAGCACGACAAATACGTTCATGCCCAATATGGCGAGCACGAGAATCGTTACATATGGCAGAACTTTCAGCCACTCAATGGCACCGGCTTCAGGAACCTGTGTCGCTGCACTATGGAAGGTAAAGATTACTAGCGCAATAAATGCGGCGGGTAGCGCAATGCGAATGTTCTCTCTGAACTTATCCTTCATCTCGCATCCTTGGGAGCGAGTTGCGGCAATTGTTGTGTCAGAGATGATAGAAAGGTTATCACCAAACATTGCGCCACTAAGCACTACGCCAGCGGTTAATGGAAGGCTCATACCGGCAGACTGAGCAATCCCTAGAGCAACCGGAGCAACTGCTGCGATGGTGCCCATTGATGTGCCCATTGCAGTGGCGATAAATGCCGAAATGAGAAAAATACCTGGCAAAATCATGCTGGTAGGAATAGCCGAAAGCCCAAGGTTAACGGTAGCATCGACGCCACCTGACGCTTTGGCAACCGCGGCAAAGGCGCCCGCGAGTAGATAGATTAAACACATAGCAATGATGTCAGGATGACCAACACCACGCATAAAATGTTCGATAGAATGATTGAGTTTATCTTTGCTTAGTATAAGCGCAAGGACCACCGCAGGTAATATAGCGATAGGGGCTGGCAGTTGATAGAACGCGAAATCCACGCCTTGAAAAGACAAGTATGTACCCACGCCAATGAAAAGAGTGAGAAAGATTACTAAAGGTAAAAGTGCGACCGCTGATGGTGCGATGGCTGCGTTAGCGTTTTTTGAACCAGACATATGAACCACAACATTATCAACAAATAGGGTGAGCGCACTAATCAGACAGAAAACGAAACCTTAAGTGATATATGAGTGGCTTTGTCTCTGTTTTGATTAGTTTGGTTTTTACGCGGCGATAAAAAGAACCGCAAAAGCGGTTCTTGTATTAGGGGGGATGATTTTTAACGGGTGTTAACCATTAAGTGCACTTAGGAGCGAGTGCATATCCTGACCATTCACTTCGCGGTTAATGATCAAGCTTGATGCCAACTCAATTAGCTTGCGTTCAACAGCAATGCGCTGCTCGCTATCTTGGATGGTTTCAAGTTCTTTCACTTTGGTATCACCAATCACGCGACGGATAATTTCTAGGCCAGCATAGCCTTTTGCATCCGCAACGATTTGGCGTGTGTACCATTCAACAAACATTTCATTCTTAGCGACGTCTTCTTGTACAGTCGCTAGATAAGCTTTTTTGAACTCACGTTCAAAACCGTACAAAATTGCAGGCACTGTTGACGCTACCCAGTTGATGAAGTTGTCTTTGGTTTCTGACTCTTCATCCGTTACTTGGCACACCATTGCTGGCATCACTAAGTGCGCAATCACGTTACCAATGTCGTAACCGATAGGGCCGTAGAATGCGAACTCAGGGTCAAGCACCTTAATGCCATTGTGGTTGATGAAGATCGAACCAGAATGGAGGTCACCGTGAATCAATGCTTGTGCGTTGTTCATGAAGTTGTAACGCAACTTCATCGCCTCAGAGACTAATTGATGGTTCGAATAGATATGCTCGTTCACATACTCTTCATTACCTTGAGTGATGATGTTGCGACCTTTGTAATCATTGAAAGGTTCAGTGAATACTAGGTCTTCTGAAATATCACATAGTTCAACGTTAGTGAATTTCGCTACGTTGGCTTTCTTCTCTGCGCGGTTTAGGATCAGATCGGTAGTGCCTAGTGCCGTTTTAGAGAAGTAGCTGATAATTTGTTTATGGAATGATGGGAAAACCTGACGCTCCATCATCTCGTAACGGAAGTTTTTGAATTCCGATACGTCTTCCATAAAGGTTACCGACATGACTGGGTCATATAGGTAAACCTCAGGGATCATCTCTGGTGCCAACTTATGCTGAATTTGCAGCATGGTTGCTTCAATTTCACTGCGTTTTACATCGAGTGGACGACCGCTTGAGCGCAGTACCACGTCCGCTTGTTTCAGAATCAATGAACGATTGTTTTCTTGGTCAGTGATTTTGTAAACGTAGTTAATGTTACCGTCACTGAGTTCTTTAATTTCCAGACCTTCTGTTTTGCCAAAGAAATGCAATTTTTCTTCGATGTAGTTAGGAATATCTTCGAAACCTAATTTAAAGTGAGTAGAGTACATGGCTATTTAGCTCCAGAATTTATTATTATTTTCAGCGTAAGATTTCAGATCAAATGGGCTGTAGATACCAATATCCGTTACTACACCATTGACCAGTTTTGGACCGGTAATATCAAATGATGGGTAAATCGATTCCACACCTTCTTCAGTGATGCGTTGGCCCATTAATGTCATTGTTTCTAGAGGATCGCGTTGCTCAATCACAACTTGATCGATAGTGGCTAAATCCACATCTGGAATACCTGTTACGTAGTAAGGAATACCAAAGTGTTGAGCCAGAATTGCGATTTGCTGAGTACCAACCTTGTTAACCACATGACCGTCAAGCGTGATGCTGTCTGCGGCTGAAGTGAATAGGTTGATGCCTAGATGCTGCATCGCGTAGGCAATCATATTGTCAGCGAGTACCGTGACTTTAATGCCCTGATTTTGTGCCACAGTGGCGGTAAAACGCGCACCTTGGAAGAATGGTCGAGTTTCTGCACAGAAAAACTCAATGTTCTTACCTTGACGTTTCGCTTCACGAATCATGGTGCCGATGATGGTTTCACCAAAGCACTGAGTCAGGATCTTGCCGTTGTCAGGGATGAGCTTAACCAGGTGTTTTGCAACTTCACCAATGGCGCTGTAGCGTTTGTTGAGCGAGTGAATAGCATGCTCGAAAATCGCTTGTGACAGCACTTGACCCGATTGCATCGCATTGCGAGCGACTTCCAAGCAACCGTTCACCACGATAGTCATGCGGTTTACGGTTGTTGGGCGAGCGTGAGATAGGGCATAAGCCGCTTTCTCTAGAAATGCCATTTGCTCTTCAGCCGTCAACGTTTTGCATTGGTCAGCTGCTAGCGCCATACCCATTGCCGCCGCCGTGTAAGGGCCTGCACTTTGCGTCACCATATCGGTGATGGCTTGTGCGACTTCTTGGTAGTGAGTGCAACGAACGAATTCTTTTTTGTATGGGTAGACGCGGCGGTCTAAAATGCGCACCACACCATCTTCATACCATGCAACATTTTCATATTGCATCATAAACGCGAGTTCGTAATCTTGACGTTCCATGAGTGTTTCCTATGCCGCCTTCGTTGCTGCGATTGGTGCAGCCTTCTTAGAGAAGTAAACCATTGAGATTAGAGCCATCACTAGCATTAGCATTGGGTAGAATGCGTAAGGCATAACGGATACTGGTGAAATTTGAGCTAGACCTGCAACCATTAGGAACTGACCAGCGTATGGCATCAAACCATTCATTGAACAACCACAGATGTCTAGTAGAGACGCCGTTTGTACTTTGTCGATACCGTATTTTTCAGAGATATCTTTGGCGATAGTACCTGCAGTTAGGATACCGATGGTGTTGTTCGTTGTTGCTAGCGTGATCAAGCTTACTAGGCTTGCGATACCAACTTGGCCGCCAAATGCACCGTTAGAGCGTGCTGTGATTTTCTCTAGTAGGAAGTCGATACCACCGTAGTGCTTCATTAGACCAACCAGACCAGACACCACGATGGCGATCATGCCTAGGTTTTGCATCCAACCCATACCACGCTGTACTGACTCAAGTGCAGATAGGTAGTCTAAGCTGCCGTTCATGAAGCCAATCACGATACCCGCAACCACACCTAGTGCTAGTACGCCCATAACATGTAGACCAGCAAGAGCAGCAACGATGATAAGTACGTAAGGAGTGATATTGATTAGTGAGTATTCACCAACCGCTGTTTCTGCACCGTTACCGAAAGGAATGATCGCAAGTAGAATGATCGTACCGATGATTGCTGGTAGAACAGTGATGAAGTTGTATTTGAACTTCTCTTTTAGTGTTACGCCTTGAGTACGACAAGCCGCGATTGTTGTATCTGATACGAATGAACAGTTATCACCGAACATTGCGCCACCAACCACTGTTGCCATGATTAGCGCAGGGTTACCACCTACTTGCTCAGCCACGCCCACACCGATAGGTGCTAGAGCTGTGATGGCACCCATAGAAGTACCCATTGCAAAAGACAGAATGCAACCGATGACAAAAATACCCACTAGAACCATGTTAGAAGGAATGATCGATAGGCCGAAGTTAACAATCGAGTTAACCGCACCCATTTGGTCCGTTACTGAGTAGAATGCACCAGCAAGTAGGAAGATCAGCACCATCATGATGATGTCGCTATCACCTGCCGCTTTAGTGAAGATGTTCATCTTCTCTTCAAACGTATCTTTCTTGCCTTTTGGTTGAATCATTAATGCAACAACCACAGAAAGAGTGAACGCCACTAGCAATGGCATGCTTGAAAAGTTGTCAGCGTAAACGCCAGTTAGTACATAAATAACAATGAAGAAAATGAGAGGCAATAAGCCAACAAAATTACTTTGCTTAGTCATCATTAAAGTCCTATTTAGTAGTCACTTGACTATATTTTTTAAACGCAACTAACATCTCTTGAACTCCTTCATCACTGATAATGTTTGGAGTGCCAAGCAATTTAGCCTTGTAATAAATCTCAGCAGACAACTCTATTTCTTCAGCCTTGTTAAACGCGTTTGCGATATCTTTAGCACCAGCGACTAAACCGTGGTTTGCCATTAATACGACATAACGATCTTCCATTGCTTCAAATACGTTATTTGCTAATTCTTCCGTTCCATTTAAAGCATATTTAGCGCAGCGTACATTTGGGCCACCACAAACTGCGTTTAAATAATATGCTGATGGAATTTCCATCCCTAGAGTTGCCAACGTTGAAGAATAAATAGGGTGAGCATGAACAACGGAATTAATGTCATCACGATTCTTATAAAAAACTGTGTGTAAACCATATTCCGAAGATGGTCTATTACTACCTTCTACTACATTGCCATCCAAATCGATAACGACAACATCTTCTGCTGTCATAGTTTCATAATCTATTCCGCTTGGAGAGATAATTACTAATTTATCTTCACGAGAATAAATACTGATGTTGCCACCAGTGCCACGTGTTAAACCTGTGCTGATCATTTTATTGCAATATTTAACGATCAGCTCTCTCTGCTTTTCAAACATCATAGCGAAAGCCTATATATATAAATTAAATTTTAGAAAATATTAAGCTGCGATTTCTAGAACGCGAATAATATCTTTATGTGCTAATTGAATATAACGACCAAGTGTTTCGTTGCCGTTTAAAGCCTGAATTGCCACTTTGTCGAATTCATTGGTTGGAATATTTGATTCAGTCAATGAAGTTGATAGGTTCATTGCTTTGAATGCCTGAACAAATCCATTGATGGCGGCTTGCGCTTTCTCTTCTGGGTTACCTTCTTGAACGCCAAATACGTTTTCTGCTAGACGAACTAAACGCTCAAGCTTGTTGTTCTCAATTAAGAACTGCATCCAGGCTGGGAAAATAATTGCCATGCCAGCACCGTGAGTGATGTTGTAAAGACCACTGATTTCATGCTCTATGCGGTGTGATGCCCAATCAGAACTGCGGCCAGTATCAAACAAGCCATTGTGACAAATTGTGGCTGCCCACATGTATTCCGCCATTAAGTCGTAGTTTGTGTGGTCTTCCATCAATGCCGGTGAGATGTCGAGTAACATCTTAAGCAAACCTTCCATCATGTAGTCGTTCAATAGTGAACATTCTGTAGTGGTAAAGTAACGCTCGAGAGTGTGTGACATTGCATCGGCAATACCTGATGCTAGCAATGGTTTTGGCAAGCTATAGGTTAGCTCTGGGTTCAAAATTGCAAAACGAGGGAAAAGCTGAGAATTGTCTACGCCTTTCTTAAGTTTAAGTTCATCGTGCGTGATGATGGCACTTTCAGACATCTCTGAACCAGAGCCACAAATAGTCAGAATGACGCCGACAGGTAGTACTTGGCTTGGTGTTTCGCTACCGGTAAAGAAATCCCACACATCACCTTGATGCGGAACACCCATAGCGATAGTTTTTGCCGAGTCGATAACACTGCCGCCGCCAATTGCCAGAATGAAATCAACACCGATTTCACGGCACATTTGCACGCCTTCTTTTACCCCAGATAGAAGCGGGTTAGGCACAACGTTATTTAGGGTGACGTACTCAATGCCATTTGTTTTTAATGAGTGAGTGACAGCATCAAGTAAACCATTGGTTTCAATGCGATTACCATCATAATGAATCAACACTTTCTTGCCGAAAGGTTTGATGTAATCGCCCACTTTAAGGTGTTCATCCTCACCGAAATGAACTTCGGTTTTGCATGTGAACTTAAAATTATCCATATTACGACCTAAAGGATAGTGATATTAGAAGTAGAGCAGATGCGTTGTTCGTCATCTGTCAGTTTTTTATCGGTTATTAGTATATCAACACAGTCAACATCAGATATTTTCATTAAGCTGAATGAGTCAAATTTAGTGTGGTCCACGACCAGAATTACTTGTTTGCTGTTTTTCATCATTAAATGACGAATCATTGCTTCATCTTCACTATTATCGTAAAGCCCTTTTTCTAGGTTGAAGCTTGGGCAACTAATAAATGCTCTATTTGCAGAAAATTTGCTTAAAAGGTCGATAGCAATAGAACCAGTGTATGAATCATTATCATCACAATATATACCACCAATCATAATTAACTTTAGGCTACTGCCTTTAACATAGTCATTTACAATCGATGAGTTTGAAATAATAGTTACTTTCTTTTCTGATTTTATTAATTCCTGAACAATGCAAAGTGAAGTAGTGCTGCAATCAAAAATACAATGTCACCATTTTTAATTAAAGAAACTGATTTTTTGCTAGTTCTAATTTTTCTTCAACTAATAAATTTTACGAACTGTACTTGGCACGCCATTATCACTTACATAACAAACGCCACCGTGAATTTTAACGATGTTGGTGCATTCTTCTTGTAGCTTATCGATATCTCTGCGAATGGTTTCTTGCGACACATTAAATTCTTCACTTAGGTCACTTACTTTGAGTGAGCCTTTTTCTTTCACCATGGCTTCAATAATCGATTTTCTTTGTTGTGCTAGCATTTTTGTTTTTCCTTATTTTCTGCTGAGTATTAGACAATAAAGCTCAAAAATAACTAAGAGAGAAATCACGAAAACCACAAATACACAGATAAAATCACAACAAAAGTCACATAAAACAACAAAAAACAATGTGGGTTATGTGGCTTTAGGTGGGAATGGGAGCTCAAAGGATCGATCTTAGCTATCGGTTAATGTAAAAAGATCGTCGGTAATATTGACTACATAACAGAGCGTTAAGCGTTGATTGCCAAGATTTGTAGAGGAAGTGGTTAATTGTGTTTGGAAATTGGAGAGCTAAAACGTCGGCCTTATCATCACTATGTGGGAAGTGTAGGGTGATAGGCTTGATAAATGTTAGATTTCACACAATGCCACATACTTACAGCAAGGCGAAGTTATAACGGAAGTGGTTAAGTGGGATTGCTTGAGCTGCTGTAATGCGATTCAAATTCAGCAAATGAGTTGTTTATCCGTTCTGACATTTTCGCTGGTTTATGAGAGGATGGTGTAGAACCACCATAATCTTCTTACCGCGGATGGTAAATTGTTCCCTCATGTGAATATCTCGACAGGAGTTGAGTTTTAACGATATGAGTATATGTGGCTTATTGTGGGATTGAACAAGCGCTAACATCAACATCAAACGAAAGGGAGTGACGTGATGTTTGAGTATAAACAAGTCAATGTGGTTTTTAAGCAGGAAACGGCAGAAAGTTATCAAGGAATTGAGCTGCTGGGTTTCAACCTTGGGTCAGACGAGCACCAAGTCCAAACTCAATTTAGTTTTGGTGATGGTTACGCCGAGCAAAGAGCCGAGACGCAATTAGTCACTGAGCTGACTTTACCTAATATCATTAAAGTATCATTGCTTCTGCAAAATCAAACACCACAATTTGCGATAGAAATATTGGGCAGCGGTGAAGAGGCTCTACTGACGGATGCCTTCTATTGGTTAGACGATAGTTTGATTTTCCAAAATGGTCACAATGATGACTTCACACCCAAATGGACCAATCTGGTTTGTCAGGGCGGATCGTTTGATGAATTTGCTCAAGCGATGTTGAAAGCTATCAACACCATAAACACTCAAATTGAGCAACAAATGCAACGAGTCGTCGGTGAGCGACCTACGCCTAACCGTGCATTTCATTGATGATAGAAGCAAAGCCGTTTTGCCACGCATTAAAAAAGCTCCTATCGGAGCTTTTTAATATCGTTTTAGTATTCAGCTTGTGAGGTTGGCTGACGAGTTTGATGCTTGATAAATACCGCTACAATCGCCGTGATTGCAAGAGCAAAACAGTAGTATGAGTTTGCTACGATCTCCAATGGAGAAAGACTAAATACCGAGCCTAGTAGCAACACTTGCGCGCCGTATGGCAATACACCTTGAACAACGCACGAGAAGATATCCAATAGGCTAGCTGAGCGGCGAGGAGAGACGTTATTCTCTTCTGCTAGTTGGCGCGCCACGCTACCAGAGACAATGATTGCAACGGTGTTGTTTGCGGTACAGGTATTCACCATAGATACAAGGGCTGCGATACCCAATTCACTTGCGCGGCCATTCGCTTGTTTAGAGTGGCTTGAACCAAAGGTGCGAATGATGCCACTGACGAAATTGGTCAGGAACGCTAAACCACCTTGGCGGCGCATCAGTTCACTCAAACCACCAATTAGCATGGATAGCAGGAAGATCTCTTGCATATTACCAAAGCCAGAATAGATATCTTGCCCAAAGTTAGTTAGGCCATAGCCATCAATCGATGACAGACTTACTCCGCCAGCCAGAAGAATGCCGATGGTGAGAACAACAAATACGTTAATGCCTGACACTGCAAGCACTAAAATCGTTACGTAAGGTAGAACTTTTAGCCATTCAATAGGACCAGTCTCAGGAACTTGAGTTGCAGTGTTATTGAAGGCAAAAATTACCAACGCGACAAAGGCTGCTGGAAGCGCAATACGAATATTTTCTTTGAATTTATCTTTCATATCACACCCTTGCGAACGGGTGGCTGCAATAGTGGTGTCAGAGATAATGGAAAGGTTATCACCAAACATCGCGCCGCTAAGTACTACGCCTGCCGTTAATGGGAGGCTCATACCGGCAGATTGAGCAATACCGAGTGCTACGGGAGCAACCGCCGCAATGGTACCCATTGATGTGCCCATCGCCGTGGCAATAAAGGCAGAAATCAAAAAGATGCCTGGCAAAATCATGCTAGTAGGAATCGCCGATAAACCGAGGTTTACCGTGGCATCGACACCACCAGAGGCTTTTGCAACAGCAGCGAAAGCACCAGCAAGCAAGTAGATCAAACACATCGCGATGATGTCTTGATGACCGACACCACGCATAAAATGTTCAATAGCATGATTGAGCTTATCTTTGCTTAGTAACAGTGCAAGGATCACCGCAGGCAACGCCGCAATCGGGGCTGGCAGTTGATAAAAAGCGAAATCTACACCCTGTAAAGATAAATAAGTACCCACACCAATGAACAGTGCGAGGAACACAATCAAAGGCAGCAGTGCAAGCGCCGATGGTGCGATAGTTTTATTAGTATTTTTAGAATTAGACATGTGAACGACAACATTATCAATAAATAAGCCAAGCAGACTAATCGGACACTTGAGCTCTGTCAACTAATAGACGTCTATATGGCTAATTGTTTTTTTAAGCGCGTGTTACTAAATGTGTTACCAATGAGTTAGGTAAGGGAGGGGAACGGGCGTGAAATTGGAAGTTGAGGGGATCTCGTTTGAAGCTATTTATCTGAATATAAAAAGGGCCAACTCTTTCGAGTTGGCCCTTCCAAACGTTTGGTGGAGCTGGCGGAGTTGATAACTAATCTACCAGTGTCCATCTATGTATCGCTAAGCCTTTTAAGCCTAGCGTGTTACGGATGTGTTACCACTTTGGTTGTTTTATAATCAGATGCGAGTCAAATACTTAGCCGATAATTGTCGTTTAGCATCAGCAGGGATGACTAGATCGACTACTCAAAAGTCCAGTCATTCTACTTTCTCATTTTCCATTTGATCCCAGAAATCTGAGTCTAATTCTTTTATTTCCCGTTACTCGATTCATATTCAATGAGTAATGCCTCTTCAGACACGTCCATTGATTTAGCTAGCCATGTTTCAGAATTACGTCACTTCTGTGCGCCATGCTCGGCAAAGAATGAAAGAGCAAACGGCATAATTTCGTGGTATTTAGGTAAAGTTATAACCCATTCCATATCTAGTAACTCAAACTACCTAGCCATCAACATATCAAATATGACTCTGGCGAACTGTTTCGTTTTACTTGGATCAGATAGAAGCTGCATCATCTGCTCTTGGTGTGCAGCACTGCTATTTAGAATCGCATCATCAATCGCACGCGGGAAGTCGCCCAGCATGGCTTGTTCGCGGGTGTTATTGGCAATTTGGCTCATGACCGTTTCGTTCTCAGTGAGCTTGTCACGCACCGTAAAGGCATAGTTGATCATGTCTTTGTCAGTCAGGTTGTCAGTAACAAACACCTCGTTGAGCTGCTCAATAATCAAAGACAAAACTCTTCTTTCTTGTCTTTGGCTTTCGCGGTACCAACGTCATTACCGGGCTGAAGTTTGTATTCTGGCGTATTCTCTTGAAGCTGAATGTCTTGCTGACGGATCTTTGATAAGCGGTAGTGGCTCATCACCACGTTGCCAAGATCAAGCTCGTCTTCTTCGATGACTTTCTCGCGCAGCATTGGGCGTAGATGGCGCGCGCACAAGCTCAGCTTTTCTAGCTCTTTATCGTCGTAATCGACAATCTGCGACATGAACTCATAGAAGCGAACAAAGCTGCCCAAGTCTTTCTTGAAGATCTAAGCGGTCTTTCTCCTGCTTGCACTCTTTAAAGCTGTTTTCTGCATTGGCAATCAACACCGCATCGCCTGTCTTCTTGGTGCGCTCAAACATGCTCTGGCACGAATATATTCCTCTACCGCAGAGCTGTAACGCTTGCGCCAACGGTCTACCGCAGGCTTACAGATGTTGCTGATCGCTGCATTGATTTGTTCTTGGTAAAGAAAGCATCAACGAACTGCTCAACCTCTGTCCATAAGAAGATGCCGCTTGCACGCAGCTTTTCTGATAGGTCAAAGATCTTGTCAGGGTCAGACATCCTCAAGCTCAGCCACTTGGTAAGGCTGGAAAGCGTCAAGAATGTCTTGCGGATCGTTGTAGAAGTCGAGCACAAAGGTGCCGCACTCTGCTTTACCCTGATAAGTACGATTCAGGCGAGAGCGTCTGCACACTCAACGCCAGCGAGCTTCTTATCAACATACATGGCGCAGAGCTTCGGCTGGTCAAAGCCCGTCTGGAACTTGTTGGCGACTAGCATTACCTGATAATCATCAGTGTTGAAGGCTTTGCGCATCTCACGACCTTTAAGATCAGGGTTCATGTTGTGCTCAGTGAACTTCTGATCCATAAACGCAGTGCTGTCTGGGTCGGCGGCGTTAAATTCCACTTCACCAGAGAATGCCACCATGGCGCGAATGCCCGCATAACCATGTTCAGACACGTACTTATCAAACGCCAGTTTATACCGCACTGCCTCTTTACGTGAGCTGGTAACCACCATTGCTTTGGCTTGACCACCCAATAAGCCCATCACGTTCTTTTGAAGTGCTCGACAATCACTTTTACTTTTGCGAGATGTTATGGTCGTGCAGGCGCACCCAGTTATTAAGCTTCACCTGGCTTTGCCTGAATCACCTCTTTGTCATCAGCTTCGAGCTTTGCTTGAGCTGATAGATCACCTTGTAGTTGGTGTAGTTCTTCAGCACATCAAGAATGAAACCCTCTTCAATCGCCTGACGCATAGAGTAGATATGGTAAGCCACTGGCAAGTTGCGTTTAGACGCAGGTTGCTCGGGATCGGGTCTGCGACCAAACAGCTCCAGAGTTTTAGGCTTTGGCGTTGCGGTAAAGGCGTAATAGCTCAGGTTGGCACTGCCTCGACGCGCAGCAATGGTGGCATCGAGAATATCTTCAGATGAAAGCTCGGTGTCATCATCGGTTTCATCCGTCATCAACACTTCTTTAGCTGACGAGCGGTTGAACCTGTTTGTGATGAGTGCGCTTCGTCGGCAATGATGGCGTAACGACGCTCTTTCAGTGACGTTGAGTTCTCAATCGCCTTTAACACATGCGGGAACGTTTGAATGGTCACGATGATGATTGGCTGAGACGTTTCCAGTGCCGTTGCCAGCTTCTCTGATTTAGAGCCATCGCCTTCTTTGCGGTTGATGCGACCCACCACGCCATCGGCATGTTCAAACTGATAGATGGTGTCTTGTAACTGGTCATCCAGTACGGTGCGGTCAGTCACCACAATCACCGAATCAAACTTGTTGCCGTTAGCATCATGCAGGGTCGAGAGTTGGTGTGCTGTCCATGCAATCGAGTTAGATTTACCCGAACCCGCACTGTGTTGGATCAGGTATTTATTGCCAGTGCCCTCAATCGCGGCGTTAACCAGTTGTTACTACATCCCACTGGTGGTAACGCGGGAAGATCAGAGTTTCTTTCTTGGTTTACGCCCTTCCCAGTCTTCCTTTTCTTCAATTTGAAGATGGATAAAGCGCCCGATGATATTGAGCAGGTTGTCTGGCGTTAATACTTCATTCCACAGGTAATCAGTCGCGTAGCGGTTTTCATCTTCAGGGATGTCATTGCCCTTGCCACCATCATGCGTACCTTTGTTAAATGGCAAGAAAAACGTTTGGTCACCCGCTAGCTTGGTTGCCATGTGAACTTCATACTGGCTTACAGCGAAATGCACTAAGGCACCGCGTTTAAAGCTCAAAAGCGGTTCTGGCTTTTAGTGGCTGGGTCTTTCGGTAAACGGGTCAGTTTGTACTGCGCAATGGCGTTTTCGACCGCTTGTTTGAACTCAGATTTCAGCTCAAGGGTAGAAACTGGCAAACCATTAACGAATAGCACAAGTCAATGCGCCAGCGCTTTGCGCTGTTTTATTCAAAACAGGTTGTTCGCTCAAGGCTGTCGCTTTTTACCCGTTGCTTCAAATTCAGCTTGCGTGGCCTGCTCTTTTGAAATGTGGGACTGTAAACCAGCTCAGGCACAATACGGAAAATGTTGTGCTGGTAACGTGCTAAAGTTTCAGGGTTGAGGTTATGCTCTGGCTTAAATTGACACAATTCAAAACGGGCATTGCGGATTTTCAAACCATGACGCAACAAAGTACCAAAGGTGCGTGACGCACGATCAGTGGCGTTCTCATCGGCTTTTAAGCTGTAACCAAGGCATCAAGAAAGTGGCGTTCTGAGTCAGTCGGGAAGACTTTGCAGAACTTCTCCACTCTTTCGGCTGCGTCTGTTTGATAAAGGTCAGCACATCCGCCTCGAAAGAGCCGATTCGCGATTGTAGCCCTCACCAGTGCCTTGCACCCAGCCATTAGCCACCATCTGGCTGATGATGTCGTCCTGAAATACCCTTTCGACAGTTGAATCTCTAGACATCATGGCTCTCCTGTCTCACGTTCAGATTGTAAACAGGAGTAACGTGACAGTAGACCATATCTTCCGTCCAGTCCTTTAGTTTAATTGATGGGTCTATTGCTTGGACAATTGCCTTTAACAAAGCTTTCTGTGCGTCATCAGCCTTTTCACCAAAAATAATCTCCTTCACTTGTACTGGAATAAAATTACCCGTTTGAGCGAAGACCTTATCTCCTCCTCGTAGTGCCAATAACTGGCTTTGCAAGAAAGCACATTTTAGCCCTTTCGAGCGTCGTAGGTACAGAAGCGATTAGATTTGATTGAGATTCGTAATTTACTTCTCTTAAATCTGCCGATTCGTCAAGCTCAACCCCAATTGCTATGCCTCGGTTACCATCGGCATAATGCGCCACATCAAAGGTTATTGCTGTACTTTGCTAATGAACAAAACCTTAGAGAACTTTTATGGCTTTCTAGTGCAGCTAAAGCCTCAGAAGGAATATCACTTCCATAAGTATAAAACCCTCCATAGGATCATTCATAGACTCAAAGGTAGCAGCGTATAAGCGTTTGTTTACGATGATGTCCAATATGAATTCGAAGCGATCCAGCGTTCTAAACTTATACAGCGTCACAGCATTCATCCTCGCTCGTTGATTCATTCTCTGCCAATTACGGACGTCGATCTTGCCAGTGACGACTGCCGAAATGAGCGAAGTTCGCCTTTCTTTCAAAGAACGATTGATTTTTCAGCTTGCTCGATACAACGTAAATGTTTATCGCTAAGCTCATCAAGCATATCAGCGATTGAAATTTGCTCATCTAAAGGCGGTACGGGGATACGTTGCTCCCCTAACATTGTCCGGCTAATTCTTAAGCGGAAACCACCACCTACTCTACATAAATCTTGAATCCATCTTAGCCAAGGAGTGGAGTTAGTCAGGTAGACATAAATCTTGCATCAAAGTCTCGATGTTTTAGAATTGCGTTATCCACAGAAGTTATGACTTTGACTCCTAAATCTGGAGCCAAGCAAGAGCGGCCCACTGGACCATCTAAACGGCAAATAAGGACATCATTAGGCTTCACTTCGGTGCAATTCAATTTTTAAAAGATGATTCAGAAATGTATCTAAAACCTTTTTCTTTAAATTCACCTATGCCAACATTTCCAGTTTGAAGTAACCGTACACCAGAATCGGTTATGTAAGGACTTTCAATCCAATCACCATCGGTGAATGTTTTATATCCATCCGCCGCACTGAATTTCAACTCCATAATTTTCCAGTGCAGAGGCACGGCATCAAACCACTCCACACCAGAATCTTTCATTGGTGCTTGCGGGTTCAATCCTTTGGTCACCGCATGGCTGATAACCGCTTGACGCTTTTCTTTAAGCAGCTTAATCAGTTGCTGCTGCTTTTCGATCAAGGTGTCGATTTTGGCGGTTTCGTGTTCGAGAAAAGAAAGGATTGCGCTTTGCTCTTCAATATCCGGCAAAGGTAAGAACAAGCTTTTAACAATGCTTGAATTCAAACCATGCATGATGGAGCCTTTACCTTGCTGCCTAATTTGAAAAGCCACTTGGAGATTCATCGATTAACAATTTGAAGAAATCAGACTTTACCATGTCTCTCTCTCAATCGAAGTAGATGAGAGTCAATAATCCCCAACGCTGCCGTTTCTGGTACGATCTCGCATTTACCACTCGTTCCCATCATGGTAATTAGTATGTCACCGGGAGTCGCTTTGTAGACCTCCATTTCCTTGAACTTAGAGTCACTTATTCTTCTCTTCCAAGAGAAAGTTTTTTGATTACATTTTCTTGTCCAAAAACAAAATGCCATCTTCTACCATGTCTTCAAGTTTTAATGCGCTTCCAAATGGCCCAATTTTAATTCCCTCTGCACCATCTTTTAAAAGGTATCGAACTTGTTTTGTGTTCCAGTGCGACGGAAGCGTGTCTAAGCTGCTGATGCCTGAAGCCTGATATTCCGGATATGCCTGATACTTACCCATTATGAATGCACCTCTTGCAGTAGCTTCATAATGTCTGCACTCACGACATCCAAATCGGCATCATGGCTTCCAGCACACGTGGTGGCTGGTAAACATAGAAATGGCGGTTGAATGGGATTTCGTAACCCACCACACCAATTTCATTGTCTTTGTCATCGCGCTTGTCTGCGTTAATCCACGCATCGACAACGTGTGGCTGCACTTCGCGCTTGAAGTAGCTTTCGATTAGGTTGATGTGGTCACTGTTGGATCTAGCGGCACGTTCTCGTTATCACGCAGGTCGCCATCCTGTTGGAACTCAACCACTTTTCCTTTGTAGTCGAAAGCCCCGTACAACGGCTGCGCATCTTCTTTCAGCACTTTCTTGATCACAGGCTCAGCGTCTTGGTTCTTCCAAGTAATCGCATCGGTAAACTGTTTCTTCTGCTTGGCGTCGAACTTGATGCCAGTAGCCTTGAATGCGCCTTTGAGGGCCAGCTCAAACTGGTTGAAGTCGTCAGATTGCTGCGCCTTTCCGCCAAGCTTGTCGCCCACGGCAACTTGCAGAGCTTTTGCTGCATCCATTAGGGCTTTCTGGCTAAGCCAAAGTTTGCTGTCCAATACGTCTTTGATTTGCTTTTCTTTCAGCTCAGGGAAGTCGGCTTTGATCAGCGCACGCACTTCGGTTTCTACGTCAATCAGTGAGCCATAAGTCTCTTCATTCCACTCGGAGCCGAACTGCTCAAAGACAGCCTGCATTACCGCGTTAAATGGTTTAGGTGCAAAGCGCAGTGATTCCACCGCTGCATCAGTGATTTGCGCAGAAAGACGCAGTGGGCGCTCGATGGTCAGGCGGCGGTAGCCAAACTCATGCGTATCAAAAATCTTAGCGGTTAGTGGTTTGCCACTTTCTGTCAGGGTATCCACCTCAACAAACTCACCAAAGTTCTTGGTGATGGCGCGGATTTCATCATCGGTCAGGAAGTGACGCTTAGAACCCAGCGACTTACGCATTTTGCTGCTTAAGTTGGCACCATTGATAAGCTGCACTTTGCCTTTACGCTCTGGTCTTTCTTGTTGGTCAGCACCCAAACGTAGGTCGCAATGCCTGTGTTGTAGAACATATCGGTTGGTAGCGCGACAATGGCTTCAAGTAGGTCAGCCTCTAAGATGTAAGCGACGAATTTCACTTTCACCACTACCCGCACCGCCTGTAAACAGCGGCGAACCGTTAAGGATAATGCCAATACGACCACCATCAGTAACAAGGTTATCGACGTTCTTCTTATCACGCATCTTGCTGATAAGGTGCATCAAGAACAGAAGCGAGCCATCAGAAACACGCGGCAAGCCTGCGCCAAAGCGTCCATCAAAGCCTTTTGTTCGTGCTCGTCTTTGATTTCACCCTCAATCTTTTTCCAATCGACACCGAACGGCGGGTTAGACAGCATGTAGTCAAACTTGTCGGCTGGCAGTTGGTCATTCGACAGGTGTTGCCTAGTTTGATGCGGCTAACATCTTGCCCTTTGATCAGCATATCTGCCTTACAGATAGCGTAAGACTCAGGGTTTAGCTCCTGACCAAATGCACGCATCACTGCTTTCGGGTTAAGTTCGTGCACGTATTCCATGCCTGACGAGAGGAAGCCACCTGTACCCGCTGTTGGGTCATAGATGGTGCGGATGATGCCGTCTTTGGTTGGGCTTCATCGTCTTCCATAAATACCAATGAGGTAGTCAGGCGCACGATGTCACGCGGGTAAAGTGTTCACCCGCCGTTTCATTCGAGCTTTCCGCAAAGCGGCGGATCAATTCTTCAAACACCAAACCCATCTCGTAGTTAGAGATATTACTTGGGCTAAGGTCGGTGGTGGCAAACTTCTTCACCACTTTGTAAAGCAGGTTGGCATCTTCCAGCAAACCAACAAATTCATCGAACTTGAAGTGCTCGAAAATCTCACGCGCATCTTTGGAGAATGACTGCACGTATTCTCAAGGTTCGCCTTGATGTTGCTTTGCCCCATCTTGCCAAGGTTCATTGGCGAGGTGTTGAAGAACGACAAACCATCAGGCTGCGCTGGTGATTGTGTTGCACGTAGTAAGAACTTTTCCTGCGCTTCTTCTGGCAGGTTCATCGCCTTAATGCGTTCATGCTCGGCAACCACGGCATCTTTGCTTGGCTCAAGCACACTCAAGGCGACGAAGCAGGGTAAACGGCAGGATCACGACCGTACTGAGATTGTTTGAAGTCACCGCGAAGCAGGTCAGCCACTGACCAGATAAAGGCAGCGGTTTGAGAGAAGTTGTTGTTAGTCATGATACGTACAGAGACAATAAAATTGCTCCGATTATATATGAATGCTGATTATCTTTGTGATGTATTAATGCGGGTAATTGGAAAATGAGATAAATTTTACGCCGATTCATGGATATGGGGAGGGTGTTGGCTGATCTCGCCCCCTATGAACCCATAAAGCTGGAGCCTGTCTTTGATCTCCATTCACTAACTGCCACTAATTCAAACTAAAATTCTGATTATCATGTGAAATTTATTGAGAAGCTGTCGCCAAAAACAGGCTCTTTATCAAAATAGTTCAGTATGCCTGCATAGTCGTCCTTGATTCAAATAGGAGAGATATCTATGAAAGCTGAATACTTGAAAGACATTGAATTAACTTTTGAGAGGATGGTTTAGTGGTAGAGCTAGATATATGTGATGCCCTACAAGGATGACGGTTGATGTTAAAGTGAGTGAAAGGCTAACGGATGGTCGGCTTGATCATAAAGCATGGGTTATGACGGAGTTTGATGATCTTTATAACAAGATAAGGTTTGTTGACCTTTACAGCTACCAGAAGCAAGTAGGGTACAGTTCACTTGCTGTCTCAATTTTAGTCGAGCTCTATAAAAGCATTATGGAACCAACATTACTTAGTGCAACCAAATGTTATGGCAACCTTAGCTCAATCGGCGATGAGAACCCAGAGATCCAGCATTTAAAACGAGTTAAGTTTTGGTCAGACTTGGGTTTCTCGGTTAGCCAAGGAGGGCACGAGGATAATCCTAGGATGGTGTGTTTGTTGCAAAACTTAAGTATTAGTCCTAACGCAAAGGATGTATCTCAAGAGTTCTACAAATTTCGAACTACGTATGACAATTATTGGAACGTAGTAACGGTGATGTTTGAGGCACTTTGTGGTTTGTTTAGTGCCTCGTACCGTGGATTATGCAGTTTTATGCAATTCTTATTCAATTAATACTGCCGAAATCGCTTCAAAGAGGTCATATTAACGAGTTTTTAGGCT